>CAZAVP010000009.1:7200-104070 GCA_964488745.1 uncultured Chryseobacterium sp. | reverse complement strand
CTGCAACTCCTCCGCGTACTTGGCGAAAAACTTGGCGCCTTCTTTGCGGTAAAAACGAACACGCCTTTCACTTCAAAATAATCCGTGGCAAAAAAATCCCCGTCTGCAAAGCAAACGAGGATTAATAGATGTCAGATCATCAACTAATTAAGCTGATGGTGCTTCTTTTTTCTCTGGTCTTGGCAATAAGACTTTGCGAGAAAGTTTCCATTTCTTCGTTTTTTCGTCTTTACCCATTACTTTGAAACGGATGATGTCACCTTCTTTGCAAACGTCTTCCATTTTAGCAATTTTTTCCCAGTTAAACTCGGAGATGTGAATCAATCCATCGATTCCTGGAAGAATCTCAACGAAACAGCCATACGCTTGTAAAGATTTGATTTTTCCTTCGTACTCTTTCCCTTCTTCAACCGTTGGAGGGAAAGCAATTGCTTTGATTCGTCCAACAGCTGCATTCATATCATCACCGTTGTTTGACATAACCTGAACTCTACCTTCACCACCTTCGATTTCTTCGATTGTAATAACGGTATTCGTTTCTTTCTGCATTGCCTGAATGATTTTTCCTCCAGGTCCGATGATTGCTCCAATCATTTCATTTGGAACAACGAACGCTTCAATTCTTGGTGTTTGTGGCTTGAAATCTGGATTAGGTGCAGCTATCGTTTCCAACATTTTACCTAAAATATGCATTCTACCTGCTTTTGCTTGTTCCAATGCTTGAATCAAAACTTCGTATGGAAGTCCGTCCACTTTGATGTCCATTTGACAAGCTGTGATTCCTTTTGAAGTACCAGTAACTTTAAAGTCCATGTCTCCCAAGTGATCTTCATCACCTAAAATATCAGACAAAACAACGAATTTACCATCGTCTGCAATCAATCCCATAGCGATACCAGAAACGGGCGCTTTGATTTTGACTCCACCGTCCATCAATGCCAAAGTACCTGCACAAACAGTTGCCATGGAAGAAGAACCGTTGGATTCTAAAATTTCAGAAACCAAACGAATGGTGTATGAATTGTCCTCTGGAAGGATGTTTTTCAACGCACGCTGTGCCAAATTACCATGCCCTACTTCTCTTCTTGAAGTTCCACGCAAAGGTCGCGCTTCACCAGTTGAGAATGGAGGGAAGTTATAGTGCAACATGAATTTCTCTGTTCCACGGTGCGTCACACCGTCCAACATTTGCTCATCCATTTTACCACCTAAAGTCAAAGTAGTCAAAGATTGAGTCTCACCTCTTGTAAACACAGCAGATCCGTGAACCATTGGCAGATAATCCACTTCAGCCCAGATTGGACGAATTTCGTCAAATTTACGACCATCCAAGCGTTTTCCTTCGTGTAACATGACGTTGCGGATTGCTTTTTTCTTCACTTCTGAAAAATAGATGGAAACAAAACCACCTAAAGTAGCCACTTCCTCTTCCGTCAAAGTTTCCAAGAATTCCGCTTTGATGCCATCAAATTGCGTTGTTCTAGATTCTTTTGAAGGGTTCCCTTGACGTGCAATTTCTTTGCATTTTTCCATGCAGAAATCGAAGACACGCGCTTTGATATCTTCGTCATGCGTTTCATGAGAATATTCCCTTTTTGGATTTGCAGCTGGAATTAAAGCAGCCAATTCCAATTGGAATTTACATTGTTCGATGATGGCAGCGTGCGCGATTTTAATCACTTCCACCATTTCCATTTCTGAAACTTCTTTCATCTCACCTTCCAACATCACGATATCTTTGATTGTACCAGCAACCATGACATCCATGTCTGCATCAACCATTTGAGATACTGTTGGATTCACAATGTATTCACCGTTTACTCTTCCAACGCGTACTTCAGACATCGGCCCTCCGAAAGGAATGTTAGATACTGCCAATGCAGCAGAAGCTGCTAAACCGCATAATGCATCTGGTTGGTGTTCACCGTCAAATGCCAACAATTGAATCATCAATTGAACCTCAGCGTGATAATCATCTGGGAAAAGTGGACGCAATGCACGGTCAACTAAACGCATAATTAAAATTTCACTGTCTGTAGGTCTTGCTTCTCTTCGGAAGAATCCACCTGGAATTTTTCCTGCAGCTGCAAATTTCTCTTTGTAGTCTACCGTCAATGGTAAAAAATCTACACCTTCTTTTGCGGTAGGTGCAGCAACAACTGTCGCTAACAGTACCGTGTTGCCCATTTGTAACACTACCGACCCGTCAGCTTGTTTTGCTAACTTTCCAGTCTCGATAGAGATTTCTTTACCTCCTGTAATGATGGACTTTTTTGTTCCTATATTCATATTTGTATAATTACATTTCTTTGAAAACGTGTCGTAAAAACGATCCGTTTTATAAACAGAAAAGGCAAACGAATTGCTTCGATTGCCATCTCCAAATGCTTGTTATTGAAATCTTAACGACGAAGTCCTAGTTCTTTAACAATTGCACGGTATCTTGAAATTTCTTTCTTTTTCAAGTAATCCAACAAATCTCTTCTTTTACCTACTAATAATTGAAGTGATCTTTGTGTCGCGAAATCCTGACGATTTTTCTTCAAATGTTCAGTTAAATGAGCGATTCTGTAAGAGAACAAAGCGATTTGCCCTTCCGCAGAACCTGTGTTTGTTGCTGATCCTCCGTGCTTTTCGAAGATCGCAGCCTTTTTTTCTGGTGCTAAATACATGCTAAAATTATATAATGTTTATTATGTAGTCATCCCGAACTTTTCGGTAATAACGGTGCAAAGGTATGGAATATATTTGAATGTGTGGTGTTTTACACCTCGAAATTTTACGTCAAAGATTTTTTTATTTAATTCAAATTTCAACCTTTACATTCAAAAGTTCCTCCAACTCCAGAACAAATATTTCAAAAATATCATTCACCTCTGCACTCCTAAATTGTTTGTTTTCCGAGAACAAGGTTTGATAATAACGAATTCCCGACAAAAGATTATCCTTAAAAATCGTGTGTTTCTTGATCTGTCCTACCGATAATTCAACACCAGCTTCTTCCAATTCATTTTTCAAATAATCGACATAGATGGTCAATTCTTTCACAAAAACATTCGGACGATTGGAAGTCGCAATGCTCGGGATGTATCCGTAAATGTGCTTCATCATCGTTGACAAGCTGTATTCTCGGTCGTAATATGCCAGGTTTGGTCCGGGACAAATAACCACGCCTTGCTGCTGACCTTTGATTTCAAATCCATTTTCGATGAAAGCTGAATTTCCTAGTCCTACACACAAACAGGCTTTTTCGGTGATTTTATTTTTGCGTTTCTGAAAATCGTCCGCACTCAATTGGTCTTTTTCAGTTTCTAATTCACTCAATTTCCGATCTTGGTATTTTTTAGAACCGGTGCAAATTCCTTCCAGGCTATATTCTTTGTCCAAAGCCAAAAATTTCTTCGGACAAGCGCTTCCCGATTTGTTTTCGTTTATGCGCTTTTGTTTCCAGTAATCGTTGGTGGTGTTTTTTACCGTGTTGAAAGGAATTCCCAAAGGAGAAATGTGACTCAAATACAAATCGTCTTCTTTCGCTTTAGCGAGCAATTGGATGGTATCTTTATCAACGGTGGTTGCTTCGGGAACGAGCAAAAACGGACTTCCCCAGCCTACAGAATCAACTCCGTAGTAATTGAGTAAAAAATCGTGTTCTTCAGCTGTTCCAACTCCACCTTGAAAAGTGATTTTCAATTCCATTGGAAGCGTAGGAATGCTTTTCCCTTTTTTTATCAAACAATCTGTCATCAGTTGATGCATGGAAAGTGTCACTTCAGTTCTTCGTGTTTTAAATTCTTCCAAAATGGGCCCGAGCAAAAGTCCATCAGTTGCAAAAGCGTGTCCACCGCAATTTAAGCCTGATTCGATTCTAAATTCAGAAACCCAAAGTCCTTTTTTCGCCATGAAATTTCCTTGAATCATCGCAGAGCGGAAATCACTTACTTTGAGAACGATTTTTTTCTTGACATCGCCTCGAACAGTTGGATAAAAATCCTCAAAAGTCTCCATGTATGAAACCAATCGCGGGTTTAATCCTGCTGATAAAATAAGTGATGAATTTAATTGACTATTCGCAAAACCTCGCAAAGCGCTGTGTGCGTCGTTCATTTCTTGCGGAAGCAATTCGCTTTTAATGTAATTCTCGCGATCGACTTTCGTCATGATGTTGACATCTACTTTCCCTGGCATCAGGTGTTGATCAATGAATTCTCGAATTCCTTCGGGAAGTGAAATTCCATCACCTATAAAATCTTGAATTCGTTTTTTTATTTCTGATTTCTTCGGCAAGGTATTCAAGTAATTTTCCAATTTGATTTTGCTTTCAGAAAGTTCTGTTTTGAAGGCTTCAAATTTTTCTGAAATAATATCTTCCATCAAATTCAAATACGAAGTAATGCGCTTCGAACGGTAATCTTGAATTTTTTTGGTAATTTCTATATACGGGCGATTGAATTTTTCGCTGTAAAATGCATTCATTTTTTCAATAATCTCATCGTCCATGATGGAAACTACAGATGATATTCCCAACTGACCAACCTTAATTGGACTGTCGATGGTATATGCGATTCCCATTACAGGAATGTGAAAAGTATGAAGACTCATAATTAATACACTTGTTTTGAATTAGATAAAACGATTTCATCTTTTGTAATTCTGATTTTTGTTTCAACTTTTGAAACTAAATGCAAAGGTGAACTAAATTCAATTCATAAAAACTGATTCAAATCATACCTTTTTATCCTATTTAAAAATATCTTTGGCAATTAATTCAAATTAATAAAATGAAACGTACTTCTTCAACCCGCTTTTACATGGGATTTTTAGCTGTTCTGATCACCATTTTTGCCATTTATAACCTCGCCGTTTATACGAAAACCAACCCGAAAAGTGATTTGCTCTTGAGTCGCGAAGCAATTGCTGGAGAAAATTTATGGCAACAAAATAATTGTTTTTCTTGTCATCAACTTTACGGTTTGGGCGGATATTTAGGCCCTGATTTAACGAATGTTTATTCGACCGAAGGAAAAGGCGAAGCGTACATCAACGCATTTTTAAACAGCGGAATCAAAACGATGCCCAAATTCAATTTTACGGAAAAAGAAAAATCCAATTTGGTCGCTTTTTTAAAAGAAGTCGATCAAACAGGAATTTATCCCAATCTGAATGCAAAAATTGAAAAAAGTGGTTGGGTAACCCTAGAATATAAATCTCAGAAAGCTAAATAATGAAAACAAAAACACCGATTTTATTCATCATCTTCGGAATGATTGCGCTCCTTTTGACAATGCTTTTCGGATTGCTGGCAGGAACACAATATTTATTACCCGATTTCCTCAAAGAAAGTTTACCCTTCAACAGCCTTCGCCCCTTTCACGCAACCAGCGCTTTGTCTTGGATTATTTTGTGTGCAACCGGCGGATTGTATTTCTACATTTCAAACGCTTCTGAGGTAAAACTTCACAGCCAACGGCTGATGAAAATCCACTTGTGGTTGTTTGTCGCGACCGGAATTGCAATTTATACAGCGTATGCTTTCGGGAAATTTGGAGGAAAAGAATATTTGGAATTTCCTGCCTTGCTGATTGTTCCAATCTTACTGGGATGGATATTTTTTGGAATCAATTATTTCAAAACCTTTATCGGTAAACTCAGCAATTGGCCCGTATATTATTGGATGTGGGGAACGGGAATCGTGTTTATGATTTTTCACTTGAGCGAAGCCTATTTTTGGCTTTCACCCTACATCCGCAACAATTTCATCCGCGATTTATCCATTCAATGGAAAGCAGGTGGATCGTTTGTGGGTTCGTGGAACATGTTGGTTTACGGAACGGCGATTTACCTCATGTCTAAAATCAAAAAAGACGACCAAGTTGGAAGAACAAAATTGGCATTTTTCTTCTATTTTTTAGGATTATCAAACCTGATGTTTGGCTGGGCTCATCATGTGTACATTTTGCCAACAGCGCCGTGGATTCGCTATTTCGCTTATGCCATCAACATGACCGAATGGATTATTTTAATCAGCATGCTGTATGATTGGAAGAAATCTTTGTCCAAAGAAACCCTTAAAATCAATTTCCTTCCATACAAGTTTTTAATGGCAGCAGATTTATGGATTTTCCTCAATTTAATCATCGCCATTTTATTTTCCATTCCTGCCATCAATTTTTACACCCACGGCACGCACATTACTGTGGCGCACTCGATGGGAACAACCATTGGAATTAATACAACGATTTTACTCGCTTCGGTGACTTATATTTTATCACTTGTGAGTCCCGACTGGCAGAAAGATTTGAAAAAGATGATTTTGGGTTATAAAATTTTCCACCTTTCATTAATCGTATTTTTCTTTGCTTTGGTTTTAGCTGGCGTTAAGAAAAGTGTTTGGATGTATTTCACCAAAGGCATTGCTTTTTCAGAAATGCAAAGTTCATTGCATTGGTTTTACCTCATCTTCTTACTCTTTGGCGTTGGAATTTTCATTGGACTTTCACTCATCATTCTTCCTACTATCAATCAATTCATTGCGGTAATTCGCAACGTTAAAAATGAATCAAATGGAAAACTTGAAAGATAAAATTATCGCCTTAAAAAAAGAAAAAAACGCCGTTATTTTGGCACATTATTACCAAGAAGAAGCAATACAAGAAGTTGCTGATTACGTGGGAGATAGTTTGGGGCTATCGCAAGAAGCTGCCAAAGCAGATGCCGATATTATTGTGTTTGCCGGTGTGCATTTTATGGCTGAAACCGCCAAGATTTTAAATCCAAATAAGATTGTGCTTTTGCCTGATTTAGAAGCTGGTTGCTCGTTGGCAGAATCTTGTCCGCCTGATTTATTTCGAAAATTATTAGACCAACATCCCGATCACGTGGTGATTACGTATGTCAATTGTTCGGCGGAAATCAAAGCCATGAGCGACATCGTTTGTACCTCATCGAACGCCGTGAAAATCGTAAATTCTGTTCCGCCTGATCGAAAAATCATTTTCGCACCCGATAAAAATTTAGGAAAATACATCATCCAACAAACCGGACGCGAGATGATTTTGTGGGACGGCGCTTGCATTGTGCACGAAGCTTTTTCGCATGACAAACTGATCAAACTCTACAACGAAAATCCGGGTGCAAAAATCATCGCACATCCCGAATCGGAAACGCACATTCTGGAAACGGCAGTGTATGTTGGTTCAACGGCTGGCATGATCAATTTCGTAAAAACAGATCCAGGAGAATTGTTCATCGTTGCTACCGAAGCGGGAATTTTATACAAAATGCAACAAGAAGTTCCGCATAAAACACTCATTCCGGCGCCTTCCAAAGAAGACAATACGTGTGCTTGCAGCGAATGTGCTTTTATGAAAATGAACACCTTGCAGAAATTACACGATTGCTTGGTCAACGGTTATCCTGAAATAAACATTCCAGAAAAAATACGAAAAAAAGCCTTGATTCCAATCAATCGAATGCTTCAAAACTCGTGATGATGGAAAAGACGAACTATTTAATTTTGGGTTCAGGAGTTGCTGGTTTGACCTTCGCATTGAAAATAGCGACTCGTTTTCCAGACCGTCAAATAACGATTATCACCAAAGGCGATGAAGACGAATCCAATACCAAATACGCACAAGGAGGCGTGGCGATTGTGACGAGTGAAATTACGGATTCTTACCAAGACCATATTGAAGATACCTTAATTGCCGGTGCGGGATTGTGCGAATTACCCGTAGTTGAAATGGTGATTAAAAACGGGCCGAAACGCTTACAAGAACTTATTTCTTGGGGAACACATTTCGACAAAAACAAAACAGGCAATTTTGATTTGGGAATGGAAGGCGGACATTCTGCCAAGCGAGTTTTGCACCACAAAGATCAAACGGGATTTGAGATTGAACAGAAAATTTTAAAGCAAGTTCGCCGACAAGATAACATTGCATTGCTTCCCCATCATTTCGCACTGGAATTATTGGTTGAAAATAATCGATGTTACGGCGCAAAAGCAATCCATACGGAAAGCAAAAAAGCAACCATCTTTCAAGCAGATTTCACCATTTTAGCGACTGGCGGAATCGGCAATATTTATCAGCACAGTTCCAATCCTGCCATTGCAACAGGCGACGGAATAGCGATGGCATTTCGAGCTGGTGCGAACATTTCAGACATGGAATTCATTCAATTTCATCCGACGGTTTTTTATGAGAAAGAAAGTAAAAACAAGTTCTTGATTTCGGAAGCTGTTCGTGGATTTGGTGCACATTTAAAGAACAAACGCGGAGAACGTTTTTTACTGAAAATTGATTCGCGCGGCGAATTAGCTTCCAGAGACATTGTTTCTCAAGCGATTGACATGGAATTGAAAAAATCGGGAGAACCGTGCGTATTTTTAGATTGCATGCATTTAGACATGGATAAATTCAAGAAGCATTTTCCAACCATTGTTCAAACGTGCATCTCAAAAGGCGTGAATCCAGCGAGAGATTGGATTCCCGTTGTTCCAGCGCAACATTATCTTTGTGGCGGTGTGGACGTGGATACCAACGGACAAACCAGCATACAGAATTTATTTGCCTGTGGCGAAGTTTCCAGAACTGGACTTCACGGAGCAAATCGACTGGCATCCAACTCTTTATTGGAAGCCTTGGTTTATGCAGATAATATTTACAAATATCTCGCAGCTTGCGAACTAGAATATAAACCCTTACCAGATTCATTGGGAAATAGTATCGATTCAGATGACATTTCTTTGAGCGAGGTGCATCAAATTCAACTGCAAGATCTCAAAACTGAACTACAAGCGTTGATGAGTTCGTCCGTGGGAATTGTTCGAAATGATGCTGATTTAAAAAATGCTCAAAACAGAATGACTGAATGGAAATCCATTTTGGAAAACGCAACTCAAAAACATCCATTGAATTGGAAAATCATGGAACTATTGAATCAGATTGAAGTCGGGATGTTAATTGTGGAACATTCGTTGAAAAGGGATGAGAATTGTGGTGGGTTTATGAAGATTAAATAAATCTTGGATTAAGGAAGATAAATTATAAAGTCGAGGCGTTAAACCATTTCCGCATCGCGAACGGCGAAAATAGCGGTACGCCAAAAACACTTTTCCTCATCCATTTAATGAATCAAATGATAAATGATCTGAAGCTCATTTGACGAATTTATTTAATTCCATTGACTGCATACAAAGGTATATTGGTCATCCAAGTTTCTCTTTTATAATCTGACAATGAAGTTCGCACAGCAATCTTGGGATTATTTTTTTGACAAAAAAGTCTGAAACTAGTTGATTTTAAACTTTCTCCTGCTTTGACTTCAATGGGAATGATTTCGTCATTTTCAGTTTGCACCAGAAAGTCCAGTTCGTATTTGCTATTGTCGAAGGTGTGATAAAAAATATAAAGTGTTTCATTTTGAATAAGTTGCTGAAAAACGTATTGTTCTGCCAGTGCTCCTTTAAATTCACTGAAAATAACATCTCCATTAGCAATGGTTTTGGCGTTTAGTTTGGACATTGCGCCTAATAATCCTACATCGTTGTGAAACAGTTTAAAAGCCGATAATTCCTGATAACCAACCAAAGGCAAAGCAGGTTTGGATGTGTTATACACTTTGTACAATAATCCTGCATCTGTGAGCCATTGAATTGCCAATTCAAAATCTTTTGCTCTTGCTCCCTCTTTAATTACGCCGTAAATAAATTTTTTGTTTTCTTTTGACAATTGAGAGGGAATACTATCCCAAACCATATTGATGCGAGGCAGAATTTCTTTGGGAGCGTGTTTTGAAAAGTCATTTCGGTACGAAGCAATGATTTGATCTTGAATATATCGGACGCTTTTCCAATCACGATTTTCAGCAAAATCGCTTACCGCCTCGGGCATTCCACCTACAAACAGATAATAACGCAGATAATTGATTAGCTTTTGTTTGAAGAAATGTAAGTTTTCCAAATCATTTTTTTCCAAAAGTTCTGCCATTCCCGTTTCATTCATTGCCAATAAAAATTCGGGAAAAGACATCGGGAAAAGTTTCATAAAGTCCACTTTTCCAACAGGAAAAGATTCTCCTGGATGAATGTTTACACCCAAGAGTGAACCAGCTCCTATAACATGGTATTCTGGGGCGTTTTCATAAAAATACTTCAAGGCGGTAAGTCCTTTGGGAGCTGCCTGAATTTCGTCAAAAATAATCAAGGTATCTTCTGAATTTATTTTAAGATTACAATAAGCATTCAAAACGGTTATAATTCTGTCGGCATCAAAATCCACTTCAAAGAGGTTTTTCGGAGCATTCGGATGTTCAAAATTGATGTATGCCATTTGTTTGTATTCCTTTTTTCCGAATTCCTTCAACAGATAGGTTTTGCCAACTTGTCTAGCACCTGAAAAAATGAGCGGCTTCCTTTCTGGAGATAACTTCCACTTTTTCAGATTATTGATTATTGACCGATACATTTTTTTCTTGATTATTTATTGTAAATATACACTTTTCTCCAAGAAAAAAACTAAAATAACACACTTTTCTCCAAGAAAAAAAACTGATAAAACACACTTTTCTCCCATTTTCAATGAGTAAAACATGGGTAAATGCTTCGAATCAAAAGGATGTAATTGAAATTCTTCATTCAAAAAGAAAGACATTAATAGTTTCTGGTTTGTGAAACTCGAATTAAATTTAAATCAATACAACCCTGTAAATCAAATGTAAAAACTTTTATAAACAAAAAAAAGCACAGAATGAAAATCCGTCTCAAACCTTTTTCTCCAAGGTCATTTTCTTACCAATAAAATAAAACCCCAATGCAGCGAGCAATGCAATCGCGGTGTTCACAATCCATAAAATATCGTACCCGTAAACAGTGAGCAATTGGGTTGCTAAATAAGGTGTAATAATCAACGCTATAGAAAAGCTTAAGGAATTCACCCCCATGTACGCACCTTTGTATCTTTTGCTAGATCGAACGGCTGCAACGGTTGAAATAAATGGCAAAACTAAAATCTCAGAAATACACAAAAGAGTCATGGAAAGATAAAGCATCCATGTACTGTGAGAGAACAGCAGTAAAAGAAAGCTCAAGCCGATTAACGCTGTTCCAATGACGATGTTGGTGTAAATGTCTAGTTTTTTGTCTAGGTAATGAACAATCACCATTTCAGTAAGAACAATGAAAAGTCCACTGTAACCTAAAATCAAACCTATCTCAGCTTGTGTCATGCGAATTGCATCTTCATAGAAAAGAGGTAATACACTAATCAATTGACTGAAAACAACCGAGTAAAGCACACACATCAAACTAAAAATAAGGAACAAGCGATCTTTATAAGGAGAGCGATCGTCGTCCACAATTTCTGGATTTAGGATGGTTTCATGAATGACCAACGATTTTCTGTTTTTCCGTTTAAATCGAAAATATCCATAAAACACAAATCCAGTAACCAAAGCTCCAACTGCATTTCCATAAAATAACCAAGAATAAGAAATGGTGGCTAAAAGTCCGCCCATTGCGGGGCCGAATGAAAAGCCTAAATTAATTGCCATTCGATTCAAAGAAAACGCTCGCGTGATGTTTTCGGGTTTGGCATACAAACTGATGGATGCTGAATTGGATGGGCGAAAAGTTTCAGCGATGATGCTCAATAACAAAATGATTCCAGCAACGCCATACAGCGATGTGAACTGAGGAATCAAGGCAAAAATGGGTGCAGAGAGAAACAAACTCAAAGATTGAACTCGGAAACTCCCGATTTTATCCGTTAGCCAACCACCCAGTAAGGAACCTATGACGGAACCTATTCCAAAGGTGCTCAAAACAATCCCTGCTTCTACTTTTGAAAAATGAAGTTCTTTGGTCACATAAATAGCCAAAAACGGAATGACCATCGCGCCCGTACGATTCAACAACATCACCAATGCTAACATCCAAGCTGGTTTGGACAAGCCTGAAAAGGAAGCTACATATAATTGAATGGGTTTTTTAAAAATCACCTGATTGAAATTAGAAACATTTCTCGTTTTTAAAAACAAAGAGTTTCAGTGAGTGTATCTATTATTTTCCAGCGTATAAAACACTGTTTCTATCGGTTTCCCAAAGTCGAACTTCTAAATCAAATTTAGGATCCAATCGAAGACGGAGTTTATTCCAGATGACAACTGCAATGTTCTCCGCAGTGGGAATCAAATTGGCAAATTCAGGACAATCTAAATTCAGGTTTCGGTGGTCAAAAGATTCTAAAACTTCCTCGTGAATGATTTCGCTTAACATCTTTAGATCAATGACATATCCTGTTTCGGAATCGATTGAACCCTCGACGAAAGTTTCTAGAACATAATTATGTCCGTGGTAATTTGGGTTATTACATTTGTCGAAAATTGCCACATTTTTTTCATCGGTTAAACTAGGATTATGCAGACGATGTGCCGCATTAAAGGTTTCTCTTCTACAAACTTTCATAATTCATCATTCATTGGGCACAAAATTAACTCTTTTCGCTTAGCTTGAGAAAGATTACCATTGATTTAACACTTCTCCATGATCGCCTTAAACCAAAACGTAAACGACGCTGGATGTGAATTGATTTCTTTTTTTAAATCAGCAATTGCAATCCATCTGTAATTCATTACTTCTGCTGGATTTGGCGTAAAATCGCCTTCATAAATCCCAGTTAAAACATGATCAAATTCATGTTCAAATAAGTTGTTTTCCAACGAAGTTTGATAAATAAAATGAAATTTAGGTGTTACTTTGCAATCAAATCCCATTTCTTCTTTTAACCTTCGATGAGCAGCCTCCATTACCGATTCCCCGGGTTTGGGATGAGAACAACATGCGTTGGTCCAGAGCCCTTCGGAATGATATTTTCCCAGAGCCCTTTGGTGAATCAGCATTTCATTTTTAGAATTAAAGATCAAAACTGAAAAAGCCCGGTGTAAAAGACCCTTTTGATGCGCCTCCAATTTGGGCATAATCCCAATTTCTTCGTCTTGTTCATTCACTAAAACCACTAAATCTTCTGCCATTTGGGATAAGTCTCCTTGGATGAAAGAACATCCAATACATTGAAATAAAGATGAATTAAAACAACCCGTTTATTTCCGCATCGATGGAATTGATAATTGCACCTAAATCTTCTTGACTTTCTGGGAAGCGATTGTTATCAATATCGATGATTAATAACTTTCCTTTATCGTACGTTGAGATCCAAGCTTCATAGCGCTCATTCAAACGCTTCAAATAATCTAAACGGATGCTTTCTTCGTAATCTCGTCCTCGTAATTGAATTTGATTTACGAGTGTTGGAACGCTAGCTCTTAAGTAAATCAATAAATCGGGTGCCGAGATGAACGATTCCATGAGGTTGAAAAGCGAAAAATAATTTTCAAAATCTCTGGTTGTCATCAGCCCCATCGAATGTAAATTGGGAGCAAAAATAAAAGCGTCTTCATAAATGGTTCGATCCTGAATGATCATCTTATCCGTTTGTCGAATTTCTTGAATTTGAGTAAATCGACTGTTCAGATAATAAATTTGAAGGTTGAAAGACCATCTTTGCATATCGTCATAAAAATCATTCAAATAAGGATTTTGTTCCACGTCTTCGAAATGTGTTTCCCAACCATAATGTTTTGCCAACAACTTGGTTAACGTTGTTTTCCCTGCTCCAATATTTCCAGCTACTGCGATATGCATATTCAATTTCTTTTTAAGATTGACTAAATTACTAATATTGTCGATACTTTATTGATTTATTTTAAAATTTGAATGGAATATTTTAAAATTTCATTTTCTGTTTCTAAATACATTGAGTTGGCGCCTTTTTTGATTTTTACAACCTCATTCACTGGAAGTATATAAGAATGTGTTTTATCCGTTTCTAAAGACATTACTTTTAGCGCATCCCCTACAACATAATACGCATACTCATTTTCAAAATGCACAAAATCAAGACCTTTTACTTTCCATTTGGCAATAAAAGTTCCATAAATGTCAAATTTTAAAATACCTTGTTGTGCATCAATTAAATAAAGATTATTGTCCTTTTCAACTAACTGCTTCACATCCTTACACCCTAAAAGTCCTCGGATGTTTTCGATGCGTTGTTGTTGTATTACATTTCTTGAAATCAAGGCAATTTTAGAATTGTCCGAATCAAAAACCCACAGTTTGTCTGGTTGACCTGATGTGGCAACAAGGGTTACATAAGAAAAATCGAGTTGATTTAAATCGATCAAATCCTGTTGTCCACTCAAGGTATTATCAACATAAGAAATCAATTGTTGGTTTTCCGAAAATAAAAGAATTTTCATCGGATTGGAGGCATCTATGCTGGTAAATTTCCCCCAATTTTTATTGCTTTGCGAGAAAGTTTGACGCCCTATAGAGTCGTATTTTTGTAATTTATCACCCTCATTGATGATGAGATTACCAAATGAGTCCACTTCCCAAATCGCATTTTCGATCACCAATTTCCACTCTAGTTTCCACACAATGGAATCTTGTGAATGGGAAAATAGCGGAAACAAAATGCACATAAGCAATAAAGATTTCATATCGCAGCAATAAAATTTCATTAAAAATACGATTTAATTATGAAATCAGATGAGACTCAAAATCTGTTCCGCAAATTCTCGGTTATTAGCTAATCGTGGAACTTTATGTTGTCCACCCAACTTTCCTTTTGATTTAAGCCATTGGTTAAAAGTACCAGCGGGTGCCATCACCAGTTTAGGTCCTAATAATGCGATGTCTTTTGTTCGTTTTGCATCGTAATCGGAATTGATTTCACGTAATTTTTCATCCAATATCTGTACGAATTTTTCTTGGTTTTCAGGTTCTTTTAAAAATTCAATAATCCATTCGTGTTGTCCTTTGTTTCCATCCACTGCAAATTTCATGTAAATGGGAGA
This sequence comes from uncultured Chryseobacterium sp., assembly GCA_964488745.1. Taxonomy (GTDB): domain Bacteria; phylum Bacteroidota; class Bacteroidia; order Flavobacteriales_D; family Crocinitomicaceae; genus JAQVCM01. The sequence continues at coordinate 89,154 of CAZAVP010000009.1, read as the reverse complement.
AGCAGTGTAATCAACTATTTGTGAGTCCGTCTGTTCACAAGCAAATGCTATTGCTTGCTCTGCGTTATCAACAATCAATTCCTCCCCAAAAGCATTGATAAAACTTTTTGTTCTTCCCGTAATTTTAAAGCGATAAGGCGCTAAATTCGTAAATTGGATGGTGTCACCTAAAATATACCTCCACAAACCACCGTTGGTTGAAATAACCAAGGCGTAATTTTGGTTTAATTCAACGTCCTTTAGTGCGCAGATCTCTTTGCTCTTAATTCCATCAAATCGATTCATTGGAATAAATTCATAGAAAATCCCATAATCCAACATCAGCAATAAATCTTTCTGATCTGTCAAGTCTTGCATCCCGAAAATTCCCTCAGAAGCATTGTAAGATTCCACGTAATGCATGGAGCCATCTGGGATGATTTTATTGAATTCAGCACGGTAAGGTTCAAAACTGACACCTCCATGCATGAAAAGCTCTAAGTTAGGCCAAACTTCTTTCAAATTTTTTTTCCCCGTGATTTCCAATATGCGATGTGCTAAAACCAAGGTCCAGCTTGGAACTCCAGTCAAGATACAAACATCTTCGTCTTTGGTTTCTTGCGCCATCAACTCAATTTTGGGCTCCCAATCACTCATCAGCGCAATTTCTCGGGAAGGAGTTCGTTTAATTTCAGCCCACCAAGGCAAATTTCGAACAATAATTGCGGATAAGTCACCGGTATAAGAGTCTTTTCCAGAATCATTGAGAATAGAACTCCCTCCAATTACCAAATGTTTTCCACTATATAAATTGGCATCTGGGTAATTTTCATAATACAGAGCCAAGAGGTCTTTTCCACCCTTATAATGACAACTTTCCAAAGATTCTCTGGTTACGGGAATGTATTTGCTCCGATCTGAAGTGGTACCAGATGATTTAGCGAACCAATTGGTCTTGCCTGGCCAGAGGATGTTTTCTTCCCCGTCGATTGCGCGTTCGATATACGGTTTTACCTCCTCGTAATCCTGAATCGGAACATTCGCTTTGAATTGATCGTAGGTTTCAATTTCTGAATAGTTGTGCTTTAAACCCCATTCCGTGTTTTCTGAAGCCTTTATTAATGAATGGAATACCGATTCTTGAACACTCAAGGGATTTTTGCGAATGGAGTCAATCTGACTAATCCGTTTTTTTATTAACCAACCAAAAATTGCATTTATAGGCATCGTTAGGTTTTATAATTTACACGATTCAGCATTACACCCTTTGAAGATTTTTAAATTTTTGTTTCCTTATTTATAAACTATCTTCAAGGAAAGATAGTTTATAAATTATCCCCAAATTAAGATAGCTACAAGAATAATCAAAGCGATTACTGTAAAAACAAATCCAATTCCTGCAGTTGTTTTTTCAAAAAAATTATCAGACATACTATTATATTTTTTTCAAAGATATAAATTTAGACGTAATTGGGGTAGGAATGAATAAAAACTATTTTTGAATTTAACGATTTTAAACGAAAGACTTCGGAGAACGGCTTACTATTCATTTGTTTTCCAACAGAATTCTTTTTAAAATTCTGCATTGCCAGGAGTTCTTGGAAAAGGAATAACATCACGAATGTTGGCCATACCTGTTACGAACATCACCATGCGCTCAAACCCTAAACCAAACCCAGCGTGAGGAACAGAGCCAAATTTACGAGACTCCATGTACCACCAAATTTCTTCTTCGTCAATTCCAAAGTCGGTGCATTTTTGTTTCAAGACTTCCAATCTTTCTTCTCGCTGAGATCCACCAACCATTTCCCCAATTCCTGGGAACAAAATATCCATTGCTGCAACTGTTTCTTTTCCAGGCTCACAACCATCGTTTGCACGCATATAAAACGCTTTGAATGAAGCTGGATAATCCGTAATAATGACAGGTCTTTTAAATTCTTTTTCAACCAGATATCGTTCGTGTTCACTTTGCAAATCCGTTCCCCAATTTACATCGTATTTGAATTTTTTCTTTTTGTAATGACTTGAATTCATCAATACTTCCACTGCTTCCGTGTACGTCATGCGCTTGAAATCATTTGTCGTAACAAATTGCAAACGCTCAATCAAACTCATTTCGTTTCGCTCGTTCGCTGGTTTGGAAGCTTGTTCTGTTTTTTCACGTTCATTTAAGAATGCCAAATCATCGGAACAATTGTTCATCACATAATCGCAAATGTATTTCAGCATTTCCTCGGCCAAATCCATGTTGTCATGAATGTCGTTGAAGGCAACTTCTGGTTCTACCATCCAAAATTCAGCCAAGTGACGAGAAGTGTGTGAGTTTTCCGCTCGAAATGTGGGGCCAAAAGTGTAAACTTGTCCCAAAGCCAACGCGCCTAATTCCGCTTCTAGCTGACCAGAAACTGTTAAGTTTACTGGTTTTCCAAAGAAATCTTCGGAGAAATCAATTTTTCCATTTTCATCTTTTGGAATGTTGTCTAAATCAAAATTGGTAACGTGAAACATTTCACCTGCCCCCTCTGCGTCCGAACCAGTGATGATTGGTGTATGTAAATAATAAAAACCGCGGTCGTTAAAAAATTGGTGAATGGCAAATGAAACAGCGTGGCGAATTCTAAAGACCGCGCCGAAAACATTCGTTCTGAAGCGCAAATGAGCTTGTTCTCTCAAAAACTCCAAACTGTGTTTTTTAGGCTGCATAACTGTTTTTTGAACATCATCGGCCTCCGCTTTTCCAATAATTTCAATCTTAGAAACTTGCAATTCTATGCGTTGTCCCGCACCTTGTGATTCCACAATTTCCCCTGTTAACCCAATTGCCGCACCGATTGAAATCTTTTTCAAAATTTCCTCATCAAAATTCTCAAATTCCACTACTGCTTGCAGGTTATTAATCGTAGATCCATCATTCAATTGAATGAAGCGATTACTGCGAAATGCGCGAACCCACCCCTTGACAATTAACTCTTGTCCGATGGATGCTTCTTTTAAAACGGTTGAAATTTTGACTCTTTTCATGACTTTATATGGATAAAGTACAAAAATAGAAAAATAACTAACTTTTGGGTCAAGTACCCGTCAATTTTGTGCTTAAAACCCACGGATTAACCCTAAATTTGTAAAAAAAATCAATATTTTATTGTATCTTTAAAAATAGTTCGTACATTTGATTATTATTTAGTCAAATGAATGTTTAAAATCACATCAAAAACATCATGACAAATTTAAGAGTTAATGAAAAAGCGCCTTTATTTAAGTCCGTTGATCAGGAAGGAAATAAAGTAACTTCAGAAAATTTATTGGGTAAGAAGGTTGCACTTTATTTTTACCCGAAAGACAACACACCAGGCTGCACAGCGCAGGCTTGTAACTTAAGAGATAATTATGAAGTTCTAAAAGAGAAAGGCATTACCATCATTGGTATCAGCGCAGATGATTCTGAATCGCATGTGAAGTTCATCAATAAATTGGAATTGCCTTTTCAATTGATTCCAGACACCGATCATAAATTGATTAACCGTTTTGGAGTTTGGGGGCCTAAAAAGTTCATGGGAAAAGAGTATGAAGGAATTCATCGTACAACTTTCCTTTTAGACGAAAATGGTTTGATAGTAGCTATTATTCAAAAACCAAAGACAAAAGATCATGCGGAGGAGATTTTGGAAGGTTTTGGAATGATGAATGAAAATTAATTGTAGACCGTAAATAGATTACGTTCTGCAGGACATACCTTTGTATCATCAAAAATGCGACAGGCGAATTAGGGAGGATAAACGATGATCACTAATGAACCTGTTTAACCTAAAATAAAAATAAACGATATGGCAGTTAAAGAGATTAATGCAGAAAAATTGAAAGCGCTTCAATTAACCATGGAGAAGCTTGACAAAACGTACGGAAAAGGTACAGTAATGAAATTAGGCGATGCTCCGATTGAAGAAATGGAAGTTATTTCTTCTGGATCCGTTACCTTGGACATTGCTTTGGGAGTTGGCGGTTACCCGAAAGGAAGAATCGTTGAGATCTACGGACCAGAATCTTCTGGTAAAACAACTTTGGCAATTCATGCCATTGCGGAATGTCAAAAAGCGGGTGGAATCGCTGCATTCATTGATGCGGAGCACGCATTTGACCAATTCTACGCACAAAAATTAGGTGTTAACGTGAATGAATTATTGATTTCACAACCTGATAACGGAGAACAAGCACTGGAAATTGCAGACAATTTGATTCGCTCTGGAGCGATTGACTTGGTGGTAATTGACTCAGTTGCAGCATTGACTCCAAAAGCGGAGATTGAAGGTGAAATGGGTGATTCTCAAATGGGATTGCAAGCAAGATTGATGTCCAAAGCACTTCGTAAATTAACGGGTTCTATTTCGAAAGCTAAATGTACCTGTATTTTCATCAACCAATTGAGAGAAAAAATTGGGGTGATGTTTGGAAACCCAGAAACAACAACGGGTGGTAACGCCTTGAAGTTTTATGCTTCGGTAAGATTAGACATCCGTCGCGCTGCTCAAATCAAAGACGGTGAAGATGTTATGGGAAACCACATCAAAGTGAAAGTTGTTAAAAACAAAGTAGCACCACCCTTTAGAAAAGCAGAATTTGACATCATGTACGGAGAAGGAATTTCGAAAGTAGGTGAAATCTTGGACATTGGTGTAGAATTGAATATCATTAAAAAGAGTGGTTCTTGGTTCTCTTACGGAGAAACGAGGTTGGGCCAAGGTAGAGATGCTGTCAAAGCGCTCATTGGTGATAATCCTGAATTGTTAGAAGAATTAGAAGCGAAAATTAAAAATGCTCTTGCTAAAAATCCAGACGTCTTATTGACTGACGAGTTGGTGCAAGAATAACTGCATATCGTTTAAGAACAGCATTCCGAAAGGGATGCTGTTTTTTTGTGTCTGAGATTTTAAAAGAATAAGTTTTAAATCAGCGAAAATGAAGTTGATACTTATCAATCCCAAGATGTTGTCAAATCGAGAATATCTTTTTGATGTATTTTTTGATGTCTCTTTTAGAAAAAATAGATTCATCATAAAATAGTAATTCAGTTTTATATTCTTCAGTCTTTTTGAATTTATTATAGATTTTGCTGAGTAAAACATGGCGTTTCGCGTAATTAAGTCTTTTTATTTTAACAATTAGACCATTATTAACCTTGATATATAAAGAATTAACGTAGTACTTTTCTAATGCATATACGGTATTAACGCGATTCAAAATAAGATCTGTATTGAGACCCGACAATTCAAATTCTTGTAAGTTTGGAAATAATTCATTGAATACATTTACAGTCAAAAGCGTGCTATCAAGAGAACTATATCTAAATAAAATGATTTCTTTAAGATAAATTCTACTATTTTTAATTTCGAAAGCTGCAGTGTACTGTTTCACGGTATTCGAATAAAAAACATCTGGAAATGGTCTCTTTTCGGGATGCAACTTGAAGTAGGATTCTAAGAGATTATTTACAAGACGATATCTCTCGCCTTTGTAAGTGACATAATCACCGAGTCTAACAGGTATTGCAAAAGAAGTGCAGCTAACTGAAAGAAAAAGAAATAGTATAATGAATCTCATAATCCATTAAAATTAAATAAATTAATGGATTACAACGTACAAAAATCAATTATGACTTATCACAAAGGCAACAATTAGTCAATTTACCCAGATTCAATACTAAAACCTAAACGTAAATCCTCCCAAAACTTGGAATGACTGTACAGGATAGTTATACCATCTTTGGTAACGTTGTGCTGCCAAGTTATTGAATTGTACGAAAGCTGAAATTCGTTTGTTGTAACGATATTCTACGCCTAAATTCACATCTGCGATGAAACCTAATTTCTTGGCGTATTGTCCGTCTTCTAAAGAAACATCTTTTCCGTCTTCATAAACCAAACCACGTCTACCACCTTCGTATTTCATATCCAAGGTTACTAAGAACTTGTCGTATAAATTGTACTTACCCCGAATAATAAATTCAATTTGTGGTAAGTTCCAAGCAAACGAATTGTTTCGTGCGCTGTAAGAATTAAACCTCCCAATCGCATCTATTTTAATCTTTTCAGACAATTGATAATAGATAGAACCCTCTAAAGTAGTAATGTTCATGGTGTCGTAAAGCAACCTGAATTGATTTCTTTCAAGTGCAACAAGCGTGTCTGTAATGAACATTGCTTTGTTTTTGTAATTGCCAAAACTAAAACTTGCGTTGAAACCAATCTCCTTGCTCAAAGTTCCTTTAATTCCTCCAAATAAGGTGATTGCATTGTGTTCGTTTTGAATTTCAACGTTTGAAAGAATAAATTCATTTTCTAAACTAAATGATTTGAAGGTATTTTGTTTCAAACCACCTTTCAAACCCGCATAGGGAATTAAAATGTCGTTGAACAAAGAGTATTTTACTTCTGCAATGGGATAAATGTATGCTTTGGTTTTAATTTTTCCATCGATGGTGAAATCAAAACCCACTTGTGCTTTCAATTTGTTGTCGAATGCATACGTTGTAACTGTTGGTTTTAAATTAATTACCGTGTTGTTACGAACAATCCCAGAGTCAATTCCATTCATGGACTTATCTAATTCTCCAAATTTGTACCCGTTGTACCGGATGTTGAAATCAGCTGCAAAAACTTCTTGTCCCCATTTATACCAGAAAACGGAGTTTACAGCAAGATAGTTTTCTTTTCCATGCCAGTTAGACAAACTATCAATTTTCGGCTTTTTATCGTGAAAATTGAAATATTCAAACCCAATTTTATAATTCAAATTGGCACTGTCCTTTGCATGAGAAGCATACGAAAGTCTGGTTCCAATTTCGGTGAAACGATTTTGAATGCTATCGCGGTCAGCATCTGGTTTTTCAAAACCGTACCAATGCAGTCCACGTGAGTTTGTTATAAAATCTCCATCCAGTGTATATTTCTTTTCTTTGATTCCACCGTATAAATTGAAAGCAGTTCGATCGAATCTAGCTGGAGCCATGTTTTTCACTTTACCAAATGAACTCAAGTGTTTCAAACTTGCACCGTAGCTGTATTTGCGAGATCTCCCGTTGTTGTAATAAACTTCACCCAGCGGCATCAGCGTTGAACCGACACCAATTTTAACATAAGTGTTGTATAAACGCGGCAATTTATCAACCAATTTTATCGTTGCTGCGTCAATGGTGTCAATTTCGATTGTATTTTCGTATTTCAGCGAAAGCAAAGGATATTGAACGTGAGATTGTGGTGCAATGGAATCAATGATTTTCGGCGACTCCATCATGCGATACGCAGTTGGAATTTTTCTGCTTGCAGTCACCACAACACTTTCCTCATCTGATTTTTTTTGAGCAAAAACTCCGTTAGAGAGAGTCAAAAAGATGAAAGTCGCTACTAAATGATATTTCAATACGTTTATTTTCATTACTCGTTGATTTCTATAACGTTTGTATTTTTTTCTTCGATTGATTTCGGCATATTTTTGATTTGCATCAATTCATCCCAGAGCTGATTTGCTTCAAGTAAAATGTTGTCGTCTTTTATCTTGTAGTTATCAATTACGGATTTCAAGGTATGTTCAGCTTGAAACAAATCCGGCTTAGCCATTAGGATGCGTGTCTGAAGAATCAATCCTTTTGCGATCCAAAAGTCGAAAGAAGGCTTTATTTTTAGCAAAGTTCTGATATCTGCTTCCGCAGCGTGGTAATTCTTTTGCGTAAAATTCATCTCCGCTAAATAGTACCTCGATTCAGAAGCTATGTGGTTGGACGTGTTTTTTGTTAACCATTCCAGGGGTGTTTTTGCTTGCTCAAATTGGTTGTTGCGATAATAAGAGACCCCTCTGGAATATTCCGCTTCAATCCGGATATTGCTCACGACCAATGAACTGCTCAATACTTGGTTTGCATATAAAATGGCTTCTTCCCAATTTTCCAATAAAAACTCACAACGCATCAATCCAATGCGCGTATTGTAAATGCTTTCTGGATGAGAAGTTACTTTTTCTAAGCGCGAATAATACGTTAAGGCTTCCGCATAATTTTTCTGGTTGTAAGCATGTCTTGAAAGACGAGTTGCACCTAATTCGGTAAATTCGGTATTTGGTTTTTCCAAGAGCGCTCGGTAAACTTCCAATGCCTGTTCAATTTGCTTGGTTTGATAGTAGGAGTTTGCCAAATACGCTGTTACTTCAACGGCGTATTTTCCATTTGCATATTTATTCAGGTATTTTTGAAATTCTGGAATTGCTTCCGTAAAAGAACTGTCGATGTATGGTTCAATTCCAGCGTTATAGTAATTATCTTCTAAATCATCCACTACTTCATCGGAACAATTATACATCCGTAGCGTTTCAATTTTATCCAATTGTTTCTGCGCTTTGAAGATGTTTGCCAAACCTTTTACAGCACTGGAGCAAACTTCTCTATCCGTTCCATACTCATCCAAAATACTTCGATAGAGCGCCTCGGACTTTATGTAATCTTTTCGTTTGAAATAAATATCTGCAATGTTGATGTTGGCCTCGCGAACCAAAATAGAACTTGGATAATCTCGGGTGATTTGCTCAAAATAAGCGATGGCTTTGTCGTCTTTTTCTTTCGTTCGAAAGCTGATTCCCACTTCATAAATGGCAGAAATCATGTATTTAGAACTGGAGTAATTGTTGATTAAATCTTGTAAATGATCAATTTTATGATCGATTCCTTTGTCTGTCAAGCCATAAGTTAACGCCATAAAATAAAGTGCTTGATCGGTATTTCCAGCCTTTAAATCCACCGCATTTTGGTAATGCTTGATGGCCAATTCATTTCTTCTAGCGATGTAATAATAATCTGCTAAGCGCATGTTTGCATCCGCAATTTTGGATTTGTTTTTTGCGTCTGCAATTTGAAGGTAATTTGTAAATGCATCTTCCAAAGCAGCATTTTGGGAAGCCACTTTAGCCGTGTTTAAATAGATGTAGCCCAAATTATAAAAAGCATCTGGGCGCATGTGTGTACTATAGTTTCCAGGGAGGTTTAAAAACTCTTTGTAACCCTCGATTGCTTTGGGGTAATTTTTAACTTGATAATTCGCGTCTGCGGACCAGAATTTTCCAAATGCTGAAATCTTTGCATCGATTGGATATTTATCTACCAACACGAATGCGCCAATCGCGCGATAATATTCTGCCTTTTGATACAATTCCACCCCATAGTTGAAAGCGACAATTTGATAAACCGTCTTCAATCGAATGTCTTTGGTCATTAATTTATCCAACGATTCCAGTGCCGATTCATACCGATTGGTAGTCGTATAAACGTTCACCAAGTATTGGTAAATTTCGTTCTTTCGATCTGAATTGGGGTATTTGGTTAAATACAAATGCAGCGCTTCTACTGCTTCATCGTATGGATTTACATCTATTTTGTATGATAGAACAGCGTAATTATACAAAGCATCTTCTTGGATTTTTTTATCAACATCTATTCTGGAAGCTGCTTCGAAAGCTGTACGAGCGTAAACATTATTACCACTCTTCAAATAACATTCGCCTACGTGATAAAATGCGATTTGTCCGAGAGAATCTTTCTCTTGTGAAACGTTATCAAACAATTTAATTGCTTTCAAGTAATCTCCAATGCGATAATATGCATAGCCTAACTGATAATCTTCACCCCGTGTGGTTTTTGATTTGGCATTGTATTTTTCAAGATAAGCAACTGCCTCATCGTATTTTCCAACTCGGTAAAAAGCATCTCCAATCAAATGATTCATGCTATTGGTATTGGAACTTTTCACATCGTCAACCAACAAAGGAGAGAAACGCGTAATTTCATCGTAACGCCCTTGCAAGTAATAAATCTGTGTAATGTAATAAGGAACAACTTCTTTAAACCGTTCGTCGCTTAACAACTTCTCAAACCCCTCTAAAGCAGTTTGATAGGCTTTTTCTTGGTAAGCGATGTGCGAAAAATAATACAGAGAGGGAGAACTGTATTGAGAAGTTGTGTCTTTCACTTCGTAAAAAGAAGAGCGGGCTTCTGTAAAGTTTTTTTCTTGAAAATTGGCATAACCTTTCTTGAAGTAATACTCATTACGATCATCTTCCTCCATGTCTAAATGGTGCAGCTTATCAAACCAAGCAACTGCTTCTTTGTATTTTTTCTGCTGAAAGTAAAAACGACCTAATCGGTAGTAAATTTTTGTTTTATAAATGCTTTCGGGGTAATTTCGATTAAAGTTTTCTAATAAAACCAAACCGTCGTTGTTGTATAATTCAATCGCAGAAATCCCTTCATAATACAATGCTTTGATATAAAGAGGATCGTTCTTATGATCAAAAGCATGGATGAAATCTCTAAATTCTTTTCGAGCAGCTCCGTATTGTTCTTTTTCAAACAGTTTTTCTCCTCTAAAAAAACCGGCATAATCGCTGTTGTATTTCTCAGAAGTTTGAGCGCTTGAAAGAAAGGAAATTGCTAAAATTAAAAATACCAGAAATCGGTTCATTGAATTGCTGTTTTATAAAAGAGTAAAATTAAGAGACTTTAAAGGTCTTTGGAGAGGACTTTCTTAAAAGTTTTAAACGTGATTCTGTTAAGATTATTTCAATTCAAATTGTTTTGATGCAGTTATTATTCTCAACTTTACGATAAATCATGGATCTGTGGGAAATATTATTGAATTAAAAGACGTACAAATTTACCAACAAAGTGAACTGGTGCTAGACGACATCCATTTCGATGTCAATGACAATGATCTGGTTTATCTAATTGGAAAAACAGGAAGTGGGAAAAGCAGTTTATTGAAAACCCTTTACGGTGAATTGTTGTTAAAAAAAGGAAAAGGTTCTGTTTCAGGGATAGACCTACGCACCTTGGGGAAAAAAGACATCCCAATGCTTCGCCGAAAAATTGGCATTGTATTTCAGGACTTTCAATTACTCACGGATCGCTCTGTGATGAAAAACTTAATTTTTGTCATGCAAGCAACGGGTTGGACAGATAAGAATTTAATGAAAAGTCGTGCTGAAGCAGTTTTAAAAATGGTTGGAATTGATCACAAAGCAAATCAAATGCCGCACACTTTATCAGGAGGAGAACAACAACGCGTTTCCATTGCCAGAGCACTTTTGAATAACCCACCTTTGATTTTGGCCGATGAACCAACGGGAAATTTAGATCCCGAAACATCCGAAGAAATCATGCGTTTGTTGATTGCGGTTGCAAAAGAGGAAAAATCGGCTGTTGTTATGGCTACGCATGATATGTCGATGGTTGAGAAATTCCCTGGTCGTGTTTTCAGAGTTGCCAATGGGAAAATGAAAGAAGTAGATAATTTGAATCAATTTGATCCTTTCAAAACGTTATTCAATGAATGATATTTGATCGTTAATTGGTAGTTATTCTTTTGATTTTCAGCAATAATTTTAATTTTACATTGAAATGGACTGTCCAAATTTTATTCGGTTTTTCACTTCCAATTTGGATGTCAAAGAATCTGATGTCATTACTTTGTTGAATCAATGCGAACGTTTATCAGTCAAGAAAAATTATATTTTATTAAATCAAGGTGATTATTGCAAACATTCTTTTTTCGTTGAAAATGGATTATTTCGCCAATATGCTTTGACGGAAAATGGCAAAGAACACATTCTTTCGTTTGCTCCTGAAAATTGGATCGTTACTGATCGTGACAGCGTATATTTTAATCAACCTTCGATGTATAACATTCAAGCGCTAGAAGATAGCGTCGTTGTTTTGATGGATGAAAATTTTATGAATAAAATGGCAGAATTAGTGCCTGGGTTTACAGCTTTTAATAACCGGTTATTACACAATCACATCCGACATTTACAAGATCGTATCGGAATGCTGCTAAGTGCTACAGCTGAAGAACGCTATTTGAATTTTATAGCAATGTATCCCGATGTTGCATTACGTGTTCCCCAAACCATGATTGCTTCCTATTTGGGAATTACACCCGAAAGCTTGAGCCGTGTTCGAAAAGAAATTGCTCACAAAAAGTAGTACAACGATTTTCTTATCATACATCAATGCAAAACGAGTGAGTTGAACTTAACTTTGCTTTATGAAAGATTCAATTAAAATAAATGATATGGAAACAAAAACAGTAGAATTAATAGCAAGCCCACGCGAACCACATTTTGTAGGTGACGGTTTTAGAGTTCATAATTTCATTCCGAGCGGTTACCGCATGGACATGAAACGCATGGATCCGTTTATCATGTTGGATTACGGTTCGAAATACAATTTTTCACCCACTGATTCACCAAGAGGTGTTGGCGTGCATCCACACCGTGGATTTGAAACCGTTACAATTGCCTACAAAGGAAGAGTTCAGCATCACGATAGCAGTGGCGGTGGCGGAATCATCGGCGAAGGCGACGTACAATGGATGACTGCTGCAAGCGGCGTTTTGCACAAAGAATACCACGAAAAAGAATGGAGTAAAACCGGTGGTGAATTTCAAATGGTGCAACTTTGGGTAAACTTACCTCAAAAAGACAAAATGAGTACGCCCAAATATCAAGCGATTAAATATCAGGATATTCCAAGAGTAAATTTAGAAAATGAGATGGGACAAATCGAGGTCATTGCTGGAGAATATCATCAAACCGATGGCGCAGCAACAACGTTTACCCCAATCAACATGTTGAATGCGAAACTGAAAGTAGGTGGTAAAGCAACATTTAGTTTTCCTGCACATTATAATACAGTTTTATTAGTTATTGAAGGTGCGATTATCGTGAACGGTTCAGAAGCTGCGCCAACGAATCATTTGGCATTGATGGCAAACGACGGAGAACAATTTGAGATTGAAGCAACAGAAGAAGCAGTGGTTTTAGTTCTAAGTGGAGAACCGATTAATGAACCTATTGCGTCTCACGGACCGTTTGTGATGAACACGCAAGAAGAGTTAGTTCAGGCTTTCAACGATTTCAACCAAGGAAAATTTGGAGTTTTAGAAGATTAAGAATTCCAATCGGAAGATTGGGACTTAACATTTTCCACACAAATAAGAGTGGAACCCATCATTTTATTGTGGAGATGCGCTTAATTGCACCTCCACAATAAAAATAAACCCTTGATTCGATTTTTTTGAAATGGTGGTTAAAAAAACTTAATGCATTGATGGAAAGGAATTAAGATATCATTGATTTCTCAAATTTCATTTACTGCGTGCATAAAATTTTTCGAAATGACAATTTCTTATGTGCGTCGTTGTTTTTTTCATTTGAGAGTCGATACATCGACTGCTCAAATGAAAAAAGCAAACAAACGTCACAAAACCTGTCATTTCGAAAAGGCTTTGCCTTGAGAAATCTTTTTATCGGACGATAGTGAATAATATTGAATTGTCGTGGAAATGGGTTGATATTTATAAAGTTCCTTTTAAACTGAAATTAAAAAATGGCAATCAGTAAACCTTCATCACTTACAATTCTTCCCCTACCAAAACATCACCTCGCAATATTCTCAAACGTTTTCGCGCTTCGTTGGTGTACAAACTGCCTTTGTAATCAAATAAAATTATCTTATAATATTCCATGGCTTTTTCGGTATCTATGAGGTGGTTTTCATAAATGTCGCCAAGTTGGAAAACGGCATCGTCGGCTAAGATTTGATCGGAATGATACTTTAAAAGTTCGTTGAGATATGAAATTGCTTCTGTCCATTTACCTTGATTTTGCATTGCGAGTGATTTGCGTAGTAGAATCTCATCACTCAATTCATGAAAAGGAAATTCGGCAATGATGGAATCGAAGATGGAGAATGCTTGGTCGTATTGGTGTTGCTGGATCAATAAATCTGCTTTGGCAAATTTGCTCATCGCAGTGTAATTGCTATCCAAACCGTAATTTTCGGTAATCAACAAGGATAATTTCATGGCATCGTTGGCGATTAATTTACTGGTAGATTGCTTCAAAACATCCAATTGATTTTGGGCAAAGTCGAAATCTCCATCGTAATAGAAAATGCGCGCATTTTTAAATTTCGCTTCAAAACCGATTGGTTCGTATTTGAAATCACGATCGACTTGCATGTACAGAATGGACGCCGACCAAATATCGTCTTGAATTACGAATATGTCACCCAATGCAATTTTAATTTCCGCTTGTTGTATATTGGTTAAACCTGGAATCAGTAACGCATCCTCCAATAATTTCTGTGCATCGCTGGATCGATTGGCGTAGAACGCCTTTATTTCTGCCAATTCCATAATTAATCGCAAGGTATTTCTATTTTTTCCAACCCGTTGAATGGTTGTTTCATAATCGGAAATCGCCGCATTCAATTCTTCTGTAGCATAATTTCGAAACTGCGTGATTTCGTAGTAACGGGTATTCAAAAGTGCGTATTCAGCTTCGAGAAATAGATAACTTTTATCTCCTAATCCCACAACGTATTGAAAAGCTTTGCGTGCGACTTGATATTCTTTATTTTGCACACAAGTTATTCCCAATTCATAAACATATTTTCCAGCACCTTGTTGTCTTTTGTCCAAAGCTTGCGCCTGTACGAAGGCTGCATTAAATTGCTTGCCTTGAGAAAACAACCAAATCAGCATTTCCGTGTAAATGGACTCGTTTGGTTTCTTTTGAGATTTAACGATCAGTTTTTCTTTAACCAACTCATAGTCGGGATTCTCAGGCGCAAAAATAATTCTATCTTCCAACGCATTTTGGACCAAAGTTGAATTGCTCGAATTTTCATCTAAAAATTGAAAGTACTCGTCAATCATCTTATCCTTTTTTTGCTGTAAACCATAAATTTCGGCAAACTGAAGGTTTAAAGGATAAGCGCTTTTGAATATTTTCCTTCCTTTTTCAAGCGTAATCAGTGCCCAATCTAATTTCCCGTTGGACTTAAATGCGTGATACAGATCGGTAATTGTTAAGGTAGAATTAGCATAATCATCCACCAAATTCTGGTAAACCTTTGTTGCTTCCTTGGCGCGACCTTTGGTTTCGTAAAAACTTCCGAGTAAGATGGAATATTCCAACTGATTTCGGTCGTCACTGATTTGTTTTTTTAAGATTTTCTCCGCTTGTTTTTCGTCGCCGACGTAATTCAAACAATCGAAATAGCGCATAAAATTCGCTTTGTTATTGTCTTTGTTAAACACTTTCTGAGCGTAAGGAAGTGCTTTCTCATATTCGCCAGCGCTGAAATAATAATTCGCCAATTGCTGGTCGGTTCCTGTTTGTGCAAACAAATTGAAACAGAAAAACAGCGAAATAAGAACAATTATACTCTTCATATAGCGTTATTTTTTAAAATCAGACTTTTGCTGTATTCTATCATTTTGTCGTTTAATTCTTGGTATTTTTGAACGGCTTCCAAACTGTTTTTTAGCAAGGATTGATGCAATTTTTTCAAATCTTCCACCTGTTTAAATTCATTTTGAATGTAAGAATCGTATTTCTCTCTTTCACCATTTCCAGCTGCGATATTAGCTCGCAGTTGCTTTAATCTACTTTCAGTTTCATAGATAGTTTTCGATGCAATTGATAGATTATTCTTTACCCAAAGTGCTTGTTTACCTACCAATTTATAATCTTCTAATTGCTGACCCAGTTCAATTGTAAGCGTATCTGCTTGGTAATTCTCTTGAATGCTTGTTCGAACTTTCGTCACTTCAGCCAAAATCATTTTCATCTTCGTGGAGTCCATTTCTTTCAGTTCTTGAGAAATTTCAGATACGGTGTGAATCAACTCATCCATTCTCTTCACTTGTTTTTGCTTTTTCAAGTCGTGACAAGACGCCAAGATCAAAAGTGACAAGATGCTAAGCAGGAAAATTTTCATTTTTGAATCTCTCTTTTATACAAAAATAATAAAATTGGGCGAAGGAACGAGAATTATCAAATTAGTAGATTTCTTTCATAACTTCCATCTGAATTGGAATTTGTAGATTTTACACTTTTATAACCGCCTGGTAAACCAGCTGTTGTGCGCAACAATTCAAGTTCTATTCCTTCAATTCCTTCACCCTTAATTGGATTCATTACACGACCTTCAATGGTTACGTTTTTTCCGAGCTTGGTGCAAGAAAGGGCAGAAATCGAAAGGATAATATAAAAAGCTAGATTTTTCATAATTTAAGAAATTTATGTGTTTCGATGTTATTTTCACTTTGTATCTGAACGATATATATTCCTGCATAAAATAAACTAACATTTATTTTATTACTGTCTTCGAATTGGTAGATGCCAAGCAATATCCCATTTAAATCAAATATTTTCACTTGTGTCCATGGCATATTATCCGATCCTATTTCAATACTTTCATTACTTGGATTAGGGAAAATGAAAAAAAGAATTGTTTGTCGCTCTCGTTGGAACTACTTGTTCAAAATCTTTATTCATTGTTTTTTGAGAATTGTTTTCATCAGACTCAGGACTACGTGCAATCCGATAATCAGTACATGCCTGATACTCTGGTACAATGTGCACGTCTGATCCTGCTTTAAAATGCGTTCCATTAAAAAGATGAATGAAATCTCCCGCTTTAAGCGTTAATTTTCCATTGACTTCCACCGTGAGAAATCAGACAAGTAGTGTAGATGGTATTTTTCATAAATAAATTTATTTTAGTTTGTTTGTGGTGCAAATTAAGAATTAATTAACAATAAAAAAATTATTTTCGGATTGTCGCAGGGCAAACGTATTTAACTTCTAAATTGGTTTATGTCATGGTTTTTAAACAAAAACGCATGCCACAAACAACTCATCTCAGTTTGCAATCAAGCGGTGGATGAATCCACCGCTTAATAAAATTGTCTTTTCTAAAATTTAGACTTACCAAATTTTAAATGCGTTTGCCCTGTGGATTGTCGTATTATTTATACTTTTCACTTGTTTTAGATTATCCTATTTGATGAAGAAAAAAATATCAATGGATGTAACTCCGCATAATTTCGTGATGCCTATTCTAAATTTTATCTCAACAAATTAACATGCCCAGTAACAACGTGTTCTTTCACATTATCCTCACATGAAATGTATTTCAAAACGTACGTGTACGTATCATCTTGCACAATTACGCCATTGTATGTTCCGTCCCAACCATAATCGGGATTTTCTGAAACAAATAGCAATTCTCCCCAACGGTCATAGATTTTAAATTCCCAAAAGGTAATTGGAAGATAGATTACGGCGTCGAAAACGTTGTTGAATTGATTTCCATCCGGTGTAAATGTATTTGGGATATAGACGGTGAACGGCTCAATGTACAACTGCTGAAAACTGGTGTCTTGACAACCAAATTCATTGGTCACAATTTGGCGTGGACGTTTCTGCCCGCTTGATTGATAATAATGTATTGGATTTTGCTCGGTAGAATATCCGCCGTTGTCATCCAGCAAATAGAAATAACTCATCGCACCAGAGGAGAGATCGGTAAACGTGATTTTGGAATCGCAAACATTGGTAATCAAGGGATCAACCGAAAATTTAGACACGGGAGTGGGATGCACCGTAACCAAATTGGGATGATTCAAAGTCAATGTTCGAACACATCCTGAAGTGGTGATTAGCGTCAATTGAATTTGATAAGCTCCTGGATTCTCGTAAACGTGTTGAGGGTTTTTATCCGTTGACGTGGTTCCGTCACCAAAATCCCATAAATATTGTGCAGGAGTATCTGAAGTGCTTAGGTTGGTAAATTGCCCTAGGTAAGGTGCGCACTTTAGCTTATCGTCCATTTCAAAATCAACCGTTGGTTCTCGGAAAATAAAAATACTAGATGTAACTGATTCACTGCAATCATCGGTAGCAATAGTGAATGTTACAGGATGATTTCCTGCGGAAGAATACGAAACCCCGTTGACCGTTAATTGACTGGAAGTATTGGGCGTTGCATCTGGACCAAAATCCCAAGTGATGTTAAACCCAGAAGGACCGGATGCAGCTCCCACAAAGTCAAAACTATTTCCCGTGATGCACAACGAATCAGTGTGTGTGAACGAGGCGGCTAGTTGTTCTTCTACTTTAACGATTTTTTTTATGGTGTCGTTACAAGCATTGTTGTTGTTAGCAATTAAAGTTACTTCATAGCTTCCCGCTGCGTTGTAAGTGTATGTTGGATTTACTGCTGAACTTACATCATCTGTAATTCCAGGCACCCCAAAATCCCATGAAAAATTGACCGCACTCTGAGATGTATTTTGAAAACTCTTGGTAAATCCTTCACAAACAGCTCCTGGTGGCAATTCAAAATCAGCGTTCGATTGCGGCATAACCAAAACGGAATCCTTAAAGATTTTGTTACAAGAACTAAATACCGCTGACAACGTTACAGGCATGTACCCACTTTGTGAGAATGTGACGTTATTTACGTTTAGCTGATTGGATGTCATTGGCGTGGCATCTGGACCAAAATCCCATGTCAATGCCGTCCCAGCAGGACCATTTAATATTCCATTAAAATCAAATGAATTGTTTTTAAAACACATGGGATTGTCTTTGGTAAAACTAATTTCCAGCTTCTCATTGACTTCAAAAATTTGAACCGATGTATCCGTGCAAGGCCAACCTGGATTTGCTACTAAAGTCACCGTATAAATCCCTGGTGCAGGAAAAGTGTACGTAGGTTCGAAAGCCGTGCTTACGTCAGTTGTTATACCTGCCACCCCAAAATCCCATACATAAGAATTTGCGCCATAACTTTGATTATCGAATGTGATGGTAGTTCCTTCGCAATAAGAAACAAACGTGGTCATTTGATTTTGAGGCGTTATAACTGCTTGCAAGGTGATGTTGCAATTGATTACCTTAAAAATAAAATCACGATCGGTTTTGCCTATCAAAGTTCCATTCCGATATTCTTTCACGCGCACACCAACAACAAACATCCCAAGCATTAAAGGGTCAGCTGTTAGGATTCCTGTAATCGGATCGATGGAAATGGTCGCACCCGCACCAAAAGGGTTGTTTGCTGTAAAACCTGCACCCCAAAACACCAAACCATACGGTGGCGGTGGTGGCGGATTGGGCTGTGGAGACACATCCGTAGCACCCGAATAAGGCGTAATCAATTCGTACCTCAATTCATCACCGTCTGCATCTGTTGCTGAATGATCAAAGACGAGAACTTCATTATTACACAATACCATGGGAGGATAATTGGTAAACCGTGGCGAATTATTGACCAATGCGTTCGAATCCGTTCCAGTAATGTGTGTGGTAACTGTCAAGCCTGTATCTCCGGGGTTTTGAATGTTAATCACATCCGGTCTACGACAACATCGCTGATAGCTCACATTATAACCGCCAGGAGTTGGTGGCAAATTTACCTCGGTAGTATAAACGGCTTTTTCATTGCAAAATCCCGTTGGTGGAACTACACAAGGATTGTCGAAAACAATGGGCAAAACGACACTTCCAGGAAAAGGAACTTGCACTGTTCTGACCAACACATTATTGGCACTGTATATTCCCAAACTGAGCGGGTTATCATAAGGAGCGCCATTTACAGTAGCACAATCTCGGTATAAAACGATGTAAATTCGATAGTTATTGTTTCCAAGATAATCATAATATATCTCACCCCCAATAATGTGGGTTGCATTGGCTCTCAAACTGGAGATGAGAATCAGAGATAGGATTAATAATCTTTTGAAATTCATGTGTCTATTAAACGTTTTCTTGCGTTTTTAGTTGTTTTCATTCTAAAATAATTAACGCATCTTAAAAGGATTATCGTAAAGATATTTAAAATTCAATTTTTCTTTTGATTCTTGATTGTCAATTAACTTTCCGATAACTTGATTTTCTTCATTCAAAAATTCAGGAAGAGGCAAATTGTTTTCTTTACAATAAGTTGTATAATATTCTTTTCGAGACGGATGTTCGCTGGCAGACCCATTGAAAATTTCACCCCAAGAATCGGTTTCGATGATGCGTTCGATCAGTCGAATGCAGTCCGTTTGATGAATTAAATTAACTGGTGAATCTCCGTTTGAAATCGCTTTGCGACCTGCAAAATATTTTCCAATTTGGCGTTCACTACCGATCAAGCCTGAAAGACGTAAAATGGTTAATCGCTTACCTAAAAATTGATGCAAGGTCTCTTCTGCGAATGCCAAAGAATTGGTCGAAAGATATAAAGTTCGATCAAATTCATTTTCTTTCGCAATTCCAATTTCATTGGGATAGATACCCGTAGAACTAACAAAAACAAACCGCGTTTGAGCAGGAAATAGTTTTGCTATTCGCACCATTCGATTGCCATAATCTTGTACATTTTGTTGTAAACCTTCCGCATTGGATTTCCCGCTGGGTGGTACATTCAAGATACAAATGTCCGTATCTTCGAAAAATTCCGTTGTATTTTGCGGAAAATCATTTTCTGTGTTAAGCAGAATGGCTTCTAAACCCTCCTTTTTTAATCCTTGAATTTTTTCAGAATTTGTCGTCGAACCAACTACTAGATGACCCTTTTTGAGAAATTCTTTCCCCAAGGGAAAACCAAGCCAACCAAATCCAACAACTGCAATTTTCATTTTGTTTTTTTTATCAAAAGTACAAATTATTGAGGATATTTTTTTGATTATTTCATTTGTTCAAATTACCCCGTTGAGGGTATTGTTTGCTCAATTTAAAACTCCAACCTTTGTTGTTTAGAATCATTCTAATTTAGATGAGAGTAGTAATAGCAAGTAATAATACACTTATTAAGTCTGGAATACAGCACATTGTAAGTGGTTTGTCGGCAGAGGTGACTGAATTGTTGTGCGATTCTTCTACTGTATATATGAACAGTTTGGAAGTTATTCGACCTTCCGTATTATTTTACGACAAAAACAACACCTCTATTTTCACCCACACTTTATTGAAAGAAACGCGTATTCGTTTTCTAGACTTAAAGATCATTGTTTTATCCGATTTAGATGCCGTTTCTGAAATTTCTGAAATCATTGACATGGGCGTTCAGGCCTATTTAACGTATGATTGCAATGAAGAAGAAATCGAAAAAGCATTAACACATTTGACGAACAACGAGACTTTTTTCTGTAACCGTGTTTTATCAAAAGTTTTAAATTTTAAAACGGAAGATGGTGCAATCTGCGTTAGCGTTCCCTTAACCCAACGCGAAAGTGAAATTGCAAAACACATTGCCGAAGGAAATACCAATAAACAAATTGCTGAAATTTTATGCATTAGTCCGCATACCGTTCACTCACATCGTAAAAGTTTGATGAAAAAACTTGGCGTAAGTTCAGCTTCTGATGTGACCCGTTATGCCTATAAAAATGGGTTGATTTGAATTTCCCCTATCAAGGGGATTGTGGGTAAAACATTCTCTCTATACTTTTGTTCCGTTAATTTAGACTAATTAAAAATAAGGAAAATGAAAAAAATAGTATTAGCCGTATGTGCCTTTGTGGCAATACAAAATGTAAGTGCTCAAGTTGTTGTTGACACGGTAATAACAGGTAATGGATACACAGACAATGTATGGTATAGTTTAGAAAATGATGAACAAGCTAGAGCCGTTGATAACAATTGGGAAATTGCTTTGGCTGCGACTGCTGCACAAAGTTCTGAACTTTCTGCAGCAATTCGTTTTAATCACAAAATAGGTACTCTTTATACTGTTGCGGGTGCTTTACCAGCAGATTTCGCAACATTAGATACTGCTGGAATGGTTGCAAACGGAGTATTGCAAAATAGTGACTCTAAATGGGGTGAAGGTGCGTTTAGTGATGTAACACCAACTGGACAGTTTGATTACGGTTGGGGAGAATACAGCATGATTACGCACAACTTGGAAGCAAACAGAATTTTTGTAATCAAATATACAGACAACACGTACAAAAAAGTGATGATTTCTTTAAATACCACAGGTAAAAAGTATTCCATTACGTTTGCTGATTTAAGCAGTGCTACACCAACCGTATCTGAAGTGGATTACGCCACAATGACAGATCGTAATTTTGTTTATTTTTCAGTAAAAGACAATCAAATTTTGAACAGAGAACCTGCTTCTGCGTCTTGGGATTTAACGTTCATGCAATATTTGGCAACACTTTCACCAACCATGAAATATACTTCATTTGGTATTTTGAGTAATGTTGGTGTGGAATCTGTGAAAGTGAGTGCAGTAACAGATCCAGCAACTTTTGTAGATTATCAATCACAGACTTTTAGTACTGATATCAACGTTATAGGTTACAACTGGAAAAATGCACAAGCACAAACGGTTCCAACGGATGTAGTTTACTTTGTGAAAGACAGAAATAACAGCATTTGGAAATTGATTTTTACTGAATTTACAACAGGTTCAGGAACTTCGATCAATTCGAATGTATTCTCTAAAGAGAAAATAGTTGATGCTTTAGGTATTGATGAATTGAACGCAAATATTTTCTTGAATGTATATCCAAATCCATCAAGCGATGTTGCTTCAATTGTATTTGACAATCAAGTTGCTGTTGATGTGAAAATTGTAAATGCTTTGGGTCAAGTAGTTTATCAAGAAAATGTTCAAACAACTGGGTTACAAGTTGTGAATGTGAACGTAACTGATTTCCAAGCAGGAATTTACCATGTAATGGTTTCTTCTGACAAAAAAGTTTCTTCTCAAAAATTAATCGTACAATAAAATTTTAATGAAAAAAATCCTCTTTACGTTAATTGCAGTAATAGCGCTAGCTTCTTGCGGTTCTAAAACTGAAAAAACAACCGTTTCTGAAACAGTGGTTGCTAAAAAAATAGTTTCTTTAAATGGAACAATCACCGAAATCATTTTTGATTTACAAGAAGGTGATCAGTTGGTTGGGATCGATGTTACGAGTTCTTTTCCTGAAAAGAAAACTGCAGCACTTCCTAATTTAGGACATCTTTCAGGAGTTTCAGCAGAAGCGATTTTAGGATTGGCTCCAACACATGTATTGGGTTTCCAAGATGAAATGCCGGCAGCATTAATCGCCCAATTAGAAGCAGCTAAAATTGAAGTGGTTCTTTTTGAAAGAGCATATTCAATTGCAGGAGTAAAAAGCACCATTTCAGAAATTTCAAAATGGTTTGGAAAAACGGATGAAGGCGAAAAATTAATCAATCAAATTGATGAAGACCTAAAAGGCATGGTCCAATTGAAAAATCAACCCAACGTACTTTTTGTTTATGCAAGAGGCGTTGGTATGTTGATGGTCGCTGGTGAAAATACCCAAATGGACAAAATGATTGAATTGGCTGGAGGAAAAAATGCCGTTAGCGGGTTTGAAGATTTTAAGCCATTGACACCAGAATCAGTCATTGCCGCAAAACCAGACTTATTGTTTTTGTTTAATTCGGGCACAGAAAGCCTAAGTGGCGGAGAAGGTTTACTTCAGATTCCTGGCGTAAAAATGACACCCGCAGGGAAAAATAAAAAATTCTTAAGCATGGACGGTTTATACGTAAGTGGTTTTGGACCAAGAATCGGGAAAGCATTGGTTGAAATCAATCAAAAATTGAACGAATTGTAAAAAAAAGGCTTGAATGGCATGAATAAAACAAGATGGCTTTATTGGATACTAAGCAGTTTACTAATTGTGAGCTGCTTAGTTTCTATTTCCATAGGAAGTGTTTCGATTGAAATCAAACAAATTTTTAGTTTGATTTTAAATCGAATGGGATTCGATGGAATGCAAAACTTTACAACGACGCAAGAAAATGTCTTTTGGATTTTGCGCTTTCCACGTGTTCTTTTTGGCATTTTAGTTGGTGTGGCTCTGGGCGTTTCTGGCGTTGCATTGCAAGGTATTTTTCGAAATCCTTTGGTTGATTCTGGCTTGATTGGGATTGCTTCCGGCGCCTCTCTTTTAGCCTCTTGTTTTATCGTTTTAAGCTCCTTTTTTTCTTTCTTCTCATTCTTTAACGCACAACTGACCATGGCTTTCGTGGCGTTCATTGGTGCCGCTTTAACCGCCTTTTTGGTTTATCGGGTTTCTTTGCACAATGGCAAAATCAACATCACGATGTTGATTTTAGCAGGTGTGGCGCTAAATGCAGTATCTGGTTCATTAACGGGTTTACTCACGTATTTCGCTGATGATAGACAACTACGCGACATCACTTTTTGGACTTTAGGTAGCTTAAGCGGAGCAACTTGGTTGAGTTTAGGTATTTTAGCATTTTTTGTTTTAATCCCTACATTTCTTCTAATGCGTTTTCGTAAAGCGCTAAATGCCTTCGCTTTGGGAGAAAAATCAGCCTATTTTATTGGAGTTGATACCAAAAAAGTCAAATTTACGGTCTTACTTTGTTCAACTGCGATGGTTGGTGCAACCGTTGCTTTTTCAGGAATTATAGGATTTGTAGGATTGGTCATTCCACACATTTTGCGTTTGATAATCGGGCCAAATCACCGCGATTTAATGCCGCTTTCAGCTTTAGCAGGAGCTTTACTCATTTGTCTGGCGGATTTAGTGAGTCGAACATTGATCAATCCAATCGAAATCCCAATTGGTATTTTGACTTCCATCATCGGCGCGCCAATCTTATTAATCATCATCTTAAAACAAAAACGAACGCTATTTGTATGATTTCAGTTAAAAATGTAGGTTTTGGAATTGATGGAAGAATGCTTTTAAATCCTTTTTCAATGGAATTTAAACGTTCCGAGTTGGTGGTGATTTTAGGTCCAAATGGCGCTGGAAAAAGCACCTTGATTCAATTGTTAGCGGGTTACTTAGATCCAACGGTTGGTAACGTAAGCTATCACAATCAAGATTTGAAAAATTGGAAAACTGATCTCTTGGCTAAAAACCGAGCTTATCTTCACCAGCAAAGCAATGTGTTTGGATCGTTTACGGTTCAAGAAATCGTGGAAATGGGAAGGTATCCATATCAGGAATCTCGAGAAGAACAACAGCGAATTACAGATGAAATGTTGATTGAATTAAAATTATTTGCAAAGCGACATCAAAGTTATCAAACTTTATCCGGCGGAGAACAACAGCGGGTTCAATTTGCAAGAGCAATCATTCAATTAGAAACTGAACAGCGTTCCAAACATCCTGAAAAAATACTTTTCCTGGATGAGCCATTGAATAACTTAGACATGCATTATCAGTATTCGCTGATGGAGTTGGCACAACAAAAAATAATCCATCAAGGGGGAATTGTAATCGCTGTTTTGCATGACATCAACATGGCATATTCCTTTGCCGATCGAATCATCCTTGTAAAAAATGGTCACGTGGTGGCTGATAACACAAAAGAATTGGCGTTGGATCCTGAAGTTTTAGAAGCCATTTTTGACATTGGAATTCAGAAAAATCAAGTTGGAAATGAAGTTTTCTTTTCCATGAAACCAAAAAAGAATGAAGTAAAACACGTTCAGATGAGCGAAGAATTTAGTAATCAATAACCAAAATAAATAAAATATATGTCCAATACAAATTTAAAATCTCGTTATGACGAGGTAAAAGCAGAAAACGGAACGTTACGCATTCGTGACATTGCTAAAAAATTAGGTGTAAGTGAAGTGGAAGTCCTCGTTTTAGGATGCGGAGAACACGTTACTCGGTTGCGCCCAGAATTCTCAGACATCCTTTTAAGCGTAGAAGAATTAGGCTACGTAATGGCATTATCTAGAAACGACGATGCTGTTCATGAAAGAAAAGGAGTCTATTTAAATGGCGATTTTTCAAATCCACACGGAAGCTTATTTGTTGGAGCCGACATTGATTTAAGAATCTTCTTGAGAACTTGGAGTTCAGCCTTTGCTGTTGCAGAAACAAATAAGGACAAAACACGTTACAGCTTGCAGTTTTTCAATAACCGTGGCGAAGCAGTACACAAAATTTACATGGAACCAACAAGTAACATCGAAAAGTACCACGAATTGGTTGCACGCTTCACGAATGAAGATCAAAGTAAAATTCAAGAAATTGAATCAACTGTTAAACCACAGGAAGTTGAACTTCCCGACAACGAAATTGATCAAAGTGCATTTCAAACAGATTGGAAAAACTTGAAAGACACGCATGACTTTTTCGGAATGATGAGAAAGTATAAGGTAACGAGAACTCAAGCTTTGCGTTTGGCACCTTCTGACTTAGCAGAATCAATTGACAACGATGGTTTGAGAAAAATATTGAACTTGGCAGTTGCTAAACAAGTCAACATCATGGTTTTTGTGGGTAACGATGGAATGATTCAAATTCATACGGGAGAAATCGCCAACGTTGTTGATTTTAAAGAATGGATTAACATTTTGGATCCAAAATTCAATTTGCACTTAAGAGAAAACGCAATTGCACAAACATGGATTGTACGCAAACCAACAACCGATGGAATTGTGACCTCTTTGGAATTGTTTAATGCTAAAAATGAATTGATTTGCTCTCTTTTTGGTGCTCGTAAACCAGGTATTCCTGAATTGGAATCATGGAGAGAAATCGTTCGTGAAATCAGTCAAAAAACAGCAGCTGTTTAAAATACAAGCATGTCTTTTATTATGAAAATCTCTCGATTATTTTTTATAATTTGTTTTATTTTACCTCCGTTTGTGTTTTCACAAATTGAAGTTCAAGTATCGTCTATAGAGAACAACGAGCCAATTCCTTTTGCCAAAATCGAAATTACTTTTCTTCATGGTAAAACAACCACCACGACCAATAATCGGGGGGGTTTCACATTTTCACCTACTTCTAATTCCGTATTCATAAGCGTACAAGCGACAGGTTTCGAAAATTATTCTGACTCAATGAATACCAATTTGCCGCGAAGTATTTATCTTTCTCCTGTCATAAAAGAGTTTGAGGAATTGGTAATTACAGGTCAAATCCGAGCGACAACCACTCAAAATGCAATTCAAAAAATACGGGTAATTGACCGAGAAACGATCGATGCAAAAGGAGCTGTAAGTTTGAGAGATGTACTCCAAAATGAATTAAATATTCGAATTAACCAAGACCAAATTCTCGGCAGTGGACTTTCCATACAAGGCGTAAGTGGCGAAGGTGTATTGATTTTATTGGACGGAGTTCCAATTATTGGAAGAATGAATGGAGAAATCGATTTAAGTCAAATTAATTTGGCAAACATCCAACGCATTGAGATGATTGAAGGCCCTTTGAGTGTGGCTTATGGAAGTCATGCCATTGCAGGAACCATCAATTTAATCAGCAAAAAAAATCTGAAAAGTGGACAAGAATTTCAACTTACTTCTTATTACGAAACGGTTGGGAATTATAACTTAGATGGTCGTGCTACGGTTAATTTTAATAAACACAAATTTTCCATTCATGGAGGACGAAATTATTTTGATGGTTGGTCAACTGGAGAACCTTTGACGGTGCTTCCAAAATCAAAAGTGGCAGATTCAGGTCGTTTTCAAACTTGGAAACCCAAAGAACAATTTACCCTAGGGTTGGATTACACTTTTCAATTCAAGAATACCACCATTTCGCCATCCGTCCACTTTTTTAAAGAGAAAATCACCAACAAGGGATTGCCTCGAGCGCCTTATTTTATTCAAGCTTTTGATGATTTTTATTTCACCAATCGAAACGATCAAGGAGTGAGTTTTCAAACCCAAATTAAACCTCGATTTAAAATTCAAGGAGTTTTAGCGCACAATTATTACCAGCGAATTAAAAACACCTATTTAAAAGATTTAACAGATTTAACACAGCAATTAACGCTGAATGATTCCGATCATGACACTTCCGATTTCCGTGTATTTATGTCTCGGGCAACCTATTCTCAAACTTCCAAATCTGAAAAATTAAATTATGAAGTAGGATATGATTTGAATTACGAAATTGCGAAAGGAAAAAGAATTGAAAATCAAAAAAAAACAATCGGTGATTATGCCGCTTTTGGATCTTTAGATTGGCACATTACTTCTCAATTGGTTGTTAAACCTGCCGCCCGTTTGGGTTTAAATTCGAGCTATGGAACTTCACTAACGCCTTCTCTCAATTTAAAATATGGGATAAAAAAAGCAGTGTTTAGAGGTAGTTATGCGCAAGGATTTCGGTCTCCGTCGATTAAAGAATTGCACATGAATTTTGTGGATGTCAACCACAATGTCACTGGAAATGACCAGTTGGTTGCTGAAAGATCGAATCATTTTCAGGCGTGGTACACCCAACAATTGAAAATCGGAAAATCAAAAACACACTTGGAAATATCATCCTTTTATCAAAAAGTAAAGGATAAAATCTCTCTTAGTCAAGATGCTACGGGAATTCAATACACTTATTTTAACATCGATCAATTTGAATCAATTGGTATTCGGACTCAGTTGAGTTGGAATTATAAAAACTTGGAATTGAAACCTGGTTTTTCATACACTGGTGTGAAAAGCAGTCTGGGCAATGGACGTTTTTATTATTCTCCAGAATTCAATTTTTTAGCAAGTTACGACTGGAAAAAATCAGGCATTAAATTCAACGTATATTACAAATACACTGGCAAAACAGAAAGTTATTTAACAACTGATGTTGAATCCATTCGATTCTTTATGGATGATTACAACATGTTAGATTTCAACGTAAGTCGCGCTTTTTGGAAGAACAGAATCAACGTTTCCGTAGGAGGTAAGAACTTGCTCAATGTGACCAATGTGACGAGCTCAATGACCACGGGTGCGCATTCATCAGGAAACGGAAGTGCACCTATTTCTTGGGGAAGAAGTGGTTATGTGAAACTTCAATTTTTATTAAACAATTCAAAGTGAAAAAATGAAAAAAATTAACTACTTGATTTTATTATTAGTATCCCTGAATTTCGCCTGTGAAAAAGCTGAAATCCCCAGACCAAAAATGGCTGTAAGCGATGCGAGTTTAATAACTGTTTCAACCGGTTCGGATTATCGCAACCAATTGTTTTACAGCTTGGAAGATCAAATAATTGTTAGTCACAACGATCGCGCTATTTGGGACTTGGCTTTTGAAGCAAGTGAAGCTGGTTATCGAATCATTTTGAACGGTTCAAAACTTGTAAAAGTTGCCCTTACCAATGCAACTTCCTTATCCGATATTACTTCTACCGAGGGTGCTGTTTGGCTTTATGATTCTCCTTCAGGAAACCTAGATTCCACCGCTTTTGCAGATTGGAATTTGAACGAAAAAGTTTATGTAGTTGATTTGGGAATGAGTGTTTTAGGTGTTCCGTTTGGTCGGAAAAAGGTAAAAATAAATGCCGTTAATTCAACGGAATATCAACTTGAATTTGCTGATTTGAATGGCAGTAATTACACCACAGCGGTCATTTCTAAGAATACAAGCGCTTCATTTGTGTACTTTTCATTGATAAACAATCAGGCTGTGTCTGTAGAGCCAGACAAATCCAAATGGGACATCTCTTTTACTTCTTACACCCATGTGTATCCAGACGGTATGCCTTACATTGTTGCAGGTGTTGTATCTAATCGAAATATGGTTCGCGTGGTAGCCACCAACAAGGAATTTAAAGACATTGATTACACAGATTACCTTGCTTCCAATTTTGGAACGAACATCAACGTAATTGGTTTTGATTGGAAAGCATATAATTTTGATACGAGTGTTTACGCGGTGGATCCAACCAAGAGTTTCATTGTTAAAACGGTGAACGGGAAGGTTTATAAATTGCACTTTTTGGATTATTATGATGATTTTGGTCAGAAAGGTGCACCAACGATGGAATTGAAAGAATTAATGCCTTGAGATGAAAAGCTGTTAAAGCTTTGAAATAGAACCCAAATACAGGGCTAAAATGAAGTCTTTGGATATTTTTGGGTAAACTGTCAAGGTATGTCATTCATTATCTCTGACCAATTATCTATGCTGACTTTTATTTCTTCGAGCAATTCAATTCGCTCGAGATCCACCATCTGTTAATTTTTGTTGTATTCAAAACGCAAATTTTAGTACGGTTGAAATATTCTTTAAATTAGTAGGAGAAGAGTTAAAACCAAGCTAAAATTCAAAGAATTATGAGTAAACCAAAGAAATTTCCTGCGCAAAGTCAGCCTTTACCAGGCGATGAACATGAGATGAAACCGCAACCAGAAGTAATTCGAAAAAATTACCAAGGAAGCGACAAACTCCTCAATAAAATAGCTTTAATTACTGGTGGAGACAGCGGAATTGGAAGAAGCGTGGCGGTTCACTTCGCTAGAGAAGGTGCCGATGTTGCGATTGTTTATTTAGAGGAAGATAAAGATGCTGAAATTACCAAAAATCTCGTTGAGAAAGAAAATAGAAAGTGTATCTTTTTCAAAGGCGATGTCAGCGACAAAAAGTTTTGTGAAACCGTGGTTAAAAAGTGCGTGAAGCAATATGGTACCCTAAATATCCTGGTCAATAATGCCGCCGTTCAATTTTCAGTAAGCAAGGTAGAGGATATCAGTGATGCGCAATTACATCAAACGTTTGAGACAAACATTTACCCTTATTTTTATTTCGTGCAAGCAGCGCTTCCCCATTTAAAAGATGGAGATACGATTATAAATACCAGTTCAGTAACGGCCTATCGAGGAAGTGATCATTTATTAGATTACAGCAGTACAAAAGGCGCGATTACCACTTTTACCCGTTCATTGGCGCTGATGTTGGCGAAAAAGAAAATTCGGGTCAACGGCGTCGCTCCCGGACCAATTTGGACACCTTTAATTCCCGCTTCCTTCGATAAAGTTTCCGATTTCGGACAAGATACCCTGATGAAACGTGCTGGTCAACCGAGTGAAGTAGCGCCCGCATACGTGTTTTTAGCGAGTGAAGACAGTAGTTATATAACGGGTCAATTCATTCATATCAATGGTGGAGATAGCATGGAATCTTGAGTTGTAAAACGTGTGGGTGATTTTTGACAATAGATTTTAGCTCCATATTTCTTTTTTTCACCGCAGAGTCGCAGAGAACGCAGAGGTTTTCTTTGCGACTCTGCGGTTATAAATTATTCACAATACGTTTTACACCATCAATTACCCTTACACTATTGAAGTTTATCAATAATCCGAGTTTTAAATCTTTTAGTTTCAAGTAAGTTAAAAGTTGTGCTGTATGAATATCTGCAAGAGCTTCAACAGCTTTAATTTCAATAATTATTTTATTTTCTACAAGAATATCTATTCTATAACCTGCTTCTAGTTTCACTCCTTTATAAACAACTGGCAAAGCAACTTGGGTCTGAATGCTTAATCCTTGTTGCCTTAATTCGTATGCCAAGCAAACTTCATAACTACTTTCCAATAAGCCTGGACCTAATTGTTTATGAACTTCAATGGCAGCTCCAATTACTATTTTTGAAATTTCGTTTTCAGTCATATCTTTCTGTTTTTTTCACCATAAAGACACAGAAGGCACTGATTTTCTTTATGTTCTTAGTGTCTCTGTGGTTATTTTTTCATCATTTAAAACCCCGTGTTGTCTATTTGCAGTTCAAATTTACAAGAATGTTTTCCCGTTTCAGAGAATATCCACTCACTTCTGTCTTTAACATTTACCTTTTTTGAGATGTTTAACGATATAATCGTAAATCTCTTCCCAATTTCTCCAAAATCTCGTGTAAATTTTAGGTCTTTTTCGTTAAATTTAAAGTCAACTTCTCAAGTCTTTCAACTAAAAAAATTTCAATGCTTCTCTTAAAACTTCTTTCGGATAGCTCATTTAATTTTCATCTTTAAAAACTACTTTGTCAACATACTTTATAGAATTGTCTTCTTTATTGTATGTAAAAGGGTGTTTGAGTGTAACTCCTTTGTTTTCTCTTTCTTCAAGGATTTCATATTCAAAATCATTGTTTTTAATGACCTTAAATTCTGTTGTTTTTTGACTCGGGACTTCTATGACTTTCATATTTCTACGATTATGCCATACAATAATGCTATCTGGCTTTATGTATATTGTTAATTCATTAGAACTCCATTTTCCAATAAAATTCTTGTGCGGTTGTGGAAGTGTTATTTCATTTTTTCGTTGACCACAAGACGTTAGAACAAAAGTTGTCAAAATTAAAAGTAAGATAAATTTTCTCATTGTTTAGTTAAATTTGCAGGTAACGAACGTAGTTTATGGCTGTTTTTAAATCTCTGATTTTAAAATGTCGAAAACGAAGTGTTATTATACGCATTTATTCTTCAAGTTTAGTGAATTCAACGTTCCCTTGAATTATAAAAGTTAATATGTTTTTCTTTTCTTTTACCTTATAAACACAAACGAATTCTCCAAGTCCAACAATATATGAGATTCGAATGGTTTTTTTATTGACCCATTCATAAACACCATTTTTCCCACCGTTCATCCAATAGCTTTGATCTTTGATTCCAGTACATTCAGTCATGTTTTGTACTTCATTAGATTTGAATAATAGTTGTTCCGTGCATTTCAATTCGTCCTCGGGTATCATATAAGTTTCTTTGTCTCGTGATAAATTGAACTTTTTCGGGAAACCTAAAGCAAAGTCAATTTGACTGTATCCATGAGTAAGAGAGTCTTTAATATAATTATTTATTTCCGCTGGATTGTCCTTTTCATATACATACCAATTTCCGTCAATCTCAATTTGGGTAAAAGCTATTGATTGAATTATTGTTAAAAGAAAAACCAATATTATTTTAATCATAGGTTGAGTGTTCGTTGTTGCGTATAACGTTTTGCAGCTACCCGAAGGTGGCGATTTTGAAGCACTTCACTGTCAGTCAAGCACAAACTTTGATAGAAGCACAAAGCTTGATTTAACCACTGAACCGCCACTTTTGGGTAGGTGCTGTTGGGTGCTGGCTTTCTATTTGATGTCATATTTTTTCTCCCTTTGTTTAAATGCTTCATTTCCTCCTTCGAGTATTTCACAAACGTGCTCTTTAATTCCTTGTGAGTTGAGAGTTACCTTAATTGAGTTGTCAAGCTCTTTGGTATTTTCTAAACTACCTGAAGTATATTGAAATTTAGCCCCGCCAATATTTGGAGTGTCAATTCCATTTTGGTTAGCAACAATTACTAATTCCGAATCAGCTCCTACAACAATGTTTGGGTTATGTGTCACAAGAATGATTTGTCTTTCTTTCTTTTTGTTCTTTAGGTATTTAACTAGGTCTTTATAGATTGCTCGGTTATCCAAATCATCTTCTGGCTGGTCAATCAATATCGGGCAGTCTTTGTTACTAAAGTCTAAAAGTAGCATTAGGACAACAAACGCTTTTTTACCTTCGGACATCTTTTTGAACGTATCTTCATAAATAATATCATAGGTAATTTCAAAGAAATTAGTTGAAAGCACTTTTTGTGCAAAGCTAATGTTAGTATTACCTCCTTTTAGTGTAATATTATTCAGAAGCAACTTGTCAAACAAAGCGTGAGTTGATGTGAAAAAATCTTCGATAGTTTCAATTTTTTCATTAACAATTGATTGACCTTGATAGCTTTGTTGGTTAATTCCAAAATTTAATAAATCCTTATATCCTTGAGAATTTAATCGAGCAGAAGCTTTTATTTCAAGTTTGTCTTTAGCAATATTAAGAGAACTTTTCATTTCTTCGATTTTCTTGAAATAGTTCCTATGCGCCTCTTTGATTAAAGAAACAAAGCTTGTTATTTGTAGTCGTAACTCTTCATTTTCTTTTTTAATCAGAGTTATGTCAGCCAATTTGTCTTTTTGAATCTTTAATTTTTCTTCAAGTTCCTTGTACTGTCTATTATTTTTAAATGTCTCTATACCCTTTATATAAACTGGACTGCTTTGAATTGACTCAATTTTTTGATTGTTTGCCTTTACTTCATCTGAATTTTTCTGCGATATTTTTTCTATGGCGTCTTGCCATTCCTTTTCAAAACGCAGTTTCAAATCATCATACTTTGCTCTTACCTCGTCTTTATTAGAATCGCTTAAAGCAACTATATCAAACTCTAAATCTTTGTTGATTAAAAATTTTGACTTTAACGATTGCAGCTTTAAAATTTGTGACTGTAAATTTTCATTAAGTTTTACAAGCGTATCGGTTTCACTTTTTAAATTGTTATATTCTTGTAGTTCAGAATCAGAAATATTGATTTTTGTTTTTAATTCCTTTGATTCTCTTTCAAGTTTATCAATTTCACTTCGGATTCCTTTTTCATCACCTTTTTCCTTTAATTGCGCATTCTTTTTGACTAATTCATCTTGTAGCTGAAATAATTTATTTAGCTTATTGGTTATGTCCGTATTGTTCTCTGCACTGTAAGTTTCGTAATCTGCAATTAGATTATTTTTAGCTTTATCTTGTCTTACAATTTCTTCAATAAGTTTGTCTAGTTCATTGTTTTTGTTTTGAGCAAGACGGTACATATAACTTTGTGGAAAATACTCAATATTTCTATCGTTATTTATAACTCCGTCTTTCCAAGTTACGGTAATGCTACCGACAACTTCATTTACGAATTTTGTATAATCTTCATTATTGAATTTCACTTCCTTATCACAGTTCAATTTCTTTGCAATTGCACCTAAAAGCACAGACTTGCCAGTTGAACGACCTCCAATTATGGAGTTAAGGTTTTGATTGAAATGAATTTTTTGACTGTAGAAATCACTATGTGATATTTGAACCGAATCAATAACTTGATATTCCGCCTTTTCGTGAGGTTTTAGTGCTTGAATCCTAACCCTTTGTTTTGGTTCATAAATTACTTGTTTGAGTCCTTCAAATGAACAATCAGCTTTTATCCAACAATTTTCTTTTAAAACGTATTTCTTGATATTATGATTATCTGAACAGATAATCATAGGAATATGCTTTCCTATTGCTGGGAATACAACATTGATATATCCATCTTTGTCATCTACTTTACCCAATTCATAAATATCAATTTGATTAGCTATTTCGGTCTTTTGTGCCTCACCGTGCGGTAATGAATGGGTTATATTTTCAATGCTATTTGTCTTATCTCCTGCGTGTATTGTGGTTATTCCTCCAAGACTTTTAACTAGTTTAATTGTTTCTTCTAAGTCACAGTACACTTGATTTGGCTCTTTTCCTTCTCCCTTAATCTTTTTTATATTAGTGGTATTCTCGAGTTGTCCCCAAATGTATTCGAGATTACAATTTTCTGAGAATATACCAATAAAATGAATTGGTACTTTTCCTCTTGCATCTGACAAAAATTCAATACCCGGAAGAACCAATATGTCTTTTTCTTTTCCGAGACGTTGTAACTCTTGAATTCTTTCAATGTCTATTTTATGGTGGTCTGTAATTGCAACCACAGAAATTTGATTTGCCGATAAAGTATCAATTATTTCTTGATTTGTAATGGATTTGTCACCATAGTCATATGATGAAGGTGTATGAAAATGTAAATCCCATTTTCTCCAGTCTGAACCTCTTTCAATTTTTGTCATAATTTAATCTTTATCGGTGTCTTTTTAAGCTTGCACCCAACAATTGGCTTTACCCAATTGGGTAAATATCCATTATATCTATTTTAGTTAATCTTCTGTAAATAAACAACAAATCCTTTTCCAATCGCTTACCGTTCACTTCCAATCGTCCAAATCCCGATAGTTTCATAGCTATTGTTGATTGTTGGATGTAAATATATAAAATCCATCTACATTTCCAGTCAATTCATCGACATTTTAAATCTCAATTTTAAGTGATTACGATTGTATCATCTTATTCAATCAAATTCATCACTTGCAAGGTTTTGTTCGATCTCTTCAATGGTAGGTAAAGAAGATTTCAGATTATCGGGAAGCATGTTGGTTAAATCAAATTCGCTTACGCCCATTGGTTTGTTGATGTCTCGTAAAGCAAATTCCGCTTCAATGTTATTTTTTTCACGGCAAAGCAAAATACCAATCGTAGGTTTGTCGTCTATTTCTTTCAAAATACTATCAACAGCTGACAAATAAAAGTTCAATTTACCAGCATATTCAGGGATAAAAGCAGTGTTTTTTGAGCTCAATAACTACGTAGCATTTAAGCTTGACGTGGTAAAAAAGCAAATCGATGTAGTAGTCTTTATCAGCAACATCAAGATGGTATTGTTGCCCCACAAATGCAAATCCTTTGCCTAATTCTAGTAGAAATTTTTTGATGTGATTGACTAGCTGTTTTTCAATATCTCTTTCCTTGTAACCTTCTGATAGTTGTAGAAAATCAAAGACATAAGGATCCTTTAAAGTTTGTTTGGCCAAATCCGAAAATGGCTCAGGTAATGTAGTGGAGAAATTATTTATGGACGTACCTTGTCTTTGGTAAAGATTCGATTTTATTTGCAAACTTAACACATCTCTACTCCAATTGTTTTCTTTGGTTTTTTGGATGTAGAAAATAGCTTCTTTCGTGTCTTTAATCTTAGCAATTATTATAATAATATGACCCCCAAGGAATTTGGGCAACAAGTTGTTGTATTATTGAGAAATTTCTATTTTGGTTCACGGCTTGTGAACGATTTATTGTTTGCTCATTTTCTATTTGGTCAACAGCATGTTGACTTTTTATATTTTCTTGGTGTTCAGTGTCTTGTAATTGGTCAACAGCTTGTTGACTAATTGTATTTTTTATTGAATTTAATTGGTCACCAAGCTGGGGACTAATTTGAAAGTACTCATAAAAAAGTTTGCTATATTTTAAATTAGTAACAGAAAAACCCTTCATTTGAGGAAACTCAGCTTTCAAATCCTTAGAAACATTTTCAAGCACTTTAGCTCCCCAATTGCTGGTTTTAATTTTATCAGACAGCATGTTGCCCAAATCCCAATAAAAGAGAATCAACTCTTGGTTGACAGCAATCGCTGCCTTCATTTGAGCTGAACGGATTTTGAGTTTTAGCTCGCTTAGCCAATTTTTATATTCGTTATCTAATTCCATGCTTACTCTTCATTGTTTTTCAATAATTTCTTTACGTCAATGCCAATAATTTTTTCAAATTCAAAAAGCATTAGTCTACTAAACAGGGCAAACGCATTTAACTTCAAAATTGGTTTATGTCATGGTTTTTAAACAAAAACGCATGCCACAAACAACTCATCTCAGTTTGCAATCAAGCGGTGGATTAATCCACCGCTTGATAAAATTGTCTTTTCTAAAATTTAGACTTAGAAAATTTTAAATGCGTTTGCCCTAGTCTACTAAAATTAGTCTTTATTTCTCAATATCTCGATTTCAATTTTATAAATTGATTGAAGTTTATTTTGAAAATCTGTTGATATTCGTTTGCACCCAAAACCAAAAAAACCTAAAAAGTCGAAACTCTTTAGGCTTTTGTAAAAACTCTTGATCTGCTTATTTAATTTATTGAATGATCTTAAAATTCAAATATGGATGCAACACCTCTGGAATCACAACGCCTTCATCTGTTTGGTAATTCTCCAACATCGCAGCGATAATTCTTGGCAATGCCATAGCAGAGCCGTTCAAAGTATGTGCTAATTGTGTTTTCTTATCTTCTGTTTTAAATCTCAGTTTTAAGCGATTTGCTTGGAAGGTGTTGAACAAAGAAACGGAAGAAACTTCCAACCATCTTTCTTGTGCTGCGGAATATACTTCAAAGTCGTACGTTATTGCAGAAGCAAATCCCGTATCGCCACCACACAATCTTAAAATTCGGTAATGTAAGCCCAATTTAGATAGGATTCCGCGCACGTGATCTACCATTTCCTCCAAGGCCTTTTCGGAATTTTTTGGATGTTCGATGCGAACGATTTCTACCTTTTCAAATTGGTGCAAACGGTTTAATCCGCGAACATCTTTTCCGTAAGAACCTGCTTCTCTTCTAAAACAAGAAGTAAAACCGGTTAATTTAATCGAGAAATCTTCGTTTGGAAGAATTACATCTCTGTAAATGTTGGTCAATGGAACTTCAGAAGTTGGAATTAAATACAAATCATCTACTTCGCAATGGTACATTTGACCTTCTTTATCAGGCAATTGTCCCGTTCCAATTCCAGACGCTTCGTTAACCAAAAGTGGAACCATGTGTTCTTCATAACCTGCTTTATCCGCTTCATCCAAGAAAAACTGAATCAAGGCTCGTTGTAATTTGGCACCTTTTCCTTTGTAAACTGGGAATCCTGCACCGGTAATTTTAACGCCTAATTCAAAATCGATGAGGTCGTATTTTTTGGTAATATCCCAGTGTGGCAAAGCTTCGCCTTCAAAAATATGTTTGCTGCCAACTTCGTCAATGATTTCGTTTTCTTGCTCGCTTTTACCAGCCTTAACCAACGCGTTTGGAACGTTTGGCAATTGATACATCAATTCTAAGATAGCAGCATCTAATGCACTTACTTTATCTTTTAACGCAGTTTCCTGTGTTTTTAAAGTAGCCGTTTTTTCTTTAGCTTCATTTGCTTCAGCAGTTTTACCTTGTTGAAATAATTCGCCAACCAATTTGGAAATTTGGTTTAATTCCGCTGAAATGGATTCTAATTCGGTTTTGGTTTCTCTCCATTCTTGGTCTTTCGTTAAAAGTGCTTCTACGATTGGTGTCGCATCAAAGTGTCTTTTCTTCAATCCTTCGATAACTGCCTCTTTTTCTGTGCGAATGCGTTGTATTTCTAACATGATATCTTTTTGGCGCTAAATTACTAAATGATTCTATATTTTGACTTTCTTCAATTTAGAAATTCTTCAAAATACAGGGTGAAAAAAAAACGGACTTCGAGCTTTCGAAATCCGTTTTTGAATGTTTTAAGTTCGATTATGCCTCGGTAGTTTCAAAAGGTACTACTGATACAAACGAACGATTGTCTTTTTTCTTGCGAAATTCAACTAATCCATCTGTCAAAGCAAACAAAGTATGGTCTTTTCCAATTCCAACATTTGCTCCTGGGTGGTGTGCAGTACCGCGTTGACGAACAATGATGTTCCCAGCGATAGCAGCTTGACCTCCATAAATTTTAACGCCTAGACGTTTACTTTCTGACTCACGACCGTTTTTTGAACTACCCGCTCCTTTCTTATGTGCCATTTTTTTATTTTTTACATCTAATGTCTAAACATCAGATAAGGTTATTTACGCTTCTGCTTTTTCTTTCTTCTCTTTCTTTGCAGAAGGAAGGTTGATTCCAGAAATTGTGATCGCTGTAAACGATTGACGGTGACCGTTTTTCTTTCTGTAACCCTTTCTTCTTTTCTTTCTGAAAACGATTACTTTATCACCTTTAACGTGCTCAATTACCTCTGCGGTAATCAATGCTCCTTCTATAGCCGGGGCGCCTAATGTGATTGCTCCTTCGTTATCAACTAAAAGCACTTTGTCAAATTCTACTTTTGACCCTGCTTCAGCTTTCAATCTGTGAACAAAAACCTTTTGGTCTTTTTGCACTTTAATTTGCTGCCCTGCTATCTCTACAATTGCGTACATAGCTTATTTTATAATATAATGAGGGGCAAAGATACACAAAAAAAGAATTGATAAAAGTTTTATGTTGAAAAGTTTTAAGTTTTTCTCCGACTCTTTGAAAAATTAAGGTTAACAAAAAAGGAGAAAACCGAAATTTTCTCCTTCCATATACTCATTTCAACTGCGATTATTCTCTATTTCCCATTAAACGCAAAAGCGATAAGAACAAGTTGATGAATAAGATGTACAAAGTCATTCCGCCAACCAAGGCTAATTTTCTTCTTTCAATGCCGTCCAACATGTTGTCTTCAGCAGTTGATTTTAATTTTTGCATCCAGTAAGCCGTCAAACCAGTAAAGATGAAAACTCCAGCGATCGAAATCACGAAGTCCATCATGCCACTTTTCATGAAAATGTTTACAATCATGGCGATGAATAAACCAATGAAAGCCATGTATAACAAACTACCGAATTTGGTTAAATCGGTTTTGGTTGTGTAGCCTAAAACAGCCATTCCTCCAAAGGCTCCAGCGGATACGAAGAAAGTAATTGCAATGGAATTCATGGAATAGGCAAGGAAGATGGTGCTTAACATCAATCCCATCAAAGCAGAATAGATGACGTATAAAACAGTCAATGTCGGCAAAGAAAAACGACGGTATCCGCCTTGAATAATGAATGTCAATACCAAAGGAGAAAACATGATTACATAAAACAGTGGACTGATTCCGCCTGTTTCAGTTACAAAGAACTGAGCAAATAAATCGCTGGAACTACCCACGTAATAAGCAATTGCTCCTGAAACCAAAAGGGCCATGAACATGTAACCATACACATTCTTAAAAAAATCACGTGTCAATTCACGCGTCATTCCTTCATGTTGTTGTTGATCTAAATAATTTTCCATTTTTTTAGCTTAATGTAAATTTGATTTTACTAAATTAATAAATTCTTTTCTTGTAGAGTCATTTTTCAAGAAAACTCCTGTAAATGCACTGGTTGTAGTAACAGAATT
The DNA here is from genome assembly GCA_964488745.1 of uncultured Chryseobacterium sp. GTDB lineage: Bacteria > Bacteroidota > Bacteroidia > Flavobacteriales_D > Crocinitomicaceae > JAQVCM01. The sequence goes on along the minus strand of CAZAVP010000009.1, from coordinate 48,897 downwards.
TTGCTTTTGAATTCCTCTCATTTGCATACACATGTGAGCACATTCAATTACCACCGCTACGCCAAGAGGCTTAAGAGTTTCTTGAATGCAATCTCTGATCTCAATCGTCAAACGTTCTTGAACTTGCAGTCTGCGTGCAAAAGCATCTACCACTCTAGGAATTTTGCTCAAACCCACAATCGTTCCGTTTGGAATGTAGGCAATGTGCGCTTTTCCAAAAAATGGAAGCATGTGATGTTCGCAAAGTGAGTATAATTCAATGTCTTTCACGATGACCATTTCAGAATAATCTTCTTGAAACAACGCAGTTTTTAATATTTCTGCTGGATTGATTTTACTTCCGTGTGTTAAAAATTGAAGTGATTTTGCAACTCTTTCAGGTGTTTTAAGCAAGCCTTCTCTGGTTGGATCTTCACCCAAATCAAGGATGATGTCGCTGTAAACCCCAGCGATTTTTTTGGTGATTTCTTCGTCTTTTATATTCATTTTTATTTAATGTCTCTTAATCAGCTAATTCATGGGATGGGTTTGGTAATTTAACAAACATGTTTTGCTTTTTTATGCTCAAAGATAAACAGTTATCTCATAACAGAATTCCTTTTTATCTAAAAATTAGGAAATTTAATCGTTTGAAAGTAACCTTTTTGAAGCTTTGCGTTTTAATAAGGCTCCTTGCCTCCAAAATATTCAACCGCATTATTCTCCGTTTCTTCCAATCTCAATTTGGCCAAAACGCCTCCTTCTAATTGGATTGATTTTTCTAAGATTTTCCAAATCTCGATGATTAAATTTTCTGTGGACGGCAACATTCCTTGTAAAAATGGAACATCTAGGTTCAAATTCTTGTGATCCAAAGCTTCAATCACGTCGCGTTTGATGATTTTACTCAAAGTCTTCAAATCAATTACAAAGCCAGTCTCTGGATTCGGAATTCCTTTAACAGTAACAAACAGGTTGAAATTATGTCCGTGCCAATTTTTATTGCTGCATTTCCCAAAAACTTCTTCATTTTTTTCGGAACTCCATTCTTCTCTCCACAACTTATGCGCTGCGTTAAAATGCTCTTTTCTAATGATATAAACTGTTCTCACGATTCTATTTAAAAGGCAAAGATACGCAATCTATTTCTTGAAATGGAAAGCAGGAATGCAATTTTTAATTTTGAATTAAAATAGTTTTGCTTTCAAAATTTGATTTTGGTATTCTTTTTCAGATTTCTCCAACCAAGTACTGCTGGGATATTTGTTTTTCAAAGCTTTTGCCAAGGCGATATTAAAAAGCTTTCCCTCAAGCTGATAACCTTCATCAGTAAGGTGCAAACCATCTTTGTTTGCAAGGTTCATTTTTTGCCATTGAGGATTGCTTTCAAATCCGCCCATCAAAGTATGAAAGTCCCAAGTCGAAATTTGTGTCAATTGCGATGCTTGACGAATGCTGTTCAAAATGATGTTTTCGGAAGCAGGTCGCTGGTTTTTATATTTTGTGTCTGGAGGTGAAGTGATGATCAAGGAGATTTTTGGTGCAATCCCTTGAATGGTCGTTATGAAAGCAGTTATCAATTGTTGGTAATGAATCGAATCTATGCCTTTTCGATAAGCGTCATTAGAGCCCAGGGAAAGAATGATTAAATCTGGATTCAAATCTCTCAATTGCGCTTCAAACAAGGGACTTAAGTCTGCGTAAAATGGATATTGATTTCCTGAAACACCAAATGCATGATAGTCAATTCCTTCGGATGGTAATTGATTCATAGAAACACCATAAAGGGAGAAATGCTTATCATCGGCAGTTAATTTTATGATTTCAATTTGAATTTCAGCGGCTTCTTCAGCCAAGGCAATGATTGTAAAAGCTGTTTGGCGACCGTTGGAATGGGTTTGAATAAGGGCACCTTCACACCGAATTTCAAATTGATTTGCCAAATTCTGATGATAAACAGAAACAGTTTTCAGTTTTTTATTTCCCTTGAAGGCGAACTGAATTTGACTAATGGAATCAGTCGTTTGTGCGGTCGCTCCAGTAATTCCTACTTGAATGCTAGAATCTGGCCTTGAATTGGTGGCACATTTCCACGTAGCATTGGAACGGATGTCAATTTCAGCAGGATTGTAACCATCACATAAAGCGTATGGGAAAAAAATGCCCAATTCACTTCCCCCAAATTCCGCTTGCATTCCATTTCGAATCGCATTGGTGAAATGTCCCATTTGCACGTGTGAATCGCCAAGGTGAAGAATACAAAGTGGATCAGTATCCAAATTGGATTGGTTCTCCAACTGATTTAATCGATCTAAAATGGTTGACAAATAAAGTTCGTTTGAAATCACATTGGAATTCATCTCGATGAAAACGCGTTTGTTCTTTGGCAAATTCATGCCACAGCCCGTGAACAAAAGAGAAAACAAAATCAAACCAGTACCAAATCGCTTCACTTTGAGGGATTTTAGAATCAAATATAACTCTTTTAAAAATGGAAATATCGTTCTTAGCGCGATTTTTTTAGCAACTTGATAAAATTGATTTCCGGACGATTAGAAAAGAAATTAATGGTAAAAACGCCTAAAATGACAATCATCATCGAAGCAACTTGATTCATATTCAAATCCTCACCAATCAAGAACCCGATAAACACAGCCACAATTGGAATGAAATACGTGACGCTACTTGCAAAAACGGTTGTTGAATTGGCAATCAATTTATTAAAAACTACCCCAGAAAAAGCAGTTCCAACCAAAGCCAAAATACCGATAAAAAAGAGCCCTTCCATCGCTTTTGGAGAAGATTGGATGACTTCATGAGTTCCGCCTGCAAACAAAACAAAATAGGCAGGAATGATAAAAGACCCGTATGCCAAGGAAGTAACCTCCATGGATGTAAATCCTGTTAGTTTGTATTTGATGAGGTTCATCGAAATGCCATAAAACAAGGTCGCTAAAACGATTGCCAAAATGTGCGACCAAGAACCTTGGAAAGAAACGTTGTAACCTGAAAACATCAGCAAAACACTTCCGACAATTGCCACAAAGGTTCCAAACAACTGAATAGGCGTCATCTTTTGGCTGAAAAACAACACGCTAATCACCACGGTGAAAACGGGAGTAAAACTGTTGAGCATTCCAGCAAAACCCGAAGAAACTTCTGTTTCCGCATACGTAAATAAAAACGCAGGAAAAAAGTTGGCTGTGAGTCCAATAATTAGAAACAATAGAAATACTTGAATGGATTTCAGTTTTTTAAAAGCCCTAATCGTGAAAGGCAACAGTGCAGTTCCAGCAATACACATGCGAAGCGCTGCCACTTGTGTGTGCGTAAAAATGGGTGTACCATCTAAAGCCGTCATACCTCTTTTCATGAGAATGAAAGAGCTTCCCCAAATCAAAGACAATACAATGAGTAATGACCAGCTCAACAGGCTTTTAGACATAAAAAGTCATGGGTTATAGATGAAAAATTATTTCTTATAACTAGCAACACCTTTTTGCAAAAAGTCTAGGTATTTGTCAACGCTTGGAGTGTATCCTATTGGCTTTATCAAATCATTTCCATCGGGATCTGTAAACACATACAAAGGCTGACTTAATTGACCATAATGACGAACTTGATAATCTCCCCATTTGTTTCCAACAGTTCTGATTTCACTTTCCAAAGCTTTGGAATATTTCCATTCTTCTTTCGGCAATTTTGTTTTGTCATCTACATACAAAGAAATAATTACCAAGTCATTTTTTAAAACAGGACTTATTTTAGGGTTTGTCCAAATGGTTGACTCGGTTCTGCGACAATTTGGACAGTTGTATCCTGTAAAATCCAATAAAATGGGTTTGTTTGCTTTTTTGGCGTATTCTTGCCCTTTTTCCAGGTCGTGGAATACGAAAATATTGCCATCCACTTCGTGCATGTCCTTCTTGTATTCCGCAAAAAGTGGATCGGTAACAGCGCTTGAATTTCCAGTTGATTCTCCTCGAACAAATCGAAAGTGATCTTCTGAATGCGTTCTCGGTGGTGCAATTCCATCAATCAATCGCAAGGGTGCGCCCCACATTCCTGGGATTAAATAGACGGTAAAAACCAAGGCCGTCAATGCAAACATGAAACGCGTCACGGATAATTTCACAACAGGTGAATCGTGCGCAAATTGAATTTTTCCAAGCAAATAAAGTCCGATCGCAAGGAAAACGACAATCCAAATGGCGATGAAAACTTCTCGTGTTAAAATCCCCCAATGATACGCCAAATCTACGCCTGATAGGAACTTAAATGCCAACGCCAATTCCAACAATCCCAAAACCACTTTTACGGAGTTTAGCCAACCACCTGATTTGGGCAAAGTATTTAACCAACCAGGGAAAATGGCAAACAAAGTAAAAGGAATTGCCAATGCCAAGGCAAATCCAGCCATTCCAATTGCTGGGCCCATCATGCCACTTTGAGAAGATTCTACCAGAAGTGTTCCGATGATTGGACCAGTACAAGAAAAAGACACCAAACTCAAGGTAAAAGCCATGAAAAAGATGCCAATCAATCCACCTTTGTCCGAATTTGCATCTGCTTTGTTCACCCATGAAGCCGGCAATTGAATTTCAAATGCTCCCAAAAAGGAGAAGGCAAACACCATGAAAATCGCAAAGAAGAATAAGTTCATCCACACGTTGGTTGACAAGTCATTCAATCCAGCAGGTCCCATGATTGCAGTTATCAAAAGTCCAATGGCAACGTAAATAACAATGATTGAAACACCATAGAGCAACGCATTGATAATTCCTTTTTTACGGGTTCCTGACTGTTTGGTGAAAAAAGTGACCGTCATGGGAATCATCGGGAAAACACAAGGGGTCAATAAAGCAATTAATCCGCCACCAAATCCAGTAATGAAAATGAACAACCCAGAAAAATCTTTTTCAGAATCGACTTCATTGTTTGTAGTTGAAACTTCCATTGCATTCAAACTCGTTGTTTCATCTGTATTTAACGAGTCACCATGGGAAGTAATCTCTTTCGGAAGATTTGCTGCAACCGTTTCTTGTACTGGTGTATTGTTGATTTCGGCAGGAATTGAATTAGCTGTTTGTGTTATTTTAAAATCTTTAAAGCTAACAGGCATATCTCTTTCAACAAAAACACAACCGTTCTCATCGCAAATTTGACCTGAAAACACAAAAGTTAAATTAAAGGTTTTGTCGGTTAGAACCTCGATCTCTTGGATGAATTCAACGCTTTTTTCAAACCATAAACTGGTTCCAAATTCGTCGTTATGGACAATTGGTTTCCGAGATTCTTTTAATTTTCCAAGCAGTTTGATGTTCTTTGAAGGTTCCAAGAGTTCAATTGCCGAGGGCTGACCTGTAAAATCTGCTTTTAAAGGGTCGTGATCCACTGAGAAAATATGAAAACCCGGAATCATGGTCGCCTTGATTATTAAAGCAGCTTTGTTGTCCCCTTTTTTCACCAAACAGTGATCCAAAGCTAATTGATTTTTCCAAGGTTGAGCAAAAGTATTTGAAAAAAGAAAGAAAGAAAGAATTAAAAATAAAAAGGATTGGATGCTTTTGATTCTCATGTTTTTATCTGGTTATTTTGATTGTAATTATTTGGTCTAATGGAGGAATGCATTCAAACTCATTGCATGCCATGTAGGTAATGGTACCTTTTAAGATGGTTGTTTGAGTTGTATTTACCTTTTGAGTGAATTTTACTTCATTTTCAAAAAAATGAAGCATGCTTTCAAAATTGGCATCGAATTGATTGACAGAAACAGGTTCTGTCATCCTTCCAATGAAAGAAATCGAGGCGTTTTCTTCAAAAACAATTTGGGTTGGCACGGGACCAATTCCACCTTCAAGGTATTGAGAGAAAATGTGCCAACCCGGTGCAAGATTAGCCGTAATTTCTATTTCTGAAGTATTGGAATTGAAACCTGTAATCCAAGTAACTACCTCTTCTTGTGCGCTTGCGTGAAGCGAAAATGAGGCAATTAAATAAAAAAAGAAAATCCGTTTCATTCTTTAAATTTGGAAATATTCGAAAATTCAAACATTTATCAAAATTACTAAATGAAACGGATAATGATGTTAACGAGTTCTTAATAAATATTGGAGTTGTATTGACCTAAATTTAAAGGGTAAACGGCATAACACATTGATTATTAACTTAAAGTTTAATCTCTTGTATGCTATCTATTGGAATCCAAACACCACCTTTCAATAAAACGTATTTGTTCCCGACAGCCCAAATGGTGGTTTCCACACGTTTTTTACCTTCGCTATCGTGGAAATAGATCGAGACTTTGGTGTGGTAGCCGTTTCCCAATCGCATTGCTTGATTTAATTGATGTATTAAATCAGGATGTTGTTTGAAGTTTTTTTCACCTTGAAAAGATAAAAATTCAATTGACTCTTTTTCAACTGTTTTGACTAGTAGTAGTTCCATGACTCATCGTATTAGAGAAGAAATTTAGAATTAAGAAATGGAAAAACCAAATTTTTGTTAATCAATTTTATGGGAACAGAATATTATATTTCGCAACACATTGAATTACAATTGATTTACCTAAAAGCTAGAGTCTCTCTAATACCGAGTGAACATCATCAGGCGTATCGATGTTTGGTGTTTCAATTTCAGTATATGCAACGTGAATCGGAAAGCCATGGTATATCCAGCGCAATTGTTCCAAGGATTCTATTTTTTCTAACGCCGTTGGAGCGAGTTGTGTCAACTGTTTTAAGACTTCAGAACGGTAAGCATAAACTCCAATGTGTCTTAAAAAAGGATAGAATTCCACCGGATCATTTGAATAATTATTGAAATTGGGAATTGGACTTCTGGAAAAATAGAGCGCTTTTTCGTTTCGATCTACAACAATTTTAATGCGATTTGGATTTAAAATATCTTCCATCGAGTTGGTTTTGATCCCCAGGGTGGCAATTTGAATTTCAGGCTTTTCAAACACTTCAATTAAAGTGTCTAATTGCCTGTAGTCAATCAACGGTTCGTCGCCTTGAATGTTAATAACCACCTCTACATCGGTGTATTTTTCCAAAACTTCTCCACAGCGATCTGTTCCAGATAAATGTTCATCACTGGTCATCATTGCATTTCCTCCAAAACGTATGACCTCATCGTATATACGTTGATCGTCTGTTGCAACCACAACTGAATTGATTTTTTGGGAAAGAACAGCGCCTTCGTAAACCCGTTGAATCATGGTCTTCCCTTTGAGATGGATCAATGGTTTACCGGGAAAACGAGAAGATCCATACCGAGCTGGAATAATTCCTAAAACATTCATTTTTAATTTTTATTTGATGACAAAGGTAGTTATATCTTAAATTGGAGTTGTAAAATAAAACTACGCGGTGCCTGAATGTCTCCTGGGCGCCCCATGTATTCTGTATTTAAAAGGTTATTTACGACAAAACCAATTCGATATGTTTCCTGAATGCTGTAGCCAACACGCGCATCAAATACCAGAGCTCCTTTTTGATTTTTCGCCCGGTACTCTTTTAAGCCTGGTAAAATGTAAGTACCAGAAATACTTTCCTCAAATACGCGATCAATATTCGATATGTAACTGTTGTATCTAGCAGAAAAACCGAGTGAAATTCCTTTGTATTCTACTTCTACATCTGCTTTTGCCAAATGCTTAAACCGATACTTTAAAATGTTTCCCGTGGTATCAGAAAAAGTAGCCCTATACGAACTGTTGTCATTCAAACTGATGGGGTTCATATAAGTGTAACCAATCATGGAACGAACTTCCACTTCTCCTATTTTTCCTTCGCTACTAAAAGAAAACTCAACACCTGAAATTCTTGCTTTCTCCGCATTTTGTGCTTGAAAACCAATCCATTTTAAAACATATCCCGGATTGTTCGGGTTGTTGCTAGGCGGAATGGAATCGGGTTTAAAGTATCCAAAAGTAAATTCCATCATGTTATCGTATTCATTGATAAAACCTGCCACATCTAGAAATCCTTTCCAGTTTCCAATTTTCACTCCTTGTTTGATTCCAATCTCTGCAGCCCAACCTGTTTCTCGTTTTAAATTTGGATTTGGAAAAACATTCAAGCTTCCCACGGAAGTTTGTGTGTATCTTTCTGCAATGGCTGGATATCGAACACCTTGTCCAAAAGATGCACGAATGTGTGTGTGTTCAAAAGGCTGATAATGTGCAGCCAACCTAAAAATAGGAACAACGGGAATTTTAACGGAATCTTTTCCCAAGTAAAAATCAGAATCTCCGCGCTTTTTGTCTTGATCAAAATATTCCAACCGAACACCACCTGTGATGTCAAATTTCTGAAATTTTTTCTCTATTTGACCGTATAAAGAGTGGTTATTTGAAAAGTGATTGCCATACAATGCGGACCTTACCTCTGCACGATTTGTGGCAATTCCTGTACTTAGAAACCAACTGTCGGACCAATTTTTAGAGTACTGATAATCCAAATAGTAATTGGTGGCAAATGAACTTTGAGAACTATTTGACAAACTGGTATTGCTTACATTATAAGCACGTGTTTTTAAATGGTGTTTATTTCCATTCTTTCCGATATACTTCAAATAGGGATCAACCGCAAAGCGAATACTCTTCATAACAGACAAAGAAGATCCTGGAACAGTAATGTCCGCGCCACCTTGTGGTTTGTATGCCAACGAGTCATTTTCCCATACCAAGAAAGATCCCATTTTTTGTGCTTGAAAAGTATAGCCCACTCCAACCTTTAATCCTTTCAATTTGCTTGGCAGAAAAAACAGGGTGCCAGAAACGCGCCCTCTTTCTTCAATTTCTCCTTCTCTGTACCCTTGATCATTCACACCGTTTACAGCAATGTTGAACCCAAATTTCCGATACATCCTACCGTACGACGCTTCAGCTAGTTGAAAATAGGAAGTGTTGTTTCGCCTCAAACTGGTTCTTTTAGCTTGGTCGTAAAAACCAGCTTGTAACTTAGCTCTTATTTGCGGCTTTTTTGTAGGCTCTCTTTCCGTAACGGCAATGATTCCATTTAATGCCCCACTTCCGTATAAAACAGAAGAAGCACCTTTAATTACTTCAATGTGAGAAGCAAGTTCCAACGGAACAGAGTTCCACTTCGCATCTCCAGCATCTGCGGAAATAAACGGAACATCATTCCAAAGTAACAAAACGCGACTCCCGGCACCGTATGAGTAACCGCTTCCGCCTCGAATCACGACTTGACCATCCATTGCAAAAACGCCTGGACTCTGATCAACTGCTGATTCTAAATTAGTGATTGCTTTGTTGTCGATTAAAACGGGTTTTAAAACTTCCATCGAGATGGAAACATCTTCAACGTTTTGACCTCTTCTGGATGCAGTCACTACCAACGATTCGATTTCCTCCACTTCTGGTTTCATTTTAATTTCCAAAAAAGAACTGTTCGTAACCAAAATGGTATCTGTCTGAAACGAAAGACTCGTCACAATCACTTGAAAAGGAAACCTTGTATAGGCAACACGAAAAGTACCATCCGCATTCGAAATCGCTTTATTTCCCTCCGATGTATGGATTCTTACACTGGGTAAGGGAGTGTTTTCAGAAGCATCAACCACCTTTCCTTCAACGCTTTGACCAAAGGAGAGAAAAGGAAAAAATAAAAGAAGTAAGACTTGTTTCATAGAGATTATTTTCATAGCTTTAAGATGCCTAAAGTACCAATAAAATTGAATAAACTAATTTTACAACAGCAAATCGCATTAACTTTTTTGAATGGAACAGGAAGAAAAAAAATGCGAAACATCTTGGCACACCTTCCAAGTGTGGAATTTTTCTTTCAAGAAAAAAAACACAACCTTTTAAAAATTCCGGGAGTTGGAAAGGCTTCGTTGATACAAATGAACCGAGAAGAAGCGATGCGCAAAGCTGAACCTTTTATTTCTTTTTTCGAAAAGAAGGACATGAAAGTACATTTTTTTCAAGATACTGATTTTCCATCTCGTCTAAATCAATGTGATGATGCTCCAATTTTACTTTTCAGCCAAGGTGATATAGATCTCAATCCGCCGAAAATAATTTCCATTGTTGGAACCCGAAATGCGACAGATTATGGAAAAGCCATTTGCGATGAATTATTGCATGCATTGGTTGGAAAAAATGTAGTTGTGGTAAGTGGTCTAGCTTATGGAATTGATATCTACGTACACCAATTGTGTGTGCAGTTGGGAATTCAAACGATAGGTGTTTTAGGGCATGGCTTAGATCGAGTTTATCCTTCTGCGCATAAACTCATTGCAAAGCAGATGTTGCAAAATGGGGGCTTGCTTACGGAATTTTTACCCGGAACACTTCCTGATCGCATGAACTTTCCCATGCGAAATAGAATTGTGGCAGGTATGTGCGATGCAACGATTGTCATTGAAAGTGGATCTAAAGGCGGCTCTTTAATTACCGCTGAGTTGGCCAACGACTATAGTAGAGATGTTTTCGCATATCCTGGAGATATTTCACGGGAATATTCCAAGGGTTGCAATTCCTTGATTCAACAAAATCGAGCACATTTAATTACCAGCAGTAAAGATTTTTTTCAAATTATGGGTTGGGAATCAAAACCTTCCATTACACCAAAACAACAAAATTTATTCCAAGCAGATTTATCTGAATTAGAAAGCAAATTAGTGAATATTCTGAAACAAAAAGAATCTGCAAGTTTGGATTTTATTTCTTTTAAAAGTGGCGAATCTGTTAGTGACGTGAGTGTTAACTTACTAAACTTAGAGTTTCTAGGAATGATTAAAACCTTGCCTGGCAATCGATTTAAATTAGTTTGATTTACTAAAATTAAAGTGTATTTCTTTCATTGACTAACAAGATAAATAATATCTTTGTGGTTATAAACTAATAATTTCGATATGAAAAAACTATTACTCCTTGCGTCAGCAACCTTGTTATTGACACTAAATTTAAGTGCTCAGTGCACGCCAGATCCACAATATACATCTTCAGGTATTTATCCTGATAGTGCAACGAACTTTCTTCCAGCATGTATAGGACAACCGTATATGCAATTAATTACGAATGTGGTTCCTGCTGACACGAGCATTTTAATTATGGGGTTTCCAGTTCCCTTTCCGATTGATAGCATCGTCGTTGTAGATGTAACAGGTCTTCCTCCAGGGTTAACTTTTGAATGTAACAATGGAAATTGTGCATTTGCTGGTGGAACAACAGGTTGTGCTATTATTAGTGGAACACCAACAACTGCTGGTACTTATACCGTTGTTTTTAGCTTAAAAGCATACGTTGGTCCAGCGCCTCAAGATTTCACTTTAGACTATTACAAAATTGTTGTTTCAGATTGTACTCCTGTTGGATTAAACAAACTCGTGGCTTCTAAATTCAACATGTTCCCAAATCCAGCAACTGACAAGGTGAGTATTCAAGGTTTGGACAACAAAAACATCGATAAAATCGAATTGACAGATGCTTCTGGTAAAATGATCAACACGTATCAAGTAAACGAAAATACAATGGAAATCAACACTTCCGAATTGAATGTTGGTTTATATTTTGTGAACATATATGATGTGAATGGAATGGAAACATTGAAATTAATCAAAGAATAAGAGAAGAATCCTATTGGATCTCCAAAAAACTTGGTTGACAGATTTTACTAAAACCGATGAATCTTTTTTCATCGGTTTTTTTTGTTTGTATTAATCTCATCTAATTTTTTGCACACGAAATCCATTCAAAAACCTCAATTAAAAACCTTATCTTTGTTCTTTAAATTTTAAATATCAAATACAACATGAAGACCGTAGATCAATTGAAAGAAAGAAGCAACAATGCTTGTGAATTATGTTCATCCGTAACAGATTTAAAAGCATTTATGGTTCCAGCTTCAACTGGAAAATTTGCAGATGAATCCATCTACGCTTGCGAAACATGCATTGCACAAATTGAACGGAGAGCTGAAATGAATCCGGAACATTGGTCGTGTTTATCTACTTCCATGTGGAGTGAATTTCCTGCTGTACAAGTTGTTGCGTGGAGACTTTTAAACCGCTTAAAACAAGAAACGTGGGCAGTCGAAAATTTAGAGATGTTGTATTTAGAAGACGAAGTGAGAGAATGGGCGGAAGCTTCTGGTGACCAGCATTCTGATGGAAACGAAGAACTTCACAAAGACTGCAACGGCGTCATTCTTCAACAAGGAGATACCGTGACCTTAATCAAAGACTTGGATGTAAAAGGTTCCAGTTTAAACGCAAAAATTGGAACGGCGGTACGCATGATTCGTTTGGTTCATGACAATCCAGAACAAATCGAAGGAAAAATCGACGGTCAAACGATTGTGATCTTGACGAAATTCGTGAAGAAACAAGGATAATTCTCCGAATTCTCTTAAAAAATAATTAAAATTCAGATTTACAGCGTTTTACATTTGTTGAAATGTTAAATTTTGAAAAAAGTCTGTCCGAAAATTGTTTTGAATAAAGATGTAAAGTATATTTGACAAATAGAATAACAAACTATACATAATGAACAAAACATTTTACATTTTAAAATCAAAAACTATGAAAAAAAATTTAATGGAATTAAGCTTGTTACCTGTACAATTTAAAAAAGTAGGAATCGGGTTATTGCTAATCAGCGTAATTATTAATATTACGGGTAAAAGCCAAGTATTGGCAGTTGAGGGAGAACTCTTAAAATCCATCGCTACAATTGGCTTATTAATTTCCTTCTTACTATTAGCGATCAGTAAAGACAAAATTGAAGATGAACTGACAATCAAAATTAGAATGACGGCTTTAGCAACGGCTTTTTTGTTTGGTGTGTTAGAAGTCATTTTTCAACCCATCGTTCATTTAATCATCGAAGGAGAATATTTTTCTGAAATGAATGGAACGAGTATGTTGATTAGAATGTTTTTAGTTTATTTTGCCATATCATTTATTCTAAAAAGAAGAAGATAGTGAAAAATACAATTAAAATCGAACGAGCCATCCAAGATCTCACACAAGAAAACTTGGCTGAAAAAATTGGCGTGTCAAGACAAACCATCAATTCGATTGAGAAAAATCGTTATGTCCCTTCTACCATTTTAGCGCTAAAACTAGCCGAGGTATTTAACAAAAGTGTACACGATATTTTTCAACTAGAGGAGGACGATTAAGTGTTCATTTTAACTATAATTTTAAAAAAACAATTAAAAACGGATGCAATTTTTCATCCGTTTTTTTGTTTTAAAAGGAAATCAGTTATTGCGCTTTATAAGTTAAATCAAACTTATTTAAAAAAAGAAACAAATTTCGTATGAATATCACCTTAACTTCCATTTTTTCAGGCTTTCTCTTATTATCTTGCACTTTTTCAAATTCGCCAGAAATTCGAAAAGCAAATTCAGCCGATCCAATATCACCAAAAGTAGAACAGACAAACAAAGATTTAACTAATTATTCCACCGCCTATTTTGCCAGCGGTTGTTTTTGGTGCGTTGAGGGTGTTTACGAAGCCACCAAAGGTGTTGAAGAAGTTGTTAGCGGTTATTCTGGTGGCACAGAGAAAAATCCAACCTACGAATTGGTTTCTTCTGGCAAAACGCGCCACGCGGAAGTTGTAAAAGTGTATTACGATTCTACCGTTGTTAATTATGAAACGCTTTTGAAAGTATTTTTTGGTTCTCATAATCCCACCACGATTGATAGTCAAGGTCCAGACACGGGTCCACAATACCGTTCGATGATTTTCTATCAGAATGAAAAGGAAAAGAACTTGGCAAATAACTACATACAGCAATTGCTAAAGGATAAAGTGTATCCAAAAATTGTAACAGAAGTTGTACCGCTGACTGTTTTTTACGAAGCAGAAATTTATCACCAAGATTTCGAAAAGAACAATCCGAATAACGCTTACGTTCGCGGTGTTTCCAAACCGAGAATTGAGAAATACAAACAAAATAATCCCGATTTAATAAAACCTTGATCAGAATAAAACTGTAAAAATAGAAGCATAAAAAAAGCCTTTTGATTGATTCAAGAGGCTTTTCTGTTATTTCTAAGAACGTTTATTTCAACATGTGTTTCACATTGGTTTTATCGTCAATCAATTTATTTAAATCAGCAATGGCAACGCGTTCTTGCTTCATCGTATCACGGTCGCGAATTGTAACCGTGTTGTCTTCCATTGTTTGGTGGTCGATCATCACGCAGAAAGGCGTTCCAATCGCATCTTGGCGACGGTAGCGTTTTCCTGGAGAATCTTTTTCGTCGTATTGACAATTGAAATCCATTTTCAACATGTTCCAAACTTCCGTTGCTTTTTCAGACAAACCATCTTTTCTCGTCAACGGCATAATCGCAACTTTATAAGGTGCCAACGCTGGTGGCAGATTTAATACGGTACGTTCGGAACCATCTTCTAGGATTTCATTTTTGTGGGATGCACTCATAATCGACAGAAACAAACGATCCAATCCAACCGAAGTTTCAACTACGTAAGGAATGTAATTTTGATTGATTTCTGGGTCGAAATATTGCATTTTTTTACCAGAAAACTCTTCGTGTTGTTTCAAATCAAAATCTGTTCTGGAGTGAATTCCTTCCAGTTCTTTGAATCCCATGGGGAAATTAAACTCAACATCACAGGCGGCATTTGCGTAGTGTGCCAATTTAATATGGTCGTGCGTTCTGTATAAATTTTCGCCTAACCCAAGAGAGTGATGCCAAGCGATTCTTTTTTGTTTCCAATGCTCATACCATTTCATTTCTTCACCCGGACGAACGAAAAACTGCATTTCCATTTGTTCGAATTCACGCATGCGGAAAATAAATTGACGTGCAACAATTTCATTTCTAAACGCTTTACCAATTTGTGCAATTCCAAAAGGAACTTTCATTCTGCTTGACTTTTGTACGTTCAAGAAGTTTACAAAAATACCTTGCGCCGTTTCTGGTCGCAGGTAAATTTTAGAAGCATCTCCAGAGACAGAACCCAATTCAGTAGAAAACATCAAATTAAACTGACGAACTTCCGTCCAATTCTTCGTTCCAGAAATGGGACAAACGATATCCAAATCAACAATCAATTGGTGAACACCTTCTAAATCATCGTTGTCTAATGTTTCTTTGAAACGCGCTTCAATTTCGTGAATTTTCTCAGAATTTCGAAGTACGTTTGGATTGGTGAGTTTAAATTGAATTTCATCAAAGTCAGCACCAAATTTCTTTGCCCCTTTTTGAACTTCTTTTTCAATTTTTAAGCGAATTTTCTCAACGTGCTCTTCAATCAAAACATCTGCACGGTATCTTTTTTTGGAGTCTTTATTGTCAATCAATGGATCATTGAAAGCATCTACGTGACCAGAAGCTTTCCAAATTGAAGGATGCATAAAAATCGCAGAATCAATTCCTACAATGTTGTCATTCATTTGCACCATGGATTTCCACCAATAATTTTTGATGTTATTTTTCAATTCAGCACCCAATGGGCCGTAGTCATAAGTTGCTGCTAATCCGTCGTATATCTCAGAAGAAGGGAAAACAAATCCATACTCTTTGGCATGCGATATCACTTCTTTTAATTTATCATCTTTTTGTTCCATGGCACAAAGATAATTCAAAAAAAGAATTAACAGATTGAGAACTGAAAAGAGTTTATGGAACAAAGTTTGCTAAATGAGTTCATTATATATTAAAAATCAATATTTTTACCCTTGTGAATCCAAAAATCACTAGTTAAACAAAATTTATATGAAAAAATCAATGCTAGCACTTTCGTTGATGTTTGCTTTTTTTAGCAACGTTAAAGCAGAAAACACTTCGGTAGCGCACGAAGGACATACACATTTATCAGATGGTATTTATGCCAAATTTGAAACCACTCGTGGAGAAATCATCATTCAATTGGAGTATCAAAAAACACCAATGACTGTTGCCAACTTCGTCGGTTTAGCGGAAGGGAAATTTGAAGCACTAGGTAAAAAATTTACAACTCCTTATTATGATGGACTTAAATTTCACCGAGTAATTGCTAATTTCATGATTCAAGGTGGAGATCCAACAGGAACAGGTTCGAGTGGTCCAGGTTATAGTTTTTACGACGAAATTGACGCGACTTTAAAACACGGCAAACCTGGAATACTTTCCATGGCGAATTCTGGCCCAGCAACTAACGGAAGTCAATTCTTTATCACACACGTACCTACTCCACACTTAGATGGAAAACATACCGTTTTTGGTCACGTTGTGGCAGGACAAAATGTTGTTGATGCAATTCAACAAGATGACATTATGATTAAAGTAACCATCGAGCGAATTGGAAAAGACGCAAAAAATTGGGATGCTACTAAGGCTTTCGCTGAAGCATACGGCAAACAAAAAGCAATTGATGACGAAAAAAACGCACAATTCGCAAAAATTGCAACGATGACAAAAGATGAATACAAACCGTATTTATTGGATCAGGTGAGAAAGAAATATCCAAATGCGCAGCAAACTGAGTCTGGTTTGGTTTTCGTAATTGAAAATGCTGGCGAAGGTGTAAAACCTGTTTCTGGAACCAATTTATCTGTTCATTACACTGGTAAATTCATGGACGGAACAAAATTTGATTCCTCTGTAGATCGCGGTCAACCGATGGATTTCCAATATAAAGTTCAATCGATGATTCCTGGATTTGAAGAAGGATTAGCGATGTTGGGCAAAGGCGGAAAAGGAATTTTCATCATCCCTTATTTTGATGCTTATGGTCCACAAGGAAGACCTGGCGCGATTCCTCCGTATTCTGATTTAGTTTTTGAATTGGAGATTGTGGATTTGAAATAAGAGATAAACAATTGTTACTATTGTGAAAACCGGTAGAAGTTAATTCTTCAATCGGTTTTTTTTGTGGGTTATTGTTGGGGGAAGGTAGTGTCCCACAGATTTCGCAGATGTACGCGAAGTGTGGGTGGGGAAGCTGATGTGAAAGGGATATCCCGCAGATTTCTCAAATAAATGTATGCGAAGTGTGGGTGGGAAATTGTCAATCCCTTATTCTTTTAGGGGTTTTCGGGTAATGGACTGTAAGAAAGATCTATCTTTGCTTGATTTTTTTTTGTAGTTAGTGGATTTGATTATTGGGGAAGAATTCAGAATGTAATCCAAAAAAATTATTAGTTATTTTGAAAAACGCATATAAGCTTTAAATAATTCTCCTTTTCAATAATATTCATTCAAAATTTCGATAGTTTATCGTATTTTTACGACGTCATGGCATTAAAACAATTTTTATCTCAGAAACTAGAGCAAAGACTCTCACCACAGCAAATTCAGTTAATGAAATTATTGCAGGTGCCTACTATGGAATTAGACCAACGAATCAAACAAGAAATTGAAGAAAATCCTGCCTTGGAAGAAGGAAAGGAAGATGATGATGATTTAGATTCTTTAGAAAGTGATTATGATGATAAAGACCCTGATTCTGAAGATTCAAAGGACAATGAGAATGACTTTGACATCTCGGACTACATGGATGACGACACGCCCGATTATAAAACACAAGTCAACAACACCAGCAAAGATGACGAAGAGCGTGTTATCCCGCTTTCAGGAGAAAAATCATTTCAAGAGCGATTATCAGAGCAATTACAATTGTTGTATCTAAACGAAAAGCAAACTGCTATTGCGGAGACAATCATTGGAAATTTAGATGAATCGGGATACTTAAACAGAGCCTTGGAAGCGATTGTTGATGATTTAGCTTTTTCAATAAACCTAATGGTAACTGAACAAGAGGTGGAAGAAGTTCTTTCAATGGTTCAAGAACTAGATCCCGCGGGAGTTGGTGCTCGATCGCTCAAAGAATGTCTTTTGATTCAAATAAACAGAAAGCAAGATGGCGATATTACCCGTTTTACAGCAAAGAAGATATTAGAAAATCATTTTGAAGAATTTACGAAGAAACATTACGATAAAATTCAAAAAAAACTAGAAATTAGTGATGCGGACTTAAAAGACGCTGTTGCAGAAATAATCCGTTTGAACCCAAAACCAGGTGGATCAATGAAGGAATCTTCTAAATCCATGCAACAAATCATTCCTGATTTCGTGATTTATGAAAATGAAGGGCGCTTAGAATTGACAATCAACGGTAGAAATGCTCCTGAATTGAAAGTAAGTCGGGAATATGAACGCATGCTTCGAGGATACTCTGAAGGAGCTAAAACCTCAAAATCAGACAGAGACGCTTTGACTTTCGTGAAGCAAAAATTGGATGGCGCAAAATGGTTCATTGATGCCATTCGTCAACGACAAAACACCTTGTTATTTACCATGAATGCAATCATGAATTATCAGAAAGACTATTTTTTAACAGGTGATGAAACCAATTTACGTCCGATGATCTTAAAAGACATTGCAGACATCGTAAACATGGATATTTCAACCATTTCTAGGGTCGCTAACAGCAAATATGTTCAGACAGCACAAGGAATTTTCCCTTTGAAATACTTCTTTTCAGAATCATTATCCACCGATTCTGGTGAAGAGGTTTCCACACGTGAAGTGAAAATGATCCTTTCTGAAGCAATTGAAAACGAAGATAAAATTCGTCCCTTAACAGATGATAAATTAACAGCCATTTTGACCGAAAAAGGCTATAACATTGCTCGAAGAACAGTTGCCAAATACCGAGAGCAACTCAATATTCCCGTAGCTAGATTGCGCAAAGAATTGTAATGAAGTTATTTTCAAATATCGTCTCCTGGATTTTCATCCCATTGTTCATGCCGATTTATGGTTTGTTAATTGTAATGTACATACCTGCAATTAGTAAAACCGCACTGCTACAACAATACAATTTTTACGACCTGCCAAATCAAAATAAAATATACATTTTACTCTTGTTTACCATTCTGATCGTGCTTGCCCCCGGTTTTTCGTTGATGATGATGAAACGTCAAAACAGAATAGCTGATTTACAAATCGATAACAGAAAAGAACGAACGTATCCCATTGCGGTAACCGTCATTTATGGCTTTATTTTAGGCGTTTTTCTCTGGACACAGATACCGAAAGATGCCATTTCTCCGCTCCTCTTTGCCTTGCCATGGGCAGGTGTATTATCTGGAGGCATTGCTGCTGTTATCAACCGTTACGAAAAAATAAGTTTACATGGAATAGGTGCGGGAATGCTATTTGGATTTATTTTGGTCTATTATCAAATGCAATCCCATTTTAACCTGTATGTTTTATTGGCAGTTATCCTGTTAGGCGGAATCATTCTTTCGTCTCGTATCTATCTCGAAAAACATTCGTTACGAGAAGTAATATCAGGATACCTGCTTGGCTTTTTCTCAGCACTCATCGTGTTGAAATTATTTATAATTTATCTCCCACTAATAAAATAATCTTAATCTAAAAACAATAAAATGAGCAATTTAAACAAAACATTACTTCTACTTCTTACCATTTTCACAGTGAGTTCTTGCAGTCTTTTCAACAAAGTGAAAGAAGAAGGAATCAATGTATTCACAATCCAACAAGATCGGGAGTTTGGTGCACAAGTAGCAGCAGAAATAGATGGAAATCCGACAGAATATCCAATTTTAGACTCTGCCAAATACAAGGAAGTGTATGCCTATATCTATAAAGTTCGAGACAACATCTTGAACTCCGGTAAAGTGCAACACAAAGATGACTTTCAATGGAGAATACGGGTAATTAACAACGACTCTATCCTCAATGCATTCTGTACTCCTGGAGGATACATTTACGTTTATACAGGTATTTTGAAATTCATGGACTCGGAAGATCAGTTTGCCGGTGTGTTAGGGCATGAAATTGCACATGCAGACATGCGTCACTCGACCCGTCAAATGACCAAATTATACGGAGTGGATGTTTTGTTGAACATCATCGCTGGAAAGTACGAAATGGTAAAACAAGTAACAGAATCCATCGTAGGTTTAAAATTCTCTCGTGACCATGAAACTGAAGCAGATCAACGTTCAGTTGAATACTTATGTCCAACACCATACAACGCAGCTGGTGGAGCTGGATTTTTCCAGAAAATAGAACAAATGAGCAAAGGTGGAAAACAAATTGAATTCTTAAGTACGCATCCAAATCCGGCGAATCGCATTGAACATTTTCACAATGCTAAGAAAGATTTAGGTTGTTTGGGAACGCAAACATACTCCAGTGAATATCAAGCAATGATTAAGGCGCTAGATGTAAAAATTGTCATTCCAATTATTCGTAGATAAAAAACACCTTGCGCATGAAATTGTATTTAACCAAAAATACATTTATTGACACTTCCAAAGGATTTGACATTTCAATTCCTTTGGAAGGCAATGATCAAAATCCACGGGCTTGGTATGTGGACGCACCCGTGATTGAACCAGTTCGAAACAAGCAATTTACAGGATCTATCCAAGAAGGTGGATCGGTTAATTTCAGAAATATTTTCTTCAATCCACATGGGCATGGCACGCATACAGAATGCCTAGGCCACATCACAGAAGAAATACATTCCATCAATCAGAATTTAAAGGAGTCGTTCTTTCGCGCAAAACTTGTAACCATTGAGCCCATGTGCGTAATCAATGGAGAAACCATTGAAGAAGATTTCATTTTAACTCCCGAGCAATTTAAACCACTTTTAACTGGTGTTGAAACAGAAGCTTTGGTTATTCGCACTTTGCCGAATGAAGAATCCAAAAAACACGTGAATTATGCGGGTACAAATCCTGCCTACATTGATGTAAAAGTGGTTCAAATTCTAAATCAATCCAATATTCAACATTTACTCCTTGATTTACCTTCGGTTGATCGAGAAAATGATGGTGGAAAATTAGCATTTCACCATGCCTTTTGGGGAGTGCCTGAAAATCTTCAATTTCATAAAACCATTACCGAATTAATATACGTTCCCGAAGAAGTACCAGATGGTGATTATATTTTGAATTTACAAACCGCACCTTTTGAAAATGACGCCACCCCTAGCCGTCCCGTGCTATTTGCTATTGAAGAAGAAGTGTAATCATTTATAATTTAAGTGCTGTCAACATGTCTTCCATGTTTTCAAATTGATAATCAGCTAAAATCAACTTAGGATTCGGGATATGTGTTTTTTCAGGAATACAAACAACTTGCATTCGCGCAGCTTTTCCCGAAATTACACCGTTGATGCTATCTTCTATCACCAAACAATGTTGCGGGTGAACACCTAAATTTTCAGCTGTTGTGATATAGACTGCGGGATGTGGTTTCCCATGCGCTTCTCTTTCTGCTGAATGTGTAAAATCAAAGTATTGACGGATTTTTAAGGTATCTAAAACACAGTCAATCAGCACTTCATAAGAAGAAGTGGCCAATCCAATTTTCAGTCCTTTTTGTTTTAAGAATTCCAGCATTGCTACAACGCCTTGTAAGGGTTTTCCATTCGCACTCAATAATTCAACCATGCGATTAATAATTCGCTGGAGAACTTCTTCAGGCGATGCCAATTTCCATGGAGAAACTTTGTACCAGAAAGCAATTACCTCATCCAAACGTAAACCCACGGTTAATTGAAAGTCTTCTCTCGTTAACGGACAACCGACGGACTTAAAAACTTCTTCCATGGCATCTTTCCAAACTGGTTCTGAATCAATTAAAACGCCATCCATGTCAAAAATGACGGCTTCAATACCGATTAGACTTAATTCGTTATTTTCCATTTATCGTTAATTGATACAGTTTCCCACCTCCTAAAATTGGATGCTTTTCATCAGCGATATAAAATAGCTTATTATCTTTCGTTATTATTGCTTCTTTTTGACTGTAAGGTTTCAGGGGAATTGTCTTAATTAGTTTAAATTTATCATCAATCAATTTATAGCCAATCATTCGATTATAGGTTAAAAACCAATAAGTTTCATCGTGAATTGTTACATCCGTAATTGCATCTTTGAAAAATCCTTTTGTTCCAACATACACATTTCCTCTTTTGGTTAAGGTATATTTACCGGGTTTAGTGGAGACAATGTAATGGTAGGAATTGCCATCAAATGGTTTCGAATTGCATTTCGTGAAGATATGTAATGAATCTTTATAAAAAGTCATCGCTTCAGCATCATAATGAAAACTGCTTTCTGATGGAGGAAAAGCAACTTGATCTTGATAACTTATTTCAATTTTCTCTGCTGCAACGGATTTTTTATTCAAAATGTCAACGCATGAAACTTTATAAATTATTAAGTCTTTCCGATTATTGCTATTGTTCCCAATATCCCCGATGTACAAGAATTCACCATCCAAAGTAATTGCTTCCCAATCTGTATTTTTAGCACCATCAATTTCAACTTGGTGAATCACTTCGCCGTTTAAATTTAAAAAATAAAGAATGGCATCGTTGCCTCCATCGTTGTGTGTCACGAGAATAGTATCATTTAAAAATGTCAATCCTGAAATTTCATGAAGACTGTCGGGCAGTTTTTGAATCAATTTCAATTTCTGAGCATTTCCGAAAGTGATACTGAAAACCAATAAAATAAGCAGACTAATTTTCATCAAACTTAATTATCAATTTCGTTATTTCTGAAAGCAGAAGGAATTAAACTTGGAATAATTTTTAGCACAATCGGCAACAATAACGCACCACCAGGCAATAAAAAAATTGCCAGTGCAGGCATGGATTTTACAATGTCCAGAAATTGCGTTTTGACTTTTTCTTTTTCCTCTTTTGTCAATTCTGTTGTGGCAGATTTCTTTATTAAAAAAACCAATTCTTTGCTTCCTCTCAACTCTGTGGCGAGTTTATCTTTGTTGCGAGTTAAAATCTTAATCCATTTGTTAGTTAAACTTCCATATAGTTTCTCGTAACTGTTAGTGTCTTGCAAAAAAACAATTTCATCGTTGTGATTTAACACGAAATTTTCAATCATCAATTGTGTTTCAAACAATTCAGTTTCTGAAATTTCTAAACGCTTACTTAAACGAACTAAAAAATCAGATTCTGCAGGTGAAACCAAATGACTTGAATAAATTGTCAATGCAGAGATATTTAATAAAAAGCGCTTAAATCGAATGTTTTCAAGAGGTTCTTCTGTAAAATCTTCAAACGAAGCACCCTCTTTGAATTTGTTCTGCGTGATTTTCTTCTGTTCATCGTCCAAGTGTGCCGAGTTTAAAAACACCTGAAAAATGTATTTTTCTTTGTCTTCTATTGCTCCATCTGCGTGAATAGATAAAATCAAAGCAATCATTGCATTGTATGCGTAGTCTTCGTAATTGGATTCTTGAATGACTTGATTTGTTTTCAAAAAATCTTCGTAAAGCAAAATGTCTAAATAAACAAAAACATTGCTGACATAACTAACCCATTGTGTTTTATCGATGATGTTGGAACGAATATCTGTCCGCTTGGTTAACATGAATTCCAATTTGGTTTCTTTATTTTCTTTTATGAAAAAAGTGACCATTCTCAACAAAGATTTGGTTCCGTGATTTCCGTAGAATTTCAATAAAGAATCCGTGAATTTTTCAAAATCTTTGACTGGATCTCCGCCATGCGCAATAAATACAAGCAAATGAGATTCAAACAACAACAACTTTAATCGCTCTTCGTCTGTCCAATTTCTAAAGTCCAATTGTTTTGCGAAAAGCATTTCTGCTACAAATCCAAATACGATCCCTGATTTGCTAAAAACAAGATGTTTATAGGAATCAACATCCATGTCTGCTGGAATAGTAAATTCAGCTTTTATTTCCCCTTTTGCAAGAAGATCTCCATATTTTGTAATCCAACCGTTTGAACCTGGTGATAGTATCATGTTTTAAATTCTATTGCTGTTTGCAAATTTACATATTAATAAGGAATCACACTTTAATCCCGTTTTACTTCTATTTTCACAAGTTAAAATCAACTATCTATAAAACGCATTATCTTTCTAGTTTATAGAGCTGCTTTTTTCTCATTATAAAAATAACCGCCGTACTACCCCTGATTTCTGATGTTTTTCCAACACCTTGCTGTAAAGTGAAATTTTGATCGCGATTACGTGTTTCAATGAGTTCATACTGTCGCTCTCCCATATAATTTAGTATAGCAACCTGAGATTCTTTATTCGTTAATTCTTCGGAATATTTTTCTCCCGTTTTTAACTGCTCGGGTGTATCTCCTAAATCAACAGTTACTTTTAGTTGTTTAGAAAAAGGCTTTCTCTCCACAGTAATATATGCATAAGAATAGGTTGGTGATGTGACATCCTGTGAAAAGGTGGTTAAACTCATGAATACAATAAAAGTTAAAGTTAAAATCTCTTTCATAATGTAATTTTTAGATATTCATTTTAATCATAAATTTGAGCTAAACCATTAACAGATTAACTGTCAATAAAATAACCCTAAATAGTAAAAATAGTTAAATCATCCTGAAGTAGCAAGTCCCTGTTAAAAACTTAGAAATTCCATTTCATACTTCTGTCATCCAAGACAGCGAAAGAGATTTTAAAATCTGTTCGAGGTTTGAGGTTGTTTCCGGTTGATAAAGCACAATAAACTCCGATTCGCAAGCGCCGTTTAGAGAATTTAAAATTCCGTTCTAAACCACCTAATATTTCATAATGCTGCCATTTATATTCAGTAACATACAGCGCCCCAGCTCCAAACGCCAAACCAATTCCGGTCTTTTTCATGAATGGAATTTTATTGAGGATTGAACCATTGTCGTGGTGAATGATGTGTCCTTCATAAATTGTTCTACTTGTAGGCAAAAGTGTATACAATCCTTGAAAAGAATATAGCGGATTGGAAAACCATAAGAAATCACTTCGTCGATTAAATTTCATGTCTGCATCCTTGAGCGAACGGGTATTGAGAAATTGTCCTCCTTTGATGTGATAACTCGAAGTTCCGATTGTTCCAATCTTAAAGGTTTGTCTGATTCCGAACAATAAATAATCGTGATCTACATCGCTTCCGAAAACATTTGGTAATCCTTTCTCATAATAACCATAAAATGTAGGCCATCGGGAACCTAATATCACTTTTCGATTTGGCTCACGCATGTATTTTTGTCCAGGTGTATAACTGATTGTAATATTGGCAATCGCGGCTTGGTAGGATTCAAAATCGCTCGGTTGATCGTTGTTTAAAACACTGTCTAAAATCTCAACAAATTTATATCCTTTCAAAGTCCTACGTTCTATGAATTGGACTTCGGGATTGATGTAAAATCCATTAAAAAGTTCGAGGTCATACGACAAACGCAATTGCGTTGCTTCAATAAAGTTAGACCGTTTAAAAATTTGTGAAATCGCATCGTAACTGCGAATGGCTTCAAAATCGTGTGAGAAAAAAGCTCCAATGGATCCTTGCCTGAATGGATCGTATCTGTATTTCCAACTCGTTCTACCTTTGAGGTCGTTGTTTTTGAATCCGTATGAAAGTTCGGTATAAGAATCAACGTACTTCTCATTTTCCCATTTTTTGAAAAAACTAAACCCTGGCGCTGCTCGTGGACCCGCGACATATATTGGTCGTGATGAAGCTGCAATTGAGTTGATTGTCCACTGAATTTTCTTCGCTCGATTTCGATGATCAATTCCAAACCAAACTACTTTCCAGAAGGTAACTTTATTAAAAGCGCGGTCAACAGAGTCGATGTATTCTTTTTGATTGACACGATCGCGAATACTATCTTTAAAGAGAATGATTTTTTTTTCTTCTTCCGTTAATGCAGTCGTTCTGGCGCCAGTCCAAAAGACGGAATCTTTTTTATATGCTTCTTTTTCGGTAACTGAAACTTCATTTCCGAAGAATTTCATTGAAAATTGCGGATTAAAGAAGTAATTCGTAAAACTTGCTACCGTCTGGCATTCTGAAATCTCATCTTTAAATTTGTTTCCGTAGGTAAATATTTGACTGGTCAAAACATTTAAAGTATCACCAGGGTGACTGTATGTTTGTTGAATTTGAAAATAGTCGTATCTCAATAAATTTCCTTTGGATAAGGTTAAATCCAATTTTTGAATCATCCAAATAGAATCAATTACATAAATATACCCTGACAATGTTGAAGTAGAGGACGAACGAGGAATGATTTTAATTTTATGAATTTTTTGACCATCCTCCAGGTACTGTGCTTCCAATCGGTATTTATAAGAAATTGATCCTGGATTAGAAATTGGTGACATGATTGGCGTTTGATGTAAATCGTTTAGATACATCAAGTTTTGAAAAAAATCGAAATTGGATTTAGAAGTTGTGGTATAATAAAGTTGTTTATCGTTTCCCCTCAGCGTATATGCATTGCGGTATTCTTTTACTTTATTTGGTGGAGAAAAATTTCGTTGAAGTTTTGTTTCCAAAAAATTGATGTCATTGTCTGTTGTGCCCTGACTCATTTCCCCATTTTCAAATGGATCTATCGGCTCTCCCTCATCGTTTTTCTTTGCTTTCTTTCCTGTTCGGGTAATTTTCTCGGTGGCCTTGATGTAAACATCAACCGAATGTGGAATAGCCCAAGGATTAATTTTCTCCCGATGTTCGACCACTTTCATGATGATGTCGCGACCAGGATTTGTTCTTTTAACAACAAAGTCAAATTCCTCTAACTCTTCAACTATAATTGGGAATAGTTGGATATTTCGTTTCACATCGCCATTGGAAATCGTCACATACGATTCTCGATCTTCATAACCCGAAGCGGAAAAAACTAAAAAATATTCACCATTCAATAAGCGCATTTCATATTCACCATTAACATTGGCTACTGTTCGCAATTCGCTATTGTTTTTAACGTAAACAGTCGCAAAAGGAATAGAGACGTTCCGTTCATCCACAACTTTCCCTTTCAAGGAATGCTGTGCTTGCAAGCCTACTGAAATACATAAGAAAAAAAGCAGTAAAAACTTACTAGCGAGATTCATGAATATTTTTAGGGATTTGTTAGAGCGAATTATTGATTATTTTTTTGGTCTTCCAGAAATTTCTGATGTTTTTCCATTCTTTTCATCATCGTGCGACGAAGAAAGTACATTAAAAAAGCAATGATCGCAAATAAATAAAAGTGATACCAACGATCAAACCCTTCTTTAATCCCAAAATAAGTTACAGAAACCGTAGTTACGATTCCCATAGCCATCCAAAAATAAAGCATTAAATTGTTATATGTTTTCATTTTGTTATTTGTTTATTTCCATACTTCCTCTTGGTTGCATGAATTCATATTCTGTAAAATCTTGTTTGGTTTTTATCCCTTGACCAAAGAGAATTGCATGATCTTTCCGAACTACAACGGCTTTGTTGGTATAAATGGATGAGTCTTTTTGATTCCAATGCAATTCCTCCGTTTCTAAGCGTTGTTTTTTTTCCAGGTTGAGTAAAACAACTGAATCACGAACAAACATGGTTCCATCGTTTTGATGAACTTCGCCATATAAAGCAGTTAAAACAGATACGATTTCTCCGTCTTCAGAAAAGAAATTCACTTTCACCCCATCCTTCAGTTTCATCACTTGTATTGGCTTCGAATAAGTCTCCGCAATTTTAGCAAACACCTGTACTTTAGCATAACCACTGTCGGTGTATAGCACAACTAAGTCACGTGTTCGATCATCTGGATCAGTTGATTTATACGTTATTTTTCGAATGGTGTCTAAATCATTCACGCACGAAGTGAGAACAAATAAAGAAAGAAAAATTATCAGTATAAAAACGAAATCAAACTTCTTTTTCATTCCAATCCTTCTGTTTAATCAATTTTAAATCTTCTAAACCAACGGTCGTTTACACCTGGAGAAATGGTTACTCCGAAGTTGATCCCTAAATAACTTTCATTCACTGTTGTCGCAGACCCATCTCCTCTTTTTCCTAAAGCGAAACCAACATTAACCGAAGAAGAAGATCGTTGAATCGCAATCGGGAATCCAAATCCCGCTGTAACCGCGACGTCTGTTTGCTGCTTGTTCATCACTGCAATGGGCAAGGTAGCATAATTAAATCCAGCACGGTAACGGATTCGGTTAATGTATTTGGAGCCTCCTGTACGTTCTAGGAAATTATAGTGAGGCACAAACTGAAGTCCGATTCCATATCGGATGGTATTTTCAAAATCACTTCGTGTTGTTACGCCAGAAAAAGAAGTTTCATAATTGGACCAATCCATTATCTTAACCTCCCCGTTGATCGAAAGTTCATAGATCTTCGTTCTGTTTTCCAAACTTTTTGGTCGTGTAACATAATTCACACCCACACCGATGGTTGAAGGCATTCCAATCGTTCCTTTGTCATTATTCTCAAACAAATAGGTGTAACTATTCGGGTTTGCAACATCCAAGGCATACGCTAAAAACTCATTTCTTTTAACCGCAAATTTCAAGTTAGGAGTATAAACTCCGCCGATGATAAGGGAAGAATTTGGAGTAACTTTCCATAAATAATTCATTCCAAAATCAAGGTTTACAGCATTGAATGTATAGCCTTGATTATCGATTCCGCCACTTGCCACACTAGAAGTATTCAAGTAAGAGATTCGCTCATTTACCGTAGAACCAAAAACATAACCAACATTTGCTCCGATTCCTAAGCGATGACCTTTGATGTTAAAAAGGGCTGCTGAAAACCCAAAAAAGAGTTCATTGGTTCCACCTGAACCTCGATAAGCATATTTCATTTCTTGATTTCCTATGATTTCAGAATCTCTAAAATCATATCCTGTCCGGGAGAAAGGTTTTAAACCTGCCGCCATACCGAAATGTTTCGCGAAAGGAATACCAATGGCAAAATGATTGATTCCAATGTATTTGGTGTTATAATGTCCACTACCCGATTTAAAATCAGAAAAACGAGCAGAGATTCCCGTGGAGAATAAAGGCTGACCTATTCCTAAGAATGAATACGATGAAGGATTGTTGTAGTTGAGCGTTACCGAATCTATGAAAGCAACCGAGTTGTTTCCCATTCCGCTAAAAGTTGCGTGGTCTAATCCTCCATATTCACCTATTCCGTAAGAACTGTAGGGAGAATTTGCAGTTTTTTGTGCACTTGAAAAAAGAGAAAAACCAACAATAAAAATACTTAATAGTTTAATTTGCATGTGCTTGTAATGTAATAAATAAACCATGAATGGTTATGTTTTCGTTGACAAAGATGTTGTTTTTTGAATCGAAATCAAAGTAATGCGCATCTCCGCCCGTTATAAATATGTCTAAATATTGAAAATCAGCCACATAACTTTTAATGAAAGCATCTAATTCCGCTTGCATACCGCGCATCACACCGATGTGCATACAATCAACGGTAGATTTGCCGATTAATTTTGCAGGTTTGAAATTATTTACCAAAGGTAATCCAGCCGTAAACTCATTCATTGCGCGATATCTCATTCTTAAACCGGGAGAAATTGAACCGCCTAAGTACGTACCCTCCGAACCTACCAAATCAAACTTGATGCATGTGCCAATATCAACCACCAAACACGTGTTTTTGCTAATCGAATACGCTCCAATAGCATTCGCGATGCGATCAGCACCCAATGTTTCTGGTGTATCGTAATCCACTTTAAGGGGAATATCTTTTAACGTTTGGAATAATTTCGCCCCCTGAACCAATTGAAGCATCCATTGCGTGTCTTTTTTTGATCGAACGGAAGAGATGATCGCACCATCAAAACGATTCCCCGATAAAAAGGACTTCATCTTAGGCAATTCATCATTCGTAAAAACAAGGTTATCAACCATTTCAGTCTGATTGTAAATTCCCATTTTAATACGTGAATTTCCAGCATCAATGACTAAGAAACGTTTCTTTTTTTCCATCGCCACAAAGATACATTGAAAAAAAACATAAAATAAATAAATAAACACTTTGAGGTTAAAAAAAAGTTATTACCTTTGCACCTCAAATAAGGCGGGAACGTAGCTCAGTCGGTAGAGCAAAGGACTGAAAATCCTTGTGTCGTGGGTTCGATTCCCTCCGTTCCCACAAAAGCCTCAACTTTTATTAGTTGAGGCTTTTTTGTTTATCAATGTTTTAAAATTATACATTTTGAATTATACATTTTGTATAACACAAAAAGTTTTGTAAATTTGTGATGAAAGAATTTGATATATGGTAACTCTGAATCCTTTTTTAATTAATAACTACATCAGTCCAGAATATTTTTGCGACAGAGAAGAAGAAACGTTGCTCTTAATTAAAAATATTGAAAATCAAACAAATACAGCACTATTTGCGCAACGAAGAATCGGAAAATCCGCGTTGATAAAACAAGTTTTTTATTTAAAAAAAGAAGATTACAACTGTATTTACATCGATTTATTTCCAAGTTTAAATCTAAAAGATCTTACAGATTTATTGGCAAATTCAATCTATCAGACCTACCAAAAAAAGAAAAAAGGCCAGCTGTTCTTAGAAAAAATCAAACTGTTACGTCCAATTATTTCCATGAATGAGCTAACTGGAAACTTAGAGGTAACGTTGGACATCACCAGAAGTCAAAGCATCGAAAGAACTGTTCCTCAACTATTAACCTATCTGGATGAACAGGAAATAAAATTTGTCATTGCTTTTGATGAATTCCAACAGATACTATCCTATCCTGAAAAGAACGTAGAAGCCATTTTAAGATCTTGTATACAAAGTTTAAAAAACGTTCAATTTATATTCTGTGGAAGTCATCAACATTTGATGAATGAGATTTTCAACAATTCAAAACGTCCATTTTATGCCAGTTGTTCCAATATGTCACTTCAAAAAATTGAAGCTTCAAAGTACATCGAATTTTGTAAATACCAATTTGACAAAAAGAAAGTAATAATCGAAGAGCGCGCCATAACCTATGTTTTAGATAAAACCAATACGCATACTTATTTTGTTCAAAAAATATTTCATGAATTGTACGCATCCAAATTTAGAAAAGTTGGAATCGAAGAAGCACATCAAGTTATCCAGTATATTTTATTGGAAAATGAGATGATTTTTTACCAATACAGAAGTCTCTTAACCCCTGCTCAGTGGGAATTATTGATTGCAATCGCAATTGAAGAAAAAGTAGCTAAACCATATTCCAAAGCATTTGTCAAAAAACACAGCTTTACAGCCTCTGGCGTAAAGCGATCCTTGGAAGCATTGGCCGAAAAAGGAATGGTATTCTACCATAGCAGTGAAAATGAACCGTATTATGAAGTGCAAGATAAATTGTTAAAACTCTGGTTAAAATTTCGATATCAAATTTAAGTTTTCCTATTTCGATTTCGCAAACCGCATTGACTTATAATCAAAAGTATGCACCAATACAACGATATTTATTTTCAATTTTCAACTATTTTATTCGGATTACGACAATATTAATATAGATTAATTACAAATCAACAACTCAACAAAATAACAGGTTAAAGCACTAATAACAAGGGTTATGAAAATGGCAACAATTTAATCTAGTTCAGGAAATAATAATATTTTTTAATTTTTTTAATGAATTTATTTCAAAATGTTCGTTCAATTCAGCTTTTCATTTATTTTTGCCATATAATTCAAGTGAAATGAACAATCCCAACATTCAATTAATCGAAAAGGAAGAAGTAAACTTACTTCACTTTCCTGCTGAAGAAATTCTAACAAGCACACGAGAACGTAAAGAAAGAGCTACTTCGATTGAGCGTGCAATTTCTCTCGGAAACTTAGAACATCACAAAGTGCGAATTTATTTTGTAGATGATGAAGGAGAAAAACGAGTAGATACAACAATTTGGGCTGTGACAGACACCGCAATTGTACTGAAACAACATACCGTACTACCTATAAATAGAATACTTAAACTAGAAATATAAGTAATTATGACAAAAAAGCGTGCGATTGTTAGCTACGACAAACTAACAATTGATCAAAAAAAACAACTTTCAATCGCATTCCCGGATGGTTTCAGTGAGGGAATGACACAGATTAAAACACCAACAGGTGAAATCTTAGATGCACTTTTGTGGGAAACAGAAGAAGTAATTTATTTGATTAAACTCAACAAACCTGTTGTGAAACCAATCAAAGCTGTTGCTGATGAAGACGATGACGACGAAGATGATGATTTCGAAGAAGTAGCTGTGGACGTTAAAGACGTTGAAGATGATGTTGAGGACGAGGAAGAGGAAGATTACGACGTCGCCGAAGAAGATGAGGAAGATGAGGAAGATTAACTCTAAGCAATAACTTCAAATGTGCTATTTTAAACCGTAAGACCACACAGTCTTACGGTTTTTTTGTGGATTAAAAATCCTTTTTAGATCTCTCTGCCGCTTCCCATTTCCTTTGTCAATTGCATAATCCGTTTATTTGTCGTTACTTTGTAGCTTAATGAGCACTTTATTCATTTTTCATCCAAAGTGCTCCACACAGAATTTATGACCTTTGAAGAATTAAACATCAGTGCACCTATCCTTAAGGCACTTAAAACACAAGGATATACCAACCCAACACCCATTCAAGAACAAGCAATCCCAATCGTAATTAAAGGAGGAGATTTATTGGCTTGTGCGCAAACAGGCACCGGAAAAACGGCAGCGTTTTCTATTCCAATTTTAATGCACTTGGCAAAAGACGTTCGTCGCGGGAATCAAAAGAAAATTAGAGCGTTAATCGTTACACCAACCCGTGAGCTCGCCATTCAAATAGGCGAAAACTTAACGGCATACAGTACAGAATTAGACATCCAAAACACCGTTATTTTTGGTGGTGTGAATCAAAACCCACAAGTCAACCGCTTGAAAAATGGTGTGGATGTTTTGGTAGCAACTCCAGGAAGACTATTGGATTTGATTTCTCAAGGAGAGATTTCTTTGCAACATTTGGAAATTTTTGTTTTAGACGAAGCCGACAGAATGTTGGATATGGGATTCATTCACGACGTAAAACGTTTGTTGAAGGTAATTCCAACCAAACGTCAATCATTGTTTTTCTCTGCAACGATGGCTCCAACAATTGTTGAACTGGCTGGTACGATTTTACACAATCCGGATAAAGTAGAAGTTACTCCAGAATCTACAACTGCCGAAACGATTGAACAAGAATTATTTTTTGTAGATAAAGAAAATAAAAACGCGTTATTGGTTCACCTCTTGGATAATCCTGATATTGAATCGGTTTTGGTTTTTACACGGACAAAGCACGGCGCTGATAAAGTGGTGAAAATGTTGTTGAAACACAACATTACTGCAATGGCAATTCACGGAAATAAAGCTCAAAATGCGCGTCAGCGTGCATTGACAAGTTTCAAAGACAGATCCATCCGAGTTTTAGTCGCAACAGATATCGCCGCACGTGGTATTGATGTGGATAAATTATCGTACGTAATCAACTTTGAGATTCCAAACATTCCAGAAACGTATGTACATCGTATTGGCAGAACAGGTCGCGCAGGATTAGATGGAATTGCCTTGTCGTTTTGTGATCATGAAGAAGTGGCTTATTTGCGAGATATCGAAAAATTAATTCGCACCAAGATTCCGAGAAACGAAAATCATCCGTTCCCGGTTGAGACACCGATTAACTTGGATGCTCCAGCGCCTAAGAAACAGCAAAATCAACGTCCACCAAGAACAAGTAACCCCTCAAATCGCAACGGTGCTCAAGGTGCGAAAGCGAAATCAAACAAACGTAATTTTTCTACTTCTAAAAGATAGAAGTCAACTTAAAAGCATAAAAAAAGCGGATTTCATTGATTTGAAATCCGCTTTTTTGGTTAATATTATCTGGTTAACAGAATTCGTCGTAAGCACTTGAAAGGTTATCCGCAATTACTTGAGCTGTTCCACCTTCAATGTGGTGTCTTTCTAAAAAGTGAACCAATTCACCATCTTTAAAAAGCGCAATCGATGGAGAAGATGGAGGATATGGCAAAAAGTGTTTTCTTGCTTCTGCAACTGCTTCACCGTCAACACCAGCAAAAACAGTTGCTAAAGTGGTTGGCGTTTTGTCGTGTTTCAAAGAAAGAGATACACCTGGACGCATATTTCCTGCTGCACAACCGCAAACAGAATTTACGACCATTAAAACCGTTCCTTTTGTATTTTTGATTAAAGCGTCTACTTCCGTAGGATTTGTTAATTGTTGAAAGCCCACTTTCGTAAGTTCTTCTTTCATTGGGGCTACTAATTGTTCTGGATACATAACGTTATGTTTTTAAAAACTGCGTGCAAAACAAGCAGTTGTGTTTGTATTATTTTATTTATACAAAGATAGGGATTATTTGAATGAAATGGATTGATGGCTAATCATAAATATACTTCTCATTAGGAAAAGAGATTGTAATATCCGAAGTTTGTTTCTCGTATGAAATGTAAATGAAACGATTCTTTTTATGCTTGAATTTACTCGTTTTCTCAACACCATTTACAATTACTGAAATATGATACTGCCCAATAGGATAATTAAATGTTAAAATTTCTGATACGCCGAGAACGGTATTTGTACTTACACTTCCAGAAAAAACAACATCATCATCTAATTTAATTGTAACAACGTCATTCTGGAACTGTGTTCCTACATCAATTCTAAGTTCTTTTTCAATTTTTAGTTTTTTACAGCTAAATGAAATAAACAAGACACTTAAGGTCAAAAAAAGAAGATTTGTTTTCATAATCGTTATGTAATTTTAAGCGATTTCTATTTCTTAAATTTGGTAACTGTTGTTTGGTCTACAGTACTTGGAAAAAGTCCCCAAATTGTCAGAGTTTTACTTTTTTTGTTTAACATTATTCTAGCATGAGTTTGTCCAGCTGAGGGGGCATTTTTCAAGGTCAAATATATAAACTCTTTATTTTTATCAAGCCAATATGTTAAAGTATCCACAGTGGTTGGTTTAATAAAATACAATGTCTGCGAGTCAAAAATCAGGGTGTGTTTTGCAGTATTGTCTGTTTGCTCAATCCACGAACCTTGAAGGTCATCAACGTCAGGGAATTTTTCCTTCTTGCATGAACTTAAAAATAGGATGGTTAAGAATAATCCTAATATTAATTTTTTCATTTTGATCGATTTAAGTTTAAATAATCGCTTCAAAAAATTCAACTTTTATATGCTATCAGGAGCAAATTTAAGCACAAATGCTTCTTCTACAAAATGGTTTTTTCTTTTTCCCGTCTTAAAAGTGTTACTGTTTGTTCTCACTTCTTTTAACTCCCAACTAAATTCAGCAATATCCAAATCAAGTGTTTTGTCTTTTTTACAACTACTCATTCCTCCCATTATTGGAAAAATAAGAAGAAAAAGCAAGTATATTTTTAGTCTATATGTTTTCTTTATTTTTATCATAATAGTATTGTTTTTACAATACTATAACTCTATTATCAGTAAAAAAAATAATTAACAAAATAAATTGCTTTTTCCATTTTTTCTTGTATAGTGTCATTGAGTTATGTGAATCAAGAATACGTCGCTCTAAAGGTGTTGTCCTTATAGCTTTAATTCAGCACTGGGAAAAAAATAAAATTAACTTAATACAACAACCCAAACAACCACAAAGGAATTATATTCCCAGATGAAAAGGAAACATCGTCTTTCACTACGAATGCATTTTCAAGTTCTTTGATTTGTTTAGAAGTTTTGTTTTTACCACCAACTTCAAAACTCCAACGATTGTCCACTATAAAATCACCGGATTTTGGTAATTCTATGGAAGCGATTTGACTGACTTGTGAATAGAAAAATGTTTCCCGAACATTGCCAATGTTGGATTTATCTTTCGCCAGCGAATAAATCAGCGCGGTATTATTGAGATAAATTTTATCTGGTTTTTGTAAAGTAGCCGTACTTTTTCCTGTAGTATAAACGAGTGAAATCAATTTGGCTCTTTCGAGAAAATGTAAATAATTATTCAATGTATTTCGATGAATTCCTGTTTGTTGTGCCAACTTTGAAATGTTTGGAGTGAAAGGAACTTGCTGTGCGATGACATATAAAAGTTGCAACATTTTATTAGCATTTCGGATGTCAAAATCCTTTAGTTGTGCCATATCTGATTCCACAACCGTTCGAATTAATTGATTCATTCGGTATTGACTCGTCGCTGGTTCGTCCAATAAAAATGGATAATAACCCAATTGCAAATATTCGGCGAAATGTTCTAAGGGTTTGAAATCTGTAGGAAATAAGGAATAAATGGAATCGTTCTTTTCAATAATTTCTTCAATGGTGAATTTTGGGATCTCTAACTGATATCGAAGTGCTAAAAATTCTCTGTATGAAAGTCCGGGCAATTCGTAAATCACAGCTCTTCTGCTCAAATCTGCTTCTTGTGTGCTGATGTCTATAATCGAAGATCCAGTAAAGATTATTTTTAAATCAGGATAAAAGTCATGCATGTTTTTGATCACCGTTGACCAACTGGGATATTTATGTACTTCATCCAAAATAACGACTTCTCCTCCTCTTTCGTGAAAATCGATCAAGATGCTTTTCAAATCATTTTGTAGAAAGTAAATATCGTCTAGCGAAATGTAAATTCCTTTATTCGGCGGTAAATTTTGTTCTTTCAACCACTGCAATAACATGGTGGTTTTCCCAGTTCCTCTTGCACCTTTTACGCCTATCAATCGGGATTCCCAATGAATTTTATCGTATAAGTACCGCTTGAATTTTGGAAACTTCTGCCTTAATAAAGCTTGATACTGGGTGATTAACTTTTCCATATTGCATATCTTAATGTGCAAATATAAGAATTAATCACATAAGTAAAAGTGCATTTTATAAAATAATTGCACATTCGGATGTTCAAAATAAAATCAAAGATATACTTTAAGATGTGCAAACCCTAATAAATCACACTTCCCAACCATCTTGCCATTTCATCCACGGATTTACCTTTTCGATTCGCCAAATCTTCCACTTGTTCCATGGTGATTTTACCTAAACCGAAATATTTTGAATCGGGATGCGCAAAATACCAACCACTAACTGCCGCTGTTGGATACATCGCTAAGCTTTCGGTTAAGGAAACGCCTGAAAGTTCAGTTGCATTCAGCAATTCAAATAAAATCTCTTTTTCGGTGTGATCTGGACAAGCGGGATAACCTGGCGCGGGACGAATTCCTCTGTATTTTTCTTTGATTAATTCGTTGTTGGTCAAGTCTTCATCTGCTGCGTAACCCCAATATTCTTTTCGAATCAATTGATGTAAATGTTCTGCAAAAGCTTCCGCCAAGCGATCTCCCAAAGCTTTTAGCATGATGGAATTATATACATCGTTGTCTTTTTCAAACACTTGAACCCGTTCTTCCAAACCAATTCCAGCCGTTACCACAAATCCGCCAATGTAATCTTGAATTCCAGTTTCTTTTGGTGCGATGAAATCAGCCAAGGCCATGTTCGACGCACCTTTCGCTTTACTCGTCTGCTGACGTAAAGAACGTTGAATGCCAATTACTTCCGCTGGATTTTCCGGGTTGTAAATTTCAATGTCATCGCCAATGCTATTTGCAGGAAACAAGCCAAATGCTGCGCGAGCTTCCAACCATTTTTCATTTACAATTTTCCGCAACATTTCTTGCGCATCCGCAAAAACAGCAGTTGCTTGTTCGCCAACCACCTCATCGCTTAAAATGTCTGGATATTTTCCGTGTAATTCCCACGTTTGGAAAAAAGGGGTCCAGTCTAAATTTTCAACCAATTTTTCCAGTGGATAATTTACATACGATTTCACTCCTAAGAAATTCGGTTTTTGAATATCTTCCGTTTTCCATGCGATTGGAAATTTATTTTCTCGTGCTTTTTCTAGCGACAACAATACTTTTGCTGTCCGATGTTTTTCGTGATATTCACGCAGTTTCAAATATTCGGATTGAATATTTTCAACGAATTCAGATTTTTTATGTCCCAACAAACTTTCCACCACCGTAACCGATCGCGAAGCATCCAACACGTGAATTACAGGTCCTTTGGTGTAATGTTGTTCCACTTTCACGGCAGTGTGCACACGAGAAGTTGTTGCGCCACCAATCATCAAAGGAATGGTCAAGCCTGCTCGTTCCATTTCTTGAGCAACGTAAACCATTTCATCCAAAGAAGGTGTGATTAATCCACTAACGCCAATGATGTCCACATTTTCTTCGATGGCAGTTTGAATAATTTTATCCGCAGAAATCATCACACCCAAATCAATGATTTCGTAATTGTTACAACCTAAAACTACCCCAACAATATTTTTCCCAATGTCGTGCACATCGCCTTTTACGGTTGCCAATAATACTTTTCCTGCTGAAGCTGAGGCGCCAGACTTCTCTTGTTCAATATATGGAAGTAAAACCGCAACTGCTTTTTTCATCACACGAGCGGATTTTACAACTTGCGGCAAGAACATTTTTCCGCTACCAAATAAATCGCCAACAATTCCCATTCCGTCCATCAAAGGACCTTCGATTACTTCAATCGGACGAGGATACAATTTTCTGCATTCTTCGGTATCTTCCTCAATAAATTCCACAATTCCTTTCACCAACGCGTGAGATAACCGTTCTTGAACCGTTCCTTCTCGCCAACTTAAATCGATTACTTTTTTGGTTCCATCGCCTTTTACCGTTTCGGCCAACTCGAGTAAACGTTCGGTTGCATCGTCTCTTCGGTTTAGGATTACATCTTCTACATGTTCCAATAAAATCGGATCAATGTCATCGTAAATCCCCAATATGGAAGGATTCACAATTCCCATCGTCATCCCGTTTTTAATTCCGTGGTACAAAAAAACAGAATGCATCGCTTCACGCACTTTGTCATTTCCGCGGAAAGAGAACGAAACGTTAGAAACACCACCGCTGACGTGTGCGCCAGGAAGATTTTCGCGAATCCATTTCGTTGCTCTGAAAAAATCGATTGAATTGTTGTTGTGTTCTTCCATTCCCGTTGCAACTGGGAAAATATTGGGATCAAAAATAATATCTTGCGGTGGAAATTTCACTACATCTACTAAAATTCGGTACGATCGTTCGCAAATTTCGATGCGTCTTTCGTAACTATCTGCCTGACCGTCTTCATCAAAAGCCATCACGACTGTAGCTGCGCCGTATCGTTTGATTTTTTTTGCCCGATCGATGAATTCTTGTTCACCTTCTTTTAAGGATATCGAATTGACAATCCCTTTTCCTTGAATGCATTTCAAG
Source organism: uncultured Chryseobacterium sp. (assembly GCA_964488745.1). Taxonomy (GTDB): domain Bacteria; phylum Bacteroidota; class Bacteroidia; order Flavobacteriales_D; family Crocinitomicaceae; genus JAQVCM01. The sequence continues at coordinate 9,823 of CAZAVP010000009.1, read as the reverse complement.
CCCGCTTCAATGATTTCCCAACGAGAACTATCAATCATGACTGGAATTCGAGAGATATCCGGTTCGGAAGCCATCAAATTCAAGAATTTAACCATCGCTTCCACGCCATCAATCATTCCTTCGTCCAAATTGACGTCGATGATTTGAGCGCCACCTTGAACTTGTTCCAAAGCCACAGAAAGTGCTTTTTCATAATCGTTTTCTTTGATCATTCTCAAAAAAGCACGCGAACCGGTTACGTTGGTACGTTCACCGATGTTTATAAAATTGGATTCCTTGGTCACAATTAACGGCTCTAAACCTGATAATTTCAACGGTGGAAGTTCTTTCTTTTCAATCATTTTTTTTTCGATATTTTCAATCTTCTTAACGCAAACAAGAGTTACGCAGGAATAATTCGAGGTGAATAATTAGCCGCTAAATCAGCAATTGCTTTGATGTGTGCCGGCGTTGTACCGCAACAACCACCAATGATGTTGACCATCCCTTCTTCTAAAAAAGTTTTAACTTGAACAGCCATTAATTCAGGCGTTTCTTCGTATTGACCAAATTCATTCGGCAATCCTGCATTTGGATGGGCGCTTACGCCAAAAGGCGCTTGGTGATTTAAAATTTGTAAATATGGTCGCATCATCGACGCACCCAAAGCACAATTTAATCCGACACTTAATAAAGGTATGTGAGAAACTGATATCAAAAATGCGTCGGTTGTTTGTCCGGTCAACGTTCTACCACTTTGATCGGTAATCGTTCCCGAAACCATAATCGGAATGGAAACGCCTCTTTTTTCAAACAAAGAATCAATCGCAAACAAAGCTGCTTTGGCATTCAAGGTGTCGAAAACAGTTTCAACCAATAAAATATCTACGCCGCCATCCATCAGTGCTTCCGCTTGTTGGGTGTATGCAACCACCAATTCATCAAAGGTAATTCCTCTAAATCCAGGATCGCTGACATCTGGCGAAATACTCGCCGTACGATTCGTTGGACCCATTGCACCGGCCACAAAGCGCGGTTTATCAGGATTCAAGGCTGTAAATTCATCCGCCACTTTACGAGCAATTTGTGCTGAATGGAAATTGATGTCGTACACCGCATTTTGCAGATCATAATCCGCTTGGGCAACTGTTGTACCTGAAAATGTATTTGTTTCGGCAATATCTGCACCCGCTTCAAAATACTGTCTGTGAATATCTTCGATGATTTCTGGACGCGTTAAAGAAAGTAAATCGTTGTTTCCTTTCAAGGACTTGTGGTGATTTTCAAACCAACCTCTACGGAAATCTTCTTCTGTTAGGGAATGTTTTTGAATCATGGTTCCCATGGCGCCATCCAATACCAGAATTCGTTCTTTGATTATTTCTTGTATGCCTTTCATTTTTGTTTTTATAAAATATGAAGTCGCTAAAATAAATTCAGCTGCTAAAAAAATAAAAATCTTAAGAAAGTTTGGAAATACAAACAACAACTTATCTTTTCCATTTCTGGATCGGATTTGGCACCTTTCGTCGTGAACGCAGGTTGCCAAGGTTTCGCAGGGCCTAATCCCTCCACCTTTCTTAATAAGTTTATTTAAATGAACTAGTGCAAATATAGGGGAGAATGTTGGGGAAACAAAAGTTTGGAGGAGAAAAGATTTAAATAATCAATAATACGTAATTAGTCTCCGCGAAATAGTCCTAAAATCTTTGTAACAAACAAGTATTGAGGAAAAAAGGCCGTAGCCCTGACATCTTTAATTCTACATTGATATCGGAATGTAGAATTAACTAAGAAAACGTAACCAACACAAAAAAACATCTAAGATATTAATCAATTTAACAATTAAAAACTTGGAATATAAAAACTATTAATAGTATCTTCATAAAAGAATTAACTAGTTTAACCATTACAAATATTTACTTAAAATCAAAATTATGGCAAATACTTACACCCAACTTTATGTCCAATTCGTCTTCGCGGTAAAAAGAAGAGAAAATCTAATCCATGAAGCGTTTCGCGATGAAATAGAGAAAGTTATGTGCGGCATTATTAACAATCATAAATGCAAGACGTACGCTATTTATTGTAATCCGGATCATACACATATTTTTGTGGGAATGCATCCCGACATTTCACCATCTAAATTAATGGAACAGGTTAAATCTGGCAGTTCAAAGTGGCTGAATGAAAAAAAATATCTTCCCTCTGTATTCTCATGGCAAAAGGGATTTGGAGCATTTACCTATTCTAATTCTCACATTGACCGAGTAGTAAAATATGTTTTACGCCAACCTGAACACCATAAAAAACAATCTTTTGAGAAAGAGTACATTATGATGCTCGAAAAATATCAGGTAGAATATGATCCAAAGTATTTATTCAAATTTGAATGATTCGCTGGTGAAAGATGTCAGGGCGATGCCCCTCTTTTTTGTTATGTTCTTGTTAGTTAAGAAGATTGTTGGGCGATGCCCCTATCTCCTAAAACCTATAATCGCATTTATGCGTACTAAAACGTCATGGACATAGTTCTGATATCTTCGTACAAAAGGTATGTGAACAAAAAGGGACATAGTCCTGACATCCCTGTAAAGGAGCGTAGCCCTCACATCATAACAAAAAGTATGTGAAGTAAAAAAAG
>CAZAVP010000009.1:0-7100 GCA_964488745.1 uncultured Chryseobacterium sp. | reverse complement strand
CGTAGCCCTGATATCCTCGTAAACCATAATCAAAGGGACATAGTCCTGACATCTCTGTAAAGGAGCGTAGCCCTCACATCATAACAAAAAGTATGTGAAGTAAAAAAAGGCGTAGCCCTGATATCCTCGTAAACCATAATCAAAGGGACATAGTCCTGACATCTCCGTAAAGGGGCGTAGCCCTCACATCATAACAAAAAGTATGTGAAGTAAAAAAAGGGGCGTAGCCCTGATATCTTAATTTCTGTAGGATATGTGAAATATAGCTTAATACCCAACATATACATTAAGAAACTCAAAACAAAATCAAATTCCTATATTCTAATCATTATTTAAATTAAAAACTTGGAATAATAAAGCTATTGATGTAACTTCAAGTAAGAATTACCAATTTATTTCATTTTAAGAACGTGAATTAAGCATCTGAAGATATTGAAGGATCAATAATGTAGAATCGTTATAATAATAAATTGAATTAAAAAAACGAACAAACTACATCGAGCTTTCAATAAAGATCTAATAAATGAATAACGAGATAATTTTATATCAATCTGATGAATTACTTGAACGTCTTGAGGTTCGTATAGATGAAAAAAGTGTTTGGTTGACGCAGCTTCAAATGTCAACCTTGTTTAATCAAACGAAACAAAATATTAGTTTGCATATAACTAACTGCTTTAAAGAAAAGGAGTTAGTGAACAAATCAGTTGTCAAGGAATCCTTGACAACTGCCAATGATGGTAAAAAGTATAAGACGAAATATTACAACTTAGATATCGTTATTTCGGTAGGTTATCGAGTGAAATCCAAACAAGGTACAAAATTTAGAATCTGGGCTACCAATGTATTGAGAGATTATTTGCTGAAAGGATATACTGTCAATCAACGGATTAATAGAATTGAAAACACAGTTGAAAATCTTGCGGATATAGTAAATGAAATTTCTCTCCAAATAAAATCAGCAGAAATCCCAAATCAAGGTGTGTTCTTTGACGGACAAGTGTTTGATGCTTACGAATTCGCTTCTAAGATTATTCGTAAAGCGCAGAAACATATCGTTTTAATTGATAATTATATAAACGAAGACACTTTAATCCATTTGAGTAAGAAAAATGAACGTGTTAAAGTTATTCTCCTAACTAAAAACATTTCAAGGCAATTAGCACTTGACGTTAAGAAAGTCAATGAACAATACAAACATTTTGAACTGAAAACCTTTGACAAAAGTCACGATCGATTTTTGATAATTGACGATACAACGATATATCATTTAGGGGCATCTTTAAAAGACTTGGGGAAAAAGTGGTTTGCTTTTTCTAAAATGGATCAAAATTCGGTTGAAAGCATTCTTCATTCAGTAGCAAAAGAATAGGGATCTGAATAAAACCCAAACCGCTAATTAAAATTATAATTTACAAAAACCTAAATTTAATTCTTACATTTTAATCATTTTAACAGCTAAAAACTTGGAATAGCGAAACCTTTGATGTATCTTCAAGTAAGATTTAACCATTTTAAACCACATTCATGTTAGTAAAAACATTCGGAAGCGCCGTATTTGGAATAGATGCAACCACCATTACCATCGAAGTAAACATCGGACAAGGTGTCAACTTTATCCTAGTTGGTTTGCCTGATAATGCGGTGAAAGAAAGTCAGCAGCGAATTAAAGCTGCTTTGAAAAACAACAACCTCAAATATCCTGGAAAGGAAATCACGATAAACATGGCACCAGCCGACATTCGGAAAGAAGGTTCGACCTTTGATTTACCGATTGCAATCGGAATTTTAGCCGCCAGCGAACAAGTGCTTTGCGAGCAATTGGAAGATTACCTCATTTTGGGTGAATTGTCATTAGATGGAAACGTACAACCCATGAAGGGAATTTTACCCATTGCCATCAAAGCCAAACAAGAAGGATTTAAAGGCATTATTTTACCCAAAGCAAATGCCATCGAAGCAGCAATTGTGGGGGACTTGAAAATCATTGGTGTTGATAGTTTGTCGCAAGTGGTTCAATACTTGAATCATCAACTGGAAATTGCACCAACAATTGTGGACATTGAAGCTGAATTTCAGAAAAAGTTGGACTTATTTGAGGTCGATTTCAGAGATGTTAAAGGACAAACCAACATCAAACGTTCGTTCGAAATCGCCGCAGCTGGCGGTCACAATGTGATTTTAATCGGTCCTCCAGGTGCTGGAAAATCGATGTTGGCCAAGCGTTTGCCGACCATTCTACCGCCCATGACAATGGCAGAATCTCTAGAAACGACTAAAATTCATAGCGTTGCAGGAAAAATGGGGAAAGAAATTGGTTTGGTTACGCAAAGACCATTTCGAAAGCCGCATCACACCATTTCGGATGTTGCCCTTGTCGGCGGTGGCGGTTATCCTCAACCAGGAGAAATATCGTTGGCACACAACGGCGTTTTGTTTTTGGATGAATTGCCTGAATACAAACGAACCGTATTGGAAGTGATGCGCCAACCACTGGAAGACAGAACCGTAACCATATCGCGAGCAAAATTTACGGTAGATTATCCCGCAGGATTTATGTTGATTGCAGCCATGAACCCCTGTCCTTGTGGATATTACAATCACCCTGACAAAGCATGTGTTTGTGGACCGGGCGTGGTGCAAAAATACCTCAATAAAATTTCTGGACCTTTGCTCGATCGCATTGATTTACACGTGGAAGTGACGCCCATTAGTTACGATGAATTGGCATTTCACCAACCCGATGAAGGAAGTAAAGAAATTCGAGACCGTGTTGTTGAAGCCCGTTTGTTGCAAGAAAAAAGATACAGCGCCGAAGACGGAATTCATTGCAACGCGCAAATGACTACCAAGAATTTACATGAATTTTGTCAAATAGATGAATCTGGAAACATGTTACTCAAAAGAGCCATGGATAGTTTGGGCTTATCAGCGAGAGCGTATGACCGAATTCTGAAAGTGGCTCGAACGATTGCAGACTTGGAACGTTCTGAAAAAATTGAAGCGCGGCATTTGGCTGAAGCCATTCAGTTTAGAAGTTTGGATCGGGAAGGTTGGGCTGGGAATAATTGAGGGTTGATCAATTATCTAATTGAATAATTAATGTCTATATTATTCTCTCCAATCTATTGACCAACCAATCTTTTCGGATAGTTCCACTGTAATTTTACGAATTTCATCTTCAAATTCTGATTCGGCACCTTGTGGAATATCAATTTCAATTAGATTTATTTTTTCAAATTCTGAATCATTGTCATATGCATAATTACCATTTTCATCACATTTAATTCCTCTCAAAACTATTTTATAGTCCCCTAATTGAATTATAGCAGATGCGTTGCTTCGTATCTTACAGCCTTCCATATCAGAGAATACATTCTTTAATTGATCAACATCTATAAATATCGAAAAGTCAAAATTAGCTTGAAGTGAAATATAATCGTACATTTTTTCAGTTATCCATTTGTGTAGTTTCTACTCTTTAAAACTCTCCAACTCCTTATTCACTTCTTCTAATAGTTGCTGTTCGGTTGGCAGATATAATTTGTATTGGCTTGCGATAATCTGTTTTTGATTTTCAGGTAATGTAAAGCGCACAACAGCATCATTTTTATTGGCACAAAGTAAAATACCAATGGTCGGATTCTCGTGTGTCAGTTTTTCTATTCTGTCATAATAGTTCACATACATCTGTAATTGCCCGATGTCCTGATGAGTTAGTTTAGTGGTTTTGATTTCAATAATTACAAAACATTGTAACAGGCGGTTGTAAAACACCAAATCCACGAAAAACTCATCACCTTCAATATGTATTCTTTTTTGTCTTGCAACAAATGAAAATCCGTTGCCTAACTCCAACAAAAACTCTTGTAAATGTGTTATAATGGTACTTTCCAAGTCTCTTTCGTAGTATGAAGCTTCTCTTTTCAATCCTAAAAACTCCAAAAACATAGGGTCTTTGATGATTTCTTTGGCATCTGATGGTTGTTTTTCATTTTTGGCAACAGCTAAAACACTTTCTTTATCGTTGCTCAACAAAAGCCGTTCGTACAAACTGCTGTAAATCTGTCGTTCTAATTGACGTACTGTCCAATTATTTTTTATGGTTTCAGCAATGTAAAACTCTCTTTTATCCTGATTGTCAACCCTTACAAGCAACTTGTACTGACTCCAACTCAATTGCGAATACAGTGTATTCGTAATTGGAAAAGTACGGTAAAACTGCCGAAATAATTCTATCTGCCTTTTTGAAAATCCACTGCCGTATTCGGGTTCTAACTCATTGGCAATGTATTCTGTAAGGTATTTACCATAATCTGCACGATCTTTACCCTGTTGTTCTTCTTCAAAAATACGTTGACCAATATACCAATACATCAGCGTTCGCTGATGGTCAACGGCACGTATAGCCTTGTCTTTTGATTGGACTATAATCGCTTTTATATCCGTTATTATGGATTGGTTTACAAGCATATTTAAATATTTCTAATTAACAAAAATACAAATTATAATACACGGCTACTTCTGATTATCCCTCAATTAATCAAGGCAAACGCATTTAACTTTTATACACATAAAAACGTTTAACTAACTGAAATTAAGTCAAACAACCCTTTGACCGCATTTCAACAATCACTATATCTACCTGTCAATCAAATAAATACATAAAAATGAATAAGACAAGAGTAATCGTTTTTTTGAGTCATTAGAAGATAATGGACGAACTTCAGGGAACAAACAGCATGAGTTATTGGGCTATTGAAAACAAGCTACATTGGTCTTTAGACGTGACTTTCAGTGAAGATTTTAATAGAAAAAGAGTTTTAAATGCTTCTCAGAATTTTTCACTAATAAACAAAATTGCGCTGAACCTTGCCAAAAAGGAGCCCTCTAGTAAGCTTGGAATTAAGTCGAAAGAAAGATGGCAGGCTGGGATGAAAATTATTTATTGAAGATATTGGGGTTTTAAATGCGTTTGCCCCAATCATTTTCATCATTTATACCTCCTAAATCTAAAGAAATCCATACCTTTGTACCGTATAAAAAAAGACACAATGAGTACTTACGATGTTGCGATTATAGGTTCAGGACCTGGAGGATACGTTGCTGCGATTAGATGCGCACAACTTGGATTGAAAACTGCTTTGGTTGAAAAATACGATGCATTGGGCGGAACTTGCTTGAATGTAGGTTGTATTCCTTCAAAAGCTTTGTTGGATTCTTCGGAGCATTTCCACAATGCATCAACGAATTTTGAAGCGCACGGAATTGAAGTCAAAGGCTTAAAAGCGGATATAAAAAAAATGGTTGCGCGTAAAGCGGATGTAGTTTCTCAAACTTCCAACGGAATTAAGTTTTTGATGGATAAGAACAAGGTAACGGTTTACAACGGCTTGGGTTCTTTTGCTTCTAAAAACAGCATTTTAATCAAAGGAAAAGATTCGGAAGAAACCATTGAAGCAAAAAACATCATCATTGCTACGGGCTCAAAACCAAACTTCTTCCCAGGAATGGAGCCGGATAAAAAACGCATCATTACTTCTACAGAAGCATTGAAACTGGATGAAATTCCAAAGAAAATGTTGGTAATCGGTGGCGGAGTTATTGGTTTAGAATTAGGTTCTGTTTACGCACGTTTAGGAACTGAAATTCATGTAATTGAATTCGCAGATTCCATTATTCCAACAATGGATAAATCATTGGGGAAAGAATTGACGCGTGTCTTGAAAAAAGAAGGATTCAAATTCCACATGGAGCACAAGGTTCAAAAAGTGGAAAACACGGGTAAAGGTGTTAAATTGACTGCTTTGAACAAAAAAGATCAAGAAGTAGTGATGGAAGCAGATTATTGCTTGGTTGCTGTTGGTCGAAAAGCATACACAGAAGGATTGAATTTAGAAGCAGCTGGTTTGGTTGCCAATAATCGCGGTCAAATTGAAGTGAATGAACACCTTCAAACAACAACCCATCCACACATTTACGCTGTTGGAGATGTTATTCGCGGAGCGATGTTGGCGCACAAAGCGGAAGAAGAAGGTGTTTTTGTTGCGGAAACAATCGCTGGTCAAAAACCACATATCAATTATAATTTAATTCCAGGTGTTGTTTACACGTGGCCAGAAGTTGCTGCGGTTGGTAAAACAGAAGAAGAATTAATCGCGAGTGGCGTTGAATATAAAATGGGATCTTTCCCAATCAAAGCATTAGGAAGAGCTCGCGCAAGTATGGACATTCAAGGAATGGTGAAAATTTTGGCGGATAAAACAACAGACGAAGTTTTAGGGGTTCACATGATTGCTCCTCGTGCGGCAGATATGATTATGGAAGCCGTGGTTGCCATGGAATACAGAGCATCCGCAGAAGACATCGCACGCATTTGTCATCCGCATCCAACTTATACGGAAGCAATCAAAGAAGCTGCTTTGGATGCTACAGACGCAAGACCTTTGCATGTTTAACATGCGATTATCATAAAATTATAAACTCCTTAAACATTTCAGAAATGATTTATTTAAGGAGTTTTTATTGTTTACCTATTTACCTTTCAGGAACCAAACAAAAATCATTTCAATGAAAAAAACAGGCGTTTTATTAATCCAATTGGGTACACCCGACAGTCCATCTGTGAAGGATGTTAGAAGATATCTTACCGAATTTTTAAATGACCCACGTGTTATCGACATTCCTTGGTTGCCACGAAAATTACTGGTAAACGGAATCATCGTTCCTTTTAGAGCGCCAAAATCAGCAAAAATTTACAAGGAATTATGGGACTTCGGAAACGGGGTTTCGCCGTTGATGACGCACACCATTGCCGTTCAAAATTTATTGAAAGAACGCTTTGCAAATGAGAACGTAACCATCGAATTGGCCATGCGTTACCAAAATCCATCCATGGATTCGGTACTAGAACGCATGCGAAAAGCAAATTACGAAGAAATCATTATTATTCCGCTTTTCCCACAATACGCAAGTGCTTCAACCGGTTCAGCGATTGAAAAAGCGATGAACATCATCCGCAAATGGTGGGTGATTCCCGAAGTTAAGTACGTGGCTCAATTTTTTGATCATCCGGCGTACATCGACTCAATTCTAGAACG
>CAZAVP010000008.1:86369-109911 GCA_964488745.1 uncultured Chryseobacterium sp. | reverse complement strand
GGTCGGGAGTTCAAATCTCCCTCTCGCTACAAGTCTTGAAAATGTGGTTGCCGTAGGTTTAACCACATTTTTTATATGTACAAAAACGTCAAGAAATTGTATCGCTTGTATGAAAGTGCATACGAAAGTGCATACGGTAACAACAATCAAATGAGATTCACAGTTCCAAAAATATACACTGGAGGAAACGACTTAAAAAAGCGTTGGTATGTGTATTATTCTATCGAAGACCCGCAAACTGGGAAGCTAGTAAGACAGTCTTATATTTCGATGGGAGTAAATAGGTACAGAACACTCACTGAAAGACTTTCACACATCAAAATATTGCAGCGCGCAATTCACGACACTTTAAAAGCCGGACATTCTCCATACCCGGCACTCATAGAACCGGAAGAAGAAGTAATTGAAATAATTACGGCAAATACCGCAATTTTGGAAGTACTGGAGTTGAAACAGAAAGTTGTTAAGGAAACTACTTACAGCGATTATCGTATTCGCACAACGCAGTTTTTAGAATTCCTGAAGAAAAACAATTTGCTGCACGTTGATGTTTTGAAAATTGACAGGCGAATTGTAAATAAGTACCTGGACAAAATTTTATTGAAGTCCGGAGCTCGAAATAGAAATAATACGAAAACCGTTTTATCTGCAATCTTTTCTTCAATGGAAAGCAAAGGATATATTCCCGTGAATTTCATCAAATCGATGGAAACGCTAAAAACCAATTCCAAGCGCGACAAAACAATTACTTCAGAAGATTTGGCGATGATCCTGGAGCATTTGGAAAAAGAAGATCCGCTTTTGCTTTTCTATGTTGAGTTTATCAGTTTCTTCTTTTTTCGCCCAGTAGAAGTAAACCGGTTGAAAGTTGGAAGCGTGAATTTAAAAGATCGGTTGATCTCTGTGGAAACAAAACAAAAAGCATCGAAAACTAAAATAATACCTGAATTAGTCCTGGACAAATTAACTGCTTATCTGGCCAACGCAACCGACAAAGAACATTATCTGTTTACGCCTGAAGGGGCAGGTGATTGGGATGCGCAAGAAACGAACAGAAGGGATCACTTTTCTAAACGTTTTTCGAAAGTAAAGCGAAAATTAAACCTTCCTGCAGGTTATTCTTTATATTCTTTCAGACATACATTTATTACCAAGGTTTACAAACAATTGCGTAAAGATTTTACGATTGATGAGGCTATTGCCAAGCTCAAATTAATCACTGGCCACGAATCAGAAGCGATACAAAGATATATTCACATGATTGACGCGGAACTGCCGGAAGATTATTCGGATATGCTGAAATAAAAAAGCGACTTTAAAAACTGAATTTCAAAGTCGCTGGAGTGAATGCATTTGTAACTACTCGATACCTGCGTGTTTTCGGTACAAATCCCAAGTCTCTTTTAATTGGACCAGGAATAAGTTTTGTAGGTTCATCATAAAAATCACTTTCTTGACGTATTTATCACTGAAAGCTTCATTGTCATCTACTGATTTTTCGATAAAGAAATTAATTAGATCGTTGTTTACGCCAACCCATCCGCTTGCGTTTGTTGTTACTCCATAAAATTCACTGATCGTTTTATTCATTTCATCATGAAAACGATTGTCTGCTGTGTTTGCTTTTTCTTGGTTCATCTCAAAAAAGTTTTAGAACACCGTTACCCTTTAGGGTTTGAACCAATACCTCAGAGAGATAGAGTACAAACCTTTCGGAAAATGTTACCCATAGGGCAACGGCTTATTTTAAATATAAATGTTCAGATTTTCATCTGAAGTATTGGTTCACTGCAAACATATAAAAAATATTTAACAGTTTACTCATGTTTACTCATTTATTTTTTAAAGCAAGAAAAAAGCCGTACTGCGAGCACGGCTTTAGATTGTTGTTTAAAGGTTTTAATCTTTAATATTGAATGTTTCAGCAACCTCAGAGTAACTAGAATAATCCACTCCCGGATTGGCTTTGTATTGGCTAACGGGAATTACTACAACTTTAAAATCAAGAGTTTTAGACTGAGCAAAAGGACTGCCTGCTTGACCATCTGCGCGAACTGCATTTATAAATAAAGAATACTTTGTGGTTTCAGGTACAATTGTTAAGCCTGCAAATGTTACAGGGCATTGCGTCCATGTTTTATCTGCCCCTAAATCGTCCCAGTGAATAAAAGTTAGAACAATGTCGTCTTCCCCTCGTTCCATATATGGAGCTGTTCCCCAGGTTGTGGTTTGGCTAAAAGTTATAGCGAACGTACTAGTTTTTATGTTTGTCTTCGAATTAGCGACATCGTCCTTTGTTGCATACTTAGACATGTCTTCTTTTTTACATGAAGCCAAAGAAATCAAGGCGATCACGGCAATAAATAACATTTTTTTCATAATATATAATTTAGATTGAACGGCAAATATAATGTTTTAATCTATGTATCAACATTACTCAACAAAAAAAGCCGTGCAAAATTGCACGGCTTTAAAAATAGATCAGTAGAATTAAACGATAGACCAGGCTCCATTAATAACCTGGTACATTTTCCCTTCGTAACTCATTTTTTCACCTTCAGAGAAGTCTCGAAGGTATTTTTGAATTCCTTCCGGAACTTGGTTGCCTTTTAAAGTGTAGGCTCCAGTGGTTGGTTTTCTGTTTGCGTAACTATAAATTACAAAACCCACCGCAAGAACCGCAACCGCGATCATAATGTATTTCGTTTTCATACTACTTTAATTTTTTCCAAGCAGACTTCATGTCTTTTGCTTTTCCTGATTTCACCAACTTCGCAGCTGCTTTAGCTTTGGTTGCAAATTTTTTACGTGCTGCAACTTGTTTTGGTGTTGCTTTTTTGGATGGTTTCTTTTTAGCTATTGCCATTTTGTTTGATTTTTAAGGGTTGATATTACTTTTTTTGAGCGCTTAACTTCGATTGAATGTAAGCGCGATTAATGAAGACAATAATCACCGCGCCCACAATGAGCCCGGTGATTATTTCTCTTTGGTATTTCTTAAACACTTCCATTTTCACGAAGTTTTAAAATTTTCCAAGCTTCTTTGATGTTTGAAGCTTCACCGCTTTTCACAATTTCCCACGCCTTCGCGCTTCGTTCTCCAAAAGTTAACTCAGGAGTTAATTCTGGCTTTACTGCAGTTGGCGTTGTCATTGCTTCCAATCGCTTCATTCTTCTTAAATACATTGACGTTGCCATGTCTTTTTTATTTTTTGATTAATAATACAATCGCCACCAGGACCACAATTCCGATGATGATCATTTTTGGACTAATTGCCGGTTCTGCCGGTGCGTTCTTTCTGGCATCGTTGTTTAATGCCATTTTTGCCAATTCGTAGTCTTGGCTTGAAGTTTCAGTTACACATTTATTATATGCCTCCCGAGATTGTTTGCAGGACTTGGTCCAGGCGATACAGTTCGGTCTAGAACCACATCTTTCTGTGCCTTTCGCTAATGCTTCTCCATTTCTACCAATTCCTAGCCAGTCTGTTCCGGAGAGTGAGAATAAACCTCCTCCGCCACCACCGCCACTACTCATTGCGCTTGATGCGCTTTCGCTTCCTTCCATGATGTGTTTTTTAATTAGTGTAATTACTTTCTACGTGCGCTTTAAATTCCGTCCAGGTTGTTGTTTTCTTTCCTAATGTTTTGAAAACTGCATCTTCTGTTTTTGAACCAAAAACCCCATCGTAACTGATTTTTGCGTAACCTCTTGCAGGCGCGACGTACTTATTGAAATGAGATTGAACCCACATCACTCTATCGTTTTTCGCCATTCCTTTTTTCAAGGTAGTGTTATTGTCGACAACTGTCGGTGTAGGTTTGGAACTACCGGAACTAGAACCTGAACTAGGAGAAGATCCTAATAAACTTTTTTCTCCAGCTTGGTCGTTTCTTGCTCGAATATATCGCACAACAAAGAATAAAATTAGAATGATCACAATAATTACAATTGCGTTTTTTGCTTTGTTTTTTTTCATGATTAAAGTGTATTGTGGTTTCTTATTGCGCTCACTATATTGGGTCTTGCTGGCATTGTTGCCGATACAAGTTGTGGAACCCGAAATGTTGCCGATACAGGTTGTGGAACCCGAACTGTTGCCGATACAGGTTGTGGAACCCGAACTGTTGTTGCAACAGGTTGTGGAACCCGAACTGTTGTTGCAACAGGTTGTGGAATCGGCTCAATCCAAAGAGGTTTTTTTATAAAAATCTCTGGTACGCTTTCAAGCCCTGGCGAAGTTCCTAAACTGTTAGGATTCGAGGTGTTTACCGGTGTGATTGGTGGCGTTGGTGTTGCTTCATCCTTTTTAGAAAGGTGTTTCCAAACAAAATAGCCGGCTACTCCTACAGATAGTACGAGTACAATAATAATTAGAGGCAATGCTTTTTTCATGTTTTGTTTATTAAATTAATTATGCAAATGTTTGTCTAAAATCGTCTAGGCGTCTCAACCACCCTTTACAGTGAGCTGAACAGGTAGACATTTTTTGAAAGTCTGTTTTTCTGCGATCACAAAGTTTATTGAACCATTCCAATTCGTTCACTGGAGTTATTTTGTTTCTGAAATTCTTTACAATTTCTTCAGGTGTAATATTGGCATCTTGAATTCCCATTTCTTCGCGTTGGAATCTTGCAAGTCTCGTTTCAGCTCCACTTGTACCGCTTCCCCATGCCCAGGTAATAATTACCGCTTGAATTCGAGGAAGGTGTGCGATTTTCTCAATTGGAAACGCTTTTACGTAAACCTCTTTCAAGATTTTAAGCCAAATTTCATCCGGCATGTTAAAGAAGTTTTCTTTCGAAGCAACGTAACCCAGTCTTTTGGCATTACCTGAAAATGTTTGATACGTGATGCCTTTGTTGGTGTGCCACCCTGTTTTACCGTTATATTCCCACGGTGCAGGGTGTGAAGAGGCCGTATCTGAAGAATCGCGAGATAAACCGCCTTCCCATTTGGCAATAAAAGGTGATAATTTGCTGATTAGCATGATGTTTAAATATTTGTTTAGTAAATATTGAACCAAAACAATGGAAGCAACGGCTACTATGAAAATGATTATTATTCCTTGCATTTGTTTATTTGTACGCATCTTGAGGTAAATTTCATGATAGACTCTTGTTGTTCCTGGTTAAGCTTTCGAAGGTTGTCAATTGACGTTTTAAAGTCTTCGGACAATTCTTTGTACATGTCAATGATCTCTTTTGCGTTTGCAAGGTCAATGCCGGTGGTTTCCGCTCGATTTTTATTTCGAGAGAAAATCCAACCGACAAAGCCCGACATGGTAATTGTTAAAGAGGGGATTATAAAGTCATGAAGAAACATGTTAGAATTGTTTTGTAATCCCTTTCCCTGAAAGGATTTGATTTAACTTGTTCATATCTGTGGTTCCGAGGTCGCCTCTCAACCATTCCGATAGATCATAATTTGAGCCCCAACTCGAGCGTAGACCGAAAGCAGTTTCTAAATTCAAAATATCTAAATCGTTTTCCATTTTATTGAAAATCTTAAAGATTAAATTTTCATCTGTTCCGCTGCCTGCCATGGCGTTTTCCAATTGGTTCGCAAAGGTGTTGTATTCCGATTTGGAAAATGAAGCTTTCACACCTTTTACACCCAGTGCCGCTTTTTCTCCGAGATTATCTCCAAACTCACCGAGTTTTTGAATGTAGTTTTTTCCAGAACGTAGAACCATAAAGATTACTACAATTACAGCAACCACTACAATCATTTGGGTTGTTTTATCTAATTCTTTAAACCATTTGTTCATCGTGTTTTAGATATTTTAACCATCAAAATAATGAAGGAGGCAACTATTAAAAGTACCTGGGCAATCAATATGATATTTTGTTGGTTTAGTTCGACTTCTGTTTTAACTTCCATTACGCTTTCTTGTTAGATTTTGTAAAAAATACGATGGCAATAACGATTGCTGCCAAAACTCCAAAAGCAATCATGTTTTGATTTTTCTTTTGTTTGGCAATTTTATCAGCCTCTTGTTGCTTTGCGTCTTTTGCTTCTTGGCTTGGCTTCCAATCAGGTAAAATGATCTGAAAGTTATAGCCTCCCGAAGCGATCGCTTGACTTGCTTCTTGTGAACCTCCCATTACGCTTTCTTTTTAAATTTTTTATATAAAATCACAGAAACTGCAACGACGATCACTAATCCAATTCCTGCGATAATCAACCCGACTTTCTTCTTATTGGAAGCGTCAGCCTCTGCATTTGTAACTGTTGCCTGCGCATCTCCTGCCGTTTTGATTTTTAGCGCTTCACCTTCAGAAGTAGCTTTTTGGAGTGATGACTCAACGGTAAGACCTTGATTTGCCAATGTTAAAGCGACCTGTTTAGAAGTTGCTTCTGCTTCGCCCTTTAAAATCATTTGTGAAGCTCTGAGTTGTCTAAATTCTACTACTTCAGCATTTTTCTCCTGTGCTAGTCTAATGTAGTTTTCATACATTTCGTACTTTCTTTCACGTTCGGCACGGTCACTGTCACCTTTATTTCCGCTTCTGATCTTCATGCCGTCCGCATCAGCTTTCCATGTGCTCGCTGCAGTTCTTAGCGCGTTTTCTTGTGTGATTCCTGCTTCTATTAAGCCGTCAAGCCTTTTTATTTCTGCTTGATATTGTGCTGGTGTTGCCATTATGATGCTTGTTTTTTCATTACTACTAGAACGATAACAAGTAAAATCACACCTCCAACGATGTACATAATCTTGTTGTCGCCCCCTAAATTCAAAGCACCTGGCTGTTGTGCTTTTGCTGTTTCGGCCTGAAGTCTTGCAACTTCAATCTCGTTTTTTTGACCTTTGTAATTAAAGCCACTGGCTAAACTGCCAACGGTTCCAATAATGCTACCCCATAGAGCGCTATTGTCTTTTTTTTCAATTTCTTTTGAAACTTCTTCTGAATCTCCCATTTTGAATATTGTTTGAATAAAAAAAGCCTACCCGTTTTGGGCAGGCTTTTCAAAAATTAATCACTAGTTTTTGTTTTATTGCTTAGCAACCGCAAGAACCGTCAACCGCACTTTCGTTTGGGAATTGCTGTAAAAGAATCTCATTCCCTGCTTTCGTCTGACGTTGGAAGTATTCTGCAAGGTTCAATCTTGCACCGATGTGCAAAGTGATATCCATGCGTGTACCTGCATTAATTTGGAATGCTAAAACATCATTTTGAGAAATTAACCCGTTGAAATTGTTTTTGATCAAATCAATTTTCAAAATCTCTGTTGAAACGTCGCGAGAGTTTTGGAATGCGTCAAAATTCAAAGGAGAAGATCTTTTTACTTCTTCCAAGTGAGACAGACGGTAGTGCGTCAAACTGTTACCGTAGTTTGTGTTTTCAGGAACGTTTGAAGTCGTGAAGGACTTCATAGAGATTGCTGAAATTTGGGTTGGTTCGTTTGCAAGGGCAGAGCCTAAAATAGGAAGTGATTGGCCTGGGTTTAGAGCAGTGATCAACAACTTCTTTACTGCACCTTCAGCTCCTCCATCTTCAGTTTCACCGATGAAAAAAGGAACACCATTTGGCAATCCAATCGCGTCATTGATACCGGTGGCGAAAATCTCTTCAGAAGAAGCGCCTAAAAGCATTTTAGGTGTTAGGTAAATCGTCGCGTCAGTTTCCCAGTTGTTAATGATTCTCAAACGAATATTCTTACCCGTATGTCTTACTCCAATGACATTTTTAATGCCATTACCAAAGGATAATAGTCCTTGTTTTGCTGTTTTTTCAAGCAATGCTTTTTCAATTAATTGTGCTCTTTCCATTTTTGTTGTTTTTCTGGATTTTTGAATATTTCTAATTACGCTTCAGGTTCAGCGATAAAAAGTTGTGGAGATGTTGCTGGTGCTTCACCTTCTTTTTTCTTTACTTGGTTGATAATTACAACCGCCAAAATGCCTACTGTAACTACTAGCGTGATGATTGAAATGATTTTTACTGATTTCATTTGATTTTTTTTGGATTTGTATTTAATACTGAATTGCAAATATGAAAAGGCGGTTTTGTTCGCTTTTTGCTTTTGAGTTAATTTGATCAGTTGTAAGCGTTTAAAAGGGGATAAAGTGGAATTTTGTGATTTACTTTAAAAACAAAAGTCCGGTTAAAACGCCATTTGCCACCAGGGACCAATTCCGCTGCCGTTTGATTTTCTTCACCTGGTGTTTGCCGATCTGTATAATGGTGTCTTTTGAATTAATAATATACCGCTGCGCAATTATTACAGAATCTTGTGTATTTACAATGGTTTTGAGATTGCGATTTTCAAAAGTGAGTGCATTGATAACGGTGTCCTGAATCTGAATGATCAAAAGTGTATCCTTCATGGCCTTGGCTTCTGAAAGTTGAAGCTTCAAATCTTTAATTTGCCGGGCAATGCGATAAACAACTGCTTTGTCAATGGCTATTTGATTCATTAAGCCGGTTATATCCTGTTCTTTGTTTTCTATCCTGGTCTCAATTGTCTTTACTGGAGAAATTGGATAAATTGGTTTTGGTTCTTTGCGAAAAATAAACAAAAGAATTAGTGCGATTACACCGAGAGATGTAATGTAAGGGAGTACTTTTTGCATGTGTATTATGTTTGATTTATTCTTTTAATACAGTGGTGAAAGGTCGTAGCGACCATTGTCAGGGTGAATAATTAGATAGTAGTTTTCAAACCATTCAACGCTACTTTCTAAACCGATAAAAGTTTTTTCATGGCCATGCCATATCCTGAAATAATGATTTTCAAATTGAATCCAAATCTTATCACGACTTTTAATGTTCGGTTCAAAGAAAAAGCCACACTCTTCTATCCATCCCATATCTGCTAGGTACTTCGGAGTAAGAATTGTTTTGCTATAAACAATTCGATTAGCGATTAATTTAACTGATAATTTGTAAATCCAGTTTCTACTGGACATCCATTTGATAAATGCTTTTTTCATTTTTCTTGAGTTATTAAATGTTCGGAATGAATTCTAAACCGTAACCAAAATCTCCGTTACGATCTTTACCAAAATCGGCTTTCAATTCGTTTTTCTGTAACCATAAGTAGAAAATGAATTTTTTCACATCAGTTCTTTCTTTTTTAAAATCTTCGAACAATTCGTGTTGGGCTCTAATGTTTTTACTCAACTTAAAGCAATCATTTACTTTTCTATATTTCATCTTCTCGTATTTTTTTGCCCCAAATTCTAGTAAATTCCCGAACAACATGTGGAAGCAGTATCTTTGAATTCTTTTTGTAGCCGAAAGGTTCTAGAACTTCAAAATATTTCTCATTCAGTAGTTTTCGAAGCGTATCGCTTGACATTTCGTGTAGTTCGGCTAAATCTTTCTTTGTCATGATTAATTCAGTAATAGCGGAATTTTGGCATATTGATTTTCGTCAGCTCTTAATTTTTTCATCATTTCAGGGATTTCGCCCCAGGGATATTTTGTAGTGGAAATTTTCCCTTCATTCGTTTTGAAAAGAACTAGAATATCGGAAACGCGAACGAGCTCTGGAGGAATTGCAGAAAGAGAATGGAAGATAAAAACAAGGTCTAAATTCTTTTGTTTGGAATCTAAAACAAATCTTCTGGTATCTTCTTTTAATTTGGTTCCAATGTATTTGGTAGCATCTTCAAAAACGATAAAAGTATTCCGCGCAAATTCTCCAATCTGTTGCATGATTTCAGAAGTGTCTGAAGAATACATTTTACCAACGCCACTTTTCCAGTATTTGAATTTATCAATCGGAATATCAGTAACAGAAATGTTAATGTTTTCCGGTGCATTCCAAGTTTTTAAATTTCTCCAAACGTCAGAATCAAAAGTGTCAACGATCAAACATTTAGGAACTAAATTTAGCTGCTTAAAAATCAAATCTTTCACATAGTCTGTTTTACCAGTTCCTCTGTTACCTGCTATTAGTATGACTTTGTTCGTTCGTGTCATTGCTTTTACATTGTTAAAATCTGCGTAATCTTCATTCCTTCAATCATGGCAAATTCAGCCCAAAAGGAGTAATCACCTGAAAAAAGAATGTTCTTCTTTTTGAAATAGGCAGTCATCGCCCTGGTTAACTTATCACGTTCTTCAGGGGTGAACGGAATCAAGCCCTCAGCTTCTTCCTTGTCTTTTAAGTACATTACGTACTGCCGTTTCATTTGCACCTCTCTAGGTGTCAATTCTTTGCCTTCTATGTCTTTTTCGAAAATGGCCTGCATGGCGCGAACCACTTTCGAACCGCCTAGCTTCTTTTTCAGTTTCCAGCGTGCCAAAGGAGTTAAAGCAACGCTGTTGAAGGTGTCAATTAAATCCACAACCAGTTCCGCAGAATCTCGCGCTTCGGCTTCTGTGATCTTTATTTTAAATTGTTCCGGTTCCGATGCTGCTAGATCGGTGTTCCCTTCTTCCTCTTCCTCTTCTTCATCAAATTGAAGTCCGGACAAATCAAAATCGTCGCTCACCTTTTCGGCCACTTCAGAACGCATCATGGTTGGAGCTTCTAAAATTCCACTTAAATCAAGTTCAAACATTTAGTCTAATTTTTTCGGTTCTGCGTCGTCTGCTGACTTCAAAACATGTTTGTATTTATCGAGCACTGGAGAAACAGTTTCCCATTTGTTAATCAAAAAATCAATCTTGACTCGTTTAGACAAAAATCGTTTTCCAATTCCTAAAACTATTTTCGTCATGGCCATTGCACTTGGTTTGTCACCGGTCTCTTTGTCGGTTGCCATTTTGGAAAAATCAATTCCGATATGGTCCCAGGCTTCTTTAAAGTTTCGGGTTACAACTTCCATGTCTTTTTCAGTTTGAAGCTTTTCAGCATGCAGCCGTTTAATTTCGGCTTGTAATTTATTGATGATTGACATTATCTAATGTTTTTGGATTTAATACCTGTTTTGTAGCAGTCGCCATAATTCAACAATGTTGCTTCATTAAAAGTCATTGCTTTGATTATTTCCGCTTTTGTTTTTTTCTCTTGATCCAGTCGCTTTGAAAATCTCCAGCGTGCAATTAATTCTAAAACATCTACCTGTTGAGTTGTAAGATTTACTAAAATTTCATTTGGAGAAAGTTTTCTTTCAACTTCAACGGTAACTTCTTTTTCAATTGCTTTCGGTGTTTCGATCGGTTGATTTATGATTTCAATTAAATCTCTCAAAACTGCTTCCGGTGTTGCCGGTGAATCTTCAGGATCATACCCGATTGTCATTTTTGCCTGTTCAATTAAATCGAGTAATTCGCTGCTGTTTTTGAATTCAGTTTTGATTACATCTGAATTCAATTCTGCATTCACTTTGTTTACATCTGCATTCAATTCTGTATTCAGATTATTTACATCTGCTGACATTGTGTTTTCAACCTCTTGAATGTTTTTAGTTTCTGAACCGCTTGATTTTAAATTGTCTACATTTGTATTCAATTTGCTTACAGTTGTATTCAAAGTGCTTTCAAGTTGATTACAATGTGTAATCAGTCCGAATACAAGTTGCTTACTGTTTGTATACACTTGGTTTTCTTGTGTCTGCATTGTAAGCGCATGTTGATTCAAAACCTCTCGCTCTTCTGGAGAGATTCTAAAACTGATTGTGTTTCCGGTTATTTGATACATGTGTTTTACTTTATGTTTAAATTCTTTGTATATTTGTAGTGACTCACCGAGGGGATGTTTTTGTAGAAAAGTATCAACAGTTTATAAAGTCAATGAACTGTGATTATCGCTTTGCGGCCACACAAAAACTAGCCCTCTTTTTTTGTGCCTATAATTTTTTGATTATACCAAAATCATAGAAGTACGTTAAATCTCTGGTCTCTTTCACTTTCATCCATACCTCATATAATTGCTTTTCAAATACTACTATGTTGTAGAAGTTGTGAACTCCTTTAATATTCTTGTCTTCTGTCTTGGTGTGTTTATCAAATCCCATGTAAAATGAATCTGCTATAATAGCCGGAACTCTTTTGGTTAGCTGTAGTTCTATTTCAGGATACTTGTAATTTCTGCTTACAGCATGTTTCAAGCCTTGAGCGTTAAAGTGAACGATCTTCTGAAGCGGCACACAGTAAAACTTTTTACTTGTATGCTTTTGGGTTTTAATCCATTCCAAAATCTCAGCTTTTATTTTCTTCTTGTTGTCTGCCATTTGAAAGCAAAGTTGATTACAAATGAATGCGTAAACAAGGGTTTTGAGATTACGGATTGAATGCAAGTACTGGTAGTATCGTATTCTAACACTCATTTTTTTAAAAGGATTTGCAATGTTTAAAAAACACGTTTTTAAAACATGCCTCTCAAGTGGTTCAATTGGTTCAAATGGTTCAAAAGTCTTTTAATTACCTGAAAAAGAAACGTTTGTGTTTTGCGTTTTGGTTCAAATCTTTGAACCTTTTGAACCACCTCTGTTTTACAGAAAAAAATAGCTTGGTTCAAGAGTGGTTCAAATGGTTCAAGAGTGGTTCAAGATATTATTTTTTTAAAGTACTGTATATTAGTTAGTTATTTTTGATTTGAACCATTTGAACCATTTGAACCAATTTTTTTATTTTTTTTAAGAAAGTACTTTTTTAAGGTTAGAAGAAAAAAAAAGCGCCATTTTAGGCGCTTTTAGTGATTTATAAAGATTTTTAAGAATTTGAATTAGCTGTTGATAATTTGGAAACAAGAAAAGCATCCAATTGAACTGGTTTTTCAGATTTTAATTCGTCAATCATGATTTCGTATTTCTGATTTAAGTTATCCAGGTTAAAAAATGAAGCGCGTTGAACTGATTCTGATTTATCGGAGTGGTTTATTCTGAATGAACATCTGTTTTTTGTTCGTCCGCGATCTACATAATAATCTTCTTTTTTCAAATATTCCAAAAGCGTTGCTTTATCTGGAAGTATTGTTTTGTTGTGAGATGCAATTGTACAAATCAAATCAATCGTTTTTTGTGGAATTGCGAGCATTCCGCTTGTAATCTTATAGTGATATCCTTCTGATATTTTATCGTTGTTGTACGTGGCGAAAATGTTCCAAAATTCAGCAACCGGATTACTGTGTTCGTACAATTGATTTTGACGTAATGCCGTACTTAAAATAATGTCATTCAGTTTTCCATTGAAGTTGCCAAAGTCATATTCCAACTCTAATAATCTGAAAACAGATAAATACAAAGCGTGGTTGTTGGATTGTCTTTCGCTTAACATTAAATCGTTCTTCAGGAAAAGAGTTCTTACCTCCATTTTTGAAGCTTCATAGATTTCTGAAAAATTAGAATCAAATTCGTCTTTCATTTTAAATACTTGCATCAAAACCGCGCTCAATCCGTTCCCATCGTATTCGCACAACTCTTTAAATTGTTCCCTGGTATTGTTATTGTCATTAATGGCAAATTCCAACAAAAGACTTCTTGTAAACAAAGCTTCGTTTTTTGGCAAGTGTTCTCCAGTGATCAATAAACCTGAACTTACTTTGTCCGTGTACGTTCTATTGTTGTTTTCTTTTGTGGACTTATTTCGTCCAATTCCATCAAAAGCATTTTTCAATCGTTCGTCAATGTCTGGAGTATGTACTAAGTTGTTTTTGTATTCATCAAAGTGAATTAAACAGTTGGAAAATTGAGAAAGAATTGCGGAAAGTGAATTGGTTGTGGAGTTGGTTAAACTTGTTTGCTGGATTGCTTCAGGAAAGAAAACTTTTTTCAATTTATCACCAAAAATAGTTTTACCGGATTGAGGTCTACCATAACAGAAAAGCAATGGAAAGAACTTCGTTTTTTCAAGTATCTGTCTAAAAAAAACAGAACCAAGTGTATGCGTAAATCCGTAAAATGCTTTCTGATCACCATACGCAGCTCTTAACTTCTCAAACCATTCAACAACGTCTTTTTTAACTGGATTGAATATTAATTTGTTTTCTGCTGCATCATCTTTGTCGATGTGAATTGTTTCATTGGCAATTCTCAAAACTCCGTGATCGTTGGGTTCTTTGAATTGCAAATCTTTTGTAAGAACTCCATTTTCAAACACAAAAGAACAGGTGTTTTTATCAAATCCTTTAATGGCAACAGAACGAATGATTTCTGAACGCATCAAAACCATTTTCTTTATTTCTGCTAGATCGTCGGGTTTGCCATTGAAGAAGTAGTTTCCTTTTCGCTCAACCATTTGGCTAAACTTCTGAACACTTACAAAGTCATCTGTATTTGCGTTGAAAAATTCTGTTTCCCTGGTTGCTGAAATGATTTTAATTTGTCTTTCAGATATTTCTTCTTTTTGAATGAAATAAGGAGATTCAATGATGAAATTGCATATTTCACGCTGTTTGCCTCCTTTTTCCAATCGGTAGTAAGAACTATTTTCGACGACAATCGAAATATCATTTTTGATTCTGTAATTTTCGTCCGCTTCTTTTACCAGATTTTCCCAATCTAATTTGACATAACCGCCTTTAAAAAAGTCCGCAGTGTCATTTACATGGCCAGGGAAATATATCGGTTTTATTTCCGGATATTCTTCTACAATTTCCTCCATTGCTTTTTGACCAGTAGCGTCGTTGTCATAAGCAATGTAAATGTTTTTCGCTTTATCCTTTAAACGGCCGTATTGCTCTTTGGTAATTCTAGTTGTTTCACTTAAAAAGTTAACGCCTTCATCACCTGTGTTTGCATAAAGAACAATTCTATCTTTTTCACCTGCCAAAATGAATAAACGATCTATTTTTTCAACTGGTAAAGTGTCATATCCAATTATATCACCACCATTCAATTTATTAAACGGAAATTGCTTTTCGGATAATTTTTGTTTGGGGATGTATAGCTTGAAGCGGTCGGAACCATCTCTGTAAAAATGTTTACCATGATAAAACAAAAAGCCAAACGCTCCATTCTTTTGAATGCATTCACTCACTTTTTTTTCTTCCAGGTGTTTAGTTGTCACTTTGTATTCCAACCACCAGTTTAAACCTTCTTTCGTAAATTCTGAAGGCTTCAAATTTGGAACAATTCGTTCTTTTTTTGGTTTTTGGTCAATAATCACATTCAAATCTTGAACAATTAATTTCAAAGCGTCTTTAAAATCCAAACTTTTCAAATCCATCACCAATTGAACCACTGAACCGCCTTTTCCTGAATCGGAATGAAGTTTCCAAAGCAATTTACCGCCTTTTTGGTAAATAGAAAAACTAGCGTTCTCGTCGGTTGAAAAAGGACTACGAATGCTTTTGATTTGCTTTAAATTATAAAAATCGATGTTTTCGTTTTTGTCCTTCAAATAGAACTCATAAACTTGGTTTTCTGTTATCTTTTCAAACAGTTCATTTATATCGATCATAATAATAGGATTCAATTTCAATAATAAGTTGACACAATAACCTCATTCACCTTGTCTTTTATAACAGTGCCTTTATACTCCAGGTTATTGTCTTTTATTTCACGCATGGCGGTGTTGTGATCAATCTGTAACCGAATTGGTTTCCCGTTAACATCGGTGTTACAGTATGTGTATTTTACAGAACCGATGCGGTTTGATGATTCTTTTATAATTTTCAACATAGTTTATAGTATTGATGTTTGAATTGAATAACCGAACTCGCGGTGCAATCTTAGCACCTTGTCATGAAATTCGTTTTCGTCTGCAGGAACATAAATTGTTTTGCATCCTGAATTGATTTGATAACCAAGTTTTCGCAATGCGAAATGAAGGTTGTATCTAATTTGGGAACGTCTTAACTTCTTTTCGCGCTTTTCGTCGCTACGGTTTATTTCGCTCCAAATAACTTCGAAATTTGCGTTCATTTCTTCAATAGATTTTACTTCCATGATCTCAATTTTTAATTAAACAAATCCAGTTGCTCTTCAATTGTTTTGGGTGAAATGCTAATTTTTCGCTGAAGCTTCGTTACACTAATCAGTTCATTTTCTTCACATGCAGTTAGAAGCGTTGCCATGGCATCCACATAACAAGATGATGCGTAAAAGTTGTGTATTTTCAAATTAGAGATTTTGCCCTGGTATGAAATGACAAACTTTTTGTAGACGGAGTTGAACGAGATCAGCAAACCTTTAAAGTTTTGATCCTTCCGATCTAAACCGTTGTTTACTTTGAAGTATGCACCGTTTAAAAGGTCTTCGTGGGTTATGGTTTCTAGTAATTTCATAGCACTGGAAAATTATCATCTTTTTCTAAAAACACATCCATTTCATATTCGAGCTCCAATGTTTCAATAGCTCTTTTCCTCCATAAATGAATCCATAATGAGGTGTTTAAATCTTCTTGAAGTTGACTTAATCTTAACTTGATGGTTCTCTCAAAAAGAATTTTATACCTCAAATCTTTATGCTTAATCAAGTTCGCAACTGCCTTTCTTTTGGCTGTTGTAGTTGCAGTTGAGGAATCAATAATGCCTCTCAACTTTTCTGTTATAACTTTGTCCTGGTTCATGCTTTAAATTTTTCAAACATTTCTTTTAAACTGCAATTGGCAAACGAACTAAACATTTCATCTATCGGAACTTCAAAAAAGGTTGCTATCTTTTTCAATGCTTCCTGGGGAATTTCTCTGTTATCGTCGTTTTTGATGTAAATCCATTGTTTCCAAGTAGATTTTGAGATATTCAACGCCTGTGGGAAGAATATCCAACTGATTTCGTAATCATTTACAGTCAGTTGCCGGAGTAGGTAGTGGATTCTGTATTTATACATGTTTTTTGTTTTTTTTAGCTTCTCCAAACGGCTGTAGGCTAATACCTAGAATTGTAAGCTTTAAGAATTCAATTAAATCTCCTGAACCGCATTTAGCTTGAAAAGAAACAGGATTAGCATTATGTAGTTCTTCGGCCTCTTTTAGCAATGTATTTAATCTAGGAATCAAAACTCTGAAGTCGCCTTTTTCAGACTTAATTTTGCGGGCTTCTTCTTGCATGGAGGTAAGAGTTTGTTCAATAACTTCCCACCGCCCAGGAATCCTAAAAGTTTTATCGACAACTTCCATCATTTCTATCATTTCCTTTGCATCTTCCTGTCTTTCTTTTTCACTTGCCGGTGCTCTATAACAATCTTCATCAGAACCAGTGTTCATTGATCCGCAATATTTGCACTCGTGTTCTTTATCATCTTCTTTCATCGCTACTGGTTTTAAAACAATTTGTTGTAAATCTTATTTATCTTACTCGGTAAACTTTTGTCGTGTTCATTCAGAACTGATGACACCATCAGTGTATGATTTTTATCATTGCTCCAGTCGTCTTCATCTTTCAAATGAACTAATATCTTCTGAAGCAATTTCACTTCTTCCAGTGTAAACTTTATTTCCACCTGTTCAATTTTTTTATCTTCTCCCATCTCTCTTATTTTTAAGTAATTCAATAAATTTTTTCTTGTACCCTTCATAGATTTTTGATTGTTTTGAAATAGTAGTAACCTGACTTCTTTCCAACTGATCTGCAATGTCTCGCAGTTCTTTGGGAGTAGCTCCAAGTTTTTGTATTATTTCAAAGAGATCAAAAGCCATGGGGTTCTATTTTTCTTTGTCCATTAACCAGTAACAAAGGTGGAACTGGAGAATAATTAGCCATAGATAAAAGCTCACTTCTTCCATCCAGTGCACATCTTCAACATAAAGTGAACGCACTAAATGAATGAGAACAATCGTTCCTGGTAGGATCATTTTTTTTAGTGGATTTTTCATTATTTCTGCCAATTATGATCACAATCAAAGCATTCGTAGTATTCCAATTCATCGTAACTATACCCAGTTGCCTCACTTCCACAATTCGGACAGTTTTCTAGATCGTCTTCAATTACCTCTACAAGTATTTTTGATACAACATTTCTTTCATAGTGGTAAGTCGAGTCTTTTTCATCACCGATAATTTTGAAAGAAACTCCTTCTTCATCGGCTGAATTAATTATGGCTAGTAACATTCCATGATTATCTAGACATATTAATGCCTTTGTTCCTGGTTTAATCTCATTCCAATTTGTTGCTTCTTGAATTTCCATGGTTTGTTTTTCGCCATTTAATAATTCAATTTCAACTTCTATAATTGCGTTTTGCATAATTATTTTTTTTTAAGCCGGTTTCACTTCATTCATAAATTCCTCCAAATCCGATTTGTAGAAATACACTTTCCAGTTATCGTTTTTCTTATAGGCCGTAAGTCTTCCACTTACTCGAGCCCGGTCTAGTGTTGCCCTTGAAAGGCCTGTAAACTCGATCGCTTCTTTCTTGCTGATCAGTTCTCCTTTTTCTTCTTGATTTTCCATTTGGTTTAAATTTTGCGTATTCAACTTTTTTACCTTTAATGAGTAAACTAGAGCAAATATATTACAAATTGTAATACAGATACTACTTATTTGCAATTATTATTTCAAATAAGTTATAAGAAGTTGATTATAACCGTCTTAACTTGTGTGTATGATTGCAGAAAAGAAAGTTTTAGAAAATATAGCCTTAATTCGGAAGGAAAAAGGTTATAGTCAGGAGTATATAGCAACTCAACTTGGACTTGCGCAGCCTGGTTATGCACTGATTGAAAAGGGAAATAGGGGATTAGATTTGAATAGATTATTTCAGATTGCAATAATACTAGAGATAAATGTAATAGATTTATTTACCTATCCGAAAAAATTTACAGATGTTGACAATCAACAAATTCAGGAAAGAATATCTGTAGTTTTTGAGGTTCCCGTAGGCAATAGAGATGCATTATTAAAATTAGTAACGGGCGCAAAATAACGAATTTACAGCCATACTCAACCGCATACGACAGCACTTTTTAGGCAAATGAATACGATTATAAAACATTGAAAAACAGTTGTTTAATATATTTTATGATCCTTCATAACCCTGAGGTCGGGAGTTCAAATCTCCCTCTCGCTACAAGTCTTGAAAATGTGGTTGCCGTAAGGTTTAACCACATTTTTTTATGTGTAAAAACGTCATAAATTGTATTGCTCGTATGAAAGTGCATACGGGAACAACAATCAAATGAGATTCACTATACATTCACATGATTGTAATCAAGCTTCAGAAAGAGTTTATGATTGAGATTTTAAAGAAAACAGGTGATCTTTAGGAAATGTTTTGAAGCTGCATCCTGGATTAATGTTTTTGAAAGTGATTTTTAACTTGTACTTCAGAACTAGGCTAATTGACAAAAAAAAAAGCTATCTCAAATTTTAGTTTGGGATAGCTTCTTTTTTACTTTAATAAATCTTATCTTAATAATGTGACATGCCCCGTAATTTTCTTACGTTTATCATTCTGTTTGACTTTGAATTCAATCACCCAAACATAAGTTCCTTCTTGGACTAAATCTCCATTACTAGCTAAGTATGTGCCATTCCATCCCATCAAAGCGTCGTGAGATTCGAAAATAAGTTCTCCCCAACGATTATAAATGTACATAGAGTAATCATACGGATCAAACCCACTGGTAAACACGGGTTGGAATGTTTGATTGAAATTGTCTCCATCTGGTGTAAATACATTCGGCACATAATACACGATATCTTCTATTATTTCAATCGTTACTTTCGCAGAGTCCTTACATCCCGAGTCATTAGTTGCATGCAGGGTAATCGTGTAATTAGTTATCGCATCATCAGGGAAAGTATGAGATGGATTTACTGCTGTACTGGTACCTGAACCGTCTCCAAAGTCCCAGGTATATTGATTTGCGTTTATTGATGTGTTAATCATATTACTTAATGGATTCGCAGTTGTAATCGTAGATGGGTTTGCTATAAACGATGCAACTGGAGTTAAATAAGTACAAATCAAATCTTGGAACACTTGGGTAGTTACACAACCTCCAGAGGTATATGCACTCAAAGTAACATCAAAGCATCCAACTGTAGTATAAGTATGAGAAGGATTAGCTAATGTGGAAGTGGCTCCATCTCCAAAATCCCACTCATACGTTACTGCCCCTGTTGAATTATTCGCAAAATCAACTTTTAACGGTGTACATCCCACCAGAGTTGAAGGAGTAACCAATAGGGTCGGTCTGTCAACTACTGAAATCGTTACTTGATCGGTAGCCATACAACCTTCAGCATTCATTCCAGTTAGGGTGTAAGTAGTTGTAGAAGTGGGAGAGAAGGGGATGTTGTTGGTTACACCATTATCCCAAATATACGTTACTGCTCCAGTTCCTGACAAAGTAACTAAGTCACCACCACAAATGTCTTTGTCAATTCCTGCATTTACAACAGGCAATGGATTTACGGTTACGGTTACGGTTGCGGTTGTTGAACAGTTTAAAGTTGTCCCTGTAACTGTGTACGTAGTGGTTGTAGTTGGATTCGCACTTACAGTATTACCTGTTGTACTACTCAATCCTGTTGCTGGAGACCAAGTGTATGAGTTGGCTCCATTTGCCGTTAAGGGCATAGATCCCCCAAGACAAATTGCTCCACTAGGCGTAACAGTTGTTACTGGTAGTGGGTTTACGGTAACATTTACGTTCGTGCTATTGGTACAACCATTGACATCTGTTCCCGTTATCACATATCCTTGAGTTGCTGTTGGTGAAGCGACTACACTATTACCAGTCGTTGAACTAAGGCCTGTCGCTGGAGACCAAACATAGGTATTGGCTCCTGAAACATTCAGGGTAACGTTGCTCCCATTACAAATACTTGGAAGTGTTGGATTTGCTACCAATGTCGGATTGGAGTTTACAGTTATCACCACATTTGTAACAGCCCCCACGCAACCATTTAAGGTGGGTGTAATGGCGTATGTTACAGTTCCACCGGTAGTGGAAGTTAGCGTTTGAGCAATCGTGTTTCCTGCTCCATTGCTTGAACCTGTCACATTAGTTGCTGTTGCAACCCATGTGAAGGTTGAGCCCACAGGAGCAGAGGATAGTGCTATTGAGGTCGTAGCACCCGAACAAATTGCCTGCGATGCAGGTGTAGCGACTACAGTTGGTAAAGGGGTTACCGTAATGACTACATCAATTGGTAAGCCTGCACAGCTCCCTAAAGTTGGTGTAATTGTATAGGTTGCAGTTCCAACCGTATTTGTAGTGGCTACTAGAGTTTGATTGATTGTATTTCCTGTTCCAGCAGACGCTCCTGTCAATGAATTAGAAACAACCGTCCAGTTAAATGTAGATCCAGCAGGAAGAGAACTCAGATTAATAACCGTATTCGCTCCAGAACATATTGTTTGGAGAGACGGAGTAGCAATTGCAACTGGCAAAGGATTTATCGTAACTACAGCTGACTGAGACTGAGGATTAGAACAAGTGGTTGTGCTTGCATCCTGGACGTTCACTAAATTATATGTAAAAGTACCAACGGTTGTTGTTGGAACTGGAAGGGTTGCCGTATTTCCTACTGATACAATGGTTTGATTGGCGCCGCCGTTCACATTATAAGTAAAGGTGTATGGCGCTACTCCCGCATTTCCAGTAAAAGTAATGGTTGGTTGAGTACCGTTTTGACAAATTGTAGTTGTGCCTAAAATAGTTGCTAAAGGCAATGCATTTACTTTTACAGTTACAGTTCCTGTCTGAATATTAGAACAACTGGTTGAACTTGCATCTTGAACACTTACTAAAGTATAGACATTTGTCACTGGTGTTCCTGTTGGAACTGTAATCGTAGCAGTATTTCCAGTAGAAACAATCGTCGTGTTTGCTCCACCATTCAATGAATATGTGAATGTATAAGGTGCTGTACCTCCAGATCCAAGGAAAGTAACAACCGGTGCTGTTCCGTTTTGACATACATCAATGGTTCCAGTAATAGTTGCTGTTGGAACAGGACTTACCGTTACAGTTGTTGTGGTACTTGCTGAACAACTGTTAGCATTCGTAAAATTATACGTAATAGTGTGCGTTCCTGCACCTGCAACACTTGGGTCAAAATTTGTTCCTACTACGCCTGTTCCTGAGAGTGTGCCGCCTGAAGGAGTGGCAACAATCGCAACAGTTGCTGAATTAGCGCATAAAGCAGAGATTGGTGTAATTACCGGTGTTGGTAATGGATTTACAACAACAGTTGAAGTTGTTGTGGCACTACATCCATTACCATCTGTGTAATTATAAGTCAACGTATGAGTACCTGCACCTGCAGTTGCTGGATTGAAATTAGTTCCAGTAATTCCAGCTCCTGTAAGTGTCCCGCCTGTTGGTGAAACAATCACATTAACTGAAGCTGCATCGATACACAAGTTGGCAATTGGATCAATTGAAACAACTGGTAACGGGTTAACAACAACCGTTGAAGTAGCAGTTACTGCCGGACAGGATGCAATTGCAGGAATTGTATAAGTTACGGTGTACGTTCCTGCTGTACTAGTTGAAGGCGTAACAGATCCAGAAGTTGAATTAAGTGTTAATCCTGCTGGCGTAGAAGTGTACGTACCACCTGCACTACCCGTAAAAGTAACCGCTTGCGGAGATGTCACATCCATACAATATGGCGAACCAGCATAATTAATATTGGCAGTTGCAATCAAATTTACTTCTACAACTGCAGTTGCTGTAACAGCTGGACAACCGCTCGCTGCTGCAATGGTATACGTAACTGTGTAAGTCCCTGCTGTACTCGTGGATGGATTGATTACACCTGTAGTTGGGTTTATGGTTAAACCTGCGGTACTTGAATAAACGCCACCTGTTGTTCCTGTGTGAGTTACAGTCTCTGAAGTTGAAGTATTACAAAACGGAGTAGCATAACTAATTGTTGCTGTTGGCAATGCCGTAACTGTCACAACAGTCGTCGCACTTTGCGCTGGACAACCAGCAGCGGCCGCGATTGTATAAGTTAAAGTATGTGTTCCTGCTCCAGCTGTTGTGGGATTGAAACTAGTTCCTGTAACTCCCGTTCCTGAAAGTGTTCCGCCTGCTGGTGCAACCGTGACTGGAACTGCAGCGCCATTTGAACATAAAGTTGCAAGTGGCGTAATGGTTGGAACTGGTATTGCAGTAATCGTAACAGATGCTGTTGCAGTTACCGCCGGACAACCACTTGCTGCTGCAATGGTATAAGTAACTGTATAAGTTCCTGCTGTACTCGTAGATGGATTGATTACACCTGTAGTTGGGTTTATGGTTAAACCTGCGGTACTTGAATAAACGCCACCTGTTGTACCTGTGTGAGTTACTGCTTCTGAAGTTGAAGTGCTACAATAAGGACCAGCGTATGCAATTGTTGCTGTTGGTAGTTCAGTAATAGTAATCGTAGTTGTAACTACTACTGCCGGACAAGTTGATATTGCAGGAATTGTATAGGTAATTGTATATGTCCCCGATGTACTCGTTGAAGGAATAATCGCACCTGTTATTGCATTGATTGTTAATCCTGCCGGTGAAGCTGTATAAGTTCCACCACCACTTCCTGTATGCGTTACAGATTGAGGCGTTGTTAAACTTGTACAATAAGGTGAACCTACATAATTAATTGTTGCAGTTGATATTGAATTTACATCTACCGTAGTAGTTGTAGTTACCGCGGGACATCCGCCCGCTGCAGCAATGGTATACGTAACTGTATAAGTCCCTGCTGTACTCGTAGATGGATTGATTACACCTGTTGTTGGGTTTATGGTTAAACCT
>CAZAVP010000008.1:0-86269 GCA_964488745.1 uncultured Chryseobacterium sp. | reverse complement strand
TGAGTTACAGTCTCTGAAGTTGAAGTATTACAAAACGGAGTAGCATAACTAATTGTTGCTGTTGGCAATGCCGTAACTGTCACAACAGTCGTCGCACTTTGCGCTGGACAACCAGCAGCGGCCGCGATTGTATAAGTTAAAGTATGTGTTCCTGCTCCAGCTGTTGTGGGATTGAAACTAGTTCCTGTAACTCCCGTTCCTGAAAGTGTTCCGCCTGCTGGTGCAACCGTGACTGGAACTGCAGCGCCATTTGAACATAAAGTTGCAAGTGGCGTAATGGTTGGAACTGGTATTGCAGTAATCGTAACAGATGCTGTTGCAGTTACCGCCGGACAACCATTTGCTGCAGCAATGGTATACGTAACTGTGTAAGTCCCTGCTGTACTCGTAGATGGATTGATTACACCTGTTGTTGGGTTTATGGTTAAACCTGGGGTACTTGAATAAACGCCACCTGTTGTTCCTGTGTGTGTTACAGGTACAGAACCTGAACTACTACAATAAGGACCAGAATAAGCAATTGTCGCAATTGGTAAGGGAGTTACAACAATGACTGTTGTTGTACTAGTTGCTGGACAAGCACCTACGGCAGGAATACTGTAGGTAATCGTATGACTACCACTTCCCGCGGTTACTGGATTGAAGGTGTTTCCACTTACTCCAGGACCTGAAAAAGTACCACCGCTTGGATTAGCTACCAGTGTAATCGCGGCAGCATTCGAACAGGTAGTGGGTACAGGCGTTATGGTCGGTGGAACAGAAGTATTCACCGTTACTGTCATTGACTGTGTAGTAGCGCACTGCCCTGCAGTTGGTGCAAAAGTATAGGTTGTGGTGGCAGTATTATTTACAGCTGGCGACCATGTTCCAGTTATGGCCGGTGTATTGGTCGAGGAAGATGGCAAAGTAAAAGAACCTCCAGCACAAATTGCTGCAACTTGGTTAAAAGTTGGAGTTATGTTTGGGTTTACAGTTACAGTCATCGTTTGAGTCGTAGCGCACTGACCTGCGGTTGGTGCAAAAGTATACGTTGTGGTGGCAGTCGTGTTTATGGCTGGTGACCACGTTCCAGTAATTGCCGGAGTATTTGTTGAGCTAGTTGGCAACGTGAAAGAACCCCCCGAACAAATTGCAGCAACTGCATTAAATGTTGGCGTTATATTCGGATGAACCGTTATAGTCATCGTTGTGGAGTTTGCACATAAACCAGTGGTTGGTGTAAAAGTATACGTAGTTGTTGCTGTGTTGTTTAAAGCTGGAGACCATGTCCCTGTAATGCCGTTTGTTGAAGTAGTAGGCAATGCTGTTAAAACCGTTCCTGAGCAAATTGGACCAACAGCTGCAAAAGTTGGTGTAACTCTTGGATTTACGGTGATGGTTAATGTGGTCGGATTTGCACATAAACCAGTGGTTGGTGTAAAAGTATACGTAGTTGTTGCTGTGTTGTTTAAAGCTGGAGACCATGTCCCTGTAATGCCGTTTGTTGAAGTAGTAGGCAATGCTGTTAAAACCGTTCCTGAGCAAATTGCACCAACAGCTGCAAAAGTTGGTGTAACTCTTGGATTTACCGTAACGGTCATCGTTGTGGAATTAGCACACTGGCCAGTTGCAGGCGTAAAAGTGTAGGTCGTTGTAGTGGTATTATTGAAAGCGGGTGACCAAGTTCCCGGAATACCATTGGATGAAGTGGTGGGCAACGGCGAACCAGCCGCACCAGAACAAATTGAACCAACGGCTGCAAAAGTTGGAGTAACTCTTGGATTTACCGTAACCGTCATCGTTGTTGGAACAGCACATTGACCAGCAGTTGGTGTAAAAGTATAGGTTGTAGTAACATTTGGATTAAGAGCAGGCGACCAAGTACCGCTAATTCCATTTGTCGAAGTATTTGGTAAAGTAAAAGCACTACCAGCACAAACGGCTGGAACTTGATTAAAAATAGGAGTTACGTTATTCACAACTGAGATAATTGCAGATGTCGCTCTAAAACATGGCCCTGATCCTATTGAATATGATACAGTATGATTACCTACTCCTGCAGATGCAGGATTAAATATCCCAGTTGGTGAAACACCCGTTCCAGCCCAAGTTCCTCCACCATTGACCGCTGTTAACGGAACGCTAGGTCCTGATAAACATACCGTTGACGGTGAAGTAAATGCCGCACTAGAAGCGCCTGTTTGAGCGCCAGGAGGAGGGCCTAATTGAAGTGTGAACGTGCTACTTGCATTACTATAATCTTGTGCAACAATCATTAAAGTTGAACCTGCCGTCACAACTGGAGTCGGAACACTAGAATTACAAGGAAAAGTAGTTCCAAACTGAACACATCCACCCGCATTTGCCGCAAAGTTACAAACAATCATATTCGCAGGGTTCTGAATTGCGACACATGGAGACGCACCAGGTGGAATTAAGAAAACTTCGACATCAATATAACCATTATTTGCCGATCCATTTACTAACAAGTTAAGCGGACCAGTTTGAGTGATTTGTAGCAATATAAAACCATATCGATGACTACCAACAGTACTTAAGCAACCTTGATGGAAAGTATTTGGGTTAGTATTCCCAAAACCAAAGGGGCCTGCAACACCAGGTGAACAAATAGACGTATTGGTATTACATTGAGAATGGGACAAATTGAAAGAACTTACAACCAACATAAATAATGTAAGCAATTTCAAAGTTCGTAGATTAACTTTAAATATTTTCATAGTAGTGATTTAAATCAATTAGTTGGGCAATATAAAAGAATCGTATCCTAGATATCTAAATAATGTTTTAATGTGAAATTCGTCAGCATTCGCATTAAAAGTAGCTTTAACGAAGTTTTCAGAAATTTCTACCATTGAAATACTTGGCACTCCACTTATAATAGCACTTTTAATTTCCGCTCTATTGGAGGAATTAATTTTATATGCTCGAAATTCTAAAACGATTTTCTGGTTTTCATTAGATTGAATAGCAATTGCAGGAAATGTATAACCCTTATCTTTCATTGCTTTCTCAATCGAAATATAGTCATCGTTGGCAAGAAATTTTTCCATTCTTTCCCCGAGTAAATATTCTTTAGAATCTATAGCATGCTTGACGTTATTATTATTTTGTGAAAATGAATTCAGGACCATAAAAAAGGTCAAATAAAATACTAAAAATGTAGTTTGTATTTTCATAGTAATGTAGATACTAGTCTTGATATTAAAAAGTAATAAACCTTTATAACCAAGTGATTATAAATAAATTCTTTATGCGTTTATATTATTTAACGTGCGTTATTTGTAATAGTTGCCTATAAAATAAAAATGGTTAATAACTTTTTATTTTACACAAAAATAGATCCGTTTATTTATATAAAATGGCTCTACCTTATCTACTTGGATAAAGTTTAAATCAAAATATTTCGTTCGCGTTACTCCATAGAAATGATAGGATTAGCTAGGAATTATTGTCATTCAGTTTGAGTGCCAATGTTCAGATTGGCGACACGTAAGAAATAGTATTTAATCCACACAGTCCGTGGTAGAACTAATAAAATAAAGTTGAACTCTAATTAAAAGTTAATTCCCCACTTTTCATCTGCTGATAGGCTCTACTCAAATAAGCAGCAAGGATTCGCATCGAGTCAAAGGATTCTTCTGTTTCTGAGCTAATTTGTTTTTTCTGTAAACGAAGTAACAATTTCATATACAGTGCGTGGAACAAAATCTCAATGTGATTTTTGTCTTTTAAATTCGATTTATCTTTGAAGGCTTCTATGTGTGGAGTCGCAGCATCGTACAATTCTTTGTAACGAACATCACTGGACATATTTAGCAACGTATTGTGTAAATAGGATAACTCGATCAATACCTCTTGAATCAAGAAAAGATGTCCGGATTTTTCGATCTTTTGAGAACGCATTTTACGAATCAAGTCGTCGTACCAAGTTCTGTATTGAGCATGGAAAGATTCATCTGGAAGTTGCTTCGATACATATTCGTTCATGATTCTATCGATATCGAATTGAAATCCACGGATCACATCTTCAATTTGATACATGTACAAAATGTATTCAGCAATGTTTTCTTTTAGCTTTTGTTGGGCTACAAACATGTATTATTTCTTTTTCTGGATCCCCATGTCTGATTCAATTTCAGCTTGGTGTTGGTTTAAATATTCGATAAACGCTGTAGTTACATCCATGTTTGGCGTTATGTACACAAATTGACCTCCTGCTCCGTGCATAATCAACATGTCAATACCGTGCTTTTCAGAGTATTTTTTAGCAGCTTCTTCAATTTTTTTACCGATTACGTTCAACAATTCTCCTGTTTCACGTTCCAATTTTCCGCCTTCTGTTTCCTGATATTGCATCAAAGAATATTGTTTTCGTTGGGCTTCTTCTTGGATGGATTGCAATTCAAATCCTGAAAGTGAACCCGACTTGGCGCGTTGCTCATTGGTGTTGATATAATTCTGTAGTGCTTTTTCTCGTTTTTGCAATTCATTCTGAAAACCAATTTGCTTCGCTTTCATCATGGAGTCCATTTCCATATAATAAGTAAATCCCGTAGCCAAACTATCTTGACTGTAAAAAGCGATTTTTAATCCATTGGGATTGACAGTTCCCACGTTTGGAGTCGTGTCTTTTTCCACTTTCTTTTTCTCTCCACAAGAAAAAATCAATAAACTTAGGGTTAAAACGGCAGCTATTTTCGTTAATTTCATCATCTCAATTAGATTATATTTCACATTGTATTTACATTTCGATTTTGGAACGCATTTTCCCAATCCGTTCGCATGGCAATAAATCGCGTTAGGCAATTTGACAGCAATTGGTCGGTGACCATCGCTTCTACTTCTTTTAATCCAGACACTTCGGTTTCACCAATTTTGAAAATTTGTTCAAATTGACCCAACTCTATTTTAATCAAATATTTAGCATTATAATTAAAAATCTGAATTTTATATCTTTCGTGTGGAATTTCTGAAATTACTCGCATGGTTTAAATTTTACACAAAATTAATAGATAAAATGACAATGTGGGTATTTAAGGATTGAAAACATGGTTGCTCTCTAGGGTTAGTTTTTTTTAGCTTAAATTTATTCGGAAAAAGTTCCATTTACACATAACATAAATAACGGGTTCTCATTTTGTAATATTTGAGAAGGATGGATTTTAGAGATGAGTGATAGCAACACTGAAGCGGTTTATAACGGTTAAAACGGATAATTTAACACTGAAATTCATTTAGATATCCCAATGTAATTAGCTGACCTTTACGAGCACATTATTTTTTTCCGTCCAACGATTCTTTTATCTTTTTTTCCAACCGTATTTCTTCGAGAAAAAGAAATACAACAGTGGAAAACAAATCAATAAACTCGATAAGGTGTCCCAGCCAAACGATGGAGTTGCATGATCCATCAGCAAGGCATCAGATTGAAATACTTGCCAAGAGTTGGTCAAAATCACTGCTCCGAAAATATTATTGACTGCGTGAAATCCCATCGAAAGCTCCAAACCTTGATCTTTCCAAGTGAGCAGTCCGAGGAAGATTCCTGTACCGATATAATATGCAAGAATTCCAATTCCCAATAATTTCACTTCGGGATTGGAGCCGTGAACCAATCCAAATAAAATCCCTGTGAAAATGGCAGTCGTTAATCCTTTTTTGAAAATACTTCCAGTTGCTTGAAAAAGAAATCCGCGAAAAAACACTTCTTCAAAAGTTGTTTGCAAAGGAATGACAAACAAGCCGATCAATACCAAAGTCCAAAAGGTATTCGGATTGTAATTCCAAGAATAGAATTCTTTTGAAGAGAAATAACTAATCCCTAACATCAAAAACATCAAAAACCCCCATGCGGAAAAACTGACGAAGAATCGTTTCCAGTCAAAAGTTTTTCGGGTGGTAAACAGGCTGATTAATGGTCGTTTGTGTATTGTTTTGATGCAAATTAACAACATTCCTAAGGCGAAAATAAAAGGCATGAGCTGCAATACCAAAAATTGATTTTCACCCATCACCTCTATCACAGCCTTAGGTGAAGCGGTTCCGTCAACGGGAAATCCCAACTGTTTTAATCGCCAGGTATAAGGCAAAAGTCCAAATCCCAGCATGGCTGAAATGACCAATACAAAGGTTGTTAGGTAATTAACAAAACTGGTTTTTCCTAATTTGGACAAATGGATAAATTTCATGCTTCAAAGATATGCAGTAAAAAAAGATTAATTGGTTTCCTGAAAATAATAAAATGATTTTTTTGTCAACAAGAAAAAAACGGTTCGTTGGTGATTTAAGCTTAACTCACATCCTCAAAATAATCCGTTTAAAATAATAATCTTTAATTGAAATCGCTTCCGATGGAATATTCATTTAAATTCCTTAAATTTGTTGTTAGAAACTATGGACATGAAAAATATCAATCTAGAAGAAAAAGAACGCGAATTTCAAGCTAAAATTGATGCCGATATCAAAATTGAACCCAACGACTGGATGCCTGATAATTATCGCAAAACCTTAATCCGTCAAATCTCTCAACATGCACATTCTGAAATTGTAGGGATGCTGCCAGAAGGAAATTGGATTACTCGTGCGCCTAACTTACGACGAAAAGCGGTTTTGTTAGCAAAGGTTCAAGACGAAGCGGGACACGGATTATATTTGTATAGTGCGGTTGAAACTTTAGGTGCCGATCGTGAAGAAACCATTGACGATTTACATTCTGGAAAGGCAAAATATTCTTCCATTTTTAATTATCCAACCTTAACTTGGGCTGATATGGGAACTGTTGGTTGGTTGGTTGATGGTGCTGCGATTATGAATCAAGTTCCGTTGTGCAGATGTTCTTACGGACCGTATGCACGGGCAATGGTTCGTGTTTGTAAAGAAGAATCTTTTCACCAACGACAAGGCTTTGAAATTATTGCAGGATTGGCAAATGGAACTCCAGAGCAAAAAGAATTGGCGCAAGATTCACTGAATAGATGGTGGTGGCCAGCGCTAATGATGTTTGGTCCGAGCGACGAAAATTCAAAACATACAGCACAATCCATTAAATGGAAAATCAAGCGTGAAACAAATGACGAATTACGTCAGAAATTTGTTGATGTTACTGTTCCGCAAGCGGAAATGATCGGTTTGGTAATTCCAGACAAAGATTTGAAATGGAACGAGGAAAAACAAGGTTACGATTATGGAGAAATCAATTGGGATGAATTCATGAACGTGATTCAAGGAAACGGTCCTTGTAACAAACAGCGCCTTGACGCTAGAAGAAATGCAAAAGAAAGCGGAATGTGGGTTCGCGAAGCAGCAACAGCATACGCAGAAAAAAGACAAGCGAAAAAAGCTTCCTAATAATATAACATCATGAGTACAAAAGAATGGCCTCTTTGGGAGGTGTTTATCAGAAGTAAACAAGGATTAAGTCACAAACACGTCGGTAGCTTAAGAGCACCAGACGCTGAAATGGCAATTTCAAATGCACGCGACGTATATACAAGACGCAGTGAAGGCGTTAGTATATGGGTGGTTGAATCCAAAATGGTTTCGGCTTCAGACCCAAAAGAAGCGGACGAGTTTTTCGAGCCTGCAGATACTAAGATTTACAGACACCCAACGTTTTACGAAGTTCCTGAAGGAATTTCTCACATGTAACTAAAGGGTTAAGTTATCAATTTGAAGCCATTTCGATATGAACATGAATAAACAAGAAGCACTTTTCGAATACGTGTTGCGCATCGCGGACGACAGCCTTATTTTAGGTCACCGCATTTCAGAGTGGTGCGGCCACGGACCGATTTTGGAAGAGGATATTGCGTTGACCAACATTGCGTTAGATTTTGTAGGTCAAGCAACCAATTTTTACGAATACGCTGCGAAAATAGAAAACAAAGGCCGAACGGCGGATGATTTGGCATTTTTGAGATTTGAAAGAGAATACAAGAATGTGTTGCTGGTTGAACAACCGAACGGGCATTTTGGAGATACGATTGCCCGTCAATTCTTTTTTGATGTTTTTAGAAAGTTATTCTTAGAGGCGCTGGAAAAAAGTACAGACCAAGAATTAGCAGCGATTGCTGAAAAATCATTGAAAGAAACCAAATACCATTTGCGACACAGTTCGGAGTGGATGATTCGTTTAGGAGATGGAACAGAAGAATCCCATGCAAAAATTCAAGAATCTGTTGACACGCTGTGGAGATACACCGGTGAATTATTTTTCACCAACGAAGTAGATGCATTGTTACTGAACGATAGGATCAGTGTTGACATTGCAGCATTGAAACAACCTTGGGAAAGACAAGTGAGAGAGATTTTAGGCGAGGCAACGCTTGAAATTCCAACACACGCGTGGCAACAAGCCGGCGGAAGAACAGGCGTTCACTCTGAGCATTTGGGATATTTGCTGACTGAATTACAATACATGCAACGCACTTATCCAGGAATGGAATGGTAGGTGAAAAAGAAATATGGCAATTATTAGAACAGGTCTCTGATCCAGAGATTCCTG
The DNA here is from genome assembly GCA_964488745.1 of uncultured Chryseobacterium sp. Taxonomy (GTDB): domain Bacteria; phylum Bacteroidota; class Bacteroidia; order Flavobacteriales_D; family Crocinitomicaceae; genus JAQVCM01. Next base: position 77,766 of record CAZAVP010000008.1, on the reverse strand, counting down.
TTTTAACAGTTGTTGATTTAGGTGTTGTAAGATCGGTGGAATCAATTGATAATCAGTATGTCGTTACCATTACACCAACTTACAGCGGATGTCCAGCGATGCAATACATTGAAAAAGGGATTGCAGAAGTTTTGAGCGATAAAGGTTTTGACTTTAAAATTGTAACGACTTTGTCTCCTGCCTGGACAACCGATTGGCTGACGAAAGAAGGTCGAGAAAAACTTAATAAATACGGAATTGCACCGCCAGTTGATGAGGGTGACAAAAGTGTTCTCTTCGGCACACCTATTGTAGTACCTTGTCCTTTGTGCGGTTCTGAAGATACTAAGATGATTAGTCAATTTGGAAGTACAGCGTGTAAAGCGCATTGGCAATGTAAAGAATGTTTGGAGCCTTTTGATTATTTTAAGTGTTTGAGGTAGGTTTTTTTTTCCCGCGGATTGCGCTGATAACGCAGATTAGCAACGCAGATTAAAATTGGTTGGGGGTGATAATTTCCGCAGATTGCGCGGATAACGCAGATTAGATCCGCAGATTAAATTATAGATAAATATTTGAACCTAAAAAGTCTCTAGCTAAATTGGTTTTCATTTATCAGAATAATGACCCATTGCAGAAAGAACATAAACGGTAACGATATTTTCCTCAACTTTATATATCATTCGATCTTTTTGATTGATTCTCCTAGACCAATAACCTTGAAGTTCATGTTTAAGTTGTTCGGGTTGACCAGTGCCAGCATAAGGATGCACTTTTAATTCGTCAAGCATTTTAATTATCTTAATACTTACGGCTTTATTTCCAAACTTCTTGTGTTTCGATAAATCCTTTTCCGCTGTTGGCTGAATTTTTACTATATACTGTCCCATAAGCTCTCTGCGGTAGTCATCGATCTTCCTTTTTCCTTTTCAGCTCGTTTGATTTTTTCAACAAATTCAGCATTATAAGGACTTTTTTCTTCCACAATTTTAACACCTTGCTTATCAGCGATCAAATCTAATAAATCCTTCAGCATTTTTCCAGCCTTGCTTTTTGGGTTGATATCTAATACAATCCTTTCCATAATTCAAACATTTACACAAAGATACAAAATTATGCTAGGTTTTAAAAAACATTTAAACGACCCAATCAAACAAATCATCGGTGTTTTTTCGAACTTTTTTCTGGTGCTGGTATGTGTCTTCATCCGATCGATAACCCAAAGCGCAAACGACCACAGCTTTTAAATTTTTCTCCTTTAAACCTAAAATTTCATCGTAAGCTTCCTTTTGAAATCCTTCCATCGGTGAACTGTCGATTCGCATTTGTGCAGCCGCATGCAGAAGATGTCCTAAAGCGATGTAAACTTGATGTTCGTTATTAGCAGTCATCTCTTCCAGAGGCTTGCTCATGATGCTGTTTTTAAGGTGCATGCTAAACCCTACTAATTTTTCAGGTTCTGCTGAACGAACCACTTGGTTCAAAGTAATGAATTCATCAATGTGCCACTCATTTAATTGAACATAAGCACACATCACCAGCAAGTGCGATGCATCCGTAACTTGCGATTGATTCCAAGATTTTTCTCTTAATTTTTGTCTGATTTCGGGATTTTCAACAACCAAGAATTTGTATGGCTGTAAGCCATTCGAAGATGGAACTAGAGAAATAACTTCCATCAATACCTTGAATTCAGCATCGCTAATTCTTTTCGTTGAATCGAATTTTTTAGTCGAATAGCGCCATCTTAAATCTTCAATTAATTGCGTCATGGAAATTTTATTTTCTGCAAATTTACGCAAAAGAAGAGGATAAGTAAAGTTTGATATGGAAAGGAATGCTTAAAAACAGGTTAAAGTCATGGGAAATTAATCTCACAACGGAATTTTAAAACCCCCAGATTGTAATGACGATCATTAAAAGTGCTAATAGTGAATTGAATTTAAGCTCATCTTTAAGGAGAACTCCTGCTTTAACAATTAATTTGTATCCACACCACCAAAATGGCACATTTACAAGTGCTGAAAAATGGAAGAATTCTGGGGAAAAATAATAGAAAAAATATTCGTTGAACAAGAAATAACCCGAAATGTCAAAATAAAGCTCTGCAATCATTAAAAATCCAGATTCAATTAAGAATAAAGCAATTTTACTTCTTTTTTTGCTGTTTTTCTGGGGCGTATAGTGATGAAAAAAACACACGCAAACAGATGCAATCCCCCACATTATTGGGCCATAAGAAGAAGTGGATGCCCGATGAATGGGTAGTATACGGTATTCCCAAAGTGGAATAGGCAATTGAAATAATTGATTGATAACCGTGTCAAGAAAAACCTCACCACACATTCCAAACCATGATCCAAAGATGAAATAACTCAAAACTAACTGATAATCAACAGCTAATTTTTTCCGAATGAACAACCAATAACTTAGACACGGTAAGCTAATAATTAGGGTAAATAATATAAGTTTTAGTAGCATGTGAGCAAAATGTGCGCAAATATAAACATCCATTCAGAATTAGAAGCATGAAAACAAGGTACTTTCTTAAAAGATAATTTTAAAAAGGTTTGTTCTGGGTGATTTCGATTAATCCATCAATTGCCGTTTATGGGGATAATCAAGAGGTTTTTAGGCAAGCAAAGGCTATTCGTGAATGGTTCGGTTAAAACAGATGTTTCATCACAAAACCTGAATTTTGAATCCTTTAAGTAGAAGAAAACGGTTAAATTAAAAAAGCTGAATAATGATTTCATTATTCAGCTTTACTTATTTCTAATAATCTGTAACGGTTGGTTATTTAAAACCAAACCAATTATAAATTTTTAAATTAAAATTATTCTTTGATAATTTTCTGAACATGGTTTTGTCCATTGATATTCAAATTCAAGAAGTACAATCCATTTTCAAATTGACTCATTTCTATGTTTGAACCAGGGGTTACACCAGAAATCGTTTTAACAACTTGTCCAGTTTGGTTGATGATTTGAGCATCCGCTTGTGTAAATTCACCTGTAATCGTAAAATCAGATTTAACCGGGTTTGGATAAACATTGAAATTAGCAACCGTTGTATTGTTTACCGCAAGAACATTGTCTGGCTCAAAATAACTTAATACCACTGTAAATTCTCCAACAACATTTCCATTGGTTGACATGATTCCTGTAGAGTGTGTAAATACAGGTAAATTAGATGTTGCAAAATGGTAGTATTCAAATTGCTTGCGAATAAATACAACAGGTATCGGTGCGCCTAAATTGATGTCCGCATTTAAGGTGTCGATGGTTACCACTCTTAAGACATCGGTCAAAGTAGTTGCTGCGTTTAGCATCAAAGTCCCTTTACCATCTACTTTACTAAAACTAGTTCCAGTAGTTGCAGGACTCAATGGAATTCCATTAAAGTCAAAATACAATGTTCCTGCATACGGATCAGTTACATTGTCATTTAAATCAAAATCGTAATCCATCAATTTAGCAGGATCTGTAAAAACAGCTTTAATTTCACCGAAAGACGGTTCATTGTAAATAAATCCAACGACATTTCTTTCTGTCGCTGAGGTTTCCCAATAAGTGGAAAAGAAACCTTGAACTTCTACATTTTTATTCGAAGTAGGGAAGTCACCAGCATTTGGAGTTGTCGCAGGATCAATAATTGAGAGGGATTTCATTTCACCATTTATTTTGTGAATGGCACTGTAATCCCAAGTTACACCAGAACCAATTACACCTTCATAATTTGTGGCAAATGAATCACATAAAAACATGTTGGAAGCATCACCAATAACTGGTTCATTTCCAGGAGTAAATTGTGCGAATGTGCTTCCTGCTAAAAGCAAGGAAGCAAGTAGTAACGTTTTTTTCATAGTTATTAATTTTTATCAAAGTTAATTAAATAAATTTAATCCACTAATTTTCTTTTAGCGTGATTCTTAGTTCAAGATCATAAACGGTTTGATTCTTTTTTTGGTTGGTAAAAAACAAAAAAAACGAAGCCTTTGCTCACCTTATTTGTATCCAATTCTATTATGTTCGTTCATTTTTTTACTTTTGTCTCAATCAAATTTCCTAATTTATGAGTTTTCATTCCTTATTTAGAAAAAAGACAGTTCAAAATATTCTTCATCAAATTGAATTAAATGAATCAGGTCAGGGACATGAAAAATTGACTCGAAACCTCGGAGTGAAAGATTTAGCTGCTTTTGGTATTGCGGCAATTGTAGGTGCTGGAATTTTTAGTACCATCGGAAAAGCAAGTTTTGATGGTGGGCCAGCTGTTATTTTTCTTTTTATGTTTACCGCTTTGGCGTGCGGGTTCGCAGCTTTTGCATACGCTGAATTTGCTTCTATGGTTCCAGTATCTGGAAGTGCATATACTTATTCTTATGTTGCTTTTGGAGAAATTGTTGCTTGGATTATCGGCTGGTCGCTCATCATGGAATATGCCATTGGAAACATTACAGTTGCTATATCTTGGAGTGATTATTTTACCAGTTTACTCGAAACGGGTGGACTACATTTGCCTCAATGGATTCAAATGGATTATCTAACGGCAAGCAGTGGTTATCAGGAAGCGATGAGCTTAATGCAATCAGGAAGAGCTTTTGAAAACATTGATGTTGCAACTCAACAAGCATACAACGCGTGGGTGAATAGCCCAACCATTGGTTCTTTTCACTTGGTTGCTGATTTACCTGCCTTATTTATTATCATTTTGATTACCTGGTTGGTGTATAGAGGAATGAAAGAATCTCGAAATGCTAGTAATTTGATGGTCGTTGTCAAATTAAGCATCATTTTATTGATCATTGCAGTTGGCGTGTTTTATGTAGATACTTCTAATTGGTCTCCTTTTGCCCCAAACGGAGTAAGTGGAGTTTTAAAAGGAGTTTCGGCGGTTTTCTTTGCGTATATTGGATTTGATGCCATTTCCACGACGGCTGAAGAATGTAAAAATCCGCAACGAGATTTACCCCGTGGAATGATGTGGGCCATTATTATTTGTACCGTTTTATACATTCTCATTGCATTGATATTAACAGGAATGGTGAATTATTCTGAATTCAAAAATGTGGGTGATCCACTGGCATTTGTGTTTGAAAAGTTGAATTTAAAATGGTTGTCAGGGATTATTGCCGTGAGCGCAGTCATCGCAATGGCGAGTGTTTTACTTGTGTTTCAAATGGGTCAACCAAGAATTTGGATGAGCATGAGCCGAGATGGTTTACTTCCAAAGAAATTTTCAAAAATTCACCCCAAATACAAAACACCTTCCTTTGCAACGATTGTGGTTGGATTTGTAGTTGCAGTTCCTGCTTTGTTTATGAACTTCACCATGGTGACGGACTTATGTTCCATCGGTACCCTTTTCGCTTTTGTTTGTGTATGTGGTGGCGTGTTGATTTTGCAAAACAAAACAGATGTGCCGAGAGGTAAATTCAAAACACCGTATGTGAATGGAAAATACGTAATGCCATTCTTGATGATTTTGTCGCTTGTGTTGGCATTCACCCTTTACAAAGAAAGCACTTGGAATTTTTTAACCAATGAAAAACAGGTGATTGCACCAACTGATTTGATTCAAAATATGAGTAATCAGGAAATTGAAGCAATTCGTTTGGAAATAGAAACAACGCACCAAGCGGATTTTGATCAAGCAGGAAGAGACTTGGATCGCTATTGGAATGAAATGAATTCAGAAGATTATTATCAGCAACTTAAGAGTTTAAATATTAGCGATCAGGAGATTTACGAAGAAGGTTGGGCGCTTTTTATGCATAAAATTCCAACTTGGATTTTCATTCTCGTTACTTTTTGGTTGACGTACGCCGCCATGAAACACAATTTGTCATTGATTCCTTTATTGGGTTTACTTTGTTGTTTGTACATGATGAGTGAACTCGGCGTTTCTAATTGGATTGGTTTTGGAATTTGGCTCGCCGTAGGCTTAGTTGTTTACTTTTTATATGGTTTCAAACACAGTAAATTAAAGCTTAATAATTCTCATCTAAAAGAAGTATAATAATGGAAAATCTTAAAAACCATCCTTTGATTCAGAAATACATTGAGTACAATAATTTTGGGCGCACACTTGGAATGGATTTTACCATCGAATCTGTTGGGAATGTAAGCTATAGAATGAGTATTTCAGAGGTTCATTTAGCAACTCCAATTACTTCCCATGGTGGCGCAATTGCTGGACTAATGGATGCAGTTTTAGGTGTTTGTGGCTTGAGTGCCGTTTGCTTAGAAAATCGATTGGTTTCAACAGTGGAAATGGGAATGCATTTTATCAAGCCAGCAAACTTGAACGATCATTTAATTGCGCGCGCTGAAGTGGTTTCGAAAGGAAATCGGATCATCATCATCGAAGGAAAGATTTACAATCAATTGGAAGAGATAATTGCACGTGGAAGCGGGACTTTCAATGCTTACCCAAAAGAGAAAGCTGGCTTATGAGCTTAAAAACCAAAAACTTATTCATGAAAAAAGTCGTTGCTTTATAGCAACGACTTCCGTTTGTTTCTTTGATGTTGAAGTGGTAGATTAATCTTTTACAACTGTATATCCAGGATATTTTTTGGCATCGTAAACGAATTTTGAATCTTCTACTTGGGCGTTTTCAGTGAAGTTGGTCAAAGTGTACGTTTTCGTTGTTCCATTTTTAAACCGCATAACTGCCTTTTTCAAGTCAAGATCATTTTTACTAACGTAAATTAAAATGGTATGGTAATCCGCTTTTTTAGGGTTTAATGGTACCAATTTGATGACATTCATGACTTCTTTGCCAATTGTCTCTTCTTTTTCAAAATAATTTTTGAAATCTTTTTCCCAGATTGTCATTAGTTTTTTAGGGTTAATAGAATTTTCATCGTCTTTAGAAGCAACAGATTCGTAAACGGATTTATCTTCTTTAACGATTGTCCATGTTTTCAATCCATTAGAAAGAATCGTAATGTCGCCATAAATTGCGTAGAATTTGTCTCCTTTTACCCAACCTTTCCCAATTTCGGTATCATTAGCGCCAGCAGAATTTTTAGTGACTTCACTGAATTCTACATAAAAAGATTTCATGCTTTTCATTTTGGCAGAAAGCTTGTCTAATATTGCTTGTGATTTGGCATCTTTTGTTTCTTGTGCATAGACTGCTGAAAGTGTAAAAAGACTGAACGCGAATAAGAATATTTTCATGTTATATATTTTTTCAAATGCAAATATCAGAAATTGTGCCAAAGAAAGTGTTATTTTAACTTTAAATAAGGGAATTCTGCTAAATTTTGCTCGAAATCGCTAGTATGTTAGCTACTTTGGATATTTTTATTCTTTCTAAAACCACAATTCTTTCTTTTTAATTATCTTTGGTTCATGGATGCCAAATCAATAATTCAGCAAATAAAAAACAAGGAATTTAAACCGCTATATTTACTTCAAGGGGAAGAACCCTATTACATTGATGAAATTTCAAAAGCACTTGTTGAAAACGTTTTGGAAGAACATGAGCGTGATTTTAATCAAACGGTTTTATATGGAAAAGATGCTGACGTTTTGGCAATCGTTTCCGAAGCAAAAGGTTATCCGATGATGGCTGAGCGTCGTTTGGTGGTAATTCGCGAAGCACAAGATTTGAAAGATATCGACAAGTTGGAAAGCTATTGTGCGGAACCAAATCCAACAACTATTTTGGTATTGGCTTACAAATACAAGAAACTGGATGCTAGAAAAAAACTAACGAAAGAAATTGCCAAAAACGGGCTGGTTTTTACTTCTGAAAAAATCAAAGAATACAAATTAATCGATTGGATTAACAGCCATTTAAAAACAACTGAATATGGCATTACACCCAAAGCAGCTTCTCTTTTAGCTGATTTTTTGGGCAACGATTTAAGCAAAATCACCAATGAATTGGATAAATTGGCATTGTTGTTACAAAAAGGAACAACCATCAATGAAATTCACATTGAGGAAAATATCGGAATTTCAAAAGATTACAATGTTTTTGAATTGGTGAATGCCATTTCAATCCGCGATGTGCCGAAAGCGATGAAAATTGTCAGTTATTTTGAACACAATCCAAAATCTGGCCCCTTGGTCATGATTATTCCATCTATTTTTACTTTATTTTCAAGGTTGATGCGCATTCATTTCTTGCCCAATAAAACCAACGAAGCGGTTGCACAAGCCTTGAAAATTCATCCTTTTGCTACGCGTGATTTAATTACGGCGACTAAGATTTATCCACCCAAAAAGATATCGAATAACATTTCGATTCTCCATGATTACGATTTGAAATCAAAAGGTGTGAACAACGCTACTTTTTCTCCTAGCGATTTGATGAAAGAAATGATTTTTAAATTAATGCATTGAAATGAATTTGTTTTACACGCCTGAAATTTCTCCAAATACCAAACAAATAACGCTTTCTGAAGAAGAATCCAAACATGCTTGTCGGGTTTTGAGAATGAAAATTGGCGATTCAATGGAATTGTTAGATGGGCGAGGAGGTACGTATTTGGGTGAAATTGTTTCGGATCATCCCAAACATTGTAGGGTTGAAATTCGAAAATACACTTTTGAACAAAAACCAACAACCGAAATTCACATCGCCATTGCACCAACCAAAAATAACGACCGCATGGAATGGTTCGTGGAAAAAACAACTGAATTGGGAATTACTGAAATTACCTTTTTACTTTGCGTGAATAGTGAGCGTAAAATATTGAAATTAGACCGTTTTGAAAAAATTCTCGTTGCAGCCATGAAACAATCACAGCGGAAATATTTGCCAAAAATCAATGATTTAGTTTCTTTCAAAGACTTCATTTCAAAAAATCCAAAAGGAGCCATTGCGCACTGTGAAAACGATCAGAAAAAGGAGCTTTCAGCAGTTTTTAAACACACGAATTATCCCATTTTGATTGGACCTGAAGGAGATTTTAGCTTAGAAGAAATTGCATTGGCAAAACAAAGTGGTTATGATTTCCTATCTTTAGGGAAAAATCGCTTGCGAACAGAAACTGCTGGACTTTATGCGTGTATGCAAGGCGTTTTACTTCAAAAATAAGATATGACAAAATTCAGCACACTCTTTTTTTTCTTGATTTTTGGTTGTTTCATTTTTTCTCAAGGGACTTATCAATTGGCTGTATTAAAATACAATGGCGGTGGCGATTATTATGCCAATCCGACAGCAGTTCCCAATTTGATTGATTTCTGCAACAAAAATTTATCCACCAACATCAGCAAAGATGTGCCTTATGTGGATGTTGGAAGCAAGGATTTATTCAATTACCCTTTCGTGCACATGACAGGTCATGGAAATGTGGTTTTTTCCAATGCGGAAGCACAGAATTTAAGAACTTATTTATCAGCCGGCGGATTTTTGCACATCGATGACAATTACGGAATGGATCAATTCATTCGTGTGGAGCTGAAAAAGGTTTTTCCAAACAACGAATTGGTCGAATTACCTTCGAATCACCCGATTTTTAATCAGAAATACAAGTTCAACGGCTTGCCAAAAATTCATGAACACGATGATTTACCTGCAAGAGCTTATGGTATTTTTGTTGAAGGAAAATTAGTGTGCATATACACCTTTCAAACGGATTTAGGCGATGGTTGGGAAGATCAAGCAGTTCATAACAATCCACCCGAAAAGCGAAAACAAGCTTTGCAAATGGGGGCAAATATTTTGATGTACGCTTTTTCGAGGTAAGCCTTTTTACCAACAGATGTTTGGATTACTTTCCAAAAAGGCTTTTAATTGTTGTAGTTGCTTCTTTTGAAATAAATCGGATTCCAAGCTATTTTCGTGTAGCGTTCGGTGATTTTCCGCTCTTCTAAAATGCAGCACATCTTTGCAAAGTTGACGGGTTTCCGCACTCATTAATTTTTCAGTCAAACGATTCCAAACGTACTCAACAGCTTGGGGATTTGGATGAATGCCATCCGTTTTGTAAAAACGATAATCTCTCAATTCATCTACAACGATTTCGTACGAAGGGAAATAATGACAATTTGAATTTTCTTCCAAAGCAGACACAAGTTCGAATAAACGCGCTTTACTTCGGTTGTTTTCAATCAATCCATCTTTTGAATGTCGAACAGGACTAACGGTAAATATGATTTGCAATGTAGGATTTATTTGTTTCAATGTTTCCAAAACGGTTTTCCAAATTTCTACTAATTCCTTCAAAGAAGTAAGCGATTTCGTAAATTGATTTCCTGGAGCTTTGTGGCAATTAGCAACAACTTTTTGATTTTCAGTGTTTTTATATTCAAATCCAGTTCCGAAAGTAATGAAAAGTACACGAGTTAATTTCAGTTCGGTTTGAACTTGATTGCGAAGTAATTTCATTTTATTGGAAATTCCTTCGGAAGAAAAATCAAATACACTTTCGGCGGCATCCCAAGAAAAAAATAAATCCTGTCGTTGATAAATGGCTTCATCTGTTTTTCCATTCAAGGAGTCTATGATGTTTTGTGCCAATGGAATTGGATGAAATATGGTTCCAAAAGGATTGGAGTTGGTTTTGAAACCGTTGGAATGGAAGTGATCACCAATTTCATCAGAGAAGCAACTTCCCATCAGAGAAATGGAGTCAGCATGGTCGATTTTAAAGTCAAATGCAGGAAAATCAAAATCCAATTTCAGTTTAATGTCCATTTTTTAAGCTTAAAGTATATTCCAAGACTTCGTTCCAGCCACGCCACTTTCGGTAATCGGCAATGGTTTCGTTGTGCCAGATGAAAGTAAAATCTCCGCCAAAACGCGCCACTTCTTCATACAGTTTTTTGATTTGAATTTTGCTCTCTTCGATGTTCCAATTTTGGTATTCATGCAAGGTTCCGTCCATATAAACAAAGGGATGGATGAGGTAATCAGTCAAAATGTTTTTGGATAAATCAAAGAAACGAAATGGCTTGGCAGTTCCAGCTCTAAAACCAATTTCTTCTGCATAACCCATCGTGAAATCTTCTGCAAAACCATTTTTCATTAAGTTGACATAAGTGGTCGGAAGGGTTAACTTCAGGAAATGCTGACGAGAAATGCTGATTTCTCGATTTAAAATCGCGTTTATTTTTTGCTTTTCTTTGGTTAAAAAGATGTTGGAAGCATTTGATCTATAACTTGGATGAAGTCCCAATTCAACTTTGTTGGCAATTTTTTGTATCAATTGTTGATGTCGGATATCCAAGCTAGAGATATTTCGATCGTATTTTGCATAATCTCCTAAAAGCCAGAATACGTGAACATTGAAACCTCTTTTTTTTATGTCTAAAATGTATTTGAATGTATCAAAAGGATCTCTTTCTTCTCCTTTTCGAACTGCTTTTCGAGTTTCAATCCGCAACCGATCCCGGTTTAGCCAATCTCGAACAATGCTCATCCACATACGCATACCCGATTTCCATTTAAAAGCAAAGGCATTGTCAATGTCAAAAGTAGGAATGATTTCTACACTTGGTTTTTTTCGATTGAGTTGGATGGAGGTAAATGTTTCAATGAAATCAACAATTGCTTCCGCCCAGCGATCACACATTGCTTTTTGCAACCAATTGAACCGATACAATATGCTCGCTTTTGCAGGGAAACGGTCATGAGCATCTCGGTTTACTTCAGCATATTCTTCCATTCTTGAAAGAATGTAGAAAATGGAAGCCAAGGGATCTGTAGTGCCATTGAATGAAATACATTCTTCCTTTTCAAATAGCCCTTTTGTAATTTCATAGTTTCCAATTTTCACATCAAAAAGAACATCAGCTGGTTTGAGTGATACACAATCGGTAAAAGGTTGATTGGAATAATTGAATTTAGCCGATGGTGTTTTTTGAAAGAATTGTGCATCGTTGGTCAATTGATACACGATGTTTCGTTCAGAAAAAACGAAATCTAAGGTAAATTGCAATCGTTCGGAAATTTCTTCTGCAAAAACTAGAACCATTTTTTATATTTTATCAATGATTTTTTGAGCGATGAACTCAGCTGATTTTCCGTCACCAAATAAAGATGGGTAGGTGAAATCTTTTCTATTCAACAATTCTTTTGTTGCTGCAATGATTTTGGATTCATTCGCTGCGGTTAAAATCGCATTTCCATTTTCAACGATTTCAACCCATTCCGTTTGTGGACGCAAAATAACACAGGGCTTTTGAAAGAAAAATGCTTCTTTTTGCAATCCACCGCTATCAGTTATGATCAATCTCGCATTTTTCTCCAAGGCAATGATGTCCAAAAAGCCTGCTGGATCCATGACTTTGAAAGCTTTATTTTCGTTTAATTTTTGAGTAATTTCCTGTTTGAGCAAAGAATCCATCATTTTTCGTGTGCGCGGATGAAGTGGTAAAACCAATGCTAAATTTGTTGTTTCTTGAATTTGAATCAAGGCAGAAAAAATGCTGTTCAAATTTTCCACTTCATCGGTATTCGAATTTCGGTGAATGGTTACCAAAATGTATTCTCCTGACTTTAAATTGTTAACCTCTAAAACATTCGATTTTTCATCTGATAGTTTTGAAAAATGCATGCTGTTGTCAAACATGATGTCACCACATTCGTAAACAATCGGATGATCGATGTCTGCTTTTTCTCGCTCCGATAAATCAAATCCTTCTTTCGCCAAATTTTTAATTCCCGCGTTTGTCGGACAAAAAAGTAGGGTAGAAGTGTGATCGCATAAAATTCGGTTGATTTCTTCTGGCATCGACTTGTTGTAACTTCTCAAGCCTGCTTCGACGTGAATTACTGGCGTTCCAATTTTAGAAGCTGCTAAAGAAGCTGCAATGGTTGAGTTTGTGTCCCCATATACCAAAACGGCATCGGGTTTTTCTTTCTCAATCAAGGATTCTATGCCTTCCATGATTTTCGCAGTTTGCGTTGCATGCGAAGAACTTCCTACTGCCAAATTGTAATTTGGAACTGGAATTCCAAGTTCCGAAAAGAATACAGAAGACATGTTTTCATCGTAATGTTGACCCGTGTGCACAATTATTTGAGTGAGTTGTTCTGAAAATTTCGTTTCAATCGCTCGGCTCAGTGCAGATGCTTTGATAATTTGGGGTCTAGCACCGATAACAGTTAGTATCTTTTTCATTTTCAATTACTTGTTTAAATTTCTCCTTCGTCTGAAAAGCTAAAGTAACCATTATCTGTGTAAATGATGTGATCAATTACCGTCAATCCAATCATGTTTCCAAAATTTACCAGGTTTTTAGTTAACTGAATGTCCAGTTGACTTGGTTTTACCGTTCCGCTAGGATGGTTGTGGCACAGCACAATGTTGTTGGCACCAGCTTCCAATGCATTTTTGAAAATCACTTTCCCATCAGCGATTGTTCCAGTTGTTCCGCCAATAGAAATGGGCACCGTTTTGATGATATCTAAAGCATGGTTGAGTAAAATGATGTGAAACTCTTCAACTGTCAAATCTTCAAAAATGGGCTTTAGATATTCGTAAATTACTCTTGAGCTATTGACTCGAATGCGTTTCAAAGGTTCAGCTTCTTTTCTTCTTCGCCCTAATTCCATCGCAGCTAAAATGGAAATGGCTTTCGCTTCTCCAATACCTTTGAATTTGCAGAGTTCAGCAAAGGTCTTTTTGGAAAATTCGTGTAAACTATTTTGAGCATGGTCTAATAATTCTTGTGCCAATTCCACCGCAGATTGGTTTCGAGAACCAGAACCGATTAAAATGGCAATCAATTCAGCGTCGGAAAGCGAACGTCTTCCTTTAAGTAATAATTTTTCTCGTGGTCGGTCATCTTCCGCCCAAGCTTTAATGGTGAAATTTTGATTCATGATTTTAGTGATTGGTTCTAACTAAAGATACATGAATAATTCAAATAAAAAAACAGTTATTGTATTTTTTTACCACCGATATTTTTTTGATGAGAGGACGAGTTAGGGGGCTTCACTGAATACCTTGAAGCGATACTTAGTTTTAGCCACGGATTCACGGATTAAAGTTGATGCACACGCCCAAATTACATGGATTTAAAGAAGAATGCTGCCAATCTATTCGTGTGATTTTTAATACGTGTGATTGTCAAAATAAAAATCCGTGGCTCCGTGGTTAAAACAACAACAGCAGAGCTTCCGATGCTATCAAGTTGTAATCGATGAAAATCTAGCGCAGGATTTCGCCAAAGGAGAGAAGTCAAGCACAAAAAAACCGTCTGGTTAGAGACGGTTTCAGGTTAATTTAAGTTGAACAAAATCTTCTTGTTTCGAATAACTTTGGATGTCACTGATTTGCTGTAGTTTAATATTGCAAACAAGGTCAAATCAGATGGAACATTTTTTAACTCCTTTGTCCGTGGAGCAATTTTGACGGGGTATTTTTCTAACATAGGCAAACAATATCTGTTCCTAAAAGAACGACAATTCGGTTCGCTTATTATGTTTGTTCAAAAAAGTTTCTTAAAAAGAGAGACGCAGTGATTTCAATTAGATTTTGATGAACTTTAATCCCAATTGTTGTTCTATCATTCTGATTCTCCTCACTTCGTCAGCAGACACGAAACAGATGGAGATACCCCGTTTACCGGCTCGGGCTGTTCGTCCACTTCGGTGCGTATAATATTCAATTTGATCTGGGAGTTGATAATGAATCACATACGCCAAGTTGTCCACGTCAATACCACGGGCAGAGATGTCGGTTGCCACCAAGATTTGAAGCTTGTGATTTTTGAATGCACGCATGACTTTATCGCGATCACGTTGTTCTAAATCTCCGTGAATTGCATCGGCGGAAATGTTTTTGGAAATCAATTGTTTGGTTAAGTTTTGAACTGCAGCTTTGGTTCTACAGAATATAATTCCGTTCATTTTTGGCTGTGTTTTCAAAAACTGTAGGATGTAATCAAATTTCAATTTTGGATCACAAACGTAATATTGGTGCTCAATTAATTTGTTGACCACATTCTCTTTGTCCACTTGAACGTGTTTTAATTCAACAGACAAATATTTATCCACAATTCGTTTTAATTCATCGGGTAACGTTGCAGAAAACAACCACGTAAAACTTTGTTGATTGGTCATTCTCAGGATGGTATCTAGTTCTTGTTGAAATCCCATGCTCAACATTTCGTCTGCTTCGTCCAAAACAACGGTTTCCACAAACGCTAAATCGATTGCTTGTCGGTCCAATAAATCAATCAACCTTCCTGGTGTTGCGACTACAATTTGAGTAGGTTTTGCTAAATTTCGCATTTGAATGTCAATTTTCTCACCACCATAAACAGCTTCGATGAAAATTTTCTCCGTGTATTTGGTGAATTTAAATAATTGTTTGGCAATTTGTTGACATAATTCACGCGTGGGAGCTAAGATGAGTGCTTGTACGTTGTTGTCATTTCCATTTACTTTTTCAAGCAATGGAAGTCCGAAGGCGGCCGTTTTTCCCGTTCCTGTTTGTGCTTGACCAATGAAATCGGTTTTGTTCTTCAAGAGGATGGGAATGGATTTTAGTTGAATTTCGGATGGCTCTACAATGTTGATTTCATTCAGTGCCTTGATAAATGGATCTGAAATCCCTAGCTCTTTAAAATTTTTCAAGATAATGCTATTTTTAGAATGCAAAGTTACGCATTTGAACGAGATTTTGGAAAAATACCAGTTTCTATGAAAAATTAAATTATCTTCGAATCTTGAATAACAACAATACACACTTTATGCGCGAAAGAAAACATCCTAAAGCACTACCGTACCTGTTTTTTTCTGAAATGTGGGAACGATTTGGATACTATTTAATGATCGGTATTTTTACTTTATACCTCAAAGATACAGCAGATGGTTTTTCCATGACGGAGGCAGAGGCTTCTGATTTGTACGGAACCTTCATTGCTTTGGTGTTTTTAACACCTTTTATTGGTGGTTTATTGGCTGACCGTGTTTTTGGATATCGCAAATCCATCATTTTCGGAGGGTTTATGATGGGAATCGGTTACTGTTTGATGTCCATTCACGATATCAACATGTTGTATTTGTCCATGTTGTTGGTGATTTTAGGAAATGGATTTTTTAAACCAAATATTTCTACTTTGCTGGGGAATTTATACAACGACGCTGAATACAAAGAAAGAAAAGATTCAGGTTATAGCATTTTCTACATGGGAATAAACATTGGTGCTTTTGTTTGTAATTTTTTTGGTGCTGCTTTGTACAACATGATGGGTTGGGATGCTGCGTTTATTGCTGCTGGAGTAGGTATGTTTATCGGAGTATTTATTTTCATTCTGGGAACAAGTCATTACAAACATGCGGATGTTATCAAAGAGAAATCAAAAGAAGACATGCCACTATTGAAGATTTTTGCAGTCATTTTATTGCCGTCCATAGCATTTGGATTGATCGGATATTTTTTACCTCAACCGCTTGTTGGATCTCATTCAACAGATGCTTTTCTTTTTGGTTGTATTCCCATTGTGTTTTTTTACGGGAGATTGTTGTATGCTTCTCCTCCAGAAGAGAAAAAGCCCATCGCGGCCATGTTGGCGATATTTGCAGTTGTAATTGCTTTCTGGGCAGTTTTCAAACAAAATGGATCGACTTTAAATACTTGGGCAGATCGATATACGGACCGGGAAATTCCAGAAATGTTGGTTCCTGCCATGAGTTCATTGCAATTGGTTGAAAAGAAAGAAAAAAGTACGTATGTGAAAGATAGTTTTGTGGTCATGGATAATCAGTTCCGAATTACCGATAAAACTGCTATGGAATATACTTATCCATCTTATTTTAAAAATGTTGAGCCTTCAAAACTTCCTGCGGAAGGAGAAAGTTTAAATTTATACAACACCAATTTATTTCAATCTGTTAATCCCTTTTGGGTAATCATCTTGACGCCTTTATTGGTCGCTTTCTTTTCTTTTCTCCGAAGAAAAGGGAAGGAGCCAACCACACCCGAAAAAATTGCTTATGGTTTGGTTATCTCAGCCTTGTCTTGTTTGGTGATGGTTGGAGCAGTTTATGCTTCTCAAAATGGCGGAGTTAAATCATCCGCTTGGTGGTTCGTTTCGTCCTACGCCATCGTAACGATTGGAGAATTGTTTCTCAGTCCAATGGGATTGTCGCTCGTTTCCAAATTAAGTCCGCCGAGATTAACCGCATTGATGATGGGTGGTTGGTTTTTATCAACCTCCATCGGGAATAAACTTTCTGGTGTTTTGAGTAGTTTGTGGGACGGATACAGCAACAAGGCCAATTTTTTCTGGGTGAATTTCATCCTACTCGGAGCAGCTGCTTTGTTGTTGGTTTTCATGTTGCGTTGGTTGAACAAAATTTTCAAGCAATACACTTAAAATCTTCGGATTAATTTTATAAGAAAACGGATAAGCGATCAAATGAAAGAAAATAAATCGAGGTTTAATTTTGGAATTTGGATTTTTTTCTTTTTCATACTGTTGTTATCCATTCCGCTTTTAATCCATTTTGAGCAGGTCAAACCCGCTAAACTTTTAGGGATTGTCGTTGTAGTTAGTGCTGTGATTTCCATTCGAAGGTGGATGAATTTAATCCAAAAGCCAGCGAAGGTTTTCATTAGTTTGAATGACAAACATTGGCTGAAGGAGCGTGTTGATTTTTATCAGAAATTACCTAAAAGTGATCGCATTGTCTTTGAAGACCGCGTTGCTTTGTTTTTAACTGACATCATCGTCACCGAAATTGGAAAAGAAGTTCCTGAAAAATCTACTTGTTTATACGTAGCGTCTTCGGCAGTAATCACTTTTTGGGGATTACCGTATTGGAATTATGGAAGATTGAGCGAAGTATTGGTATATCCTCAAAATTTTAACGACGACAATTCCTTGAATGAGCAGGGACTCGTCTGGGGAAAAGTGCATCATGGAGGATTGATGGATACGACCATGATTTTATCGCTTCCGGCATTAGAAGCAGGATTTAAAAATCCGCACGACAAGCAGCATGTTGGAATTCACGAATTTGCTCATTTGATTGATAAAGCGAATGGTACGATAGATGGTATTCCAGAAGGAATGAATCAAGTAGATCGCGCATACTGGTTGCAGTTGTGCGAAGAAGAAATGAAAAACATCTTGAAAGGAAGTTCGGATATCCATGCGTATGCAACTACCAACAAAGGTGAATTTTTTGCTGTAATTGTGGAATATTACAAAGAAAGTCCAGCGATTTTAGAGAAAAAGCATCCCGAAATCTTTCGGATCTTAAACGCTTATTTCAATTCAACAAAAAGGTAATTACTTTTTTGACTTCTTTGGTTTCTTTTCCTTTTTGTTTTTCTTTTTTTCTACGGTTGGTATGGCATCGTCTTCAACGTCTTTGGATGCTTCTCCACCGAAGGTGCTGATTTCTTTTCCATAGATGTCGTACACATGCTCTTCAATCAATGCGTCTTTTTTATACAACGCTCTTCGTTTCAGCTTTTGATCAAAGAAACGCTCTTCAAACCAACCTTCTCTTTGTCCTTTTTTGTAATTTTCAATTGTTTGGACAAAGCCTTCGTAATAAAGTGTTTTAAACTCACCGTTTTTTACGTCCATGGACCAGTTTTCGGTGCGTAAGAGTGTTCCATCATCATAATAATACGTTGCAACCCCATTTTTCTTACCTGCTTTATAGGTGACAGATTGCAAAGGTTTTCCAACTGTATTGTAAACAATAAACGGCCCCTCTAATAATCCATTTTTATAATAAACGTGTTTTTCGACTTTTGAACTGTCAAAATACGATCGTTTTACGCCGTTTAAAATTCCTTCAGAATAATTTTCAAATGAAGTGGTGTCGCCGTCTCGATCAAAAAACACTTGGGGTCCGTGTTTTATTCCGTTTTTGTAGTTCATCGTCCACGCAATAGCAGTTGTACTGTCATAGTAATAGGTCCATAATCCATCTTCTTTTCCATAAATGTGATTTCGAGTAACCATCAAGCAACTGGATTTGTAATAGGTGGTATCAGGTCCATCTTCTTTCCCATTTACAAAGTTCATTCTGCGTTCTAGTACGCCATTTTGGTAACAAGATTCACATCTTCCAGTGAAAGCAGAACCTGATGATGCTGATAGAATGGTGTTGCTTCCTTCGTCGTATTCTAATTTTTCATTGCAATCGATGAGACCTGGAATCTTTCCACATTCCCATTCCACAAATCTTTTTCCTTCGGAACTGGCGCGTTCGTAGCATTTCGGTTTTTTATTGATTAAATCAATTTGTGATGAAACCATGAAGTGGAAGCCACATAAAAGTATTGAAAGGAGGAATTTTATTTTCATTTTTTAAACGTTTGATACATGTATTTTCTCCAACTGAAGTTTAAACTCTTCCGGGAGTAAAGTTGATTTTTGAGTTTCACTATCGAAATATACCAAAACGGATTGAGCTTTTGTGTAAATTTCAGAACCTACTTGCAATTCATATTCCATCACAAAACTACTCTTTCCAATGTGGGTGATAAAAGCTTGAATCGACGCTTGGTCTCTAAACAAAACAGGTTTGATGTATTCTATTTCATTCTTTCGAACCAAAATACCATTTCGTTTCCAATCTCTATCTGTTCCAAACAAATAAGTAAAGTAATGAATTCTCGCCATTTCAATGTAACTTAAATAAACGGCATTATTTACATGTCCCATCATGTCGCAATCTGAAAATCGAATTTGAATTTTAAAAGGTTCAATCATGATTTATCTAATTTAGAAAATTCAGAGTTATTGCTAATGAATTCAGGTACAATTCCTTTCATTTTTTTTACCAAATGACAATTGTCTTGATCGTACTTAAAGTTAACCAATTCCTCGATTAATTGTAAAGCACGTTGGTTTTGTTCCCTCATTTTAGCAATTAGAATTTGTGGATGGTGGGTTGTAATTGTGTGTTCCTCATCTGAAAGCACTTCTTCATACAATTTTTCTCCCGGACGTAAACCGCTGTATTTTATCTCAATGTCTTTTCCTAGTTCTAACCCACTTAATTGAATCATTTTTTTAGCTAAATCAATGATTTTAATTGATTTGCCCATGTCAAACACGAATATCTCACCTCCTTTGCCCATGCTTGAAGCTTCTAAAACCAATTGACAAGCTTCTGGAATCGTCATGAAAAAGCGGGTAACATCGGGGTCGGTAACTGTTATCGGTCCACCACTGTCAATTTGACGTTGGAAAAGTGGTATCACGGAGCCATTTGAGCCGAGTACATTTCCAAACCGAGTGGTGATGAATTTGGTAGTTGCCTCTTTTTTGCTTTGTGCGTAAATTTCAGCTATTCGCTTGGAAGCCCCCATCACGTTGGTTGGATTTACGGCCTTGTCTGTAGAAATCATGATGAACTTCTCCACTTTGTTTTCTATGGCAAGGTCAACGAGTTGAATGGTTCCTCGAACATTCGTATTCACAGCCTCTGAAGGATTTTCTTCCATTAAAGGTACGTGCTTGTATGCGGCTGCGTGGAAAATGTATTGGGGTTTATAAACTGAAAAAAGATGTTCTAAGCGTTCTTTGTTGCAAATGTCTCCAATGACAACTGTAAATTTTAAACTTGGGTAATTGATTAACAATTCATTTTGTATGTCGTACAAGGCTGATTCTGCTTGATCAAAAAGGACCATGTTTTCAGGATGATAATGAGCTATTTGTTCCACAAGTCCGCTTCCAATTGATCCAGCAGCGCCTGTAACTAAAATGGTTTTATGATTTAATTCGGTAGAAATTTTATCCGTACTCAAGACAATTGGTTTTCTCCCCAATAAATCTTCAATCCGAATTTTGTTGATTTGTTTTGCTGAGAATTCTCCGTTAATCCAGCTTCTTGGTGGTGGAACTTGTTGAACTTTCACTTTGTTATTCAAGCAAATATCTACCACTTCTTTTCTTCGCTCTTTGTCGGGTTTTTGGATTGCAATAATCAATTGCGTGACGTTTTCTTCTTTTATAATGTTTTCTAATTCAGAGGTGTGAAAAATTTTAACACCTTCTAATCGGGTTCCTCTCATTTTTGGATTATCATCTAAGTAACCAAGGATTGAATAGGAAATTAACACGTCATTTTCAATGGTTCTTTTGGTGATTAATCCAGATACGCCAGCGCCATATATCAAAACCCTTTCCTTCGCATCTTTGCTTTTAATGGATTCCAAATAAATCAATTTGACGGAAAAACGGGCGCCTAACATCAAAAAGAAAGAGATGAAATATTCCATGATTAACACCGAACTAGGGAATAAGTAATACGTGTCGTAATACTGTTTGCGCAGTATTCCAAAAAAGAGGAATAAAAGTGAACACGTGGTTAAGGCAGCTAAAATTCGCTTCAAATCTTCGGTAGAAGTGTGACGTACCAATCCTTTATGAACTTGAAAGCTATAAAAAACGATCAATTTAATGAAGATAAATAAAGGCAAAGATTTGGAAAGTATATTCCATTCATTTGTTATTTCTGCGATGCTGGTCTCAAAGTCAAAACGAATTAAATAAGCAATGCCGAGTGAAGCAATGCTTATTATCAAATCACTTAGACTGATAACCCACCTTGGTGTGTTCGATTTTAGATGAAACATAGACAAATATAGCGTATTTAAATGGGGTTTTGGAGGGGATTATGCTTATTAAACCACAAGAATTCAAATTTAGTGTATTTTATTTTCATTTATTGTTTTTTATGAAATGATATATTTTTTTAGCTAGGAGATACCACCAAGGAGCACGATTCCATTCATATATAAAATACAGCTTGTTTTTGCCACCAAAGTTATGATTAAATCGTTGAACTCCTTCAATTGACGATCCTCCAAAGTCAAATGTTTTATTTTCGGAAAGGGTTTGTAAAATGAAAGTATGCATGCATAAATACATGCCTCCTTGTTGCTTCGCCTCTGGTAATGCTGCGCCTTTTAGGTAGATATTGACGGTAGGTGTTGTGATAAAAAGCATGCCCCCTAATAATTTTTCCGCTTCAAAAATTCCCAAACAACGGAGTTTTTGTGAATCAGAAAGTGTTTGAGTCAACTTTCTTAAACGACTTAAGTTGAGTTTGTTGAACTCGTTGATTTTTTCTGTTAACTCCGATTCGACAATGGCAATAATCCCTTCCCAATTTTTGGTTTCTTGAATTGTAAAGCCACTTTTCTCTGCTTTTTTAAGCATTCTTTTTGCTTGACTTCCCAACTTAATCTCACTTTCAATTAGTTGATGAACTTTGGTTTTTTCTGGATTGATTGGAAGTTTTTGTGTGGTTTGTAGCTGCCCAATTTTAAAACGTTTTTGAATTGCATTCAATGCTTTGGTTTGGAAATTCGCATCATTTCCGATGAAATCGATGGTGCGACCAAAAATTATGGGAGTGAGATTTTCAATTCCTAAGTTCGTGGTAAAGGGGAGTGCGATTCCATTCTCCCAGTTTTTATCAATTAAAACACACCAATCTGTAGCACAGGAATCTAAATACCAACTGCGTGAGAAAAGTCCTTGGAAATTTTTACCAACAAAATTGTCCCAAGCAACTTTGTCAAGTTGTGACTGATGGATAAATTTCATGGCAGTGAATGAAAGGTTTGAAAGCGACATTTATTCTTGAATTTACCAAGAAATTGATCTAATTCACGGTAAGAGAAAAGGGTAGAGCTTTTTGGATGTCCGATAAAAACCAAGTTTTCCTCCTGATTCTTTAAAGCGATTTGGGCAACCGTTTTCATTTTTGAGGCATAAAAACCGTCCGTGCTTGCATGGTTCCATGTAAAACGAGTTAGTACTTCTTTTTTTCGTCCCGGTTGACGCATGGCAAACCCATCTCCAACCATTTTATGTTCTTTTGGATTGAGTCTGCCTAAAATGTACAACCTCCAATAAAACAAGGGAGAATAGCGATAGGAACCAATGGAATATTCATGAAAAGATCCGTTTTCATCTTCTTTCAAGGTTGTTTTTTGAAAACGGTATGGATTTTTTGTGGGCGCCTGCCTGAAATCAAAATCGTATTCGCCAGATTCAAAATGTCCACCGGGAAAGACGCTACTGTCGTATTTAATTCCAAGTTCTAGGAATACGTTTTCTAACAGAGAAAAAGGTTCCACACACCAACCACCTGCTCTAAAGGCAATCGATTTTCGCCCCGATATTTCGTCGAGTTTGAACTTGTATTTTCGAACAATATCTTCTACCTCTAAGAGTGAAAAATCAGATAATTTATAATGATCTTGGGTAACCATCACCCATTTCTGACCATCGTAATAGGACTTTTCCCAATGTGGATGAATGTGTAATTGAACGTCGCTATTGGCAGAGATGATTGCTTGAATTTGCTCAATAATCTTTTGATAATCCGTTTGTAAATCAGGAAATTCATCCATGTGTCTCTCCAAAGCGATGAGGTAACCCACATCGACAAAGAAAACCATGGGCGTTTGGTGACGAGCAGCAAGCTCTAATAATTTTTGTGTAGGATTTAAAATACACTTTTCGACTGATCCTGGAACAGAACCAAAAAACAATTCATAATCAAAGGTTAAAAAAATGTTCATGATGCGAAGGTAAGACTTGCTTTTGAAACAAAAACGTATTTTTGGGAAAAGTATTCCATTTTAAAACGAGGAATCATGGAAATAGAACGAAAATTTTTAATCAAAGCGTCAGAATGGAATTTGTTAGAGAAACCACCTCCCGTTCGCATCGCGCAAGCATATTTATCAGATGAGAAAAATTGCACCGTCCGAGTTAGGATTAAAGGTTCTCAAGGTTTTTTAACGGTGAAAGGTGAAACCAAAGGAATTACGCGATCTGAATTTGAATATGAAATTCCCTTGAAGGATGCCGAAAACATGATGGCAGAATTTTGTTCGAAGGTTTTGTCCAAGGATCGATATAGAATCGATGTTGCCGGTCACACGTGGGAAGTGGATGTCTTTCACGGTAAATTAGCACCTTTGATTCTGGCAGAAATTGAATTGGAAAGCGAGGAAGAGGATTTTGTCTTGCCCAAGTGGGTAGGAAAAGAAGTTTCTTGGGATGTTGCTTATTACAATTCTAATTTGATTCAGAAATTATAAACTTTCATTTTTCAAATCAAGGATTTTTGGAGACTATGTTTATCTTCGAAATTGAACATGTTGGAAATGAATGTGGTTTTTAAAATTAGGAAGAAGATACAGTTCGGTAGGTTCCAAATTTTTGTAGCCATAATGAATAACGATCTAATAAAAGCCCAAAAGGGTGAAACATCCATGGAGATTCAACACAAAATTAACCGTAAATAACGAGAAAAATTAAAAATTGACCCACTTGCTTGTTCTTTTTATTATTCGTAAGTGGCAGGATCGTAATTGGTACTGGAACCTGCCAGTACTATTATAAAATCTTCATGTTTCTAAACCCAATTAAAATTATGTACTTTTGTTGAAAATTTATAAAATGAACTTTTCTTCAAAATTAGGTATTTTAAGAATTACTGCTGTATTAGAAGGTCTTTCTTGGATTGCATTATTAATCACGATGGCATTGAAATACGGATTTGATATGCCTGAACCAAATAAGCCAGTTGGTCAAATTCACGGATTTTTATTCATCGCTTTTGTGATTATGGTCATATTGGTTGCCTTGGAAAGAAAATGGAATCCAAAGCTAATTGTTGGAAGTATTCTTGCTTCTTTTTTACCATTTGGCACGTTTGTAGCGGATGCAAAATGGTATTCTAAAATGAAATAATTAACCGAACTATTTACAATTACTTACGATGTTCTATTGGTTTTAGTAAAATAAAATACGTTTAGAATTTCGTAGTTTCAAATCTTGAAACGAATGAATAGACGCAAAAAAATTGAAGTGTGTTTTACACCAGGTGAATATGAGTATTTCAAAGGTAATTTTGAAATCGTTGTGGTGATTGACGTGCTCCGTGCTACATCTGCAATTTGCGCAGCGTTTGATAATGGAATCAAATCCATCATTCCAGTTCCAACCGTTGAAGAAGCGATGGATTATAAAGCGAAAGGTTATTTGGTGGGCGCAGAAAGAAAAGGTCAAATTGTGGAAGGGTTTGATTTTGGAAATTCCCCTTACAGCTACATGAATCCTAATTTCGTAGGAAAAGAAGTGGTTTTGTCAACCACCAACGGAACCAAATCCATCGATGTTGCGAAAGAGGCTGAAATGCTTGTAATTGGTTCTTTTTTGAATTTAGAAGCAATGTGTGAGTGGCTAGAAAAACAACATAAAAATGTACTTTGTTTGTGCTCAGGATGGCAAGATAAATTCAATTTAGAAGACACGATTTGTGCAGGAGCCATTGCAGATTATTTAATTGCTACAGGAAAATTCACTTCTGTGGAAGATTCATCGATTTCCGCAAAATATTTGTATCTTTCTGCAAAAAACAATTATTTAGGTTTTTTAAAGTCTAGCTCTCATCGAAGCAGATTGAAAAAACTAAACTTGAATGAGGATATTAAATATTGTTTGACACCGAATCAAACACGTGTAATACCCATATTAAAAGATGGAAAATTGGTTCAGCTTCAGGAATAAACTTATGGCCATTGTCTTCGCGACACTTGCTGTTTTTACCATGTCTTTTTCGGAAAATAATTCCAATAATTCTTCAACATGGGGGTTTTATGGACACAAACGAATTAACCGAGTAGCTATTTTCACGTTGCCGCCTGAGATGTTTGGTTTTTTCAAGGAACACATTGAATACATCACAGAGCATGCTGTAGATCCTGATAAACGTCGTTATGCCATGAAAGGCGAGGCTGAATGTCATTTCATTGACATTGATCATTATGTGAAATACAATGAAAACCCCTTCGAAGCGGTTCCAAAACACTGGAAAGAAGCGGTAGAGAAATTCACGGAAGACACCCTTCGAGCTTATGGAATTGTGCCTTGGCATATTTTAACCATGAAGTATAAATTACAAAGGGCTTTTGAGGCGAAAAATGTGGATTTAATTTTAAAATATGCTTCAGAAATAGGTCACTACGTTGCGGATGCGCACGTTCCTTTGCATACAACCGAAAATTACAACGGACAATTGACTGGACAACGTGGGATTCATGGACTTTGGGAAAGTAGGTTGGTGGAAATCAACATGGATGATTACAATTATTTTGTGGGTAAAAGTCGATACATTGAAGATCCATTAGAAAACGCTTGGGATTACGTGAAAAATTCACACCATTCGCTAGATACCGTTTTGCGCTTTGAGAAAGAATTGACCAAAGAATTTCCAATAGATAAAAAATATGCTTTTGAACAAAGGGGAAATTTAACGATCCAAACGTATTCTTACGATTTCTCACAAGAATACCATAAACGGATGAACGGCATGGTGGAAAGAAGGATGAGAAACGCCATTCTTTCCGTGGGATCCATGTGGTACACCGCATGGGTGGATGCAGGACAACCTGATTTATCTAAATTGCAAAATGTCCCACCTTCAGCTGAATTACTAAAAGAAATGGCAGAATTAGACGCCTTGTTTCAGTTAGGTGAAGCACATGGTCGCAATTGCGAGCATTAATTGTTTTTAGGTTCTGATTTCCATAAAAAAGCAATTCCCCCCAATGTTACTCCGATCACATTCGCCAGGATGTCTGCTGGGTCAAATGATCGATAGGGAACCAATAATTGAAGGCATTCACAAGAGATGGCAAACAATACAGCTAGGGTAAAATAGTTGAAAAAAACTTGAATGTTTATTTTTGTTTTTAGTTTTAATCGAAAATAAGGTAAGACAGGTAAAAACAAAGAGGCATGGATAAAATGATCGGTACGGACTCCTAAAAAATATTTACTCAATTTAATAGTACCTTCGGTTGGCATGATCAATAACACAATTAAGGTAAGGATGTATGTCACAAAAAGGAAATCCAACAATTGACTTTTCTTCCAAGATGCGAGGTGAAAAATGTTCATCTGTTAATAAGAATTATTTGATCAATTTCTGTAAGGAATACAATTCATCTCTCAACCTTGCCGCTTCAATAAAATCCAAATCTTTGGCTGCTTTGTTCATATTTTTCTTTGTGGTAGCAATGTTTTTTTCCAGTTGTTCTTGGGTCAAATAGCCAATTCCTGGGTCAGCTGCAGAGGTCATTTTATGGTCAGGGTCAATTGTTGGAAATCGGTTTTCAAAATCACCATCGGCAACGGCTGTTGAACTCATGATTTTATCACGTGATTTATTTAAAGCTGTTGGAACCAAGCCGTGTTCTTCGTTATAGGCACTTTGCATGGCTCTTCTTCGAGCTGTTTCGTGAATGGTTTTCTCCATCGAATCGGTTACTTTGTCGGCGTACATGATGACCAAACCGTTGACGTTTCGTGCTGCACGTCCCACCGTTTGAACCAATGAACGCTCGTCTCTCAAAAAACCTTCTTTGTCTGCATCGATGATGGCTACCAAAGAAACTTCTGGTAAATCCAACCCTTCGCGGAGTAAATTTACTCCAATCAACACATCAAAATCTCCCAAACGAAGCTGTCGTAAAATTTCCACCCGTTCAATCGTGTCAACTTCGCTGTGGATGTATCGACAGGGAATCCCAATTTTGTCTAAGTATTTTTGTAATTCCTCAGCCATGCGTTTGGTCAAAGTGGTGACCAAAGTCCGTTCGTCTCGCTCAATTCGAAGTTGGATTTCTTCGATTAAATTATCTATTTGATTTTGGCTCGGACGAACTTCAATGATCGGGTCAAGTAAACCTGTTGGACGAATCAATTGTTCCACAATGACACCTTCTGATTTTTCCAATTCAAAATTTGCAGGCGTTGCTGAAACATAAATGAGTTGATTGGTTATGGCTTCAAATTCCTCAAATTTCAAGGGGCGATTGTCGATAGCTGCCTGTAAGCGAAAACCAAAATCTACTAAATTGATTTTCCGAGAACGGTCACCGCCATACATGGCGCGAATTTGAGGCAACGTCACGTGACTTTCATCAACAACCATCAAGAAATCTTTGGGGAAATAATCGATTAAACAGAAAGGTCTTGTTCCAGGTAAACGTTCATCAAAATAACGGGAATAATTTTCAATTCCCGAACAATAACCGAGTTCGCGCATCATTTCCATGTCATAAGAAACCCGTTCTTCCAAGCGATTTGCTTCTGTAATTTTACCTTCTTGCTTAAATGCAGCCACTTCAGCCACCAGATCTTCTCCGATTTGGTTAATCGCTTTTCGAGTCGTTTCGGGGGTTGACACGAAGATGTTTGCGGGATAAATATCAATTTCTTCGTAAGAATCAATTTTGTCCATCGATTTGGGATCAACCGCATAGATATCCTCGATTTCATCACCCCAAAATTCAAAACGGACTGCATAATCGGCATAAGCTAAATAGATGTCCACCACATCGCCTTTTACGCGAAAAGTACCTCTTTTAAATTCATCAATACTTCGTGAATACAAGTTTTCAACCAGCCTCAGAAGAAACTTATTGCGAGAAATTTTCTCTCCTTTCTTGAGGTGAAGAATGCTTTTTTCAAACTCACTCGGATTTCCAATTCCATAAATACACGAAACGGAAGAAACGACAATTACATCCTTCCGACCAGAAAGTAGGGCAGAAGTAGCTGATAATCTCAGTTTTTCCAGCTCGTCGTTGATTGCTAAATCTTTTTCGATGAAGGTATCTGTTGTGGGCAAATAAGCTTCTGGCTGGTAATAATCGTAATACGAAACAAAGTATTCAACAGCGTTTTCTGGAAAGAATTGTTTGAATTCTCCATAAAGTTGTGCCGCCAATGTTTTGTTGTGCGATAAAATCAATGTTGGACGATTGATTTGCTCGATTACATTGGCAACTGTGAATGTTTTTCCACTTCCAGTTACCCCTAACAAAGTTTGGTGCTCCACATTTTCCAATACACCTTTCACCAATTGTTTAATTGCTTCAGGCTGATCGCCAGTAGGTGAGAAATCGGAAACTAATTTAAAATCCATTAAAAATAAGTTGGTGCTTATAGCAGAATAGTAGATAAATGAGTGTTTGGAATTACTCTCTAGCTAGCTTCCCCGCTTTCCATGCTTGGACAAAGGATGCCCAAGAATACGGGTTTAACAAGTTGTTGACTGGACTCTGACCCATGGTGTACAATTTGGTATTTTGTTGATTTTGTTGCCAACTGTAACTCAAAGAAGCATCTGTTGATAACCTTCCTGCTGCAAAAGCCAAACTTTCCCCTGACAATTGTCTTTGTGCTCTTCTCAAGGCGTCGTCATACGGTTTCATTTCTAAAAAAGCACGAGCAAAGTCTTCTCTTGAAGGCCATGGATACACCGTAATTTCGGGCAATGTTTCACCACTTTCATACATCATGTGGATGATGGAGTAACGGTTGTCTTTCAATGAATCTGGAACGATGAACGAAGAAGTTTGATAACCGTAATAACTGAACATCAAGGTGTCTCCTGGAAGAACCACCAACGAGAAAAACCCATAGTAATCTGCTAACGTTCCGCGTCTGCTTTGACGGTTGAAAACGGTGGCAAAGGGCATTTGCGTCAAACTATCACTGGATACGATCACTCCTGAGAGTTGTATTAGCAATGAGTCTGGAGCGGTTCGAATGTCTTCTTGAGCAGAAAGTGATCCGACAAAAAAGACACTTAAAAAACACGTTAAAAAAATTCTCATCATGTTGATTTAATTTTTAGGAAAGTTGTTTCAATTGGGAGTCACTTTCAATGGAGTAAAAATAGGGAATATTTCTGAATTAAGAAACTTAAGATACAGATTTTTAACAACCCTCCAAATGGAAATAGCGTTTACTTAATTCGGATTTCAAACATTTTTTGTTCTTCAATAAATCCAATCAATGTGTCATTGATTTTTACTGGACCAACACCCGCCGGAGTTCCAGTGAAAATTAAATCTCCGATTTTTAAAGTCAAGAATTGGGAGATGTAAGCAATGATTTGATCGATGTTAAAGAGCATGTTTTTGGTATTTCCAACTTGCACAATTTCCTCGTTTTTTTTCAATGAAAAATTCAGATTTTCTAAATTTAAAGTGGATTTGTCGATAAATTTTGGTGAAGTGGGAGCACTGTGATCAAAGGATTTTGCAATTTCCCATGGCAAACCTTTTTCTTTGCATTTTTGTTGTAAGTCTCTTGCTGTAAAATCAATTCCCAATCCGATTTCATCGTAATAGGTATGAGCGAACTTTTTGGAAATATTTTTGCCTAATTTATTGATTTTCACCACTATTTCACATTCGTAATGCAAGTCTTGGGTAAATTCTGGGTAGTAAAAAGGGTTTTTAGGAGGTAATAGCGCGCTGTCAGGTTTTAAGAAAAAAACGGGGGTTTCTGGAACTGCAGCATTCATTTCTTTCGCATGATCTGCATAATTTCTTCCGATACAAATTATTTTCATCGTGTTTTATTTACTTCCAAACTTTTGTTTTAATGCGTCGAGTTTGTCATCCATCGATTCCTGTTTTGGCTTTCCTGACTGCGTTTTTTCTTGTTTTCCTTCTGCCTTAATTTTTTCCATTTCTTCCTTCAATTTTAATTTCGTGAATTTCGGAAAATCAGTAGAATCAGATACAAACCAACCATAATACCCCGGTTCCTCTTGGTGAACTTGACGAACAGTTTTGCCTTTGTGTTTACCAAAATTGTAAACCGCATTCCCTTTTTCGTCAATCCCCAATCTTCCAGCAAAGTCCAAGTTGTTCAAATTCCCACCTTTTGAAAAATCGGCTAGAAAATCAATTTCTCCTTTTAAATCTGGGTATTTTTCCAATTGCGATTTTAAAACTTCCCAAGTGGCTGTTGTATCAGCCAAAGCAGAATGTGCGTTGCTTAGATCGCCGTTGCAGTAGAACTGGTAAGCTGCTGACAAGGTACGTTGTTCCATCTTATGGAAAATATTCTGAACATCGATGAATTTTCTCGCCGTTAAATTAAACTCACTTCCTGCGCGTAACAATTCTTCTGCCAACATCGGAATGTCAAATTTATTGGAATTGTAACCGCCCAAATCGGCATCGCCAATAAAAGCTTCAATTTTGGGAATCAATTCTTTAAATGTGGGAGAATCTGTGACATCTTCGTTAGAAATACCGTGAATTAAGATTACTTCCGCAGGAATATCCATTTCAGGATTCACACGCGCTAAAAAAGTTTCCTCGGTGTAGTCGGGGTGGATTTTTAAAATCGCAATCTCAACAATGCGATCTTTTGCAATATTTAATCCCGTTGCTTCTAGGTCAAAAATTGCTAGCGGACGTTCCAATTTTAATTTCATGCTTCTGTTGTTAAGTTCAAAGGTAGTATTTCTAGTTTTAATTCGCGTGTTAAAATTTCAATCGTGCATTTGCACTAATAGATTGGTCAACAAATTGTTTTTTTTGGTACATGTAATAACCTGTAATGGCAATCATTGCCGCATTGTCGGTGCAAAACTCCATTTTTGGAATGTAAATATGCCATTGTTTTTCGAGGGCAATTTCTTCCAATTTTTTTCGCAACCCTGCATTGGCAGAAACTCCGCCAGCAATTGCAATTTGTTGAATTCCTAAGTCCTTGCTTGCTTGAATTAATTTGACAAACAAAATGTCTAGGATGGATTTTTGGACGGAAGCACAAATGTCGTGGATTTCAGATTGCATAAATCCAGGCTGTTTTTGTTCTTCTTTCTGCAAAAGATACAGGATGGATGTTTTTAAACCACTAAAGCTGTAGTTGTAACCATCCATGTTTGGTTTTGCAAATTGAAACCGATTTTCATTGCCCAGTTTTGCATACTTATCAATTAGCGGGCCACCGGGATAAGGTAACCCTAGGATCTTGGCTGTTTTATCAAAGGCTTCTCCAGCTGCATCGTCGATGGTTGTTCCGATCACTTCCATTTCGAGGTAATCTTTCACCAAAACAATTTGGGTGTGGCCGCCAGAAACGGTCAAGCATAAAAAAGGAAATTGAGGCTTTGGTTTGTGAGCTTCTTCGATAAAGTGCGCTAAAACGTGGCCATGCATGTGATTAACATCAATTAACGGAATTTTTTTTGCGAGGGCAAAAGCTTTGGCGAAAGACGTTCCAACGACCAAAGAACCCATCAGTCCTGGTCCTTTTGTAAAGGCGATTGCATCTATTTGATCTGCCGTAATTCCAGCTTGTTTTATGGCGGCATCAACGACTGGAATGATGTTTTGTTGATGGGCGCGTGAGGCGAGTTCAGGAACCACGCCGCCGTATTGTGAATGCACTTCTTGGCCTGCAATAACATTGGACAAAACGACGTTGTTTTGGATGATGGAAGCAGAAGTGTCATCACATGATGACTCAATCCCCAAGATGAATGTATGTTTATTAACCAATTTCGTTAATTTTGTAATTGAATGGCAAAAATACTGAAAATAATAGGAAGATTTGTTGGTGGATTTTTCGAGTGGTTATTGATTTTAATAATCATTTTAGCTTTTGCTGTTCGTTCAATTCCAGTACAAACATTTTTAGCCAAAAAGGCAACAAATTATTTATCAAAAGAACTTAAAACGACCTTTCGAGTAGAACGTTTATCCATCGTTTTTTTTCACAAAGTAGCATTAGATGGTGTTTTTGTTGAAGATCTAAATCAAGACACTTTGGCATCTGTTGAAACGGTTTTTGTTACGCTAAAATCATTTAATCAAACCAAAAATTTAATTGCTTTAGATCAGGTTTATTTGCAAAATGGCGTTGTCAAGTTAGCTCGAGCAAAAGAAACAGGAGATTATAATTTTCAATTTATTGCGAATTATTTTGCCACTGATAAATCGACAACGAAGCAAAAACCTTTTGATGTTACGGTAGCAGAAATTAAACTAGCCGCGGTGGATTTTAGTTATCATGACAATCGAAAGGAACGTTCTACATTTGGAATGGATTACGATTACTTGGATTTTAAAAACATCTTTCTCACCGCAGGTAGAATTTCGATTAAAAATGGAGTAATATCCACTTTTGTCAAACAGTTTTCAGCACGAGAACGCAGTGGATTTGTTTTGAAAAAATTCTCAACCTTTGCTACCATTTCGGATGCTGGATTGAAACTTAAAAACCTTTTTATAGAAACCGAAGAGTCGAATATCTTCATGCCCAAAATGAATTTATTGATGAATTCCTTAGCTGATTTTAGAACGTTTGAAGACAGTGTGTTTTTTGATGTAAAAATTGATGAAAGTAGGGTTTCTTTAAAAGACATTTCTTATTTCGCAACAGCAATGGAAGGGATGGATCAAATTGTACAATTGGAAGGAGTGGTCACAAAGCAAGTTAAAAACTTAAAAATTGCTAATTTAAAGTTGTACACGGGTGAACGAACTCAGCTGATAGGCACGATTAATTTACCTGATTTCAGAAATTTGGATGAGGCTTTCATTCAAGAAAAGTTGAAATATGTTTATCTTGATTTAGAAGATCTCGGTGGTTTTAAATTACCCAACAGCGCAACTGGAAGTCAAACAATCGAATTGAGTGATTTGGTAAAAAGGATTGGTTATTTTGAAGCAACTGATTTGAAAATCGATGGGTTTTTCAACCAATTTGTTGTGGAAATCGAAAGATTGAAAACGGATATCGGCACGGTTAGACTGGATCATGGAGTTTTGTTCTCGAGAAACAAGGCGCGTAGTTCTTTTCTTTTTGAAGAGTCGGAGTCAAGTGATTACGATGTGAAAATTGACAGTTTAGATTTGGGTAAATTATTGGCTCAACCCAACATAGGTAGTTTGAGTGGTAAAATGTTCATGAATGGAGAAATTTTCCTCGAAAAAGGAGGAGTCAATTTCAATAAGATAAAGGGTGAATTAGATCGGTTAGAATTCAATGATTACACCTACCGTAACATTCAGATTACAAAAGCAAGTTTCATTGACAATTTGTTTGAAGGAAAAGTAGAGGTTCACGATGAAAATCTAGTGTTAGCGTATGATGGATTTTTAGATTTCAATAAAAGACAGCATTTTCTATTTGATGTCATTATTGAAAAAGCACATTTAAATCTGTTGAATTTTGTCAAATCCGATACCGCGGTTGTCTTTAGTTCCACATTTACAGCTGATTTAGCAGGTACGAATATCAATAATTATTCGGGAGTCATCGATTTAGATTCATTGAAATACAAAGCAGGAGATAAGTCTTTTGATGTACCCAAAATGGCCATTCAAATTGAGAGAAGCGAGGAAGAAGACCGCTTGGTTTTAAACAGCAAAATTCTTACAGCAGATCTAGCAGGCAAAATAGATTTAAATACCATTCAACAAGATGTTTTCAATCAATTTAGTCGGATATTACCGGCTTTGTTTACGTATAAAAAAATGCCAAAATCTCCCATTGAGAATCAATTTACATTTAACTTGAATGTGGGAGATATAAGCGATATTTTAAATGTTTTCGCACCTGAATTAGACATCCGATCGGGAACTATCATTGTAGGAAATTTCAATGGGGTATCCAATGATTTTGCCATGGATGTTACTTCTCCTTTTATCCGGTATGGAAAACTTTACGCCACGAAAATTAATTTGCATCAAGAGTTAAACGATGCGAGTCTTGCTGTAAATTATAATGTTGATAATTTTTATTTAAACGACTCTATTTCAGTCAGCAATGCTGCTTTCACGAGCAAAGGAACAAATGGAAATTTATATTCCACCTTGACTTGGAATCCCGATACCCCTAACATGTCTTTTTTTGAGTGGAATACTCAAATATTGGGATTAGATAACGTTAGCTTAGAAGTTTTACCTTCGTATTTTAATGTGAATGAACATCGTTGGGACATCACAAAAACGGCTCAAATTTCCATTCAACCCAAAAACATTCGCGTGGATAATTTCTTGATGAAAAGAGAAAATCAATTCATTTCAGTTGATGGGGACTTGTCAGAAGATGAAACGGAAAGTTTAGTCATTCAAACCAATGATTTTCAGTTAGAAGATTTTAGTGAGATTATTAGCCTCTCCGCCGGGTTGAAAGGGGTGGTGAATGGGCGAGTTGTCTTGTCAGACCCTTATCGAAACATGCGATTCATAGGGGAAGCATCGATTGCTGATTTATACGTGAACAATCAAGAAGTTGGAGATGTAAAGGTTGCTGGTTATTGGGATAAAGTGAAACAAAGTATCAATTTGAACGGTGACTTAATCTTCAAAAAAGAAAAAACATTCACTTTTTACGGAGATTATTACACGCAAAGAAAAAAGAACAATTTGGATTTTACGTTGAATTTTGATCACACCGACATTCATTTTGTCAATGCTTTTTTAGATCCAAAAGTAGTTTCGAATATCAAAGGTCTTTTAACGGGCAACGTAAAAGTTTCAGGTTCTTTGCAAGAACCCGAGATCAATGGTGCAGTCATGCTCAATGGTGGGAATGCTAAAATTGCCATGTTCGGTGTGAACTTTGGCGTTGACGGTAAAATTAACGTGAGTAAAGACATGATTTATTTTGACGGAATTCCAGTAATTGATGAGGAAGGAAATACGGGTTCGGCAACTGGGACAATTTTCCACGACAATTTTCGAGAATGGAATTTTGATTTAGGAATTAACGTGAATGATTATTACGATAGGGATTTACGTCGAGAGGTGAAAGTAAAACAATTCTTAGTGATGAACACCTTTTATGAAGAAGGAGTAATCTATTATGGTAAAGCGTATGCAACGGGAACAGTTAACATTTCGGGCTATGCGGATAATTTAGACATTCAAGTTAATTTAAAAACACAAGGCAATACGGACATCAGTTTCCCCATGTTTGGAGCTTCTGACATAGATGAAAATCAGAGTTTTACTTGGGTTGATAAAAGTCTCCCTATTCAAGGACCTAAGGATAAAATAGACTTTAGTGGTGTCAATTTGGATTTGAATATTGAAGTCACTCCAGAAGCAACCGTTAAATTAATCTTTGATGACGTAACAGGTGACGAAATTACGGCAAATGGATATGGAAATATTGGAATTAGATTGAACAATCTCAAAGATTTGACAATGGACGGAACTTATACGGTCACCAAAGGAAAATATAACTTCGTGTTGAGTGCGATTAAAAAACCATTTGACATTAAACCGGGTGGAACCATTACTTGGAATGGTGGCGGCGCTGAAGATGCCAACTTAGACATCACAGCTGTTTATACCGTGAATGCTAATGTGAGTGATTTAGCGCCCGAATTGGAAAGCAAAAAATCAACTTCATCCAACCAAACGGTTTATTGTAATTTGTACTTAACGGGATATTTATCAGATCCTTTTATTCGGTTCAACATTGAATCACCGAAAGCATCAGAAAGTGCACGCGCAGCCATTGCCAGAATTAACAACGACCAAGATGAATTAAACAGGCAATTTTTCTCTTTGTTGATTGGGAACAAATTTCAAGGAACAGGTGCAGCGGGTTATGGAAGTAGTGCTGCTTTAGATGCGTTGAGTAGTCAAATTAATACCGTATTAGGAGAGTTGTCTAAAGATGTGCGTTTGAATGTTGGATTACATAGCGATCAACCTTCTGGAATTAATTCACAAGAAATTGGTTTTGAAACAAATGTTTTGAATGACAAATTATCCATTAAAGGAAGTTTTGGGGTTGAAAATAATACGGGAGCGAGTCAAAGTACCTTAATTGGAAACTTAAATTTGGAATACATTCTGGATGAAAAAGGAAATTTTAGAGTGAGTATTTTTAATGAGTCAAATAGTTATTCCGTAATTCAAGATAAAAACGTGGGGCAATTTACGCAAGGCGTTGGATTGCAATATAGAGAGCAATTTCATACTTACGAAGATTTTAGGGTTTTACAAGTTTTTTTAGATGTATTTCGAAAAGACAAGCACATCAAATTCACGAAAAAGCGAAGACAAAAAGCAGTTCCGAGATAAAATCGACTCCTTAGAAAGGATGCTAGAAAAATAAATTGATTAACTTTGAAAAGTCACAAATTTTAATTGATAATCGATGAAAAAAGTATTGGTCGCAAACCGTGGAGAAATCGCTCGGAGGGTTATACGCACTTTAAAAAAGATGAACATTGCTAGTGTAGCCGTTTATTCGGATGCAGATGCGAATGCTCCCCATGTTTTGGAAGCAGATGAAGCGGTTTATTTAGGTAAATCTCCTTCTGCTGAAAGCTATTTGCGACAAGATGTGATCCTAGATTATTGCAAAAAATTAAACGTGGACGGCATTCATCCAGGCTATGGTTTTCTTTCTGAAAATGCGTCATTTTCTCAAAAAGTGAAAGAAGCAGGCATGACATTCATCGGGCCATCCGCTCACGCAATGAATTTGATGGGTGATAAATTATCCGCAAAACAAGCAGTTGCAAAATTTGATGTACCCTTAGTTCCTGGAGTTGACCGAGCGATTACCGATCCAAACGAAGCAATGGAAATTGCCCGTCAAGTTGGCGTTCCTGTTTTGATTAAAGCTTCCGCGGGTGGCGGTGGAAAAGGAATGCGTTTGGTTGAGAAAATTGAAGATTTGCCCGAACAAATGAAAATGGCTCAAAGTGAGGCGCGATCCTCTTTTGGAGACGATGCGGTTTTCATTGAGAAATTTGTAACCAAGCCAAGACACATTGAAATTCAAGTTTTTTCAGATTCATTGGGAAATCACGTTTCCCTTTTTGAAAGAGAATGTAGTGTTCAGAGAAGACATCAAAAGGTGATTGAAGAAGCGCCAAGTGCTGTTTTGACGCCTGAATTACGCAAGCGGATGGGGGAAGCTGCAGTTGCAGTTTGCAAAGCGTGTGATTACGAAGGTGCAGGAACCGTGGAGTTTTTATTGGATGCAGATTTGAATTTCTATTTTCTTGAAATGAATACGCGACTACAAGTGGAACATCCTGTTACAGAAGAAATCACCGGCTTGGATTTAGTAGAATGGCAAATTCGCGTTGCAAGAGGTGAACGTTTGCCTTTGTTGCAAGATGAATTGAAAATGAACGGGCATTCAATCGAAGTGCGGGTGTATGCAGAAGATGCTTTGAATGGTTTTACTCCGGATATTGGAAATTTAAAAAGATACAAAATTCCTCAAGCCAATTACGTCCGCGTGGATGATGCTTTTGAGCAGGGAATGGACATTCCAATTTTCTACGATCCCATGATTGCAAAGTTGGTCGTTTGGGGAGAAAATAGAGAACAAGCCATTGAACGAATGATTCTAGCAATCGACGGGTATCAGATTTCAGGATTGAAAACAACCTTGGACTTTGGGAAATACGTCATGAAACACGAAGCGTTTCGTTCAGGTGATTTTGATACGAATTTCGTAAAACAATATTTCTCTGACCCAAAAGTGATTCAAGAAGCAATGCAAGATGAAAGAGCTGCTTTACTTGCAGGATTGGATTCTATCTGGAGTCGAGTGGTTGAAAACAAACAAAAAGAATTCATTTCTAGGCCAATTCATGGGGCTTGGAAATTGATGAAAAATTAAATCGTTGTTGTCTGAAATTAATCGCTTTATCTGAAACGAATAAACGTTGTCTGAGCGGAGCCGAAGGCAACGTTTTTATCTTGTATTATGGAATATTTGAAAGGACTGAATGAAAGTCAACGCATAGCGGTTGAAAACATTGAAGGGCCAACGATGGTGATTGCAGGTGCCGGATCTGGAAAAACGAGGGTTTTGACGTATCGCATTGCGCACATGCTGAACTTGGGTGTTGATCCGTTTCAAGTGTTGGCGTTGACCTTTACCAACAAGGCTGCGAAGGAAATGAAAAATAGGATCAGTTCCATTGTCGGTGGAAACGAATCGATGAACATCACGATGGGAACTTTTCACTCGGTTTTTTCCCGAATTTTAAGATTCAACGCAGATAAGTTGGGTTATCCTCAAAATTTTACGATTTATGATACACAAGATTCCAAGGCGCTGTTAAAAGACATCATCAAGGAGTTTAATTTGGATGACAAAGCCTACAAACCGGGCAATGTTTTGGGAAGAATTTCTTCCGCAAAAAACAGTTTGATTTCTCCAGAAGCGTATGCTGCAAATAACGACATTTTAGAAGAAGATCGCTTGAGTAGTCGTCCAGAAATGGCACGCATTTACAAAACTTATGCCACGCGTTGTTTCAATGCAGGGGCAATGGATTTTGATGATTTACTTTATAAAACCAACGTGTTGTTGCGTGATTTTCCAGATGTACTTCAATATTATCAACACAAATTTAAGTACATTTTAGTCGATGAGTACCAAGATACCAATTATGCTCAATACTTGATAGTTAAAAAGTTGGCGGCCGTTTATGAAAATATCTGTGTGGTGGGCGATGATGCACAAAGCATTTATTCTTTCCGGGGTGCAAACATTCAAAATATTTTAAATTTTAAAAAAGATTATCCTGATTTTAAAATGTTTAAATTGGAGCAAAATTACCGTTCCAGTAAATCGATTGTGGCAGCAGCTAACAGTGTGATTGCAAATAACCAAGATCAAATTCAAAAAATAGTTTGGACCGATAATGCCGATGGAAAACCAATCGCAATTATCAAAACGTTAACCGATAACGAAGAAGGAAAGGTCATTGCTGAAAAAATATCCACGAGTCAAAAAGAAGAAAAGTTAGAATTTAGTGATTTTGCGATTCTTTACAGAACCAACAGGCAATCACGTGCTTTTGAAGAAGCCTTACGAAAACTGAATTTACCTTATAAAATTTACGGCGGGTTGTCATTTTACCAACGAAAAGAAATCAAAGATTTACTTTCATATTTTCGATTGGCTGCCAATCCCAAGGATGAAGAAGCGCTGAAAAGAGTCATCAATTACCCCAAAAGAGGAATTGGAAAGACGTCCATGGAGTCGGTAGTTATAGCTGCCAATCAATACGGAGTGAGTTTGTGGGAAGTGATTTCTGAAATGAATAAATACCCTGTTTCCTTGAATGCTGGAACGAAAGCCAAGTTCGCTGATTTTGCGACGATGGTTAGAAGTTTTGCAGCGCAAATTGATGTTTTGCCAGCTTATGACATGGCTGTTCAAATTGCTAAATCATCTGGAATCTTGAAAGAACTTCACGGAGAAAAAGAAAAAGGCCCCGAAGAAGTGGAGAGATACCAAAACGTGGAAGAATTGCTCGGAGGAATCAAAAATTTTAGCAGCAATCAAGGTGAAATCGTGGTGAAAACTTTGTCTGAGTTTATGATGGACGTTGCCCTTTTGACGGATGCGGATCAAGAAACGGAAGACGATTTCAATAAAATATCCTTAATGACCATTCACTCAAGCAAAGGGCTGGAATTCAAGCATGTTTTCATTGTTGGGTTGGAAGAAAATTTATTCCCTTCACAAATGGTGTTGAATACCCGAAGTGAATTGGAAGAGGAGCGAAGGTTGTTTTATGTGGCTTTGACCCGCGCGGAGGTAAGTTGCACCATTTCATACGCCGTTTCACGCTTTGTTTTCGGGAGTTTGCAAACCTCTGAACCGAGTCGTTTCCTATCCGAAATTGACTCAAAATATGTGATGCACGAAAACCCGTATGGAAATCGGCCAGGCGGTCGATCTTTAAACAGTTCAAGTGGTTTTTCTGGTGGATTAAATAGAATGCCATCTGCACCTAAAAATTTTCGAGCATTAAGCGATGTTCAGAAATCATCTTCGACCACTAAAAGTTCTTCAGCCCTTCATTTGAAAGTGGGATACATGGTTATGCATGAACGTTTTGGAAAAGGGAAAGTTATTAAAATTGATGGCGTAGGTGATGACAAAAAAGCAACTATTTTTTTTCCAAAAGAAGGTTCAAAAACCTTGCTTTTGAAGTTTGCCAAATTGGATGTAATTGCTGATTAAGGTTAAAAATTAGGTAGGGTTGAGTCCAAAGATTTTAATAAATCAAAAAAGGGAAAAGGAAATTCAATTCCTTTTCCCTTTTTGATGCGTTAATTGAGTTGATTTCTTACTACAAGCTTCCAATCATTTTGGAAGGATCGACGATTTCGTCGTATTCTTCAGCGGTAACATGTCCCAATCCCACAGCGGCTTCTTTTAAAGTAGTTCCGTTTTTGTGAGCATATTTTGCGATTTCTGCTGCTTTGTAATAACCGATCTTGGTATTTAAAGCGGTAACCAACATCAAAGAGTTGTCAAGATGTTGCTTGATCATGGGCAGATTTGCTTCAATTCCGTTCGCGCAATTTACGGTAAACGACACACAAGCATCCCCAATTAAGCGAGCAGATTGCAATACATTTACAGCCATTACTGGTTTGAAGACATTCAATTCAAATTGCCCGTTTGATCCACCGATAGAAACCGTTACATCGTTCCCTATCACCTGCGCACAAACCATGGTCAAAGCTTCCACTTGCGTTGGATTTACTTTTCCTGGCATGATGGAAGAGCCTGGTTCGTTATCCGGGATGATGATCTCGCCAATTCCACAACGTGGTCCAGAAGAAAGCATTCGAATGTCATTTCCGATTTTCATCAATGAAACAGCCACTCTTTTTAATGCGCCAGACATTTCAACCATGGCGTCATGTGCAGCTAATGCCTCGAATTTATTGGGGGCCGTTACAAATGGTAGGCCAGTAAATGCTGCAATTTTTTGAGCTACTAATACATCGTAATTTTTTGGAGTGTTCAATCCTGTTCCTACTGCGGTTCCACCTAAAGCCACTTCGCTGATTACTTCCAAGGCATTTTTGATGGCACGAATTCCATAATTTAATTGTGCTACATAACCACTAAATTCTTGACCCAAACTCAATGGCGTTGCGTCCATGAAGTGGGTTCTCCCTGTTTTGATGATTTGATCGAATTCCACCACTTTCTTTTGCAATGCATCGCGAAGCATTTCAATTCCTGGTAAAGTTACATCGGCAACTAATTTGTAAGTTGCAATGTGCATCGCCGTTGGAAATGTATCGTTAGAAGATTGAGATTTATTTACATCATCATTGGCTTTCAACGCTTTTTGGTCGTCTGCGTCCATCAAATCTCCACCGTTAAGCACATGACCTCGGTTTGCGATTACTTCGTTGCAATTCATGTTGGATTGCGTTCCTGAACCTGTTTGCCAGATGACCAATGGAAACTCACTGTTGTGTTGACCTGTTAAAATTTCATCACATACTTTCGAGATCAAATCCCTTTTTTCCAAAGGAAGAACACCTAAGTCATGGTTGGCATGTGCTGCTGCTTTCTTCAAGTATGCAAAAGCATGAATGATTTCTAAAGGCATTGAACCTTCTGATCCAATTTTAAAATTATTCCTAGAGCGTTCTGTTTGAGCTCCCCAATACCGAGTTGCGGGCACTTTTACCTCGCCCATGGTATCTTTTTCAATTCTAAACTCCATTTTTTATTGGTTATTTGATTTATTTATTAACTTTACATCCATAAAATTAGATTACAAAAATAACAAAGATATGAGTGCATTTGGTATAATTATGTTTCTTTTAATTGGTGGAATGGCATTTTGGGTGCTTTTATTTCTTTTAGGATTTATCCTTCCATTCTGGATTACCCTTGGTATTTTCGATAAAATCAAGCCTAAACGAGTTTTTGAAGACGAAACTTCTGAGAAGTAACAAAGAAGGAAAGAAGATATGTTTAGTAAAAGGCTATTGAATTTATATTCAATAGCCTTTTACTATTTCAGACAATTCCGTTTTTCTCTCCTGCCTTCGATCGAATATTTAACCTTGAATGTTGAAATGTTCGATCAAAGATGTGTTTTGCTAATTCGATCTATAGATAAAGCTATTATTTAATTACATACTGGATTTTGTTAAGTATTTTGACATTTAGTTGTTAATTATTTACAATCAAAAATTAAGATTATGAGGTTTTATAGCTATATCGGCTTGGTGGTATTTTTAAGTTTCACTTATTCCTCAAACGCTCAATTGGGGTTTGGAGATAATTTATGGAATGTGAATTGCTATAACAGTATCGCAGGAGATCTTCACACGCTTCCAAGCGAATATAGGGGGTATTACACACAGAAATTAGATGTTGCTGGAAACATTGGATTTGACAGCAACCTGTCATGGAACGCCGATAACGGCTTACCTTCTAATTCAACGGTATTTAACAATTCACAAGGGGTAGGTTCGGCATACACTGGGTCGATTATCGATGCTTCTGGTCGCAACTTTTCCTATGTTCACAAAAGAAAAGGCTTTCCTTCTGGAAAATACCGTTTAACATTGAAGGAATGGGATGATAAAACGTATGTTTTCATAAATGGTATCCACAGACCTTTTACGGGGGAAAACGGATGGGGAAGTAATAGAATGCTTGTTAATTGCTTTGAATTGAATGAGCATTCTACGATTGAGGTCGTTACACGAAATGATGGTGGCGGGAAAACACAGGCTGTTTTAGATATCGTCAAAACAGATGTTCTGATAAGTGAAGCAATTGGAGTTCAACAAATATGTAAAGGAAGTGAGATTGTTTTAAATGGGAAGGTGATATTGGGAGTTGCGAATGTCAACCACGATTTGTATGGACTTAACTTCGAAGTGGGATCTGGAACATACACCTCCTCTATAGCTGCGGATTGGAATGAAAATGCCAGTGTTGGAACAACAGGAAGTGGTTCAGCCTACATTAGTGGAACAGCACCAACTCCGGTAAATGGTGATAAATGGGTTAAATTTGGTCCTTTTTCGACTGTAGGTTTTAGCAACTTACAGTTGAGTTATAGGCATTATTACGATCATGGAAGTGGAAAGAGAGCCAGAGTTGAAATATCGAATGACAACTCGAATTGGAGCACTGCCTCAGAGCAGTATTCGGATTATTTTGTAGTTGAGAAAAGCCGCGACCTTAAAAACTGGACAACCGTTGCAGTTCAGAATGCTTCAGGAACTTCCAATACGCAGATCAATTACAGCAGCGTTGATGCACATCCATGGAATGATTTAACCTATTATCGCTTAAGGCAAACTGATTTCAATGGTTCAGAAAAGATTTACGGACCAATTAGTTCATCTTGTGACTACAATGATGACAAAATGAAAATTCACCCAAATCCTTCAAGTGAAGGCTTTACAATTGAGATCTTTAGCAATCAAATGAGAGCAGGTAATGAAATTCAATTCATGGATGTCACAGGTAAGATTATTGCTTTTCGGGATTATAAACTTCACGTAGGCATGAATCAATTTTACTTTAATACGACTGACTTAATGACTGGAATTTACCATGTTAGGTTGGTAGGAGAAAATACGTTTTACCCACCGATGAGGTTAGTGCTAGAATAGGTTTTCTTCGCATTGCGTGTGATTGAAGAGAGACTATCTCAAATTCTAGCTTTAAGACAGTCTCTTTATTTTTCACCTCTAATCTAATATACAAGTGGTTTTTAAATCCTGGGTTGTTTCGTTGTGACTATCACACGTTTTTTTAGCTTCTTTGCTACTTCCAGAAACAGGGTAGTTATCCGTTGTACTCGATTGTGCAGGGTCTGTGTAAGTGGTGACGCATTTACAATTACGTAATTTTCTACAAGATCCAAGGGATGCTACTGCGAACATACCAATGCATGCGATGGCGATGATTTTTTTCATAATTTTTTAGTTAAAGGGATTAATACGATGGATAAATGTATTGAATAAACATTCTTTAGAGAAAAAAATTA
Organism: uncultured Chryseobacterium sp.; assembly: GCA_964488745.1. Classification (GTDB taxonomy): domain Bacteria; phylum Bacteroidota; class Bacteroidia; order Flavobacteriales_D; family Crocinitomicaceae; genus JAQVCM01. The sequence goes on along the minus strand of CAZAVP010000008.1, from coordinate 33,216 downwards.
AGTTTTTTTGTTTTTTATTTTGTTATTTTAAAACAACGCTTTTCTGGTACAAAGGCATTGAATTAGAGGGAAATGCATGGATAGTGGAAACATGGATTACCACCAGAGTTCCTTAAGCTGGACTATTTTATTTAAAATGATGAAGTAGAATGTACGTTGATTGAAAAGCTCAATAAGTAGCTTTTCAATTTATTGTTTTGAAATGATAATCAGTGTTTTAAATTCAATAGAGTGATCGAAATCAGATTGTTAAATTTGAGTTTGAAAGAGAATTCAAATAGCAAATGATAGAAAGGTATTTGTTTAGGTACAAAAAAAGAGGCTGCTCAAATATACTTGTGAGACAGCCTCTTCATTAATTAAAAGAACTTATTTAAGTGAACAGCTAGTAATTCCAGCGTAATTCAATTTGTCGCAAGCCTCTTTTGCATCTTTCTTTTTAGAATCTTTGATGTCAATTTTAGTTGGTGTAGTTGAACCACTAGTAGTACACTCACATACGTAATCTTTTTTACAAGATCCCAAAGTCAAAACACCAAACATTCCAACAAAAGCAATAGCAATAATTTTTTTCATAATAATTAATAATTAGTTATACTTTGTAATAATTAAATCAAATGTACATAAAATTATACAAGTAATACAAAAAAATGTTAATTAATTCTTATGAAAAAATGCCGTCATGAATCAGCCTTGTTGGTTTCTGACGGATTTGTAAGGGATGCACAGTTTTACGGGTAAATTTTGAGGTGCTGGTTATCGGGATAAATTCCCTTAATTCATGGAAACAATTCGTAACTTTGTAACTTAATATCATTCATATACTTTAAAAAACATGAACGTTCCAGTTAACATTTACACAGAAATGACTCCGAATCCCGCAACGATGAAATTTGTTGCTAATAAATATATTTTACTAAATAATGAGTCGGTTGAGTTTACCAGCGGAAAAGAAGCAAAAGGTTATTCTCCTTTAGCGCTCGAATTGTTTAATTTCCCTTTTGTAAAAGGAGTATTTATGTCCTCCAATTTTGTAACAATTACCAAAGATGTTTCTGTACCATGGGATTATATAACCATGGAATTGAGAGAGTTTATTCGGGAATGGATTACTGAGGGAAAACCAGTTTTAACCAAAGTTCCAGACGCAAAACCCATTTCCACTCAGCATGAGAATGAACCGAAGAAAGAATATTTACCTTCCGAATACGATGATGCAATCCGTGATTTATTGGATGAACACATTCGCGGTGCTGTAGAACAAGATGGTGGAGCAATTGAGTTTAGAAATTTTGAAGACGGTGTAGTAACCGTTTTATTAAAAGGTTCTTGTGCAGGTTGCCCATCTTCTACCATAACATTGAAAAATGGAATTGAAAATATTTTAAAACAACATCTTCCAGCAGTTACAAGCGTGGTTGCAGAGAATGCGTAATGAATTTCAAAATTCAATGAATTTTCGGGGCGTAAAAGCGCGCCCTGAATTTTCCGTATTGTTCCAGTCTGTAATCCACTTTTACAGCTTCATTTACTGGAAACTCAAATCTTCCAGAAGCAAAGAAATATTGCGCACCTTTGGATGTTAAATATTCCAATAGTTTTTGCGCATTTTGAGGATTTCGAGCATAACGATAAATGCCGGCGCCAGTCACGTTATACAAAGACCCTTTCTTCATCTGACTAGGAAAGATAATCCCAACCTGATTTTTCAATTGATTTGCCAGCGAGTCCTTTTCCAATTTTCGTTTTTCCATGGAAGCTAGCTCGATGATGGCAAGTTGCGCTTGGTTGTTTTGTATGCGCTTGATTTGCGCTAAATCACCTCCCGTTTTAGGTAAGTTGCTTTGCTCGATAAGTTTGGATTTAAAATTGTGCAATATTTTCGCCTCCATTTGGGAAAGACTGCTTTCTAAACTTGTTAATGTCGTGTGTTGGATGTTGGGTAAAGCGATTTTGCCTTTCCAATTTGGGAACAATAAATCGCTGTAATTGGAGAGTGTGTCAGCTTTCAAAACTCGTTTATCATACGCAATCACGATGGGTGTTTTGGACAAAGCAACCCAGTTTTTATTTGTAGAAATGTAATTATTGGAAATCCTACTTTTGATATTTTCATTTGAAAATGGTCGAAATAGTTTTCGTTTATTCGCATTGGCTAATTGGTTGGCTCCATGCAAAACAATTAAATCTGCATACGAATCGTATTTTTCATCTTGGATGATGCGGATGATTTCTTCCGATGAATAAAGTCTTACATAAACTTTAATCTTTTCATTTTTGTAAAAATGATTGTAAATCAAACTGTCTTGATTTCCCACATGATCGGTATAAACTACTACTTTTTGGATGGATGAGTTTTCTAAATCGGGACTAATACAGGCCGATAGCAAGCATAATACAAAAAGAGATAAGCATACTAATCGCTGTTTCACCATGTTCATTTTACGTTGAAATTTGAAAGAAAGAAACATACTTTCTATCTTTTGAATGCAAATATACAAATTGAAAGGATGCTGAATTCACTCATTTATTGAAGTTAGGTTGTATCTTTGTAAAAAAATTCATTTTGGAAGAAAAAGCGACAAACAAACAAGAATCCTTAAAGATTTTAAAATTATTAGCAGATGTTCAGTCTGGAATTCCTGCTAAAGTGACAGCTGCACTTGATGCCTTGCAAGTTTCTGGGAAAGATAGCATCGTGGAACCCTTAATACGCGCCATAAAACTTCAAAGTGATGAAAAAAGTGTGGCGGAAATTATTGAATTTCTATCGAGTTTGAAAAGTACATCGGCTAGCAAAGAAGTGATGACTTGCTTGAGAAATCCAGCGTTTGGCGATTTGAAAATTCAAATTCTTTCAACCATTTGGAACAGTCCATTAGATTACAGTGAATACATGGCAGAATTTGTCGGTTTGGCGATCAAAGACGATTTCCTAGTTGCTTTGGAATGTTTGACCATTTTAGAAAATTTAAACGGGCCTTTTGAAGAGGCGGATGTTTTGGAATCTCAATTGTTATTGAAAGCATATTACGACGGCGCCAAAAGTGATGATCAAAAAAACGCGATGATAGACGAAATTGCCTTGTTAGTCAAAGACTTCGATCGTCGCCAAGATTTAGAATTGGATTAATTTTAATTAAATGAATTCATTAGAACAAGCCATTTTTAATTTAAAATCTGAAAATGATTTTGAAAATGTGGCATTGAGGGTTTTTGATTTTCAACGAAAACATTGTTCGATTTACCGCGATTTTGTTCAAATGCTAAACATCCAAAAACCCAGATCTGTTTCTGAAATTCCATTTTTACCAATTTCCTTTTTTAAATCTCACGAAGTGCGTTCGCATACCCGCGATGTGGAAATTATTTTCAAAAGCAGTGGAACCACTGGAATGAGTCGAAGTCAACATTTTGTTGAATCTGTTGAAATGTATCGAAAATCTTTTCTGAGTACATACATGACACAATATGGCGATCTCGAAAATCAAGTGGTTTTAGCATTGCTTCCCAGTTACGTCGAACAAGGAAATTCCAGTTTGGTGTTCATGGTAGAAGATTTGATTCAAAAAACCAAAAACCCGCTTTCAAAATTTTATTTGAATGATTTGAATGAATTGTTACATGCGTATCAGCAAGCAATTCAATCCAATAAAAAAGTAATCATTTTTGGAGTCAGTTATGCTTTACTAGATTTAGCTGATTTGAAACCAAATCTATCCAAAGCAATTATCATTGAAACGGGTGGTATGAAAGGCCGCAGAAAGGAGATGACCAAAGAGGAATTGCATTTGGAATTGAAAAATGCTTTCCAAGTTCGGTACATTTCGTCTGAATATGGAATGGCTGAATTATTATCACAAGCGTACAGTAATCAGGATGGTCTATTCGATTTCTCACCTTGGATGAAAGCTTTGATTCGCGATGTAAACGATCCGTTTTATTATTTACCAGACGGAAAAACCGGTGGAATTAATGTCATCGACTTGGCGAATTTATATGCTTGTTCTTTCATTTCAACGCAAGATTTGGGCAAAATTCAAAACAAACAACTTCAACTCATGGGTCGGTTCGATCACTCCGAAATCCGAGGGTGTAATTTAATGGTAGATTAGAGTAGATTGGCAGATTGGCAGATTGGTAGATTGCAGATTGCAGATTATAGATTATCAGATTGTTGATTGTGAGGTCACAGTCGCCTAGCGCCTCACCAACTACCGACCACACCTCTGATTAATTCACAACTTACAATCTCCTTTCTGCAATTTCCCTTTCAAAATGTATATCTTTAGGGTCAAAATAAAATCACCATGGGGAAAATATTAATTATTGATGATGAAAGAAGTATTCGCAGGGCTTTGAAAGAAATTTTAGAGTTTGAACAATTTGAAGTGCACGAAGCTGAAAACGGTAAGGAAGGCATGGAGAAAATAAATTCCGCGAGTTATGACATGATCTTTTGTGATATTAAAATGCCTCAAATGGATGGAATGGAAGTGCTGGAAGAAATCCAAAAATTGAAGATCGAAGTTCCAGTAATCATGATTAGTGGTCACGGAAACATAGATACTGCGGTGGAAGCAATTAAAAAAGGTGCTTTCGACTTCATTGAGAAACCCTTGGATCTTAATCGTATTTTAGTGACTGTGCGCAACGCCAGTGATCGCGTTTCCTTGGTTCAACAAACCCAAACGTTAAAAACGACCGTTAAAAAATTCAAAGGTTCCTCCATCATCGGTGAAACAGAAGGCATCATTCGCATCAAAGAAATGATTGAAAAAGTGGCGCCTTCGGATGCTCGAGTTTTGGTTACTGGCGGAAATGGAACGGGAAAAGAATTGGTTGCCAGATCGTTACATGACAATTCCAGCCGAAAAAAAATGCCGTTCATCGAGGTGAATTGTGCGGCGATTCCTGCTGAATTAATTGAAAGTGAATTATTTGGCCATGAAAAAGGAGCATTTACATCCGCAGTAAAAGATAAAAAGGGAAAATTTGAATTAGCCCATGGCGGAACTTTATTTTTAGATGAAATTGGCGACATGAGCGCATCTGCTCAGGCGAAAGTATTGCGAGCTTTGCAAGAAAATGTCATTCAACGCGTTGGCGGTGAAAAAGACATCAAAGTAGATTGCAGAATTGTAGCCGCAACCAACAAGGATTTGATTCAAGAAATTGACAAAGACCGTTTTAGAGAAGATTTATACCATCGCTTGGCAGTGATTTTGATTCACGTACCTTCGTTGAATGAGCGTCGAGAAGACATTCCTTTGTTGGCCGAACATTTCTTGTCCTTAATTTGTTCCGAGCACGGAATTCCACGCAAACAATTTGCTGCTAGTGCGCTCGAAGAATTAAAACAGATCGATTGGACCGGAAATATTCGAGAATTACGCAACATCATCGAACGGTTGGTAATACTTTGTGGTTTGGAAATTACGGGAGAAGATGTGCAGATGTTTGCCAACCCAAAACGGTAATTTTTGACTCCGTTCAATTCTGTCTTTTCCCTGACTGAGCTTCTTTACTCCGAAGCCATTTTATCGCGAATTTGCTTCATGAAGTCGGAAGCGTAAACGAAATTGGTGACTTCTGGGTTATTTGTTGTGACAATTTCTCGGTTGTTTCCTGTCCACCAGTTTTGGCCTTTATGTAAGAAGTTGATGTTATCTCCAATTTCAATGACGCTGTTCATGTCATGCGTGATTACAATGGTGGTGATGTCGTATTCGTAAGTAATTTCACGAATCAAGGTGTCAATCAAGATTGAAGTTTGAGGATCCAAACCAGAGTTAGGTTCATCGCAAAACAAATATCTTGGTTTCATGGCAATGGCTCTCGCAATTCCAATTCTTTTTTGCATGCCGCCAGAGCATTCTGCTGGATACAATTTGTTTTTATTGGTTAATTGAACGCGTTCTAGACAGAAATTAACCCGCTCCAGCATTTCTTTCTTTTTCATGTCGCTAAACATGGTCAAAGGAAACATGACATTTTCTTCTACAGTCATGGAGTCGAATAGGGCAGAACCTTGAAAAAGCATTCCAATTTCTTTTCGAATTTCGCGTCTATCTTCCACTTTCATTTGGGTAAAATCTCGACCGTCGTACAAAATTTGACCACTATCCACTTCGTGTAAACCAACGATGCATTTTGCTAAAACAGATTTTCCAGAACCAGAAGTACCAATGATGATGTTGACTTTTCCTTGTTCAAATTCCGCAGAGATATCATCCAAAACGAGGTTCTCGCCAAATTTCTTGGATACATTCTTTACTTCAATCATGATAAAAGAATCATTTGGGTGAGTAAAAAGTTTGCAATTAGAATGGCAACACTGCTGCTGACAATTGCTTGAGTTGAAGAACGTCCCACATCCAAAGATCCGCCTTTGGAATAATATCCGTAGAAAGATGAAATCGAAACGATTAAAAATCCGAATACAACGGTTTTGGTTAAGGCGTAAACAACATCTCCGACTTTAAAGAAATAGCGAATTCCCAAGACATAGGTTTCAGTGTTGGATAAATCAGCTAATAAAAGCGAAATCCAACCTCCAACAATTCCGAGAGTCATGGAGAAAATAATTAGAATAGGAAAAAAAATAACGGCTGCTATGATTTTTGGAAGAACTAAAAATGTCAAGGAGTTTACACCCATAATTTCCAAAGCGTCAATTTGTTCCGTAATGCGCATGGTTCCGATTTCAGATGCCACGTTCGAACCCACTTTTCCAGCTAAAATCAAGGAAATGATCGTTGGTGAAAGCTCTAAAATCGTACTGGAACGGGTGATGTATCCAATGGTATAATCTGGCAAAAGTGGATTATCCATGTTGGAGGCTGTTTGCAAGGCAATCACACCACCGATGAATACAGACATCAATGCTACAATGGGCAAGGAGTTGACGCCAATGAATTGCATCTCTTGAAAAGTGCGCTTCCGAAATATGCTAAACTTTTCAGGTTTTGAAAAAATAACCCAAAGCATGAAGCAGTATTTTCCTATATTTTCTATTATTTTTTTCACTGACCGCTAAATTAAACTATAATTTCCTTTTTACAGGTAATAAAAATATAGTTTTATTAATTTACTTCGATTTCTTAACTAAATTTGACAGGGAATATGATTACAAAAGCGAGTAAAAAGGAGAGAGCGAAAGAGAGTCTGACTACATTTCTTCCTGCAGGATTTGAAGAAATGGTGGTTGATTTGTTGTTTTCAACGCCCGTAAAATTCAAAATCGTTCCTCCAAGAAGTACCAAACTAGGAGATTTTAGAGCTAGTTTCAATGGTGAAAAACATCAAATTACCATCAACGGTGATTTGAATAAATACGCTTTTTTGATCACTACCTTACATGAATTTGCTCATTTACAAACATTTAATGCGTTTGGTTCCGCTGTAAAACCGCATGGAGAGGAATGGAAACGTACTTTTAGAAAATTGTTAATTCCAGCAATCGATTCAGGTTTATTGCCCCAAGATATTCAACAAGCTTTGATTAATTCGTTAATCAATACCAAAGCTTCCTCCTGTTCTGATATTCAGTTAGCACGCGTGTTGAAGCGATACGATGAGCAAAATACGGGATTTGTTTTACTTGAAACCTTGCCTAAAAACACTACATTTGTTTTACAAGGAAAAAAATTCTTAAAAGGTGAATTGAGAAGAAAAAGATACGTTTGTGAAGACATGAGTAATTCCAAAAAATACCTCGTTCACGCTTTGTCAGAAGTAAGTCCCATAAAATTAGATGAATAAGATGCAAGAAAATAATTATTGTGTAATCATGGCCGGTGGAATCGGCAGCCGTTTTTGGCCGATGTCGACGCCTAAAAAACCGAAACAGTTTTTAGATGTTTTGGGAATTGGAAAGTCCTTATTGCAAATGACTTTTGACCGAATGAGTTTATTGGCGCCTACGTCTCAAATTTACATTTTAACCAACAAGGATTACGTGGATTTGGTGAGAGAACAACTTCCAGAAATATCTGAAAGTCAAATTTTAACGGAGCCAGAACGCAAAAACACGGCACCTTGTATTGCTTATGCTGCGTCCAAAATTAACTCCATCAACCCAAATGCTACGTTGATTGTTGCACCTTCTGATCACTTGATTATGAAAGAAGATAAATTCGTGGAAATTTTAGAAATTGCCATCGATGCAGCCAACAAAAGCAATCGTTTGGTGACCTTGGGAATCAAACCAACGCGGCCTGATACGGGATACGGGTACATCGAATTTGGTGAAAAAGGCGACATCATTGGCGGACAAGTTCGCGAAGTGAGGCATTTTACCGAGAAACCAGATCGCGAAGTAGCGGAATTGTTCTTGAAATCAGGGAATTATTATTGGAACTCTGGAATCTTTGTGTGGACAACAACCACCATTTTAACTGCGTTAGAAAAATTTAAACCCGATTTGTTTCAACTTTTCTCAGAAAAACAAATTCCATTTAATACGGCGGACGAGCAAAAAGCGGTCAATAAAAGTTTTGAAAGATGCGAAGACATTTCCATCGATTTTGCCGTGATGGAAAACGCGAAAAACGTGGATGTCGTTTTAGCCAATTTCGACTGGTCCGATTTAGGCACTTGGGGAAGTTTATATACCCATTTGGAGAAAGATTACAACAACAACGCCGTGATTGGCGACAACGTGTACATGATTAATTCCAGCAATTGCATTGTGAATCTGCCTAACAATAAATTGGCATTAATCGAAGGTTTGGACAACCACATCATTGTAGAATCTGACAACATGCTAATGATTTTAAACAAAAATGACGAGCAGAATCTGAAAAAATACATGGCTCCAATGATGGAGAAAAGTGGTGATTTTTTTTAGAGAGCGAAAGTTGAATGGATGTTGGCAGTGCACTAAACGAATGGTAGTGTAGTAAACGGTCACTTTTTACAATTTAAGCATTTAAGTCATTGATAATGAGCAGTCATATTTTTCATAAGGACTAAAAGTAAGGCATAGTAAAGTATCATCAGATTCTTTTTCAATGATTAAAACCATCCAAAAATAAACAACAACTTAGTTAAAAAATGAAAACTCCAAATCACATCCAACATCCGAAAGTACATGGTGCTTTTAACTTGGGCATTGATGTGTTGCTAAGTTTTTTTGCTAAGTTGTTTGTGATCCTAAATGGGAATGTGGTATTTCTAAAGAAGCTTGTGTTATTTTCTATTTCTGAAAATATTTCCCGCAAAATTGGCCACGAACGTGATCATTTAGAACAAAACGGCTCACTTCCCCTTCGCCTTCAACACGATCAAAATCGTATATAACATGATCTTAAAATCCAACGCCAAACTCATGTTTTTTAGATACAACAAATCGTATTTCATGCGTTGAATCATTTGGTCAACATTCTCAGCGTAACCGTATTTTACTTGTCCCCAAGAGGTAATTCCAGGTCTCACGGAGTTGAGTTGGGTAAATTGGGGTTCTCGTTGCACAATCAACTGAATGTAATGTTGTCTTTCAGGTCGTGGACCCACTAAGCTCATGTCGCCTTTGAGGACGTTGAAAAATTGAGGAAATTCATCGAGCCTCATTTTACGCATCATTTTTCCGGGCTTGGTAATTCTTGGGTCATCGGTGCTGGATAATTGAGGACCTTGTGATTCTGCGTCTAAATACATCGTTCTAAATTTGATGATTTTAAACGGTTTTCCATTCAAACCAATGCGCTCTTGGGTAAAGAAAATCGGACCTTTGGAAGAGTATTTCACCAGAATTGCCAAGAAAAGATACACGGGAATGAGTAGAATAATGGCCATGATGGAGATTAAAATATCAAACAGTCGCTTGACTTTCATTTGCCAAAAAGGCATTGGTTCGAGGTTTAGTTCCACCAAAAGAACTCCAAAAATGTTGTTCATTTTTACCGAACCTGAAGTGATGTCAAACATGTCTGGAAGCAAATGAATTTTGATTCCCTTGCCGTGAATTCGAGACACAAATTGATTTAGCCGTTGATGATCCGAACTTTCAATTGCAATGATAATCGATTCAATTTTCTGTTCATGTATGAACTGTTCCAAATCATCGACGTGACCTAAAAGCGTAAGATCGCTTGCTAATTGCGTGTCGTTTCCATTGATTTTCACAAATCCGATGAAATTGGTACCGATGCCTTTGTGTAGCATTTTAATTTCGTTATAAATCCCAACAGCTTTGTCGCTACCACCGATGATGATGGTGTTAAATCCAATTTTTCCAGCATGAACATTTTTGACCAAAATACTCGTAAAAATGATTCTTGGAAGGAAGGAGACGAGGAAGTGAATGACAAATAATGCGAGTAGCGATTGGTAATACAGGTTGTAAATGGTGATGGAATCATCTAATAGAAAAACGAAAAACAAAATAATTGCCCCAATGGCGGATGCAATGAAAGTTAAATTCAATATTTTGATTCGGAACAAACGTTTGATGTCGAAATAGGTTCCTTGAAGGTAATACAACGAAATCCAAAAAAAAGGAATGAAGAATACGCCCAAGTAAAACATGTCATTGATTTCTACTGGAACTTGCTCGATATACACTTTTCTAAAAAAGTAGAACAATGCCCACGCTATTCCAGCCGACAAATAATCGAGAAGGAGTAGGAGGAGAGACTTTTTAGATAATTTCATTAAAAATGAATCACTTTAATGTTGTCAATATATACATCTGTAGAACTTGCTGACGGATCGATCACCATTTGAAGAAATTGCTCAAAATAATCTGCATCTGTAGAATAGGAGACAATTTCTTTTAGGTCGATGTAAGTTTTTTTCCAAACGGGATTTGTTTGCTTATTCAAACGAATGTGTGGATGAGTTTTTATTGTTCCTGGTAAGGTTATAGCCAATACGCCCGTCAAAACATCGTTGGTATTTTTGTATTCAATTTCTAAGTAAACTTCGGCACCTTGTTTTGGTAATTGCATCGCATCATGCGTAATTCCAGTCCAAAGAGAGTCCGTTTGGTTTAAAGAAACGTGACCGCAATAACCTGTTTTACCAGCATCTGTGTGTAGTATTTGTTGGATGTTTGCATTGGAATTAGGGTCTGTCGTGAATTTGATAGAAGCTGATTCAAAATCTTCAACAAACGCAAAAGTGGTGATGGAGGAATAGCGTGTCACGGGTGTTATGTTCACGGTTTCTCCTTTTATCAAATTTTTCGTGATTCTAAAGGATTCAACAAAGGGATAAATTTTCTTGGTGGATGAAATTCCATTGTTTTTAATGGCAGGAAAAACAACAATTTCCTTTTCGCCTTCTGACAATAAGGGAATTTTGATCGGTAATTCAAAAACACCTATTATTTTATTATCAACATAAACCCAAGCTTCGGTAAAATTGTGATTCAATTCACCCTCCGCACCACTTAATAAAGGATTTGCTTCTAATTGCCATTTTTCAATTTTAATCCAAGCAGGTTTCGGGTTATTCTTGACGCAAGAGGACAAGAGCAAAAGTGCAATACCGAAGAGGAGTGTATGTTTAGTTTTCAATTTTAGTTTTTTTTAAGAACGACAAAAAAGCGATGATATTGTCTTACATGATGCGGTGGGAACCATTTATTTTTTCCAAGATTTGATTTGCTACTTCCAAAGCGTGGAAGCCATCTTCAATGGATACAACGGGAGGAGTGTCGTCCACAATGCAATGATAAAAAGCTTTTAGCTCTTCTTTGATTGCGTTCATATCTTCAATGTCAGGCTTGTCGAACGTTATTTTCTTTTTTCCTTTGTTCTCTCCCAATTCCAAAACAATGTCAAATGGGCCTGCTTCCCCTTCGATGTCTTCCAATTGCAATACTTCCACTTGTTTTTCAAGAAAATCAACCGAAATGTATGCGTCTTTTTGGAAAAAACGAGATTTTCGCATGTTTTTCATGGAAATTCTCGAGGCAGTTAGGTTGGCTACACATCCATTGTCAAATTCAATGCGAGCATTGGTGATGTCATGCGAATCAGAAACGACAGAAACTCCAGAAGCAGAGATTTGTTTAATTCCTGATTTAACGACGCTTAAAATGATGTCGATGTCGTGAATCATTAAATCCAACACAACTGGCACGTCAGTTCCCCTCGGATTAAATTGAGCCAAGCGATGGGTTTCAATAAACAAGGGATTTGCAAAATGAGGAAGTGCTTTTCGGAAAGCGGGATTGAAGCGCTCCACGTGTCCGATTTGAACTTTCACACCTGCTTCGGTCGCTAATTTCATCAAAGAAAGTCCTTCTTCCACCGTTTGGGTAATGGGCTTTTCAATGAATGCATGTTTGCTGTTAATGAGTGCCGCTTTGGCAACATCGAAGTGAGCAAAGGTTGGAGTGACAATATCTACGCAGTCAACCAAATTAATTAATTCAGCCATGTTGGTGTATCGCTTAATTTGGAATTTCTCACATACTTCATTGGCATTGTGATCACTTGGATCAAAAAAACCAACCAACTCAAATTGAGCTGATAATTCTAAAATCAATTTGATGTGAATTTTACCTAAATGACCAGCGCCAATTACCCCTATTTTTAACATAAATTTTGTGTTTCTGCAAAGATAATGGGAAAATGAATTTAAAAAAAGCAAAGACTTGCTACTTTTCAACAATCTGAAGGGTTACGATGTCAAGGCAAATGTCTAGTTTTTAGAAATGTCAAATTGCGTGTAATAACCAGTGCTTTTATTGGTGATGATTTTCGTTAAGGTTGTAATCTGACCAGTATGATAAGAAAAGTGTTCCATTACGTGCATTAATACGGAAAATCCAGTTAATTGAAAGCCTTGAATGGTGTAATGTTTCTCCATTTGATTCTCTTGAAGATCATTCAAAACGTGCCGCATGTTGGTTTTTACATTTTCCAGTAAAAAAATCAAATCTGATTTTCGAATGTTTTTATGAACTTTAAATTCTTCATCTCGATTTCGATTGTCTTCGTGATTACCTAATCCAGAAAGAATCCATTGGCGGCAATTGCCCGTTAAATGAAGGATTAAATTTCCGATAGAAGGAATGTTTCCATTGGGAGAAAACCAAATGGATGTGTCGTCTAACATGGATAGGCATTTGAATATTCTGGAATAATTCTCTTCTAAGACCCGTTTTTCAAATTCACTAATTGCCAGATTTTTGGTACTCATAACTGTGTTTACTTGATGATTATTTTCTCTAAGTTAGAATTTTTTTTTGAATTATGTTTCAATCTATAAAATATATACTATATTTGCACTCGAAAATGGAGATTGTAGCTCAGTTGGTTAGAGCGCTGGTTTGTGGTGCCGGAGGTCGTGGGTTCGAGACCCATCAGTCTCCCAAAATCGCTAAATGAAAATTTAGCGATTTTTTTTTGCCTTTTATTTCGATAAATTATTAATTTAGTTGAATCATCAAAAAATCTCGAATGAGTAGAATCGTATTTCTCGTCATTTTTTTATTCTCAACTACTGCTGCCATCTTAATGTATGTTATCGGACAAGATGTGGAAGGATATGAATATTTACAAGACGGTGTGGTTATTCCTGCCTCCATCGCTTTGGTGTTTTTCATCTTGTTATTTTTCGGAAGTAGTAATCGAAATCGGAAAGTAAAAAAATAAGATGTAAGCACAAATGCAAGGTGTTTTTGTTGCAGCGTTCGCAACTAATTGAACGCGTCCCATTCGAAAGCTTTGATTGCTATGTTTTTTAGATATCAGTTTATTTGTTGTTAATGAGGCTTTTACTCGGTGATATGTACTGGTTTTTGGTGGAGCTATAACGTTGAAATACCTTGACTTTTTTATTAAAACCGATGCGACATAAAAAAGGTCACGAGATGAGAATGTCGCGGAGAAATACCTCAACCAAGATTTCCAAAATGAATATCTCCGTTTAAAACGTTTGTCAGGGCAAACGCATTTAACTTCAAAATTGGTTTATGACATGGTTTTTAAACAAAAACGCATGCCACAAACAACTCATCTCAGTTTGCAATCAAGCGGTGGATGAATCCACCGCTTAATAAAATTATCTTTTCTAAAATTTAGACTTGCAAAATTTTAAATGCGTTTGCCCGGAAGTTTGGAAATTTACAACCATTTCCCATCCATTTACGTACCTTTGTGAAAAATTATTCCTTCAAAGAAATGAAATTCAAAACACAACGAACTTCTCGCAAAGTTACCAAGAAAAAAGACCTCCAATTTACAGTGAAAGAAAGCACAACCTTGATGGAGTTTTTGATGATTTCGTTTCCAGGTAAAAGCAGAAGTGGAATCAAATTTTTATTGAAAGAAAAATTAATTTTAGTGGATGGTAAAATGATTTCTCAATTCAATCATTCCATGAAAGAGGGTCAAATTATGACCGTTTTAGCTGAGAAATTAATTCCAGAAAAACCGATTGTTGGGCTGAAAATCATTCACGAAGATGAATGGATCATTGTTGTAAACAAGCATGCTGGACTGTTGACCAACAGTTCAGCCAAAGAACGATCCAAAACAGCATACGCGATGATCAACAGGCATTATCAAAAAGAAAATGCTACAAATCGTATCTTTCTCGTCAATAAATTGGATCGAGATACTTCGGGGATTCTCGTTTTTGCAAAAAATGAGAAAGTCCAAAAGTTTTTAATGGAAGAGTGGGAAAAATTCATTCCTGAACAAATTTACATTGCTTTGGTTGAAGGCGAAGTTCGCAAAGAAAAAGAGACTTTGATTTCCTACATGAAACAAAGCAAAGCATTGATTGTACATTCAAGTCAAAACGAAACGTATGGCGACAAAGCCATTACCAATTACGAAGTTTTAAAACGGAAAAAAGGCTCTACTTTGTTAAAAGTCACGGTGGAAACCAAAGTCAAAAATCAGATTCGGGTACACATGCAAGAAATGAAACATCCCGTTGTTGGGGATAAAAAATACGGAGCGAAAACCAATTCAATTGGAAGACTCGGTTTGCATTTGAAAACCATTCACCTCACCCATCCAAACACGAAAAAGAAAGTGACTTTTGATACGGATATTCCAAGTAAATTTTAAGAAAACGAATGAAAATCATCCAATTAAATCGAAGTTGTAAATCACCTCATCCAACCAAAAATCACGAGGTGATTACAATCTAGAATGACGGAAACAGCTTGGTGATTTTCAATAATTAATAGGTCATTGTTTTTCAGTGTTATTTCCGCTTGATTCACTTTCAGCATTGTTTCCGCTATCGCAAAGACAAACATCCAAGCATGTTCATAAACCGCATGCAAGGTTTGAACATTTAACTGAAAAACTTTCTCCCCTTTTCGAATCATTAAATTGAAGTCATTTCCAAGTGAGAAAGATTGAATAATATCCGCTGAGTCAAATGGAAATATTTCGTTTTTTGAATATTTTTCATCGATGCCATTTCGATTGATTCTCAACTCATTGTCCAACATCACCAAGTAACGCTGATAGTTTTCAAATCTCGTGAAATTGGAAGGCGTTTTTTCAATGCTTGCACTGCTGATTCTGAAATCAAAATCTCGCGCTGCATAACTAGAATCAGCCGGAAAAATGAAATATTCATGCGTTTTTCCGCCATCCCAAACACTTGGAATAAGATCACTTTTGGAAATGATTTTAAACTTCATACAGCATGATTAAGAAAAAAACAGCTGAAATCAAGCTATTTTTTGTCGCTTGAAACTTCTCTGTTTTTTACGTATTTCTCCAACCATTCATCTTGTTCCCAAAGCAAATGCAATACACTTTCTTTGGCTTTGTAACCGTGACTTTCTTTTGGCAACATAACCAATCGAACGGTTGCTCCCAAGCCTTTCAGGGCATTGAAATAGCGTTCACTTTGCATGGGATAGGTGCCTGAATTGTTGTCATCTTCACCGTGAACCAAAAGCAGAGGCGTTTTCATTTTATCCGCTTGTTGGAAAGGCGACATCGTGTTGTAAACTTCTGGTGCTTCCCAATAATTGCGTTCTTCACTTTGGAAACCAAAAGGCGTCAACGTTCGGTTGTATGCGCCACTTCGTGCGATTCCAGCTGCAAATAAATCCGAATGAGAAAGTAAATTGGCAACCATAAAGGCACCGTAACTGTGTCCACCGCAAGCGATTTTATTGCGATCGATGTAACCCAAACTATCTACATAATCAATTGCGGCTTTGGCATTGGCAACCAATTGTTTTACATACGTATCGTTTGGCTGTTCATCGCCTTCACCCACAATTGGGAAAGAAGCATCGTCTAAAACGACATAACCTCTGGTTACCCAATAAACCATCGATCCGTAATAAGGAAAGGTAAATGCATTCGGATTTTTGGTACTTTGTCCAGCGTTGGATTTGTCTTTGTATTCTGCAGGATATGCCCAGATAATCAGGGGCATTTTTTCCTTCTTTTTCGTGTCATAACCAATTGGTAAATATAATGTTCCAGAAAGGTCCAATCCGTCATCTCGTTTGTAAGTAATCACTTCCTTGTGCACATTTTGGATGCTCACAAAAGGATTTTCAAAATGGGTAACTTGGGTTAATTTATTGCCTTTTATGTTTCTGAAATAATAATTCGGATAAGCTGTTGGCGATTCGATTCGTACCAACAATTGAGTATTAACTACATCAAATGACCTTAAATCCTCCACTTTATCGGTGTATTTTGATTGATAAATTCGTTTCGTCTTCAAGTCTTTTAAGTTAATTTGATCCAAAAAAGGAAATTGACCTTTTTCGGAAAAACCATCGCCCAATAAATAAGCTTGATCATTTACCAACGATAAAATGGGTTTTCCCATGGAATTCCTTTGTGTCACAAAACTTCCTGGATCGCTGTATTTATCTTGGTAACTTCTGTCGAATAAAATTTTTGGTTTCACCGAAGCGTCTGAAGGATTAAAAAGATAGGATTTTGTATTTCGTGTGTTCCACCAATAATCATGTGCAATTGCAGTTGTATTGTTCGCCCATTGAACGTAACTCAAACGATTGATGGTTTTCAAAATGCTTTTATCGTTTCCTTTGAAAGGAAATTCCATTTCAAACATTTCATCTCGAAAGGGAACCTCCGTTTCAGGGTTTCCACCGTCCAAGGCAGTGACGTAAGTCAACGTTGCCGCTTTGTCATTTCGCCAAGTAAAATTTCTTTTTCCCATTCGCACCGCCATAAATCCTTGTGGTAAATCTTCGATCAAAGGGACTTCTAAAACGGTTTCAATTTGCTTTCCATCTTTGGTGTAAATAGTTGTTTTGGAAGGAAAACGATCGTAAGGAACTAAGTATGAAAAAGGTTTTTCAACGGTTTGTATCAACACATAATTTCCGTCTGGTGAAAAATTAACCCCCGTGTAAATGGCTTTGTCTAACCACAATTCCAATTTTCCATCCAACGAAACTTTGAAAAGTTCGGACTGTGCCAGTTGTTCAAAATTGTGTTCATCACTTTTGTTTTTCAACAAATCTTGATAGGTTCTATTTTGTGCTTTTTTACCGTCGTTGACAGAAATAGTTGGACCGGTTGGAATGGCAGTTTTGGTATTGATCAGTGCTTCTCTTTTGTCAGAAACGATTTTCACCAACAAACTTTGTCCATCTGCAAACCAATTGATGACGTCGCCCACATTTGCATTGGCACGATCGCTTACGACTTTGGTTGCTAGTGCAGTTGCTAAATCAATCACCCAAATTTCAACGCCTTTGGAAGTGGTATTTGTTAAGGCAAGTTTGGTTTGATTTGGCGACCAACTGAAATTGGTTAATTTCGGATTAGCAGGTAAGCCTTTTACATCGATGATAACGGCGTTTTTCGTTTTTAGATTTTTAATCTGAAGCTTGTTGAAATAAGTAACCCTACTTCCAATGTTGGTTTGGGGGTCAATTCGCAAGCCGCCCAACCGAAGTTCTTGTTGCGACAAATCTTCAATCGATTCGTAGAAATCTCGGGATAATAGAATCAAATAGTTCTTAGCTTCATCCATCAAAACACTTGGAGCCAAAGGAACATCTACCAAATCTAAAATTTCTTGTGGAGGTTTTTGATAGCCGCTATTATCTTGCGCAGTACTTGTAGTCATGTTGAGAATTAAGATTAAAAAAACGAGTTTTTTCATAGTTGTTTTTTTGTTTATGAATGATTTTGTTTCAACTTTCGATCCTAGTCGTATGAACTGATGATGCTTTTACGGTCTAAAATAATTTCAGCTAAAATTAAGCTTTATTTCAGGAAAGACAAAAGAAGCGGTAAAATAAAATGAATCTTTGCTAGATATAGTGCAGGGCAAACGCATTTAACTTCAAAATTAGTTTATGTCATGGTTTTTAAACAAAAACGCATGCCACAAACAACTCATCTCAGTTTGCAATTAAGCGGTGGATGAATCCACCGCTTAATAAAATTATTTTTTCTAAAATTTAGACTTACAAAATTTTAAATGCGTTTGCCCTGAGATATAATGAAGAAGATTTGATTAACTAAAATAATTATTGTATATTTACGCCAGTACGAATGTAATTTTACAATTATGGAATCAAAAACAAAACACTTTAGCAAGTTTTCCCCGGCGTGGGTGGTTGTCAATTCCAAAGATGCTCTTGGGTATAAACTGGAATTAATTGATCGTATTCGCGATGGTGTTAAGAAAACCGATTGGAAACAATTGATTCATAACATTGGATCCACCGAAAAGGAATTTGAAGCCATTTTACCTGCTTCTATCAGCAGCATGCAAAAGAAAACGATTTACAGCAAAGAAACTTCTGAACGGATCTATGAATTAGCACGCTTATTTGGTTTGGGGTATGAAGTTTTTGACTCCAGAGATGATTTTAAAAATTGGTTAATGACACCGTCAAAATCGCTCGGAAATAAAAAACCATTTGAATTATTAGATAGCAGTTTAGGTTTTGAAATGGTTGAGAGCGAGATCGTGCGAATTCAATACAACGTTTATAGTTAATGATTGTGTACAGATTAGCAAATGCAAAATACAAACAACTGACACTTTCGGGCCTTGGTGCTGAAAAAGTGGGCGGACGTTGGAATGAAATCGGGACACGTGCAGTTTATTGTTCCGAAAATATCTCATTGGCTCTTTTAGAATATTACGTCCACTCTGAAAATATTGCATATTTGCCGAAAGATATTTTAATCGCTAAAATTGAATTTCCAGATGATTTCATCATCGAAGAACTGAAAGAATTACCAGAAAGATGGAGACAATATCCTTATTCTTCTAAAACAACCTCCATTTTTACGAAATTGGTGAGAGAACGAAATATATTTGCTTTGAAAGTACCTTCGTCGATCGTTGGTTTAGAATCTAATATTATTTTGAATCCACTGTATAAAGAATTTGGAAAAGTTGAAATTGTAGAATTTATTCAATTAAATATTGACGAAAGATTAAGAAAGGACAAAAGGAACTAGAAAATTTGCGTTCACCGAATTTGTTCTAAGATCAGTTCCAATAGAAAAGTGTTTTTTTAATTGATATTCATACGTAATTCCAGCCATAATTCCAGTTCGAGGTTCTTGACTGGGAAGATACATTCCATTTGCATCGGCAATATTCACCCCGCCTTGGATCCCGACTAAATGTTTTTGAGCATTGGTAGATAAAGACAATAAACCAAGGAAAAAGATTAATTGATATTTCATAGGTGCGATTTTGTTTTGTAAAGGTAAGCATTAAGTAAATGTAAAAACTCCACCCTAAACTTAGGATGGAATCTTAATAAATCAACTGAATCATTTTTACTAATTGTGATAAAAAAAACAGAAGTAAATCAAATAAACAACTTTCTAAAAATGAATAACAAAGATTAATCTCTGTTTCTTATCAACATCATTTAAAAGTTAATATTGTATTAACATTGTTAAAATTATTTTGAAATACAAAAGCTTACATCTTCTCTGGCACTTCAATTCCCAACAACGACATTCCACTATTAATTACTTTCGCCACATTGATGCAAATAATTAAACGCAAATTTTTATTGGCAAGATTCTCTTCGATGTGAATTGGAACGGCTTGATAAAAGTGATTGAATGCTTTCACCAATTCATAAACAAAGTTCGCAATTAAAGCTGGTGAAAGTTCTTTAGCCGCTTCCTGAATTACGGCTGGATATTGAGACAATAACTTGATAATTTCTTTTTCTTCTGCGCCCAAAGTTGCTCCTTCAAAAGATCCAATTGATTCTGCTCGAGCAACTAAGGAATGAATTCGTGCGTGTGCATACTGAATAAACGGACCTGTGTTTCCGGTTAATTCGATTGATTCTTCTGGATTGAACATCATTCGTTTTTTCGGATCTACTTTTAACAAATAATATTTCAATCCGCCCAAACCAATTTGTTTGAAAAGTTGCTCTTTTTGTTCTTCCGTCATGCCTTCGATGTGCCCACGCTCGTTGGTCATTTCTCGGGCTTTTTCTACCACTTCATCAATTAAATCATCGGCATCCACCACGGTTCCTTCACGGGATTTCATTTTTCCGGATGGTAAATCAACCATTCCGTATGACAAATGGTAACAGTTTTCAGCCCAAGAATACCCCATTTTCTGCAATATCAAAAACAGTACTTTAAAATGATAATCTTGTTCATTTCCAACGGTATAAACCATCCCTTCCATGTCAGGAAACGCTTTGAATCGCTCGATAGCAGTTCCGATATCTTGGGTCATGTAAACGGATGTTCCGTCGCCACGAAGTAATAATTTTTCATCCAATCCATCTGCTGTCAAATCAACCCAGACGGAATGATCTTCTTTCTTGAAAAAGATTCCTTTCTCCAAGCCTTCTTCGATCAGGTTTTTCCCTAATAAATAGGTGTCAGATTCATAATACAAGGTGTCAAAATCGACTTGCATTTTTTCATAGGTTACACCAAAACCGTCGTAAACCCAGCCATTCATCATTTTCCACAAAGCAATGGTTTCTGGATCGCGAGCTTCCCATCGAACCAGCATTTGCTTCACGTCTTTCATTAAAACCGTTTCGTTTTTTGCGAGTTCTTTTATTTTATCGTCGAGTGTAGCAATAGCCTTTTCGTCTTTGTCAACTTTGGCTGCCGTGAATTTTTGGAATTCAGCAATGGCAGTGTCAGAGAAACCATCAAAAGCGTTGTTTTCCCATTTAGCAATGACTTCTTTGGCTTGTATGTTTAAGTTTTTGTCAAACTCAACATAGTATTTCCCAACTAATTTATCGCCTTTTAAACCCGTATTTTCAGGAGTTTCACGTTCGCCGAGTTTATTTACGGGCGAAAATCGTTCCCAAGCCAACATGCTTTTGCAAATGTGAATTCCCCGGTCGTTGATGATTTGGGTTTTTACCACTTTATGACCGTTAGCTTTGTAAATTTCCGCAACGGCATAACCTAAGAAATTGTTTCTCAAATGACCTAAATGCAACGGTTTGTTGGTGTTTGGCGAAGAATATTCGACCATGATTGTTGGCTTCGAATTCGCTGTTTCAAAACCAAATTTTTCTGCTTGATGCATTTGGGAAAGTTCTTTCAACCAATAAACGGGCGCAATGACCAGATTCAAAAATCCTTGCACCACATTGAAGCTTTCAATTTCAGCAATTTTATCTTTCAGCAATTCTCCAATTCTATTCGCTGCCTCAACTGGAGAAGATTTCATTAACTTGGAAAATGGAAAAACCACCAAGGTAATATCTCCTTCAAATTCCTTTCTAGTCAGTTGAAATTGAATCATTTTCTCATCAATCACACCTTGAAATGACGTTTCAAAATTTGCTAATAAGATCGCTTTAATCTTTTGTTCCATGAACTATTTTATTGTTTCGTTTTTTTCAAACTGTTTCACTACTTTGTTTAAAATACCAAAAGTCACTTCGGCCATTTCATTCTTTTTGTCATCCAAACATGGATTCACTTCCACGATTTCAAGACAAACCATCTTATCGTTCGACATCAATCCCAAAATCAATTCTTGCGCTTCCGTTGGTGTTAAACCGTTTTTCACCGGTGTTCCTGTTCCATAAGACGTGATGTCTGGATCCATGGAATCTACATCAAAAGAAATGTATAGAATGTCGCAAGCGGATAACTGATTTTTGATAGCTGTCAAAATTTTCTCAACACCTTCAATTCTTACTGATTCCACTTTATGGTTGGTGATTTTCAATCTTTCAATCAGAGCATCTTCCTGTTTTTCCGTATCTCTTACTCCAACAAAAATCAAATCTGACGGAAAAATTTTAGGTGCAACACCGTGCATATTTTTCAATTCATTCCACAAATCACGTGTTTCTATGTCGATATCGTTGGACTTACAAGGCATGTTATCCTCATTAATCGCGGTTGAAAGCGGCATTCCGTGCATATTTCCAGAAGGAGTTGTGTAAGGCGAATGTAAATCTCCGTGTGCATCAATCCACACAACTCCCAATCGTTTGTTGGGATATGCTTTTTTAATTCCCGCAATGGTTCCGCCAGCAGAACCGTGATCGGCAGCCAAAATAATTGGAAATTCAGCTGCTTGAATGGTATCGTAAACCGCATTGCTAACTGTTTGATAAATTTTCACCAAACCTTTGATGTTTTTGGCAAAAGGGTGGTTGTCAGCATTATCTAACAATTGATTTTCATCCGAAAGAATTTGTACTTCGTGCGTTCCGAAAATGTTGCTCTTTGCTTCTCTCGCAGCCGTCATAATTGCATAAGGACCTAAAGATGAGCCTCTAGTTCCCGCTGTGATTTCAGATGGATTTACGATAAATTTGATCTTCCTTTTCATAAAATAGATTGTGTTACAAAGTTACTCAAACTTTTGGGATCGGAATTCGCAAACACCTTAAAATCGGTTGGAAAAGGGAGAATTTATGCATGATTTTTCAACAATTACATTGGATTGAAAGTAGGTGCTTGTTGAATTTTATTTTGTAACTAGAAATGCCTCAAAAGTGGGGTTAAAATTATTTTGAAGCGCTCAACTTCAATAAGTCACTCTTAAAGAACTGAAGATGTTTGTGTTTTCTTTTTGGTATCCTCCTCCTTAGTCCTCGTTAGCTTCGCTGCATGCTTCGCAAGTCAAAGGAGGAAACAGATAATCTCATCCTTTAGGTCTTTTTATAGTGAGATTATCAGATAGTTGTGATTTTCTTGAAGTGAAGATTAGACTTCCTTCTTTGGTAAGGGGCTGCGAAACAGAATTTACAATGTGCTGAAATTAAATCAATTGAGATAAAATAGTATTTTAAAAAAAACGTACAGCACCTCAAAATAAAATAATCCCGATTAATTGTTGAAGAGTGGACTAATGGCTTGGAAGTAGAATTTCGTTTGAGCGAGTAAAGACGAATGCAATTCGTCCACGTTACATCTAATCGCCTACTATCGTTAACAATTAATCGTTAACAATTAACCATTAACCATTATTTCTCCTATTTTTACACCATGAAGCATCTTTTTATCATTCTATTTTCGGCTTGTTTTTCGCTGGTATTTGCACAAAAAAAAGAACCTTTTCAAGGAATACTTCATTATCGCATTGATTTTCAGGTTCACCCAGATAGCATTTCAATTCCTTATTCCAAAATGACGGTTTACACCAACGACACCTTGGTTCGGGTTGATTCGGAAACATCTCAATTGGGTGAGCAAATGTTGATTACTCATTTAGCACTTCGAAAATACTATCTTTTACTGAACTGGGATTCGAAAAAATATGCCATTCAAGGTCATCTCCCCAAAGACACAACGGCATCTCCTTACACTTTTAAGAAAAAGATGGGGAGAAAAACCATCGGCGGAATCAAGGCAAAAAAAATAATCGTGAGTGCTACTTATTTCCCTAAGCCACTTGTGATGTGGTATGCTCCATCCATTTCCCCGAAATACCTGTCTGTTTTGGAGGGAATTAAAGGATTGCCTTTGGATTATTACGTCCAGATGGAGGATGGTTATTTACATTACGTGCTGGAACGCGCCGATTTATCACCTGTTGATAAAGACATTTTTGGGATTAGTTCAGCATATCAAAAAGTCACATTTGATGAATTCATCGAAGCAACTGCTGGAAATGTTGATTGAAATCCGTTAAAACTGGACGAGTAGCATTAACAATTAACTGTTTAAAGATGATTTCAGGTTTTGGGGAATAAGCTTGAATGATTTTTATCTTTGTACAATAGTCTTTCGAAATGGCAAAAGAAAACGAATTCATCCGCAAAGAGGATATCAAAAAAGAAGAAAAAAAAACGGATAACAAGGAACCAAAAGCAACTAAAAAGGTTGACAAGAAGGAGCGTACAAAAGGCACTCCGTTGGATACGCTTATCAGTCGATTGGACAAGAAACGAACAAAAACCATTTTGGGATCCATTTTCGTTTTGTTCTCTATTTACTTTTTTCTAGCTTGTTTTTCTTACATTTTTACTTGGTCTGCGGATCAAGATCGTGTACTGAATAAATCTTTGATGGAATTTTTAATGGAAACGAATGAAGAACCGGTATCCAATTGGTTTGGAAAAATGGGCGCGTGGATTTCTCATTTATTCATTTACCGCTGGTTCGGAATTTCCTCTTTTGTGTTTCCTTTCGTTTTGTTCATCGTTGGTTTCAAGTGGATGTTGGCCATTCAGCTTTTTCCGCTGAAAAGAACTGTTTTTGTTTCTTTGGTTTTGATGGTTTGGTCATCTGTTTTCTTAGGTTTTTTCGCTTCAGTTGTTAATTACATCGGTGGCTCATTCGGTTTTCACATCAACAATTGGTTGTATTTTACCTTTGGAAAATTTGGTGCTTTCTTGTTTATCTTTTTATTGCTTTACATTGTTTTGGTCGCTTTATTTAATCCTGACTTTAAAGCTTTGTGGAATAAATACATCGCTCGCAACGTTTCCCAAAACGATGAAATCGAAACGCCCATTTCAGCTGATTCAACTGGGAACTCGTTTACCGATGTGCGCATCATCAACCCCATAAAAGACGATGAAATACTTGAAGAACAAATTGTTGAACCCGTTGTTTTTGACGAAGAGGAGGAAGACGATTTGGCGGACAGCGATTTTGAAATAACCATCAAAACGGCAACCAAATCGACTGCTGAAGACACAGATTTTGAAATTGAAATCCCTCAAGAGGAAATTCATAATCCGATTCCAAACGATGAATTTACGGTGCTAGTTCCCGAAAGTGAAGAAATTCTTTCTGATGACGAAACGGATCGATTGCGACAAGAATACGGAGAATACGATCCAACCTTAGATTTATCCGGCTACGTTTTGCCTTCCATCGATTTATTGAGAGATTGGGGGGGCAGTGGAAATGTCAATATCAACAAACAAGAATTGGAGGACAACAAAAATAAAATTGTTGAAACGCTTTCTCATTATAAAATTGACATTGCCAAAATTAAGGCTACTGTTGGACCAACGGTTACGCTTTATGAAATTATTCCTGCGCCAGGTGTTCGTATTTCAAAGATTAAAAACTTAGAAGACGACATTGCTTTGAGTTTGTCCGCACTCGGAATTCGAATCATTGCTCCAATTCCAGGAAAAGGAACCATTGGTATTGAAGTTCCCAACAGCAATCCAGAGATGGTTTCCATGCGTTCGTTGATTGCTTCTGAAAAATTCCAAAACTCGGATTACGAATTGCCCGTCGTAATGGGCAAAACCATTACCAACGAAACCTTTACGTTTGATTTAACTAAAATGCCACACTTGTTGGTAGCTGGGGCGACTGGTCAAGGAAAATCCGTTGGTTTGAACGCCATTTTGATTTCAATTTTATACAAAAAACATCCTTCTCAAGTCAAATTCATTTTGATTGACCCGAAGAAAGTAGAGTTGACATTATACAACCGCATCGAACGTCACTTTTTGGCAAAATTACCAGGTGAAGACGAGGCTATTATTACTGATACTTCCAAAGTTGTAAATACGTTAAATTCACTTTGTATTGAAATGGATACGCGTTACGAATTGCTGAAAGAAGCTCAAGTTCGGACCATTAAAGAATACAACGCTAAATTCATTTCCCGCCGTTTGAATCCAGAAAAAGGACATCGTTACATGCCTTACATTGTGGTTTTAATTGACGAGTTTGCGGATTTAATCATGACTGCTGGAAAAGAAATCGAGATGCCGATTGCGCGTATTGCGCAGTTAGCACGAGCGATTGGAATTCACTTAATCGTTGCAACGCAAAGACCTTCGGTGAACGTAATTACTGGTATGATTAAAGCCAATTTTCCAGCTCGAATCGCCTTTAGAGTGCAATCGAAAATAGATTCGCGAACAATTTTAGATACTTCTGGAGCCGATCAATTAATCGGACGTGGAGACATGTTGATTTCGACAGGATCGGACATCATTCGTTTGCAATGTGGCTTTGTGGACACACCTGAAGTAGATGCTATTTGTGAATTCATTGGAGATCAAAGAGCGTATCCAGAAGCGATGTTACTTCCAGAATATTCAGGGGAATCGGCTGCTTCTGGTGATGGCGATTTTGACGCTTCAGACATTGATCCCATGTTTGCCGATGCGGCGAGAATCATCGTTGGAAGTCAGCAGGGGTCTGCCAGTTTGTTGCAACGCAAGTTGAAATTAGGATACAATCGAGCGGGAAGAATCGTTGATCAAATGGAAGGTTATGGCATCATCGGACCTTTCCAAGGAAGTAAAGCGAGAGATGTTTTATTCCAAGACATAGAGCAATTAGAAGAATTTTTAAGAGTGAAAGGAATTGAATAATTACGAACCCGTTTATTTTGATTGTTCCATTGAATTTGCCCAAAGCCAAGCTTAAGATTTCACGTAAAAACGAAGTGTTGTATGTTTGGTGTGTTTCGCGCAAGAAAACCCTGTTACTAACTCCTGAAGAATGGGTTCGCCAACACGTGATTCATTATTTGGTAGAACACAAAAATGTTCCTTTGGGATTGATTGCATCCGAACAAGGAATTCAAATCCATGAATTGTTTAGACGCTGTGATGTCGTGGTTTACGGCCGAGATCAGAAAGCAAAACTCGTGATTGAATGCAAAGCTACGGATGTCGATTTGAACCAACACGTATTGCAACAAATCGCTCATTACAACGCCAAATTGCAAGTTGATTATTTATGGATTACGAACGGAATCAAGCACGTTTTGTATCACATTAATCGAACTGATAAAGCACTTCAAGTCATCCAAGAATTGCCTGATTTTGAAATTTTAAATCAGGGTTAAGCTACTCCAAGGCAGTTTAAACGCTCAATTTAAAATCGGATGTTCGATGGAACGTAATGTCTGGATAATCTTGTTCGGCGCGATCCAATAAATACGGCGTTTCTGCTAGGAAAACCCAATTGTCGTCTTTGTCTTTAGCCATGTTTCCTGTTTTGGCATTTAGGAATGATTTCAATTGTACTTCGTTGTCTGTTGTTAACCAGCAAGCAATGTGGTAATTTCGAGGAACGAAACGGCAATTTGCGCCATATTCGTTGATCAAACGGTGAACAATCACTTCAAACTGCAATTGACCAACGGTACCCACAATTTTTCGGTTTCCAGGTTGTTGGATGAACATTTGCGCCACCCCTTCGTCTGTTAACTGACTGATTCCTTTTTCCAATTGTTTTGACTTGGAAGGATCTAAGTTTTCTAATTCTTGGAAAATCTCTGGTGAAAATGATGGAATTCCTTTGAACATGAATTTTTCCCCTTCGTTCAAGGTATCACCAATTTTAAAGTTTCCAGTATCGTATAAACCAATTACATCGCCTGGAAAAGCTTCATCGATGACGCTTTTGTCTTGTGCCATGAACGAAGTAGGATTCGGAAATTTGAATTTTTTCCCCAAGCGAACGTGATTATAAAAAGTATTTCGTTCAAATTTACCAGAAACGATTCTTAAAAATGCAATTCGGTCGCGGTGTTTTGGATCCAAGTTGGCGTGAATTTTAAAAACAAACCCAGAAAATTTCGGATCACTGGGCTCAATTCTTCTCAAATCGGTATCTCTTCCGCGTGGAGAAGGAGAAATTTGAATGAAAGTATCTAATAATTCTTGAATCCCAAAGTTGTTGACTGCCGAACCAAAGAAAACAGGAGCCACATCACCAGCAAGGTAATCGGCTTTTTCAAATGAATCGTAAACGCCGTCAATCATTTCAACGTCGTCACGCAACTCATTTGCCATCGAATCGCCAATCAACTCATCCAATTGTGGATCAGCTAAATCAGAAATGGAAACGATTTCTTTGGATATTTTGGTTTTATTTGCTTGAAAAAGGTTGATGTTGTGTTCGTGTAAATTGTAAACCCCTTTGAAACGATCTCCCATTCCGATTGGCCATGTCAAAGGGCGTACTTTTAAATCCAACTTTTCTTCCAACTCGTCCAACAAGGTAAAAGCGTCCTTTCCCTCGCGATCCATTTTGTTGACAAAAATAATCACTGGCGTTTTGCGCATGCGACACACTTCCATCAATTTCTCGGTTTGCATCTCCACACCGTTTGCACAGTCGATTACCAAAATCACGCTATCGACAGCGGTCAAGGTTCTGTAGGTATCCTCAGCAAAATCCTTGTGTCCAGGAGTATCCAAGATATTAACTTGTTTACCACCGTATTCAAAAGCCATCACCGAAGTGGCAACAGAGATTCCACGTTGTTTCTCAATTTCCATGAAATCCGAAGTAGCCGCTTTTTTAATTTTATTGTTTTTCACCGCACCAGCCGTCTGAATTGCACCTCCAAACAGCAATAACTTTTCAGTCAAAGTCGTTTTCCCGGCATCGGGATGCGCTATAATTCCAAAAGTTCTCCGTTTTTCGATTGATTCTTGATGCTTCATGAAGATGTTTTAAAAAATAAAATTGCGTGCAAAGATACGAAATTCAGCTGGAAATGAAAGACAACATTGAATATGTAATAATCAGTTGCTTCAAATTTCAGCGCACACGTTAAATCTGGAAGGTATTGTTGGTGTACAGTGGGTGAAGATGAAAGGTATGTTTTTCAGAGGTTTATCGCTAAGGTAAATTTGATTGAGTTCGAAAAAAAACAATTCACAATAACAGAAGAAAAAGGAGCAAAGCACATCCGTTCGCTGAGCATTTACACTGCGTTTATCGAAGTACCGAGTAGATCAACAAAAGCTGCGTTTACCGAACCGTTGAACCATCAAAAAAGCGATGAAGAATTTTGAAATTTCATCGCTTTTTTTGAGTGCTTTTGGTGGCTAGTTGGATAAATGTTAGCGGTTCGTTGTTCTATTTTTTTAGGTTTTTTTCGTAAATATTTATCCATTCTTTTACACTCATTTTTTTCATTAGTTCACCAATGAGTTTGTATGGGATGTCGTTCAACTTTTTAAAACGAATACAACTTTTTCCCATATCAAGTTTTTGCATAGTGTGCTTTGGATATTCAGTTACAAACCATTGCAATAATTTGGGGTTAGCATAAATGCCCATATGATAAAAATTAATAGAATTTTTCTGCGAAGCAAGACCTGCAAATGGTAATGGTTCGCTTGGTTTGCAATGATAACCTGCTGGATAAATTGTATGAGGGACAACATATCCCAAGCCACCATAACTAATGGCTGCTTCAAAACCGTCTGGCAGGTTCTTTACAATAACATCGTGTAGTTTGTTAAAGGGTTCTGTCCTGTCCATTGGCAGGTTTGTCAGAATTTCCTTTACTGTTTTACCGTTTGCTTTCATGTTTCAATCTCTTGTATTGTTTTATGTCGTTAAGTTTCATCGTCCGCACTATCGCTTATAGTTGCACTGTCGTCTTTTATAATGACCGTTAACGGTTTGCAAATAGACAAAGATGCCTTCTCAAATATAGTGCTTTTGTCAACTACTCGGATAAATGTTATGTGTCGCTTTTCTTTTCATTTCGTCAGTTTTGTTAAACTAATATTTACTCGTTCTGGATATTCTCCGTCAATGTATGTAAGAACTTTGTCGTTGTATACTGCAGTCTTTCCTGCCCTTGGAATACTGTCCGTATATGCGAAAAACAAACTGTCTTTTTCTATTTCAACCTTGCCTTTATAAACGTCACCACCACGAATACCTGCCAATGTAAATTCAAAAGTGCTGTCTTGGTAAATTGTCAAGTAAACCCAACCTAAAGGAGCTTCTCTGTCAGCTTTTAAAATTGGCATTTTCTCCATTCTAATAGTTAAGTTGTTACAGCTTGTCAAAAGCAAAGAAGCTAAAAGTATAGTTAGAGAAGTCTTGAAAGTACTTTGAAAAATGACTTTTACTTTCTCTGTCAGTTGTCGTGGAGGATAAGTATGAAGAATTGAAAACGTTGTCAACAACCAACCAATGTGTGAAAAGATTGAGTTTGGAACTTGTTTTAAATTCGGCACTCCGTCAAGGTCGGAAGTTACTGTTTCGCGAAAAGTCGGAAGCAATGTCAAGAAAAGAAAAGTCAGTCCGATAACTGTCCCGATAATTGAAACGTAAAAATTTGTTGTCCACCAAAAATTGAGTTTGTTGTGCAGTCGTATTGGAAGTCCAACGATTAAGCAAACAAAAATTGTCAAGCCTGAAAGTATGATAGCGATTATTGGTTGAAAAATTACAAGTCCAAAAAGTCCGTCAAATCCAAAGTCGCTGTCAAGAAGTGCAAAAACCATATAAATACAAAAAGTCGCAATGAATGTCAAAGCGATTTGCAGTCCTAAAGTCAACATAGTAATTGTCTTGTTCATTGTGTTTCTGTGTCGTCCTAAAGTATCATATAACGTTTCAAAGTTTGGCTTAATTTCTATTTGCTAATTTAACTAAAAAACCAATAAAATTGATTTGTGGACACTTAATATGTACAAACGTTCAATTTTGTAGGTAACCCCATATTTCGCCAAACCTTGGTGCGACGTTTTTTTAAGAAGTTATTGGATTTACTTGTATTTGTCCTCCGACTGCTTTCAAAACTTTCATTATTGTTGCAAATTGTAGTTTTGCTCCGTCAGATAATGCTTTGTATAAATTTGGTCGGCTAAGCCCTGTTTTTTCTACAATTTTAGTCATTCCGATTGCTTTTGCGATGTTTCCGATTGCAGTAATTATTTCAGAATCATCGCCTTTTTCTAAAACTTCATTAAGGTATTCGGCAATCATTTCGTTGCTGTCCAAATAATCTGCAAGTTGGGTTAAATACAACGATAACTATCGCAAGACTTAAGCAAAGAGGATATCTATCATTATTAGATGTTTACGGAACGTTGAACCCATCAATTTACGAACCGCCGAGTATGCAACTTTCAATTGAATGATTGATAATCATTTAATTGAAAGTTGGGAGCGTAGCTCGCGTACGCACTTTTTTGAAGAAAAAGTCGTGGAGTATGAATGTTGTTTATTTTTATTCAAAGGAATTCATGAGATCGCTGTGCTAGTTGAGAGGCGCACTCCGTCAGTTTATCTGGTGGAGTTGTCTACTCGATTATCGGATGTGTTTCTACTGTCTGACGAATTTGTATTGTGTCGTTCCAAGCTTATATCTTTCATAGTCTTCAGTTACATATTCAGTTAAAATTAATGTGTCATTTTTAAATTCCCACTTGTAAGCTTCTGAATTGTTTGGTGGTTGATTTTCTTTTATTTCTTTTTTCGTGTCAGTAAATATAATTGCATCTCCTGGAAATGGATGTAAAGTCCCGAAATAGTTGTGAATACTATATTCATCAAATTTTCTAAAGCCATTGATTTTACCATTGGCTAATAATTCCAGTTTAGATATGTCTTTTGATTTGGTCAATGGTCTGTAACTACCCGAAATAACTGTCTCAATAAAATAAGCATAAAAATTTTGAGAAAGTTGCTCAAAAAACGGTTTGCCGTCAATGTCGTTAACAAGTCGTCTTTCATTTTCTTTTATTCTCCTGAATGTATATTTGACAGTGTCAACACTACTCTTTTCAATGGCAAAAATCAAATTGGCAGTCTTGTCAAAGTTTAATCTATATTCTCCCATTCCTGTTAAAGTGGTCAAACTGTCAAGGTTTTTTGAAAATGCAATTTTGTGTTTCATTATCAGTCCGTGCGTTTCAATTGAGTCATTCTCTATTTTCAAAATAATCGCATCCCAAGTCAACCTATTCTGCATTACTTGTGGTTGTATGGCTTTTGTTTCGTTTATCTTGTCAATATAGTTTGTCAAAATCCAATATCCATCAATATTAAAATTGTCATTGTTTGGGATTGAAGTAGTCTGCTTTTCACTTTGTCCACAAAAGGTAAATAAAGTCAAAACCGAAATTATTGATAATAGTTGTTTTGTCATTCGCAGTCGTTTTTTAACATATCCGATAACGCTCAACGCTAAAACTTGGTGGGCTTTCGCGTCAATTAGCCAGCGAGTGTTAGTTTATTTTTTTATTTTTTGCTTGTCTACGTGGAGTATGCCCACTTAGTTTTAGCGTTTGTTACCAACTGTTATTATTTCATTTAGTAAAATCTTCTATTCTCGCATTTATGTATATCCCAACGTTTGTTTAGAAAATTCAAGATTAACTTGTTTGAAGAAAGGTTCTCACTTGCTTCAAACACTCCTTCTTCTTTATTTTCTTCAATGCACATTACTTTGGTAGTTCCCCTTAAAGCATATTTTGTATTTCCTTCGTACATAATAATTTTCATTGTTCCTGGATCCATTCCTCCTCTACAAATCAAAACATAAGGCATTGAAATTTCTGAAATTCCGTCATTGTCTAAGTCAGTAATTGTTGTCGCTTTGGGAATAAACCCAGTGAACCAGTCAACACCGAAGCATTCAGTGTAATCGTAAACTTTCCAAATTCTACTGAATATTTTTTCTCCTTTTTTCTTTAGAAATAAATAAGCATAAAGTTCTGATTTATCTTGTAACATATATTCCGTTGAGTCTTTATCATAATCTTTCCATAAAAAATGTCCAGTTACAGATTGAATTAAGATGTTTTCTCCCAAACTATCAGTCCATTTCAATGCTTCTACAACAGTCCCTCTAAATTCTAAATATTTAGGAATTTCATCATAGCTAAGGCTATCAATCTGAATTGATTTTTCAGAATTTTCCTTATCCCAAATTCCTAACCAAACATCAGGTTCAAGATTCCTAAATTTTTCATTATGATTTTCCGTTTGTCCAAAAGTGAAATTGCCAATTAGTAAAATCAATATGATAAATGTCTTTTTCATAATAGTTGGTAACGAACGTAGTTTACGACTGTTTTTAAATCTCTGATTTTAAAATGTCGAAAAC
>CAZAVP010000007.1:0-123398 GCA_964488745.1 uncultured Chryseobacterium sp. | reverse complement strand
CTAAATGGTTACTCAATTCATATCGCTTGTTTCCAAGCGTATGTACAAAATTGGATGTGTCTGTATTGGTATAACCCGAACCAAGCACGTTCACAGAATCTTTCAACATACCCAATCGAGAACTTCCATAAATATACTTCTCCGCTTGATAGAAATCAAGCGATGTATTTACAGTATCTATGTTTAGGTTGTATGTTGACATGACATTTCCTTGAGCATCCAAGGCGTAATATACAGCTTTTTCAAATACGTTCGACGAAGAATATACTTTTTTCGCTGTTCTATCCCTGCACTACCGTTTGGTCTTCAAAAGCAAAGCTTTTTCTCCCATTGGGTCATAATCAAAAGTTAGATTTTTCTTGGTAGATCCTGTAGTTCGCTGAATTTCCTTCACTTTTCCATCTACACGCCAAATAATGTTTGCAATTTCTTCTTGCTGGTCAAAAATATTATTTTTCATTTTCAACTATATACGAATTTTCGAAGCGTTTTTCTGAGAAAATGTTAGATGTTCCCCCGAGACATTTACATCACAAAAAAAAGGATTGCAATTTTGCAATCCTTTTTTTTAAACTTTGTAGCGGGGACTCGACTCGAACGAGCGACCTTCGGGTTATGAGCCCGACGAGCTACCAACTGCTCCACCCCGCACTCTAAACGGTAAGATCAACAATTTGACCTTTTTCGTGGTGCAAAGATACACAATTTATTTGAATTAAGTCATATCGTTTAAATCTTTTTCAAAATTTAAGTTGTTATCTCCCGACAATTAAATATTAACTTCATTAATCACAACTTGTTTTCCCTTGGAAAACAAATCTTTAAATGTGAAAAGCGCAACGGAAAATTCCATTGCGCCTTTATTTATTTCTTCAATTATGGATTAGAATCTTTCTGAAATCAACCGGAACACATTTCGCAGTTTTCTGGATCATCCAAAGAACAAGCAATCGCTTCTTGTTCTAATTCGATGTTGCGGATGCTAACATTATCAACTTGTGTACGCTCACCTGTTACGTTTTTATCAACTGTAAATTTGATGGCGTCCGTAGCGGCTTTTGTTCTCAAATAATACATTCCTGTTTTCAATCCTTTTTTCCAACCGTAGAAATGCATGGAAGTCAATTTCCCAAAATTAGCGTTCTCCATGAAGATGTTCAAAGATTGAGATTGACAAATGTATGCACCTCGATCTGCAGCCATTTCGATGATGGATTTTTGAGAAATCTCCCAAGCAGTTTTGTATAGTTCTTTTAAATTTGCTGGAATTTCTGGTATGTTTTGAACAGAACCATTCGTTGACATCAATTTTTGACGCATTTCTTTGTTCCAAATTCCTGCTTTTACCAAATCTTTTAGCAAATGCTTGTTTACAACGATGAATTCGCCTGACAAGACTCTTCGCGTATAAACATTGGATGTATATGGTTCAAAACATTCGTTGTTTCCTAAAATTTGAGCTGTAGATGCGGTTGGCATGGGCGCTAACAAAAGTGAGTTTCGGACTCCGAATTCCTTTACTTCCTTTCTCAAAACCTCCCATTCCCAGCGATCAGATGGTGCTACGTTCCACATGTCGAATTGGAAAATGCCTTTCGACAAGGGAGAACCTGAGAATGTTTCGTAAGCTCCTTCTTTCTTTGCCAGATCTTTGGATGCCGTCATCGAAGCGTAATAAATGGTTTCGAAAATATCTTTGTTCAGCTGCCTCGCTTCCTCAGATTCAAACGGATATCCCAACATGATAAACGCATCCGCCAAGCCTTGTACTCCTAAACCAATGGGTCTGTGACGCATGTTTGAATTTTCAGCTTCAATCACTGGATAATAGTTTCCATCGATGATGCGATTCAAGTTAATGGTTGCTTCATAAGTAACTTCGAATAATTTATCGTGATCAAACGTTCCTTCTTCGGTAACATACTTCGGCAAAGCCAAAGACGCTAAGTTACAAACGGCAATCTCGTCTGGTGAAGTATATTCCATGATTTCCGTACACAAATTCGAGGATTTAATCGTTCCTAAATTTTGTTGATTAGACTTGGAATTCGCTGCGTCCTTATACAACATGTATGGTGTTCCAGTTTCAATTTGAGATTCTAAAATCTTAAACCATAAATCTTGCGCTTTGATTGTCTTTCTACCTTTGCCTGCAGCTTCATAGCTTTCGTATAATGCTTCAAATTCAGCGCTGTGAACATCCGATAATCCTGGACATTCGTGCGGACACATCAAGGTCCAATCTCCATTCGCTTCAACACGCTTCATGAATAAATCTGGAATCCACAATGCATAGAATAAATCTCTTGCTCTTTGTTCTTCTTTTCCGTGATTCTTTTTCAAATCTAAGAAATCAAAAACGTCTGCATGCCAAGGTTCGATGTAAATTGCAAAAGATCCTTTTCTTTTTCCTCCACCTTGATCAACATATCTTGCCGTGTCGTTAAATACGCGCAACATCGGAATAATTCCGTTAGACGTTCCGTTTGTACCTTTAATATAGGAGCCCTTTGCACGAATATCGTGAATAGCCAATCCAATACCACCTGCTGATTGTGAAATTCTCGCACACGATTTAAGCGTATCGTAAATTCCTTCGATGCTATCCTCTTTCATGGTTAGTAAGAAACAAGAAGACATTTGTGGTTTTGGAGTTCCCGCATTGAATAAAGTTGGCGTTGCGTGTGTAAACCAACCTTCAGACATCAAATTATAGGTTTTTATCGCTGCAGGAATGTCATTTTTATGAATTCCAATTGCTACTCGCATCAACATGTGTTGTGGTCTTTCAACAATTTCACCGTTGATTCTCAACAAATAAGAACGGGTCAACGTTTTAAAGCCAAAATAATCATATCTAAAATCGCGATCATAAATGATGCTTGAATCCAATACCTCTCGGTTGTTTATGATTGCTTGGTACACATCTTCTGCCAACAAAGAAGCTGGTAAGTTGGTGTTTGGGTCAATGTACTTATACATATCCTCCATGGTTTCAGAAAAAGATTTCTTCGTGTCTTTGTGTAAATTTGAAACTGCAATGCGGGATGCTAACAAGGCATAATCAGGGTGGTCAATTGTTTTAGCCGCAGCGACCTCCGCAGCTAAATTATCTAAATCTGTAGTTGATACCCCATCGTAAATGCCTTCGATTACTTTCATTGCTACTGCTTCTGGCGACACCAATGGATCCAGTCCGTAGCACATTTTAACAATTCGAGCCGTAATTTTATCAAATTTTACCGCCTCTTTGCGCCCATCTCTTTTTAAAACGTACATATTTATGTATTTCTGTTTTTAATTAATAATTATTTTCTTTCGATTAAAAATCTTCATCTACCGTAAAATCACTGTTGTTTTTTCCGTCCAAAACACCTGCTTTTTGATATTCAGCAACGCGTTTTTCAAAGAAATTGGTCTTTCCTTGAATGGAAATCATATCCATAAAATCAAATGGATTGGCAGTGTTAAACACCTTCTCGTTACCCAATTCTTGAAGTAATCTATCCGCAACAAACTCAATGTATTGCGACATCAAATCACTGTTCATACCGATCAAACGAACGGGAAGCGCATCTAGGATAAACTCTTTCTCGATTTCAACTGCATCCAAGATGATTTTTTCGATTTCCTTTTTATCCAATTTGTTAACCACATGATTGTTATACAACAAACAAGCAAAATCACAATGTAAACCTTCATCGCGAGAAATCAACTCGTTGGAAAATGCTAACCCGGGCATCAATCCGCGTTTTTTCAACCAGAAAATCGAACAGAAAGACCCCGAGAAGAAAATACCTTCCACAGCAGCAAAAGCTACCAATCTTTCTGCAAAATTACCTTGATCTATCCACCGCAAAGCCCAATCTGCTTTTTTGCGAACGCAATCCATCGTATCTATTGCATTGAACAAATAATCTTTTTCGACATTGTCTTTGATATACGTGTCAATTAATAAAGAATATGTTTCTGAGTGAATGTTCTCAATTGCAATTTGAAAACCATAGAAAAATTTGGCTTCGGTGTATTGAACTTCTGACAAGAAATTTTCTGCTAAATTTTCATTCACAATTCCGTCCGAAGCAGCAAAAAATGCAAGTACGTGTTTGATGAAATGACGTTCATTGTCGTTTAACTTAGTGTCCCAATCAATTAAATCAGGCGCTAAATCAATTTCTTCTGCAGTCCAAAAACTCGCTTCTGCTCTTTTGTAAAAAGACCAAATGTCGTCGTGCTGAATCGGAAATAACACAAATCGATTATTGTTTGCCTCTAAAATGGGTTCTCCTTGTTGTTTCATATCAATTATTTATTGTTGATGGCGAACAAGCTTTTTTGTTTGCCAATTATCTATTGCCTTTTTGAATTCAAAGAAATCAAATTCTTTGAAGAGGTTTGTGTGTAAATTTTGATTAATTTATCTCTTATTGAGAAGTACAAAAATTGTTATTTTCTCGTCAAGAAACAATTAAAGAAATGCACAATTTTTAGCGGTTTTCAACATTCAAAAATTAAACATCTTTGTTTTCAATACCTAACGGTCTTATCAACATGGAGCCAAAAGATATGCACATTGATTAAGTTGAATTTTGCTTACTAAAATAAAACCTATCAATCAATTACCTCTTGCTGACAATTAACAAAATTTATATAAATTTACAGAAAAAGTGGTGCATCGTCAAGTATGATAGCGGAATGATTTCAACATCAAAATGTTCAATACATGCAAAAAACTTTAATTCATACCAGTTGGGTTAAAACCAGATCTGCTCTCGTAAAATGGAAAAAAGATTTGTTGCACTTAATCTACCCTGAAATGTGCTTAATTTGTGAGGTGGAGTTGCCCAATTCAGAAACTCAACTTTGTCATCTGTGCGAAACTTCCCTTCGTTATACGTATTACGAGACTTTTAAAGAACCTTCCTCTTTGGATAAACTATTTTGGGGGAGAGTAGCATTAAACGCAACCTTTTCATTACTTCACTTTGAGAAGGATACGAGTACGCAAGATATTTTACACCACATCAAATACAAAAACAGCACAGAACTTGCAAAAGAAATGGGAGTTCGAATTGGGAAAAAACTTTTATTGAACTCGGAGAAATATGGAGCCATCGACGTTTTAATTCCCAGTCCAATTCATCCAAAAAAAAGATATCTTCGCGGCTATAATCAAAGTGAAATCATTGCCATGGGTATTTCGAAAGTTATTGACGTACCTGTCAACATTCATTTTTTAACCAAAAACATTCACACAGAAAGTCAAACTAAAAAAGGAAAATTTTCCCGATGGGACAATGTTTCGGATGTTTTTGAGGTAAATTCAGGAAAATTGAAGCACATTAAACACCTTGCTTTGGTTGATGATGTAGTTACCACAGGGTCCACATTGGAAGCCAATGTTCGAAGAATAAGACAAGTATTACCAAACATTCAAATAACCATTGTATGTCTCGCCTCAACAAAATAAATCAAGATACACAAGAACCCTTACTAATTGTAGGGGCAGGATTAGCGGGAATTTGTCTCGCCTATCAATTACACAAGGAGGGAGTTCCATTCCAGGTTATAGACAGTGGCGTCAATGTTTCAACCGATATCGCAGCAGGAATTATCAATCCTATTGTTTTTAGAAGAGTTACCACCAGCTGGAGAGTAACGGATTTTCTTCCAGAGGCTGTTGCTTTCTATGCCGAATTATCCCTCGCTTGGGGAAAAACCTATTTTAAAGAAATTCCAATTCGAAGAGCATTTTCTCATCAACAAGAAATGGATTTATGGACTCAAAAACAGCACCTTCCAGAATACGAAACTTTTTTAAAACCTCTGGATGAACAAGATGCCTCCTGTGACACAGTACTCAATACATTTGGAACTGGAAGAGTTAATCAATCGGGTTATGTGGAAGCATCGCTTTTACGACAAGATGGGTTGAAATGGTTAAGCGAAAAAAAATATTTGCAACGCGAAACTTTTATCCATGCGGATTTAAACCCCGAAACAGGTGCATATCACGGCATGACCTATTCGGCTGTTGTGTTTTGTGAAGGATATCAGGGCATCTACAATCCATGGTTTTCACATCTACCCTTGGAAGCAACCAAAGGAGAAGTATTGACGATAGAATCGACAGAAATTACCGAAAAAGAATCCATCAATCGGAAATGTTTTGTTTTGCCTGTGGGAAACCATCAATTTAAGGTTGGAGCTACGTATAACTGGAATTCTCCGAACACGACATTGACTCAAGAAGGAAAAGATTTACTTTGTGAACAATTAAAATCACTGACAGATTCCTCTTTTTCAATCCTCAACCACCAAGCGGGAATTCGCCCTACTGTTTTAGATAGAAGGCCTTTAGTTGGTACGCATCCAAGTTATAAAAAGTTAAAAATTCTCAATGGATTAGGTGCAAAAGGATTTTTAATTGCACCTTTGTTAGCTAAAGAGCTTGTTTGGTCTATCCAATCAGGTAAAAGCTTAGATAAAGAAGTAAATGTTGAGCGTTATAATCGACTACTAAAAAAATAGTGAAATTTTGAGAAAATCTTGGCGTAAGCTTATTAACATAGGTGTACAAGACGATGCTAGTTCTCGTCTAAACGATTATATCCGAAGTGTTAACTTCATATCAATCGTATGGGCTCCAGTATTGTTGTTACTTGCCACATTGTGTGCTCAAAACCCCAATTGCAATTATAGCTCGCTTACTTTTGGCACCATATTCCTAATGATTTTCATTTTATTGTCCATCAGAAAACCCATTTTTTCTGCGATTACTTTTTTGTTGGTTGTAAATTTTAACTTGATAATGATCAATGTCATGTTAGAATTTAATTATGGAACTTTCTTGTTTCTATTTCCCCTTTTCGCCAGCGTCACGTATCTTTTTCCGTTACCCAAATACAAAATAAACTTGGCCCTAACAATCATTTTGATGATTGTAATTCATTTATCTAGTTTCATAATCACACACGAGTTTCCTTCTGGAAATTTTAATTCGGTAAATTCTTTTTATCTGACCGTGATAAATTATGGGGTAGCCTTTCTGCTAACGTTTATACTCGTCATCCAATACAGTTTATCTCAATCAAAACAAAAAATGATGCTGGATGAGACCATTAAACAAAACATAAAGCAACGACTATTATTAGAAGAGACATTGAAAGATAAGAACATTTTGCTTTCGGAAATCCATCATCGCACCAAAAACAACTTGGCAATTGTTTCCAGTATTCTGAATTTACAGCGAACGCAAGTAAATGACGAACATCTCAATAGCATTCTTTTAGATTGTTCCAATCGAGTCCACTCCATCGCAGCCGTACATCAAAAACTTTACGAAAAAGGAGATTTTTCAATCGTCGATTTCAAAGAATACATGGGAGGGTTAATTACTGACTTGCAACGGACTTTGTTTCCAAAGGAAAAAGCAATTGCCGTTTTTAGCGACATTGAATCTTTTGATATCAAAACAGACCAAGCTGTTTCTTGTGCACTTATTTTAAACGAGGTAATTACGAATTCTATTAAATACGCCTTTAATGATGAGTCAACCAATCATCGAATTGAGATACGCGTTAGTCGAATATCGGATCAAATCTTGCTCATGATTCACGACAACGGCCCAGGGTTTCATGTGGAAGATTTAAAGAAGAACAAAAGTTCTTTGGGCATGAGCTTGATAGAAGCGTTATCGGAGCAATTAGACGGCAGCTATGAGTATCATAATGTCGATGGAACAACTTTCACACTCACCTTTAAACTGAATTAACACGGTGTTTTCTTGAAAGAGATTCCATTTTACTTCTTAGATCACACCTAAGAAGGGAATAAAACAGCACAAAAAAGGAGAAAATGAAACGCCAAACAAGGTTATGGAGAAGTTCTAAATCGTTGTTCATCACCTGCTATTCAAAAGTAAATTAGAATTATATGCCTAATAATTTTGTTTTTTGATGCATATATTCTTTCTTTGCATCCAGAATTAATCATTAAAAAATTAGAAATGTCTGATATCAAGTCAAAAGTAATCGCAATTATCGTAGATAAGTTGGGTGTTGAAGAGAGCGAAGTAACTACCGCTGCAAGTTTCACAAATGATCTAGGAGCTGACTCTTTAGATACAGTAGAATTGATTATGGAGTTCGAAAAAGAATTCAATATTGCTATTCCAGACGATCAAGCAGAGACTATCCAAACTGTTGGTGATGCTGTTTCTTACATTGAGAAAAACGCATAACCTAAAACTAAATTGTTGAATTAAGACATTCTGTATGGAATTAAAGAGAGTTGTTGTTACAGGTTTGGGTGCACTTACGCCAATAGGCAATACACTTGCCGAATATTGGGATAACCTATTGTTGGGTAAAAGTGGTGCAGCTATAATTAAACAATTCGATGCGTCAAAATTCAAAACTCAATTTGCTTGTGAGGTGAAAAATTTCAATGTGGAAGATTTCATCGATCGTAAAGAAGCTCGTAAATTGGATCAATTTTCTCAATACGCCATAGTTTCAGCTACTGAAGCTATGGCGGATTCAGGTCTGATGGAATCAAGTCCCAATACAGATCGAATTGGAGTTATTTGGGGGTCGGGTATTGGCGGTTTAAAAACTTTCCAAGACGAAGCTCAAAACTTTTTCGCCGGTGATGGTACTCCAAAATTCAACCCGTTCTTCATTCCAAAAATGATTTCAGATATTGCATCTGGTCATATCTCTATAAAATACGGTTTGAGAGGGCCAAACTACGTTACTGTTTCTGCATGTGCGTCTTCCACCAATGCAATCATTGATGCTTTTAACTTAATCCGTTTAGGAAAAGCAGATGCAATTGTTACGGGTGGTTCAGAAGCTGCAGTAAATGAAATGGGCATGGGTGGTTTTAATGCACTACGAGCTCTATCAACTCGAAATGAGTCTCCTGAAACCGCATCAAGACCTTTCGATTTAGATCGAGATGGTTTTGTACTTGGTGAAGGTGCGGGTGCTTTAATTTTAGAAGAATACGAACACGCCATCAAACGCGGTGCAAAAATTTATGCTGAAATCGCTGGAGGCGGAATGTCGGGTGACGCATATCACATGACTGCTCCACACCCAGATGGTGTCGGTGCAAAAAACGTAATGATTGCTGCATTAGAAGATGCAGAAATGAGTCCCGAAGAAGTGGATTATGTGAACGTACATGGTACTTCTACACCACTTGGTGATATTGCTGAAACAAAAGCCATTAAATCCGTTTTTGGAGATCATGCATTTGAAATGAATATCAGTTCAACCAAATCAATGACAGGTCATTTATTAGGTGCCGCAGGAGCAATTGAAGCGATTGCTTGCATTCTTGCTGTTCAAAATGATGTGGTTCCTCCAACCATTAATCATTTTACAGATGATCCTGAATTTGACACCCGTCTTAACTTTACATTTAATAAGCCACAAAAAAGAATTGTGAACGTTGCTTTATCCAATACTTTTGGATTTGGAGGACATAATACTTCCGTGATTGTAAAGAAATTCAAGAAATAAAATTGTTTAAAAAACTATTTTCAAGGGCTCCAAAACGCACCGAAGAAGAATTACGACTCATTCGGTTTATTATCAAAAGATTTGGATATCATCCCAAAGAAATAACGTATTTTCAAGAAGCAATTACACACAA
Source organism: uncultured Chryseobacterium sp. (assembly GCA_964488745.1). Lineage (GTDB taxonomy): Bacteria > Bacteroidota > Bacteroidia > Flavobacteriales_D > Crocinitomicaceae > JAQVCM01. Next base: position 113,735 of record CAZAVP010000007.1, on the reverse strand, counting down.
ATCTTTTAGTAATCTAGTCGAAAATAAATCTTCCAACGAACGTCTAGAGTTTTTAGGAGATGCGATCTTAGATGCGGTAGTCGCTGAATTACTTTTTTTAAAATTCCCCGACCAAGACGAAGGGTTTCTTACCAAGATCAAATCCAAAGTTGTAAGTAGAAAAACCTTGTCTGAGATAGGCGAAGAGCTACAACTAAGAGAGATAATCAAATATCACAAAGGAAGAACCATCAATTTATCGAGTTTAGAAGGCAATGCTTTCGAAGCCATCATGGGGGCAATCTATTTAGATGGAGGTTTTACTGCTGTTCGAAATTGCATTAATCATTCCATTTTTAGGAATTATGCCGATTTAAATAAAATTTTGGAAGAGGAAATCGATTTCAAATCAAAACTCTTTATTTGGAGTCAGAAAAAACATTTAAACCTCAAGTTTATCGTGGAATATGAAGGGGTTATAGATGGAGATTGGCGCTATGAAATGATTGTCCAAATCAACGATACTTTTTATGGAAAAGGAATTGGAAGTTCTAAAAAACAAGCAGAACAAGTTGCCGCAAAGGAAACGTTATTGTTGATGGGAGAGATTTGATTGGTTTCTCCACATACTCATAACCTATTGCGTTCTTTTTGTCCAGAATTATTTGTAACTTCGAACGAATAATTTTACATGGCAAAAATACTGAAACACACCCTTTTCTTAGAAACGGATTACGATTATGATATGATCGGAATTTGTTCTCATCACAGTGATTACCGTTTAGCTTGGGGGATTAATGAATTATTTCGATTGCACTTAGCAAAATCAGAAGATTTGTTTGAAGTAAATTTAAAAAAAAACGATAAATCAAAACATTCTTTTTATTTTCAGTTTGATGAAGAAAATTTAACTGAGATTTACCTCATTAAGAATAAAGGGGAAGGGAAATATTTGATTCCAGAAAAACAACAGGTTGACTACTTTCTTTTCTTAAAAAACAATGCTACATTTGACATGGAGGATTGGTTGTTTAAATTAAAAAACCATCCCAGTGTTTTGGCTGCATTTCTTTTCGATCCAACCGAATTTGAATCAACCGAAAACCTTTCATTTTAGAAATTAAAACATAATGGCATCTGCCAAAACTAAAGAATCACATGAAAAGAACAAAAATTGTTGCAACGCTCGGACCAGCTTCTTCTGATAAAGAGACATTAAGAAAAATGTTCCTGGAAGGATTGAACGTTTGTCGTTTAAATTTTTCTCACGGTGCGTATAAAGATCATGAGACTGTAATCAAAGTCATTCGTGAATTGAATGAAGAAACGGGATTAAACGTTGCTATTTTAGCAGATTTACAAGGTCCTAAAATTCGCGTTTACGAGGTCGAAAATAACGGGGTTTTATTAGAAAATGGAAAAAGCATCACCATCACAACCGAAAAAATATTAGGAACAGCAGAAAAAATATCAATCAATTACCCCCAGCTTCCTGCTGATGCGAAACCAGGAGAAAGAATCCTTTTGGATGATGGTAAACTCACCCTCGAAGTCGTGAGTACGGACGGAAAGAAAAACATACAAGCAAAGGTAATTCACGGTGGGATTTTATCTTCCCGAAAAGGAGTGAATTTACCAAATACGAAAGTTTCTCTTCCAAGTTTGACTAAAAAAGACAGAGAAGATCTGGATTTCGCCTTGGAACAAAACGTAGACTGGATTGGTTTGTCATTCGTCCGTTCTGCAAGAGATATTATTGAACTCAAACACTTGATTAGCGCTGTTCACGGGAAAGCAAAAGTAATCGCCAAAATTGAGAAACCAGAAGCAGTTGAAGACATTGATGAAATCATTGTGGAAAGTGATGGACTGATGGTTGCCCGAGGCGACTTAGGTGTAGAAGTTCCCTATCAAAACGTTCCTCTGATCCAGAAAATGTTAATCAAAAAATGCATTCAACACGCTGTTCCTTGTATTGTGGCAACACAAATGATGGAAAGCATGATCACAAGTATTTCTCCAACACGTGCAGAAGTAAATGACGTGGCCAATGCAGTTTTAGATGGCGCTGATGCAGTGATGTTGTCCGCTGAAACATCCGTTGGTAAATTTCCTGTTGAAGTGATTAGAACGATGTCCAACATTGTAATAGAAATGGAAACATTCGATGGTATTTACAACAAAGAGCTAATACCTGAAAAAAACAGGGTGCGTTTTATCTCCGATTCAATCTGTTTCAACGCTTGTCGTTTGGCTCAACGAGTTGGAGCAGATGCCATCGTGGGAATGTCTTATTCGGGTTATACAGCCTATAAATTATCTTCTCAAAGACCCAAAGCCGAGATATTTATTTTCACAAGCAATAGGCAAATTTTAACGCAATTAAACCTTCTTTGGGGTGTGAAAGCTTTCTATTATGATTCAAAAGTAAGTACAGATCATACCATCGCTGATATCAAATACCTTCTTAAAAAACAAAGTCTGGTCAAAGAAGGCGAAATGATCATTAACATTGCCTCTATTCCGATAGAAGAGAATGGGAAAACGAACATGCTTAAATTAAGTTATGTTGAATAGAAAGAAGTTAATTCAAAAAAAGAGAGGTGCTCACCTCTCTTTTTTATACTTACTTGAACAGTCTTACATCCTATTTAATTGCGAATCTTGCCGCAACATTCGCATAAAGTGCAAACCCCACATTTGGAAATAATCTCAGCACGGGAGATGCATCTACTGCTAAATTCAGCGGAATCTTTTCGAAGGTGTATTCCAACCCAATTACGCCGTCTAATCCACCAAATGCACGGTGACCATGATAACGGTGACCTAAATAAAAATCATTGTGATGATTGTAATAACCTGGTCCATAATAGTTATTTCGATAAGTCCAAATACCTAAATCAAATCCTCCACCATAATAGAAGTTAAATCCATTTTCGATTGGGTTATTTATTTCATACAAGCCTTGAAACCATAACAGATTGGCTCCACCACCAATAGATCCTTCTAGGGCACTTTTTCCACTTAAATGATGTTTTATATTAAACGCACCTACTCCTGGAAATCCACCTTTTATTCCAAGTGCCGTTTTATAGTCTTGATTAAAACCATAACTTGCTATCAATAAGCAAAGTGTCGTAATTAAAAGTCTCTTTTTCATAATCTTTCGTTTTATTTTGAATTAAAATTACTTTGTACAAGTATTCTGTTTCCTTGACAAAATTAAATGAATGGAAAGAACAGGGTTAATCTTTTAACTTTTATTATAAGCCTAAAATAAAGAAACACTTAGTCCTACTTCTAAACCGTTGATTTGATTTGATTTGCTAACCTGAAAATAGGGCGTCAAGTTATAAGAAGCAGTAAGCGCCCAATTTCGTATCCCTACTCGGGTATGAACACTGAACAACCAACGATTTAAATCTTGAAAACCAACTTTCTTTTCCACCGATTTCTGTCCATTTTCTGAACTGAAATTTTTCGTTTTTGCACCCATTTGCAAACCAAATCTCCCTCCAACATGGATTTTAAAATGTTCCCATCCAGGAGTTCTCAACCTTAATTCTAAAGGAACAAACAAGGTATTTGTTTTAAAAATAGACTTGTCCAAATTTGGAAAAATCGCTTTACTGACCAATTGAGTTTCCTCAGTATTGTTAAAATTAGTCACTACGTGGTTAGAGCGTATTTTGGTGTGTCCATATCCCAAACCTATACCAATAGACACCAAGTTCCTATTGGTTAAGGGGATGTCGAACATAAATTGAGTGTTGAATCCAATAGAAGCCCAATGATTGGAAAATGGTTTTGCGTTTTCTGACATCCAATCACTGTGTACTAAATCAAGGATAAAACGATCGTATTTTCGCGCATCGGTTAATTTAGAAACTCTTAAACCATCGTAATACCAAAAAAGCCCTGGTCTGAAACGCGAAGCAGTTTCATGTTTAGGCGATTCTTGTGCAAAAGATGATTTGGAAAAAACCAAAACCGAAAATACAATTATCAATTTAAACATGCTAAGGCCGATTAATTTCCCACCTCCAAGCATCTTCAATTGCCTGATAAATCGTGAATTTACTTTCCCATTGAAGCATGTTTTTTGCTTTTTCTGGATTGGCGAAAATTTCTGGAATATCGCCTTCTCTTTTAGGCCCATAAGCCCAATTTAAAGGCTTGTTGGTAATCTTTTCGAATGCTTCAACCATTTCCAAAACACTTGTTCCTTTTCCCGTACCTATGTTAAACACCTCAATCCCTGAAGTGTTTTTTGAATTTAGCCAATTAATCGCTGAAACATGGGCACTTGCCAAATCGCAAACATGGATGTAATCTCTGATACAAGTTCCGTCTTCTGTATCATAATCATTTCCAAAAATGGTTAATTGCTCTCGAATACCAACAGCTGTTTGGGTAATAAAAGGCAATAAATTGTTCGGGATCCCTTGCGGTAATTCTCCAATTTCTCCTGAAGGGTGCGCTCCAATTGGATTAAAATATCGAAGTAAAGCCACCTTACTTTGAGGATTTGATGCTGACCAGTCTCTTAGAATTTGTTCTCCAATTAACTTGGTGTTTCCATAAGGTGAATCGGGATTCAAGTGCAAAGTATCTTCCGTTACTTCCGTCTTTCCCGAAGTGTTTTTTGGATTACCATAAACGGTACAAGAGGATGAAAAAACAAAACTTTTAACCTCAAATTTGTCCAGCATTCTCAAAATAGCAATCAAACCAGACAAGTTATTGTCGTAATATTTCAATGGATCTTTCACAGATTCACCCACCGCTTTGTCTGCAGCGAAATGAATCACTCCTTCAAAGGAATATTGGACGAATAATTCTTCAAGAATCTTTAAATCTTGACATGCCGCATCAACAAACGTGATTTTTTGATTCGTTAATTTTTCTAATTTTTCTGGAATAAATCGCTCAGAATTTCGAAAATCATCTATAATTACTGGAACGTATCCAGCATTGATTAATTCTACTACTGTGTGTGAACCAATAAACCCGGCTCCACCTGTCACAAGAATGTATTTCTGATTTGTATCCATATTTTCCAAAGATAAAAATTTTGACTTAACTTTGAAGCATGAGAAAAAAATCAACGTTTGATTTTCAAAGATACACCCTTAAAAGACCCGAAAAAGGACATCTTGTTCGCTCTGCTATCTATATTACCATCCTGATCGTCTTGATGGTTGTTATTTATTGGTTGCTTAATAAGCAAGTGAAACCAAACAAAGAAGTCGTCTATCCAACTGAAATCAATCGAGTAACCATTGAACTAGACTAAATTAATCCTAAATTCTGAAGAGAGGTCACTTTTAGCTTAATATGCTCTTTGGTTGTTTCCTTCAATAAAATTAATGTACGCTTTGTTCACAACCTTGTTTCCTCCTGGTGTTGGGTAGTTTCCTGTAAAATACCAATCTCCTAAATTCTCTGGACAGGCTAAATGAAGGTTTTCAATCGTTTGATAAATGATTTCTACTTTGGCTGAAATTGAAGGCGGCGTTAATAACTCCGCAATTTTAGCCGAAATTTCCTCTGGTGTAAAAGGTTTGTAAATTTCTTTCACGTAGTTTTTAATTTGTTCTTTGGGTAGTAATTCTTGTTCTTTACACTTTCTGTAAACTTCTTCAATTAGGTTTGTTTGCCCTCGTTCTTTTAACAAATGAATCGCTGCATCAAAGGCAATAAAATCCCCTAACTTCGCCATGTCAATACCGTAACAATCTGGGTATCGAATTTGAGGGGCAGAAGAAACCACAATAATTTTCACAGGTTCCAGACGATCTAAAATGCGCAAAATGCTTTGTTTCAAAGTTGTTCCTCGAACGATGCTATCATCAATCACGACCAAATTATCTTTGCCCCGAACTACTGATCCATAAGTAATGTCATAAACGTGTGCCACCAAATCATCGCGTGCATCATCTTGTGTAATAAAAGTTCTCAGTTTGGCATCTTTAATTGCAATTTTCTCAATTCTAGCGCGCTGATAAATGATCGCTTTTAGTTCATCCTCCGTAGGTTTTGAATCTAGTTGTATGATCGCTTTAAATTTTTCATCGTTTAAATAATCTTCAAGTCCTTTGATCATTCCGTAGAAGGAGGTTTCCGCTGTATTTGGTATGAATGAAAAAACGGAATTGTCTAAATCGTAATTCACCGCTTTCAAAACTTGATTCACAACTAGTTTTCCTAAGTTTTTTCGTTCCTTATAAATATCATAATCATTTCCTCGAGAGAAATAAATCCGCTCGAATGAACAACTTTTTTGTTCCTTCGGTTCGTTGATTTTTACCTCAGAAACTTCTCCCGATTTTTTAATGATTAAGGCACTTCCAGGTGTCAATTCTTGAACTTGGTCATACGTTAATCGAAATGCAGTTTGAATGACGCATCTCTCAGATGCAACCACACAAACCTCATCGTCTTCATACCAATATGCGGGACGAATTCCAGATGGATCTCGAAGAACAAAAGCATCTCCATGACCAAATAATCCTGCCATTGTGTATCCGCCATCCCAATCTGAAGAAGCACGTTTTAGAATTTTGGCGATGTCTAAGTTTTTGGCGATTTTCTCATAAATCTGTGGTTTCGAAAAACCCAATGAGTTTAATTCTGCCAACATGTCGTCATTTTCTTCATCAAGAAAGTGACCGATTTTTTCTAATACCGTCACTGTGTCAGACATTTCTTTTGGATGTTGACCAACCTCTAACAAGACATCAAATAATTCATCCACATTCGTTAAATTAAAGTTGCCAGCCAGGGCCAGATTTCTTGTTATCCAATTGTTTTGTCTTAAAAATGGGTGACAATTTTCGATGCTATTTCTACCAAATGTTCCGTACCTTAAATGTGCAAGAAAAAGTTCTCCTGTAAAACCAGCATTCTTTTTTAAAAAATTCACGTCTTTCAGCTTCGAAGGATCGGCTTCACCAATTTCTTCAAATCGCCCATATATGTGTGAAAAAATATCCTGAATGGGCTTGTTATCAATAGAACGATATCTAGAAATATATCGCTCACCGGGTTCCATGTCGAATTTAATGTTTGCAACACCCGCTCCATCTTGCCCTCGATTGATTTGTTTCTCCATCAATAAATGCAGTTTGCTCAGTGCATAAAAAGAAGTTCCGTATTTATCGAGATAAAATTGAAGGGGTTTTTTCAATCTTAACAGTGCTATTCCGCACTCATGTTGAATTGCATCACTCATGGCTCTTTCAGATATTTTTTTGCAAAGTTACGATAATCAAACTTTATCAGCTTGTTGAATTGATGAAAGTTTATCTTAAAATGAAAAGAGTCGCCCGAGCTGATGATAACTGGCTTTTTTACAACATTTTAAAAGAAAAAAAGAGCCAAACAAATGTTTGACTCTTAAACTACTTCTTGTTTTATCAATTACTTCTTTTCTTGAAAAACATGCAAAAAACCATGTCCTTCTACTTTGTCTCCCGAGTAAGGAGTAATGTAGTATTTGTAAAAATAAACCCCGTCGTGAACTAAAGCTCCAGATTTAGTTTTTCCGTTCCAAATTGGATTCAATCCGCTTTCCGTAAAGATAATGTCCCCCCAACGGTTGAAAATGGTAAGTTCGATGTTTACACTATACATTACATCCAATGCAAACAAATCGTTTACTCCATCCTCATTTGGAGAAAAAACGTTCGGAACGTTAACAATGGGAACTGGGAACACACAACCCCCATCATCAACAACTGCAAACGGGTCATAATTAAGTGCCAATTCATTCGTACAACCGCAATTACTGATATTTATGGTTACTTTAACGGTGTCATTACAAGCTGCTAACCCATTAGAGGCAACCAATTGCACTTCGGTAGTTTGTGTGTATGTTTGATTTGGAGCATCGGACAAAGAAGTTGTATTCAACGTGTTTCCGTTACCGAAATCCCAAGAATAACTGGTAGAATTTTCACTATTATTCTTAAAGCTTACCGTTAATGGAGCACAACCACTTATCGGACTTGCCTCTAATTTCGCACTGGGAACATCCTTTACCTCTACAAAAACACTGTCGGAAATCGTACAAACCGCATCTTCAACGTCGATGTAATACCATCCGCCACTTAGGTTTTGCCAAACAGAAGCAGTTGTTGAATTTGGATTATTTGCTCCTGGTCCCGACCAAGTGTAATACACATTGTGTGCAGGTGTGATTGTTTCACCACTAATTACAGCTGATACATATCCTATTGGCATACAAGAAGCGGGACCTGAAAGAATGGTGTCAAAAGTCAATGTTTGATTGATAATATAGGCAACCGAGTCATAATAATGAAAGCCACATCCATCCGTTATATCTACATAATGCATGACGGTATCTTTGGGCAATCCAGAAGGAAATAAATTCGTTGGATTTGTCGTACTTCCTGTTGACCAAGTGGTGCTATATGGTTCGATTGCATTTGCTAAGTTTAATACGTGTACTTCCGTGGTATCCAATCTACAATCTGCTGTAACTTCATCCACCAGACTGAATGTTAAAGTGGGCGTATATAACGTAATATTAATTGGAGTTGATTCACAAACAAAGTTCCCTAAGGTGTCGTAAACCAAAGCCGTAAATGTTGTATCTGAAGTTGGGGTAATCCAAAATGAAGTGGAATCCATCAATCCTGTTGACCAGTTAATGACAGCAGAATTACAAGGACCTGCGTTTACAAAGATGTTATCCAATCCCCAGTTATCATTTGTGCTTCCTGAAGAGGCAGTTTGGATCCATCTAAATTTAGTTGAAGCGCTTTGTGCCCCTGAAGGAAGTGGAACCGTATAGGTATTCCAGCTTGTATAAGCAGTAGGCCCTGTAGCTACGCTTCCAGTAGTATTTGGATTAGAAGGTAAAGTAAATCCACCTGGACTGTAATAGATAATATCAATCCAAGTAACACCATTGTCCAAACTGTATTGAACACTAACGCCTTCATGCGCTAAATCTGGCCCTTCACAAGGAGCTGATTGACTTTGAATGGCATATTTCATTTCAAACTGGATGTATCCCCCACAACTTACATCAAAGTTAGGTGTCGCGATTTGAGGCGTCACACCAGCTGTAGAGGCCCAGTAATAATTGGAGCTGGTTGAATTAGCCCCACATGGTTGACTAAAGTTTGTTCCTCCCGAAACAGTCCAATTTGGAGGGAGCGTACCCGTGTTAAAATCAAAACTTTGTGGACCAGTAAGAGAACCAACCGCCTGAATAAAAACGGAGTCTCCAGGGCAAATCGTTGTATCAGTTGGAGTAACAGCAATGTTACATACGGTTGTTTGCCCAAACACAGATGCGTTTAAAAGAATAAACCCACCTACTAGCATTAATAACTTTCTCATCTTATTGAATGTTTAGGTAAATTAACTGAATGGATTTAAAAACGCTTTTATCTAACCCATTGTGATTGGTAATTAAATAAGATAATTCCCCTTTTTCAAAGGTGTTTTCACCTATCCAAGTTGTATTTGCAGGAATCGTTAGACGTCTTTTTGCTTCATTGTCTTCGAGAGAACAACCAATGCATTTTTCTTGGTAAATTACTCCTAATTGAAAATCAATTGTTTTGTCTTCTAAATTGGTGTTTTCCAATTTAATAAACACATAATCAAAAGGCTTGGGTGCCCCTTGAATTTGGCAAGTTTCTGATTTAACGAACAGTTTAAGTCCATTTTTCTCTGAAAGCAATTTCCAGTCATTTGTTAAGTCGGTATTCTTTAACTCTTGTCCAAAACCGGCAATAGGAGTATAACAAAGAATGACCAAAAGAATTTTGGCGAATTTTATCATTAGTTTTTGTTTTAGTAAAGACAAAACTAATCTTGATTTTTAAATCTGACACATTGCCATAAAAAATCGAAATTAATTTATCATCCATCTATAGACGTGATAAATTACCTAAAAGTTTACTCGTTTTTTTATTTTACTAAAAAACGTTGAGAAATATTTTTATAAATCAATGATTAAAAATAAAATAGACTCCTTAAAACGGTGTTTTTAAACTTTTAAAACGTTGTAGTTTCCCTCAAATCTGGAGATTTATTTTTCAGATTAAACCTCGTGTTATAATTAACTTCAAAGAATCGATCTATGAGATTAAAATTTTGTGTGTCAATCTTTTTACCATATAAAATAAAGTTGTAACTTCGTAAGATGCGATTATTTGTATTCATCTCTTTTCTACTTCTTTCTGGCTCATTTTTCGGGCAAGATGGTCAAGTTTGGATGCATCCAAATAAAGGTCAGTGGCATGGGAATATAGCATATAAGGTTCCACTAAGTAGTGGAGACATGTATTTAGAAAAAGGAGGATTTACCTATGCATTTCACAACGCTGGAGCAATTCATGATCACCACGAATCTGAAGAAAACCACGAACATGCATCTCCAGAAATTGTTGGTCATGCAGTCAAAATGCATTTCTTGAATGCAAATCCTTATGTTCAAATCTTGGAGTCAGATTTGTCAAAAAACTACCGTAATTATTTTTTAGGGAAGGATTCGGATAAATGGAGATCAAATGTTCACGATGTTAGAAAAGTGCTTTACAAGAATCTTTATCCATCCATTGACATGCTTGTTGAAGGAACCAAGCAATTGAAATATTCGTTTATGGTTGGAGTTGGCGAAGACCCTTCCATCATCCAACTTAAAACAGAAGGTGCAAACTCCATGTTTGTCGATCAAAAAGGGAATCTTCATACACTTCATCCCTTTGGAGAGATTGTTGAAAGTGCTCCTGTGGCTTGGAATGTCAGCTCCGATGGAAAGAAAACTTCTGTGCCTGTTTTTTTTAAGCTGCAAAATCAAGTCGTTTCTTTTTCATTTCCAGAGGAGTATAATTCCGATCAAGCGTTAGTCATTGATCCTACCTTAACTTTCTCCACGTTTACAGGTTCTACTTCGGACAATTGGGGATTCACCGCCGCTCCGGATGCCGCATTTAATGTTTTTGCTGCTGGAGTCGTCTTTGGAAATGGGTATCCAATATCCGCTGGCGCTTATGACCCAAGTTTTAATGGTGGCCAGTTTGACATTGGTCTGACAAAATATACGGCTGACGGGACAACACTTCTTTATTCCACATATCTTGGTGGTTCAAAAACAGAAACCCCACACAGTTTAATTTGTTCCACAAACAATGAATTGTATGTGATGGGTGTTACTTCTTCATCGGATTTTCCTATGGCAGGCGCCTCATTTCAATCCGTACATAGCGGCGGACCTACCTTCACGGAAAACGGACTTAATTTTGCTTCATCTGATATTTTCGTTTTAAAACTAAATGCAACGGGAACTTTGCTCTTAAATTCTACCTTTATCGGCGGTTCGGGTACAGACGGAATCAATAGGGGAACTTTATACTTTAATTACGGTGATCAATTTCGAGGAGACATTGCCCTCGATCAGGCAGGAAATGTTTACGTTGCATCTACTTCTGCTTCAACTGATTTTCCAATCGTAAATGGATTTCAAAACAACCTAAGTGGCTCACAAGATGCCGTTGTATTTAAATTTAACCCTACTTTAAGCAACTTGATTTGGTCTTCTTATTTTGGTGGATCTGGACTCGAAACTGGAAATTCAATTCAAATTGCCCCGAATGGAAATGTGTACATGGCGGGAGGAAGTACTTCTCCAACCTTGAATTTCACCTCAGGAGTTTCTCTGAGCAATAATGGCGGAATTTCAGACGGCTATGTAGTCCGCATTAACGGTGTCAGTCCTGCGATACTATCTGGAACTTTCATCGGAACGAATGAATACGACCAAGCCTATTTTGTGCAATTGGATTTAGACAATAAAGTGTATGTTTATGGGCAAACAGAAGGCTCAATGACAATCACTCCAGGGTTATACGGAACACCTAATTCCGGTCAATTTATCAAAAAGTTCAACACCAATTTAACGATTACCGAGTGGACAACTACCATTGGTGCTGGAACGGGACATGTTGAAATTTCTCCCACTGCATTTTTGGTTTCAGATTGCTATGATATTTACATTTCTGGTTGGGGAGGACAAGTGAATAGTCAAAACAGTTCAGCAATAAACAGTACAAGTGCTGGGTTTACAACAACTCCAGATGCGTTTCAATTAACCTCATCTGGTAATAATTTTTACATCGCTGTTTTAAAACCAAATGCTACCAGTTTAAAATACGCCACTTACATGGGTGGAATTTCCTCCAGTTTCAATCACGTAGATGGTGGAACAAGTCGGTTTGATAAAGCAGGAAACATATACCATGCTGTCTGTGCAGCTTGTGGTGGTGCAGATTACGGATTTACATCAACTCCTGGAGTTTGGAGTGAAAAAAACAATTCTAATAACTGCAACATGGCAGCTTTTAAATTTGAACTTAATAAAATTGATGCCATCGTTAGCATTCCAACTGCCACGGTTTGTTTTCCAGATCCCATGGTTTTTACAAATAATACCGCAAACGGCAATTCATTTCTTTGGCATTTTGGTGACGGCACAAGCTCCACATCCGTAAACCCAACACATTTATACCCCGCTCCAGGGACCTATCATGTTCAAGTGATTGTGACAGATCTCAATGGGTGTTTTTATCCAGACACCACCAACTTTACAGTTACCATTGGTGCTTTTCAAGGTCAAGTTGTCGCACCCACCACTTCCGTTTGTCCAGGAACACCTTTTCAATTAACTGCATCTGGGGGAATTCAATATACTTGGTCGCCTGCTCAATTTCTAAATAACCCTAACATTGCAAATCCAACTGCAACCGTGTTCGAAAATACTGATTTTCAAGTAGTCATAACCGACAGCTGTGGATCAGACACTCTCAACATTACTTTAAACGTTCACGGCGGCACAACAACAATCACTCCCGACACCGTCATTTGCATCGGTGAATCGGTTCCACTAATGGTGAATGGGGGCGGGACATACCTATGGAGTCCTGTTCATTTTTTAGACGATCCCACAATTTCAAATCCCATCGCAACACCAACTCAAAGTACCCATTTTGAAGTAGCTATCACTACTCCTGAAGGCTGTACATTTACGAAAAATGTATTTGTAGAAGTGGTGCTTACACCACCAAACCCCAACATGCCAGATAGTATTTCAATTTGTGCAAATTCATCGACAACAATTCAAGTTTCTGGAGCCGCAAATTATTATTGGTCACCTCCAATCAACATTAGTCCTTTAACAGGTTCAGTTGTTACGGTAAATCCGACTACAAGCATAACCTATTTTTGCGATTTTGTAAATGCTTGTGGCACCGTTAAAGACAGTGTGTATGTTCAAATCATTGATCCAAATATTAGCGCTAAAAATGATACCATTATTTGTAAAGGAGGAACCGCATACTTATCCGCTGAAGGCGGTATCACCTATAGTTGGTCTCCTTTTAGCGGTTTGAGTCAAAACCATGGAAATTTGATTGTGGCTTCCCCTTCTCAAAACACCCTTTACCAAGTAATCGGGACTGATAGCTATGGTTGCAAGGATTCAGCTTATGTCAGTGTATCGCTGTATCCTTCTAATCCAGTTTACACAACTCCTGACGTCTATGCACTGGAAGGTGATACGGTTATTCTGGGGGTTCAACAAGTGAATACAGGAATCTACACTTGGAGTCCAACTGAATTTTTAAGTTGCGTTGTTTGTATCAATCCTTCTGCAACACCCACTCAAACCATGGTTTATACCGTTACATATACCGATGAGAATGGTTGTAAAACCAAAGACAACATCACCATTTTCTTTGACCCCGTGATTTATGTGCCCAATACTTTTACACCAGATGGAAACCTATTTAACGATGTTTTTAAAGCTGTGGGAGGAAATGTTGCTTCTTTTAAATTAACCGTTTATAACCGTTGGGGCGAAGAAATTGTTTCACTCAATTCCATCCACGAGTCTTGGGACGGAACTTACAAAGGATTGCCTTGTCCAGATGGAACTTACGTTTGGAAAATGCATTATATCCACTACGAAAATGAGGATCCTCAAGTAAAAACAGGGCACGTCAATTTGATTCGATGATCCCAGGGCAAACGCATTTAAAATTTTGTAAGTCTAAATTTTAGAAAAAGACAATTTTATTAAGCGGTGGATGAATCCACCGCTTGATTGCAAACTGACATAAACCAATTTTGAAGTTAAATGCGTTTGCCCTGTCGATGATTCAACATTAGCTAAAGGATCTTCGCTTTTATTTCTATTTTTGTAAAAAATCAACAATGGTAAAAGTTACATACAAGAATCTAGGATTAATTGATTACAAAGAAGCTTGGGATTTTCAAGAAAAGCTTTTTGCCGAAAACATTCAACGTAAAATTGATAAACGCAACGGAGTTGAAACGAAAGAAACGGAAAACTTCGCTTTGTTTTGTCAACATCCACATGTATATACCCTCGGTAAAAGTGGTGATGCTGGGCATTTATTATTGAATGACACTGAATTAAAAACAGAACAAGCGACTTTTTATAAAATCAATCGCGGTGGTGATATCACCTATCATGGTCCTGGTCAATTGGTTGTATATCCCATATTAGATTTGGAATTTTTCTTCACAGATATCGGAAAATACATGCGCTACTTAGAAGAAGCAGTTATTCAAACTTTAGCAGTGTATGGAATTGTTGGTGGAAGGGTGGCTGGATTAACGGGCGTTTGGATTGATTTTGAAGAAAAAAATCCGCGAAAAATATGTGCATTAGGTGTTAAATGTTCTCGTTGGGTTACCATGCATGGTATTGGATTTAATGTAAACAGTGATTTAAATTACTTTAGTCACATTGTTCCTTGCGGAATTGAAGATAAAGGAGTAACTTCCATGCAGCAAGAATTAGGGAGGACTTTAGATTTTGATGAAGTTTCTGCTGTCCTGAAAGAAAAGCTAGCAAACCAATTTAATTTCATTTATGGGTAAAAATCAATCTAAATTTGCGAAAATAATTCTTAGGGTAATGCGTTTTACCGCCTATTTTCTATTATTTATTTTCATTTCACTGAACTTGTTTGTAATTCTTTCTGGAAAAACTTACCTCTATAAAGGAATTGCAAATACGTATTTGAAAGGAAAAACGGGTCCTGGAATTTATGATTTGAATATCTTTCCTCATACCACCATTACAAAATCAAAAAATCAATTTGAATGGAAAAAAACAGAAAAAAAGATTCAACTTTCGGCTGCTGATTTATCTTATCTCGAAGAATACAAAACGAGTTCCTTCTTAGTAATTAAAGACAATGAAATCATCTTTGAAAAATATTGGGGAGAACATTCAGATACGACGGTTTCAAATAGTTTTTCAGCAGCCAAAACCCTGGTTGCATTGTTGATTGGAATCGCAATTGATGAAGGGAAGATCAAAAGCATGAACGATTTGGTTGGAAAATACCTTCCAGAATTTAATAAGGATGGCAAAGAAACCATCACCATTCGAGATTTAATGTTGATGTCGTCTGGATTGGATTGGCAAGAAAGCGGCAAAAATCCTTTGTCTGAAAATGCGGAATCTTACTACGGTACAGACTTATATCGATTGGCCACCCATCAAAAACGAATTAAAACACCCCATCAGGTGTTTAATTACCAAAGCGGGAATTCTCAACTTTTGGGATTCATCGTTGAAAAAGCCACTGGGAAAAACCTTTCTGAATACATGCATGAAAAAATTTGGTCGCAAATTGGAACCACGCATGATGCATACTGGAGTTTGGATAAAGAAAATGGAGATGAAAAATCATTTTGTTGTTTTTATGCCACTACAAGAGATTTTGCACGCATTGGTAGATTAATAAACCATTACGGAAATTGGAATGGTAAACAATTGATTTCACAGTCATTCATGAAGGAAATGATTAGCCCTGCAACCCATCTAACAACCAAAGAGGGAATGCCAAATTACCAGTATGGACTTCATATCTGGACCTATTTAGGCGGGAAAAACCCTGTTGCCTATTGCCGCGGGATTTTAGGTCAATACATCCTTGCGATTCCAGCAGAAAATACAATCATTATTCGAACAGGTTCTATTCGTGCACCGCACTTCACACTTTCAAAGTCACAACAAAACAATGCCACGTATTACGAAGCAAATAAATACAAAATTGGTCATCCAAGCGACGTATTCAAATACATTTCGATTGCTGAAAAAATGATTCATAAATAGAGAAATAAGAGATAAAAATTCATGAGACAAGAATTATTAGGTCCCAAAGTGGAAGGAGTTGCTGTTGCGGTGGTAAAACAAATTGGAGAAGATAATGCGACAATTTATAATGTTTATTTAATCAATCTTCGCGAAGATATCATCGAGGGAATTATTATCACCAGTGAAGGATTTGGTGTAAATGTTCAGACCGGTGAAAAGATAAAAACATCCAGTTTGAGACATTCTATCGAATTAATGTTACCCAATGAAGCGGCAAAAATAGAACCCATCATGGAAGAAGTGTTTGGATTAACCAATCAATTTTGGGTGAGTTTTTGGATCAATGATACCATGTACGATAAGAAATATATCTTTTTACCCGAAACAATTCAAGAAAGAAACATGAAATTAATTCCTGCCATTGGATTAAAAGGAGTCATAATTGAATAGGAAATTTGAATTAAAGTGATCTAATTTTTTCAAAAAAAGGTTTGTTTTGAATTAAATCACTGTCCTTTTTCAAGAAATTATCCTTTTTCAACCTAAATTCCTTACTTTTGCATTATTAAAAATATCAATAGTGATTCAAGTTCTAGATAAACAATTCGAAAAATTCTTGCCCGCAGAAAAAATTCAGTCGGAAATAAGCTCCATGGCTCAGATCCTGAATAAAGAATATGAAGGTAAAGAATTGGTTTTTATTGCGATTTTGAACGGTTCTTTCATGTTTGCTGCTGATTTATTCAAACAAATTACGCTTCCATGTGAAATCTCATTTATCAAAGTGAGTTCGTATCATGGTACAAATACATCAGGCAGAGTAGATGAAATCATTGGACTAAATACAGACATATCTCACAAACATGTCATCATTCTAGAAGATATTGTTGATTCTGGAATCACGATTGATAAAATATTCACGTTGCTTAGACCTCATCAATATGCTTCGCTTAAAGTAGCAACTTTGCTCTTTAAGCCGAATGCTTATCAGGGCAAAAATCCACCAAACTTTATCGGTTTCTCAATCCCAAATGCATTCGTTGTAGGGTATGGATTAGATTACAATGAAAAAGGGAGAAATTTGGACTCTATTTATCAGCTCAAAGCAGAAACAAACTAAATCATGGCATTAAACATTGTATTATTCGGACCTCCAGGAGCTGGAAAAGGTACACAATCTGAGCGATTGATTCAAAAATATGGATTAATCCACCTTTCAACAGGCGATATCTTCAGGGCAAACATGAAGGGAGAAACTGAATTGGGAATTCTTGCTAAAAGTTTCATAAGCAAAGGACACTTGGTGCCAGACGAAGTAACGATTAACATGTTAAAAGAAGAGGTTCTTAAGCATCCTGATGCAAAAGGGTTCATCTTTGACGGTTTCCCTAGAACTTCCGTTCAAGCCATTGCGCTAGATGAGTTTTTAAACACTCACAACACTTCCATTAAAGTCATGTTAGCGTTAGAAGTGGAAGAAAATGAATTGAGAGAACGATTGATGAAACGCGCTTTGGTGAGCGGAAGGGCGGACGATGCGGATGAAAAAATCATTCAAAATAGAATCAACGTTTATAAAAATGAAACAGCTCCCGTAAAGTCCTTTTACGAAAAACAAAACAAATTCATTGCGATCAATGGCATTGGTACGATTGATGAAATCTCCAAGCGCATTTATGACGCAATCGAAAAAAACTAAAAAATGGCTTCAGATAATTTTGTAGATTACGTTAAAATTCACTGTACTTCTGGAAATGGAGGGGGTGGCTCTACGCATTATCGAAGAGAAAAATACATTCCGTTAGGTGGTCCAGACGGCGGTGATGGTGGTCGAGGCGGTCATATCATTTTGCGTGGAAACTCACAATTGTGGACACTCATTCACCTAAAATACAAAAAGCACATCAAGGCAAGTCACGGTGTGCATGGGACGGGTAATTTAAAAACGGGCGCTGAAGGTCAGGATCAATACATTGAAGTTCCAATAGGTACCCTTGCGCGCGATTTGGAAACCAATGAAATACTGGGGGAAATTACCGAAGATGGTCAAGAAATCATCGTTGTTCCTGGCGGAAGAGGCGGAAGAGGAAATAACTTTTTCAAAAACTCCATCAACCGCGCCCCTCAATATGCACAACCTGGTGAAGATGGAATCGAAGCTTGGGTCGTTCTTGAGTTAAAAATATTAGCTGATGTCGGTTTAGTGGGTTTTCCGAATGCTGGGAAAAGCACACTTCTTTCTGTTATTAGTGCAGCGAAACCAGAAATTGGGGATTATCCTTTTACAACCTTAAGGCCCAACTTGGGAATGGTTCCATACCGAGATTATCGTTCATTCATCATGGCTGATATTCCTGGAATCATTGAAGGGGCACATGAAGGAAAAGGATTGGGATTGCGCTTTTTAAGGCACATCGAACGAAACTCTTTGTTGTTATTCATGGTTCCTGCGGATGCAAATAACGTACGTGAAGAATATGAAATTCTACTGAATGAATTAAAGCAGTTCAATCCTGAACTATTGGTAAAAGATCGGATTCTCGCCATCACCAAATCGGACATGTTGGACGACGTGATGAAAGAGCAAATGAAACCAGATTTACCGAAAATTCCTTTTATCTTCATTTCTTCTTTGGCACAACAAAATTTAGTAGAATTAAAAGATCTAATTTGGAATAAACTCAACGAAGATGGAAACACTTGAAACGCTTGATCGTCAGTTGTTCTTATTTTTGAATTCATTTCATTCCATTTTTCTAGACGAATTGATGTATCTGGTGACTAAAATCGTCATTTTTACACCTTTGTTTTTGTTTTGGATTTATTTGCTTTACAAAAAGTATCATGTCAAAAAAATGTTGGTGTTGTTGCCTTTCATTGCCTTGCTCATTACCATTACCGATCAATCAGCTACGCAAACCAAGGAATCTTATAAACGCTTGCGCCCAACCCACAACCTTGAAATTGGACATCAAGTTCACGTTGTAAGAGATTACCGCGGTGGAGATCATGGTTTTTTCTCAGGACACGCTTCCAACACATTTGGAATCGCCACCCTACTTTTTTGGATGCTCAGCAACAAATCAATGGCTTTCAGAGGTACTTTTTTTCTATGGGCAGGATTGACAAGTTATTCCCGAATTTACCTTGGCGTACATTATCCTTCCGATATTTTCATCGGCATGTTGGTAGGTATTGCTTCTGGATCCTTGGTGTTTTACCTGCTCAATTCTACCTTTATCAAATATTTCAAATACAATTCTCTCGAACATTAAAATCAATTTATACAAAAATCTGAATTTTTTAGTTACTTTTGCTTCCGCAATTCGGGGGATTAGCTCATTTGGTAGAGCGCTTCGCTGGCAGTGAAGAGGTGATCGGTTCGATCCCGATATTCTCCACAGAATTTTAAAGTCGTACTTCGGTGCGACTTTTTGTGTTTTAAATCTGAGGTCGATTGTAAAAATACCACTCCGTAGGAGTTAAATCTTTGCAACCAAATAAATACCATCTGTATCAAAGTCCCACGGGACGAAACATCAATCCAAAATCGCCAATTTCTACGACCAATTGATTATCGAAATTTTATTCGCAATAAATTCAATGTTCTGTATCCGAATGAAAATGACCATATTTCGCTCCTATGGAGCTGGTTGGAAAAGTTCGCTTGGTTTTGTTGATATTCGGCTGTTTTTTACATGTTTATAAATTGCAAATCCATCGCAATATGAAAATACCCGATGTTGATTCTATGAATGAAAATAATTGAATTTGGGCAAAAGATACCACTCCGTAGGAGTTAAATCTTTGCAACCAAATAAATACCATCTATATCAAAGTCCCATCGGGACGAAGCATAAATCCACAATCGCCAATTTCTATGATCAACTAAAAATTCAAAGTAGCCAAACTAAAAAGTGCCATCCGCATAAACGAATGGCACTTATTTATCATCTGAGAGAGATTCAAATTTTATTCTCTAGTTTATGTTATTTGCGAATCAAGTGCAAGAACGTATGTCCTTCAATTGTTTTATCCAAATACCCTTTTGCGACGTATTTTAAGAAATATACTCCTTCAGCGGCTTCATTCCCTTTTACTTTACCGTCCCACGTTGCATTCAAATCGGTTGAATGAAACATGATGTTCCCCCAACGATTGAAGATGGTCATTTCTAATTGTAAAACGTGTTTTTTATTTAAAAAATATAAGTTGTTGATCTCATCTCCATCTCCAGGCGTAAATACATTCGGTACTTCTATTTCTGGTTCAGGATAGAGACAGCTGCCATCATTTAACTGTGCAGTTGCGTCATAGTTTAATGCAAGTGGATCTGTACAACCACAGATGGAAATGGTAATATCCAATTGATAATCATCATCACAGGCACCTTCACTTGCATTCAAGGAAACGGTCGTGCTTTGCGTAAAAACAATGGTGTGGGTGGTTTTATCATTCGTATTTAACGTCTGCCCGTTTCCAAAATTCCAGCTATAAGTAGATGCATTTTCACTTGTATTGGTAAAAGTCACCGTCATGGGAGAGCAACCATTCACCGAACTGGCAGTAAAATTTGCAATGGGCGCCAGTTCTTGTTCTAGAAAAATACTATCCATGATAGAACACACGTTATCTGTAATTGTGAAATAATACCAACCTGAAGACAGGTTTTGAAATACAGATGCAGTGGTAGAATTGGGACTGTTTGCTCCTGGACCAGACCATTCATATAAAGGTACACCCGAAAATCCCGAGGCAAAACCAGCTACTGCTCCAGTTGGGTTACACGAAGTTGCTGGATACTGAAGTAAGGAATCAATGGAAAGTGTTTGATTGAGGGTGATGGTGAGTGTGTCGACTTGAGTGAATCCACAATTATCGGTTGCTGTTACATAATATTCCGTCGGACCATTAATAGAAACCGCGCCGTAGGCAGGCACACCCGTTTGACCATTACTCCAAGAATACGAATAAGGTGGGAAACCTCCACTTGCTGAAGCAGTCATTAAAACCGAATCGCTCGAACAGACGGCATTGATGTCGGTGAGATCAATGTTTATATTGGGCTCATCAAAAATCCAAACGGTTCCTTCGGATACAATGGTATCACCACATTCGTTTACAATAAATACGGTAATGATCACTGATTCTGATCCTTCTGGAAGATTATCTTGAATTGGCGCCAACGTAATTGTTACGGAATCCTGACCCGGCGCAAAATAAATTGGATTGGTTAAATTTGGAAAATCAACACCTTCTGTTGCCGTTCCTGTAATGGTATAATTAATTGTCAAAGGATTCGCAGTATCAGCAATTGGTCTTGTGAAGATAAAATCAGCCGTAGTACACCCTTCAATAACAGATGAATCTCCAGTCACCGTTGCAACCGAAACTTGAACTGCATCGGAATTAAATGAGCCAGACTCAAACAACACCCAAGAATCATAAATGCCATCAGCTACATCTGCAATGGCAAATTTAAAATGATACGGTTCTCCACAGACCACATTAAACGTAATGTTGATGGATTTGGTCATTCCATCTGCTTGAAAATGATTCCCTGGAGCTCCGTCATAATAAGCTGTATTTGCTTGCCATTGAGCATTACTCCCATTTTCGTTGTTACAATTGCTTGTCGTCCCACTTGAACCAGCGCTCCCATTGTTAATGGTATTAATTGTGATGGGCAGTGTTGTGCCTGGAACCAAAGCCAAATTGGTATTGTTGTATGTTCCTCC
Organism: uncultured Chryseobacterium sp.; assembly: GCA_964488745.1. Classification (GTDB taxonomy): domain Bacteria; phylum Bacteroidota; class Bacteroidia; order Flavobacteriales_D; family Crocinitomicaceae; genus JAQVCM01. Next base: position 91,847 of record CAZAVP010000007.1, on the reverse strand, counting down.
AGCTGGAGTTAAAGCGGTTACAAAAAAACCAAAAACGTCTTTATACTGAGAACATACGAATTCATCGTATTCATCGCTACCAAATTGAAAATTAAAACTTACCGTGTTTCCAGCTGGGATGAAATCAAACTCGAGACGTCCGATGTGGTTTAATTGAGATGCGCTTACATTCGCCGTGGCTTGCAATTGGGCATCACCTGAAACACTCGTGCCAGTTGGAGGCACGCTGTGGCTCCCAGAGCTGTTAGGCCCAATAAGTCCTGTTACTCCACCAGATGCCATCACAATTCCAGAGGTAAAATCAATTTGGTTGCCAACGTAATCAAACTTTCCAATCTGATTTCCTGTGTAGTTGACATTTCCATTGAATGTTACGTTGGAAACTTGAACCCCCGTACCTACCAAAACATCTTGTACGTATTGTAAAGGCGTCATGGTACTCGAAACGGTTAATTGTGCGTGTGTGTTGCTAACAAAGAAAAGTATTAAGAAAGAAAAAATAAGTTTCATTTTCATCGTATTGTAGTTTTAACAAGAAATTGCTTTCCATAGAGATAAGACCTCTTTCAAGTAATATTAGTTGCATTCAAGCACGATATTCATTGAAAAATTGTAATTTCACATTTGAAAATATAAAACTATTAAAATGTCTGATAAAACGCAACAATATATCCAAAATAACAAAGATAAATTTCTGAACGAATTAGTTGATTTATTAAAAATGCCTTCTATCTCTGCAGATCCTACATACCAAGCAGATGTACTTAAAACAGCAGAAGTCGTTTCAATGCACTTAGAAAAAGCGGGGCTAGATCAAGTGAAAATCTATGAAACAGCTGGTTATCCAGTTGTCTACGGCGAAAAAATAATCGATGCCAATTTACCCACAGTTTTGGTTTACGGTCATTACGACGTTCAACCTGCTGACCCGATTGAATTGTGGGATTCTCCTGCTTTTGAGCCTGTCATTAAAAAAACCAAAATTCACCCAGAAGGAGCCATTTTTGCACGTGGCGCTTGCGATGATAAAGGGCAAATGTTCATGCACATCAAAGCAGTTGAAGCAATGATTGCATCAGGAGAATTGACTTGCAACGTGAAATTGATGATTGAAGGTGAAGAAGAAGTGGGAAGTCCAAACTTGGAAATCTTCGTAGCCAACAACAAAGAATTATTGAAAGCAGACATCATTTTGGTTTCCGATACGGGCATGTTGGCAAACGACACCCCGAGTATCACAACGGGTTTAAGAGGTTTGAGCTACGTAGAAGTTGAAATTACAGGTCCCAACCGCGATTTACATTCTGGCTTGTATGGCGGATGTGTTGCGAATCCTATCAACATCTTGACCCAAATGATTGCTTCGCTTCACGACGAAAACAATCACATTACCGTTCCAGGATTTTACGATAAGGTAAAAGAATTGACCGATGCAGAAAGAGCAGAAATGGCAAAAGCCCCTTTTAGTAAAGAAAAATACTGCGAAGCGTTAAACATTGAAGATACCTATGGTGAAACGGGATATTCCACTTTAGAAAGAGGTTCCATCCGACCAACTTTGGATGTAAATGGAATTTGGGGTGGTTATACGGGCGAAGGAGCAAAAACAGTAATTGCTTCCAAAGCGTATGCTAAAATCTCCATGCGTTTGGTGCCACATCAATTGCCTGACGAAATCACAGAACTATTTGTTAATCACTTTGAAAGCATTGCACCCAAAGGTACAAAAGTAAAAGTAACTCCCCATCATGGCGGACATCCTGTGGTAACTCCAATTGATTCAGTCGGTTACAAAGCAGCAAGCATGGCGTATGAAAAAACATTTGGCAAAAAGCCAATTCCAGTGAGAAGTGGCGGAAGTATTCCAATCATCGCCTTGTTTGAAAAAGAATTGGGTCTGAAAACGGTGATGATGGGATTTGGACTTGATAGTGATGCCATTCATTCACCAAACGAACATTATGGTTTGTTCAATTATTACAAAGGAATTGAAACCATCCCTTACTTCTTTCAATATTTCAGAGAGCTTTCTAAATAATCATTTAAAACCATCCCCAAATACATTTCATTATGAAAAATTGGTTGACTTTCTTTGCTCTCTTATTTCTGTTCAGTTCTTGCTTAGAGTTTGATGATGTGAAGTTCAAAGGAATTGAAAGCGTTAAATTTCCGAAAATCGATCAAAAAGAAATACTGATTGATTTGAGTTTGAAATTAGACAATCCGAATAATTATAAAATCAAAATCAAACCTTCCGTTTTGGATGTTTACATCGGTGGCGTATTAATGGGGCAAGTGCATCTCAATGAGAAATTTGTAATCAAAAAGAATCAAGAAAATAGTTATTCTACGCAATTGAAGTGTAAACTAGAGGATGGTGTTTTATTTTCCCTAATGAAATTTGCCACCATGAAAGAACTTTCTGTTCAATTCAAAGGGCAAGTAAAAGGATCTGTTTATGGAATCAATAAAAAAGTAGCTGTTGACGAAACGAAGTCAATCGATGGAAGTATGCTCAATATTTTTGGAAAAAACCCTAAATAACCCTTCCATTTCAGTATAATTTCAAGAGACGTACATTAATTTGTCCGTCTCTTTTTTATTTGATGTCTTTCCGCTATTGCTTAAACCAACTCGCGTATTTCACGTAATTATCTGCAATTCGTTGCACCTCTCCTTTGAATAATTCGGGTGAAAGCGTTTTGACTTTCTTTGCAGGAATTCCAGCATAAATGCTCCAGGATTCAACACGGGTACCTTCCAATAAAACCGCACCAGCAGCGATGATGCAATTGGATTCGATGTAACAATCATCCATTACGATGGAACCCATTCCAATCAATACGTTATCTTCTACAGTACATCCGTGTACCAAGGCGTTGTGTCCGATGGAAACGTTGTTTCCTAAAATTGTTTTGGTTTTTTCATACGTGCAATGAATCACCGCTCCATCTTGAATGTTGACCTTGTTTCCCATTTGAATGGAATTGACATCGCCACGAACCACTGCGGAGAACCAGACCGAACATTGATCGCCCATGGTTACATCACCAACGATGGTTGCGTTTTCAGCAAACCAACAGTCTTCACCAAATTGAGGAGACTTTCCTCTGCACTCTTTTATTAACGTCATCTATTCAAAAATTAATTAGCGCCTCAAAAATACATTTTATAATGCCCAATCAGAATAAATAGAACAGGCTTATTAAAATAGATTTTATTTTTGTAAACTTGTAGATTAAAAATCAGAATATGAACATAGCATCATTTTTAGCTCAAGAATTAAAAATCGAAGGAGCAAATACGGTAAAAACATTATCTCGAATTGATTTTTCCAATGGAGATTGGAAACCTCATACGAAAAGCATGGATTTTAAATCATTAGCTATTCACGTTGCAGAGTTATTAGATTGGCCGGCTAGAATTATTGCGAAAGATTCCTTGGATTTCGCTACAGATTATGTGAAAAGACCTGAAATTAATACGGTTGAAGAATTAGTTTCTTTTGCTGAAAATAACATTAGCGCAACTCATAAAGCATTGGAAATTTGGAATGAATCGGATTATGAAACCATCTGGACGTTAAAACACGGCGATCATATCATCATGCAAATGCCCAAAGCAATGGCTATCCGCTTTATCTGTCAAAATCACATCATTCACCACAGAGCGCAATTGAGTGTTTACTTAAGAATGTTGGATATTCCTGTACCTGGATTATACGGTCCAAGTGCGGATGAAAAATAAAATTAGCTTGTTAATAGAAAGCCATCTCTCAGAGGTGGCTTTTTTTTGGAGTGCTTTGTTTGTGGTTATTTCCCAATACAAAAAGTAACTGACATTGATTGTTAGTTGATTATGGTTTTAAGGTACAAATGGTGTACAAAAACTATCTAAATACACTCAATTAAACACATACTCTTACAAAGTATGTTTTAGTATTTTGTGTTCAAATTTAATAAATAGTGTGTACTCCGTCCTCCTGAATCAGCTTTAACTAAAATACCTTTACTGACTAAATCTGTGATGTCTCTCAAAGCAGTATCTGGTGAAGATTTGGTCATTTTAGCCCATTTTCCGGTAGTCAGATTGCCGTCAAAGTTGTCCATCAGTTTATTTAGCATTTTTTGTTGTCGCTCATTACTGATACGACTTCCGTTTTTCATCCAGAACTGGTGTTTTTGCACCACCTTGTCAATAATCGTATTGGAAGAAAGTATTGCTTTTTTGAGACATTCCAAAAACCAAACGATCCATTCGGTTATGTCCAAATCTCCTTTCTGGGTTCTCTCCAGAATCGTGTAATAGGATTTCTTTTCACTATTGATTTGTGCTGACATACTGTAAAATCGTTGATTGACTCCGTCTGCTTTGGATAATTGCATGTCGGTAATGGCTCTGGCAATACGTCCGTTTCCATCATCAAAGGGGTGTATGGTTACAAACCATAAGTGAGCAATGGATGCTTTCAATATCGGGTCTAAACTCGAATTTGTATTGAACCAATCAATGAATTGTTTCATTTCTTGCTCCAGTCGTTCTGCTTTCGGAGCTTCATAGTGAACAATCTCTCTACCCATTCCACCAGAAACGACCTGCATGTCTCCAGAACGCCATTTAGCCACTTCAATCTTATACATTCCACTCCTGCCAGCAGGAAAAAGAGCTGCATGCCAACCAAATAATCGTTCATCACTTAAGATCTTATCACTGTTTTGTGTAGCATCCAATAGCATTTCAACAACTCCGTCAACGTGCCTGTCTGAGTGTTCTAACCCCGAATTTTCTAACCCTAATCGTGTTGCAATGGAAGAACGAACTTGTTCAGGATTTAATATTTCACCTTCGATTTCAGAAGATTGAACGACATCCTGTATCAATGTTTCTAAATTGGCTTCATCTTTTAGCTCAAAACCTAATAGCTCAACTTTCCCCATGAGCCTGCCTTGCAGGTTTCTAACCTCACTTAACAGTGAAATGAAATCTTCTTCCCTCCATTGAAAATTAGCCCATTTTTTTAGTTGATGAATATAAATTGCCATTGATTTTTGAATCTATGCGGTAAATATACGAATTATTCTCCGCATAATTTGCGGTGATTAAGGTGTTTTTTCACCGCAAATCTACTTTTCATAGGGACAGAAAATGATTTTACTCAATAAAATGTTGTTTCGTATCTCGGTACAAAATTCAATTTGAAATCACAAACGATACATCTCTAAAACTTCTGATTACGACTGTTTCAAATCCGTATTGAGATAATTTATGACTGTATTCATCGCTCTTATATTTGGTATAAACGAGCACCAAGTTCACTTTTATTTGTAAATACTTACTGTAAAAATTCCTGAAAAATCTTTTCTTTTACTCTCTTCACTATCAGCCATTAAACACAAGCGCAACTTACTAAAATTTTTAATGCTTGTTTTTTTGATGTAACTACTTCCCAATACAAAACTTAGCAAAAATATTCCCCAACAAATCATCCGTACTTATCGATCCCGTAATACTCCCCAGATGAAACATCGCCTGCCGAATATCCATCGCAATAAAATCGCCAGTCAGCTGCGTCACCAATCCATCCTTCGCTTGTTGCAACGAAAATGTAGCTTTCTCCAACGCCTCCACATGACGTACATTCGTCACAATCGTCTCCTGACTAATATCAAACCCAGCTTGAATCTGATCAACCAACCATCTCTTAAACTCTTCAATTCCAAGCCCTTTTTTCGCAGAAATCGCTAGAATTTTGAGATTATCTTCTTCCGCAGGGTCGTTTGCGCTTGGACGCATGTCCATTTTATTCGCTAAAACGATGAACTTTTTGGAAGGATAGATTTGCTGTAATTCTTTCGCCCAAACCACCGTTTCGTTGGTTGACATCGTGGAATGTCCTTCGTGATGGGATTCGTTTTCGGAGTAATCGCTCATCAAAACCACGAGTTGTGCTTGGTCAATTTTCTGCTTTGATTTTTCAATGCCGATGGCTTCAATGGCTTCTGCGCCTTCGCGAATTCCCGCAGTGTCGATCAAACGGAAAATAATTCCATCGATGTTTAAAGTTTCTTCAATCACGTCGCGTGTTGTACCAGCAATGTTGCTGACAATCGCTCGTTCTTCGCCTAAAAGTTGGTTGAGCAAAGTCGATTTTCCTGTATTTGGCGCCCCGACAATCGCAACTGGAACTCCGTTTTTAATGGCATTCCCCAATTCAAATGAACTCATCAAACGGTGAATGTAAGCCAGTACTTCCGATACCAACGCTTCCAATTCAATGCGGTCGGCAAAGACTACATCTTCTTCCGCAAAATCCAATTCCAATTCTACCAAACTGGCAAAATGAATCAGTTTTTCGCGTAAATCGTTCAATTCTGACGAAAAACCGCCACGCATTTGGTTCATCGCAATTTCGTGTGCTTTTTTAGATTCCGAAGAAATTAAATCAGCCACAGCTTCCGCCTGCGACAAATCCATTTTTCCGTTTAGGAATGCACGCATCGTAAATTCTCCCGGTTGCGCCATTCGACATCCGCTGGTCAATAATATTTGTAATATTTGTTGTTGGATATAGGTCGAACCGTGGCAAGCAATTTCGACCGTATTTTCACCCGTAAAACTTTTCCCTTCTTTTAAAACCGTCAATAAAACTTCATCGATTATTTCGCCCGCAGCATTTTTTATGCGTCCAAAATGCGCGCTGTGCGAGGGAACGTCAGCGATGTTTTTGGTAAAAACCTTATTGGTAATTTCGAAAGCTGCTGCACCTGAAATACGAATAACCGCAATTGCACCCATTCCACTAGCGGTTGAAAGTGCACAGATGGTATCGTTTTTTTGATCGAAATAATTCATTTTGAAGATTTTTTTGAAATGCAAAGATAATGATTAATGTTTGTGCGTGATATTTAACCGCAGAGGGCGCAAAGAATACGCAGAAAGCGCAGAGGGAGAGTGCGCAGAGAGAGAAAATTAAGTGAGCTTTGTGCTTTCTCAGTTTTTTTTGTGGATGTTGATGAACATACTCCATCTATTTAATTTTTTAATCAAGTCGAAATTCTTCTCAGTAAAATGATTTTTACCTTTTTTATGGTAGTTCTTTGCTCGCTACGCTGGTTAGCCATGAACTCGTAAAAAACTCGGTTCATTGCCAAAAAAGGTAACCAAAAAGTCTAGTCTTTGTCCTCACAAATCTAAAAATCGCAAGACATTACGCTAAAGTTTTAAACTATCTTCGATGCTTCCTGCGGAGGTCGCTGAAAAAGCTCAAACAGTAAAACTTTTGCCGCTCCATTTACTTTGATTTTTTACGATTTTCTGCGGATGGGCGAATTGTTTCAACTAAAACGATTTAAAATTAATCTCTAGTGCATAGAAATACCACTATAGATAGATCTAAAGTTGAAAACTTATTTTCGCTTTCATTGAGTAATCGATTGATTTGCTTTTATTGAAAACAAATCAACAAAAAAAATCCAAGCCTACTTGATCGTGCGACTTGGATTAATTCATTGAATTATATATCGTTTATTTTTCGATTGCTTTTTTTCCGTATTTTTCGAGAACTCTGTTTCCGAGGGCAAGTTGAAGTTTAAAACCAGCGAATAGGTTTAATTTACTCATCACGCCAGGAGCATATCCGGCTTCAAGGCCATAGGTGACTACACCTTGTAGTGGCATTAAACGGTAACTAACTCTAAAACCAATCGGAAGTTTTTTCGTGTGGTCGTTGATGTTGAAATCGTTTACAATATAAGTAGTTGCACCATTCGAACCGTTGAATGTACCTGGTATGGTTGCATACACGTCGTCTAATTTACTTTGAACGTTGAGTAACAAGTCGAAACTCCAGAAAGTATAATAACTCGATGACTCTCTTTGAAATCCTTCAAAATCCATGCGCATGTTGTATGTTTTTGCAACGGTATAACCGATGATTAACGTGGAATATTTCATCGTAGTGGATTGATCAAGGTATTGAAATTCTTGAACTCCAAGGGATGGAGTTGTTAAATTTTGACCAGAAATACGAGCATTTGATAAACCCATCCAAGTTACTCCTTTTTCAAATCCTAATTTTAAACCTTTGCGAACGGTAATTTCTCCAGGAACATATGTTTGATACAAGATCTCGCGTTTTTTCTTCAGCACAAAATGATATTTTTTTGTTTTTGTAACCGGATTGAAATAGTACGTTGCATTTCCACGTATGTAGTTAGCAGGAGAGGATTTGAACTTGCTGAAAACAATCTCATTCCGAGCATATCGGTTTTCATCATTTGCATCCGGAAACAATTTGTCGAGCAATTTGTAACTGTATTCTGCTTCAAAACCCCAATTGCCGATATCTGCAAACAAACCGCCCTCGATGTTGTAGATAGAAGAGTTGGTAGAAGATGCAGTGAAAGCATAAAGAGGTACCAAAACTCTAAAGACTTTAAAGTTGCTGGTATTATTATCTAGAATCTCTCCGTAGACTTTTTTCTCTTCTGCTGGAGGATTTTCTACTTCTTGAGCAAAAGTGAATTGTTGAGCAAATAATCCAATTAAGGTGTAAATAAATATATTTTTCATGTTTATTTTTATTTATTGAAAGATATACTTCCTTTTATATTAATATTTGACTCCAAATTTAAGTTGCAAAAATCTACTTTGTATTTGCCATCAACGTAGTTGAAATAGCATTTACTTGACATAATAGATTTGTACATGTTTCCATTTTTATAATATTCAACGTAAAAGTCCTTTGTGTTGCTTGTAACATATTGGTCATAATAGTTTGAATCACCTTCAGCATTAGACCATGAGAATAATTGGCCTCCAAACTTCAAGATAAATTTGTCATTACCGGATTGAATTACAACTTCATAAATTCCGTTTGACAAGGTGCGTGTAATTTCAGCATTGGTGAAGTTGTATGTTGCTAATGGACTAGCAGATTGCGTTAACACAAATTTCATCGCAGTATTTGAACATGGAGGCTGTACGTTTACACAAGGTCCGCACGTTGGTCCGCAATCGATATAAGCTTCGTCCGCATCCAATACCCCATTGGCGCACGTTGCTGGTTTATAAATGTAGTTGTCAAAATCTGCTAGATCAACAGGTTCTTCTTTTCGGCATCCCAAGAAAACAAGGAGCATCAAAGGTAGGATGATTAGTTTTTTCATATTTGTACGTTTAATAGGGCGCGAATATAAATTAAAATAAACTTGCTTCACAAGTTTTTAACTTTTATCTTCTCTCCGCAAAAAACTGTTTCATCAGTTTAGCACATTCTTCTGCCATAATTCCGTTGGAAACAAGCGTCTTTGGATGATAAATGTTCTCACCCAATCTTCCTGCACCGCGTTTTTCATCGCGTGCAGCGAAAACCACTTTGTCGATTTGCGACCAATACAAAGCTCCGCCGCACATTACGCAAGGCTCGAGTGTGACGTATAATGTACAACCGTGTAAATATTTACCGCCTAAAAAGTTAGCTGCTGCGGTGATTGCTTGGATTTCCGCATGCGCTGTTACGTCGGTTAATTGTTCCGTCAAGTTATGTGCTCTTGCCAGGATTTGATTGTTTGCCACCACAACTGCACCAACTGGAATTTCACCCAATTCATAGGCTTTCAGTGCTTCCTGAAATGCTTGTTTCATAAAATACTCGTCGTTATAAGGCGTAATCATGGCAATAATTTTTTTATAATTCTTTGTAATATCGATACACTTCGGTTAGGAAAGCAAAACAATTTTCGTGTTGTTTATCTCTGATTTCAGCTGGGAAATTGTCTTCCACAAAAAACTTAGATTGCATTTCGTAGGTCATATTTCCCAGAGGCGTAATCCAACCGTAACCTCTGCTGATTGTGTGCAAAGCAAATTCCGGCACAGCAGGATTCATCAGGTCTTTACTCCATGGATAAGCATCCGAAGGCATTTTCATTTGATATAATAGCGTAGCTGCGATATCCGCTTGCGAACCCAAAACTGACATCTTTTTTCCACGATAATCGGGTTTGATTGCATTACCCCAAAACAATAAGGGAATGTGATTGTAAATCGAACTGGAAGGATTACTCACCGTTGGAGTTGCATGCCCGTGATCGGCAACAAAAATGAATAAGGTATTTTCAAACCAAGATTCATTTTTAGCGTTTTGGATGAATTTCCCCAAAGCTTCATCCGAATAAACCAATGAATTCATGTAATCCGCTTCCTCACCAGAAAACACTTTCCCGCGTTTTGCGGCTGGATGATCATAAGGCGAATGGCTACTTCCTGTAAAGGCACAATGTAAAAATGGTTGTTTTGACTTATTGATATCTTGAATTAGGAAACGGTAGAGATCTTCGTCGAAAAAATTCAATTTTCCACGTTTCAAATCGGAAGGAAAATCTTTTTCGTCTTTCACCACATCAAAACCGTGATCTAGGAAATAACCACCGATATTTCCGTATTTCAAATCACCGCTAAACATGTAATTGCTGTTGTAGCCTTCCTCTTTCAAATCTTGATTTAAGGATCGTATTTTACGGTGTTTTTCAGGTTGCATCGTCACCGACACTTCCGGAATTCCGGGGAAACCGCTAAAAATACTTGAATTTCCAATTTCCGACGTTCCGCTGGTTCCATAAACCTGGGTAAATAAAACACCTTCGTCAGCCAGTTGATCAAAGTTCGGCGTTGCACCTTTGGTTTCGCTCAGTGAACCCATCGCTTGTGCCGCCCAACCTTCGAGGACGATGACCACGATGTTTGGTCGATTGTTTTGGAGGAAGTAGTTTTCATGTTTTTTTGGATAATCCAGTAAATTAGCGGTAATTTGGATGGCCTTCTCGGCATCAATTTCAGGCATGAATTCATCGATTTCCGTTCGATTATACAACAGGTAGCTTTTGCTAAAAAAGTAGAGAGAATTGATTGATAGATCATTTGCCACAGGAGAATTGGAGTAAATCGCTGCATTGATGTTCATGGGTATTTGTTGAAAACCCCCACGTAAAAGCAAGAACGAAAATGCGCCAAAAAACAAGAACGAAATCAATGCTAAAGGTGCAGCAAAATACCATTTTTGAAGTTGGAGAGAACTTTTAAATGAAAAGAGCCATTTCATAATTTTCCAGGCAAATACAATTTCGATGATGAGGTAAACGATGTACCAAAACGACATGCTGTAATCCGCAGTTCGAAACACTTCGTCGGGGTTGCTCAAATGCATAAACACGCGGGAAGTCAATTTATGGTTCCATTCTCCGTATGCGTTGATTTCACCACTGTGAATCAAGGCTACAAAAATTGCTTCTAACATTAAAATGGTGTAAAAACTCATTCGAATCCATTTCTGGTTGGAAATCAAGCGCAATACCAGGAAAATGGCTGGAACAATCGCCAATGCCCCTGCAGTTCCGAGATCTAATTTTAAAGAATAAAAATAAGCACCAAGATATTCGAAGAAAGAAATACCTGAAAATTTATCCCAATTGTGAATGGAAAAAAGGATTTTTTGAAAATCAAAAATGAGAATCCAGAACAAGAAGAGTTTCAGAAATTGAACAAATAGTTTTTTCACCATAGCTACAAAAATAAGAAAAAAGCGAGGTAAAGCTTATTTGATCACTTCAAATCCGTGGGAAGAAAACTGATAATGTGCATGCGTAGCAGTTTCTTCGATTAACTTGTTGCCTTCGTGTGTTTGAGCAAAGTTTAAAATGTTGATTTTACCATTTTTAAAAACGCTTGCCAATTGATACGATTCAAACCGCATCGGCGCATCGGCTCCTGTTTCGTTGGAAGCCAAATGCATGCAGGAAATGGTTTCTCCTTTGTAAATGATTGTACCTAATACGTGGTGACCTTGATAAAAGGGGCAAGCGTCAAACGATTTATATTTGATTTCCCAAAGCAATAATCCTACGCTATCCCCTAATTCAATTCGACCAATCGAACGACACATTGCATTTTCGGTCATTCCACCTTGAAGGCTTTCTTGGTATTCAGCATACTTTTCAACGACCTTCATTTCTTCAATTTCCAGAAAAGCATTGATGTAATAATTTTCTCTTGTGCTAATTTCATCCTTGGCAAATTTTTGCGTCAAAATTTGAACAACCTCACTATTTAAGTTACCATTTTCAAAATTTGTGCTCAGGTTTTGAACAAAAAATGAAGTGTCTAAAAACATGGGTGAATCAAGTAAGTTGAAACGATCTAATATCGTATTAATTTCTGGTTGATATTCAACTTTTTTAACCAAAGGTTCCGCAATAGATTCTTGAATTTTTTTACCGACACAAGAAGTAAAAATAGAAACTACCAAAGCAAAAATAAATCCTTTCATTTTATTTTTTTTGGAAATTTACACATTTTTGGAAGATTGACAATGGTGCTCTCATTTCAACGGTTGATGTTCAGTACATTGTTTTTGTTAAATGGATTTTTCAAAATTTGTCATACCAATGGCATAAGTGTTTTTAACGGTTAAAACGGATATTTTCTATAAATGAAAAGCTTGGACAATAATTAAGAACATTAATCGCAATTTTAGGAGTACTCTCCAATATCACTGGGAAAAGAGCGTTATTGAATTCTCGAAAATTGTGTCATACCAATAACATAAATGTTTTTAACGGATAAAGCGACTACTATTTAAGCGTAAAAACGATTATATTTCAGTCAAAAAGTTGTTTCTTAAATCTATCTTTCTTATCTTTAATCCTAAATCACATAATTCACCTTAAAATGGAAAACCTAAAACCAATCAAAAATCCGCGCACGTGCATTGTGTGCGAAAAAAATCTTTTCGGTCGCTCAGACAAAGTTTTCTGCGACATCACGTGCAAAAACAAATATCATTCTGAATTGGCGAAAAGTCAAAAAACAATCGCAAAAGAAACGCTCAAGATTTTGGAGAAAAACTGGACCATTCTAACCTCTTTAATGGGTGAATTGTCAAGTGAATTACACATCAATAAAGTTGAATTGGCAAGACACGGATTTAATTTTACAGCTGTTTCAGGCGTTGATGTTACCACTAAAAACCTTTATTTTGATGTTTTTGAATACACGTGGAGTTATCTCAAAAACAATGAAATAAAAATCACGTTAAATAAGAAGCAATTGCCCATTTCTCCTTTTATATTTAAACGTTGGAAATACCGGTATCCGTCTGAAAAATATTCAGCTTATTCAATTTGACGAAATTTCAAAATTAATTTTAGTATAAAATAGCTTTTGCTTAATCATACAACAAATACTTCACCCGTATTTTACGAAAAGCTTGAATTCCAGGTTTCCAAGAAGCTCGGATCTCTTTTTCTTTCCAACCTTCGTTGATTTGTTTCCTCAGCTCCGAAGTACCAGCTAATCGATCAAAGAAGCCATTCTGATTGACGAAAGGAATGCTATCACCTAATAGTTTTTTGGCTTCTAAAATCCACTCTAAACTGAAATGATAAAGCCGTTTTTTAGCTTCACTTTGCAAATCGTGACCATAACACAATTTATTCTCCCAAAGTGGATTTTTTGCCCCAAAACTAGCGATTGGTGTGAAACTAAATTCCATTTCTGGAAATCGAGGATGACCAAACACTTCAAAAGGTCTTTCGGTTCCACGACCAACACTCACGGTCGTACCTTCAAACAAACACAAACTCGGATACAAGGCGATGGCTGCGTCTGATCTTAGGTTCGGACTCGGGGGCACGGGCAAAGAATAATGGGTTTTATGAGAATAGTTTTTGTTTGGAACAATTTCCAATTCACACGTTAAACTGTCTTTTAACCAGCATTCGCCATTAATCATGAGCGCGTATTCACCAATGGTCATTCCGTAAACGATGGGAACGGGATGCATGCCTACAAACGAGACTTGTTTTTCATCTCTTACTGGTCCATCAACGTAGTGCGCATTGGGATTTGGACGATCGAGCACAATCAACGGCAGGTTGTTTTCTGCACAACTTTCCATGACATAATGCAAAGTTGAAATGTAAGTGTAAAAACGCACTCCAACATCTTGTAAATCAAATACCAAGACATCCACATCTACCAATTGTTTGGTTGTTGGTTTTTTGTTGTTACCGTATAATGATATCAATGGAAGTCCCGTTTTTAAATCCTTTCCACTTGCTACTCTTTCACCGGCATCGGCATCTCCCCGAAACCCATGCTCAGGCGAAAATACTTTCACTACGTTGATCCCTAAAGAAAGCAAAGTGTCAACCAAATGGGTTTCGCCAACCATTGAAGTTTGATTTCCAACAATGGCTACGCGTTTGTTTTTTAAAGAATCGAGGTAAAGACTTAACCGCTCAGCACCAACAAGCAATTGAGAAGGTTTCATTTCAGGAGTTTCCGTGAGCTGTTTTTTCTCTTCCAGTTTTTTGGTGTCGTGTTTTTTTCGATGTAATTTTTTGTTTTCTTCTTTCTCAATTACCACCTGTTTTCCTTCGCTATTACGCTTCTTTTGATATTTATTATCTTTGTTCAGAATTCCGCATGAAAACACTAAAATCAATAAAATACCTGTCAAGCACAAAAGCTTTGTGTATTTTAGCAACTTATTTGTAAAAAAATTGAAATTCGAGTATTTCATAGCAAACAAAATCCTTAAAAACGAGGTCGAAGGTAAGAAAGTTTCTCGACCTATTGTTCGTATTTCCATTATTAGTATCAGCCTAGCAATGATTGTAAACCTGATAACAATTGCGGTTGTCACTGGTTTTCAGAAAGAAATACGCGATAAAGTCATTGGGTTTGGATCTCATGCAGTGGTTACAAAAGCGGGCGAGGCTTCTATTTTTGAAAGTACACCCATCTTAAAAAATCAGTTTTTTTATCCAACCTTAGAAAAATCAGAAGCGGTTCGACACATTCAACCCGTTGCTTATAAACCGGGACTTTTGCAATCTGACGGCAAAAATGATGAACAGCAAGAGGTTCAAGGAATCATGATGAAGGGTATAGATGAACGCTATGATTGGCGTTTTTTTCAAGAGAACTTAATTGCTGGACGTCTTCCGAGGCTTAAGAAAGACAGTATTTCGAATGAAATTTTAATCTCTAATCGGATTGCCAAGGATTTGAACTACCAGGTTGGAGATCAAGCGCGGGCATTTTTTGTGAAAAATAACCCGGTGAAAAAGATGTTTCAAATTGTTGGAATTTTTGAAACTGGATTGGAAGATTTTGACCGCGAATTAATCATTGGTGATATTCGACAAATCCAAAAGTTAAACGATTGGGGAATTCAAACTTCGATTGTTTTGGTTGATTCAGTAAGTTCAAATGGACATTTAATTATTCGTTCGGATGCGGTGGGCGGAAATGGAAATTACAGATACGATTGGGGAAATGGTTATGAAAGTTATTCGGGTCACCTTTTTTTTCCAAGACGTGATACTGTTTTGACAGTCGTTGTTTCGGATTATTGGACCTACATCGATAATAAAAACGACGAATCAACCGTTCCAGACACTGCCTATTTAAAAATAACGGTTTCTGGCGATAAAAACTCTTATTTCCCATACGATTTAGACGAAAATAACAAGCTGAAAAAAAAATACTTGGATGAAACTGGCTTCAAGTTTCAAATCACCGCAGGACCTAAAACCATCACCTTTGAACAAGTGGATGGGAAAGGCAGTTTTGAACATTACGTCGGTGCTTTTGAGTTTACTTTACGGGGTTGGGATAAATTAGAAGAAGATGTAAAATACCTGAAAAAGCAAATACATTTTCAAAATCCACAGCAAGAAGATTTACGGGTGGTCAGCATAGTGGATAGCCAAAACGATATTTTTGTTTGGTTGGGATTTTTAGATATCAACGTCTGGATCATCTTGATTTTGATGATTTTAATTGGTGTCATCAACATGAGTTCTGCTTTACTCGTGATGATTTTGGTAAAAACCAATTTCATAGGAATCATGAAAGCCATGGGTGCAACGAATTGGACCATTCGAAAAGTATTCTTATATCAAGCAGGATTTTTAATACTTCGAGGGATGTTTTGGGGTAATTTAATAGGAATTACTTTCTGTTTATTACAACAGCAATTTAACATTATCAAATTGAATCCAGAAGTTTATTACCTCAATGCAGTTCCAATGGACATGAGTATTTTGACCATTTTGGTTTTGAATGTAGCAACGTTGATTGTATGTATTTTGGCCTTGATTATCCCTTCCTACGTTATTACGCGGATTTCTCCCGTGAAAGCAATTCGTTTCAATTAATCAAAACAATTACAAGGCGGATCAAATTCGATGCGAACCCACGTCAAACGAGACCTCCAGCTCTGCTGAAAACTAGGAGAATAAGCCAATCCATGTAAACTCAAGGTTTTCAATTGAGGCATGACCAAAAAAGCTTGGGGAAAACCAGTTACAGGTGTATCAGATAAATCAATGTATGCTAATTTTTTTAAAAATTCGATGCATTCTGGAAGTTGCGAAAATTGGTTGCGAGAAAGAATCAATTTTCGAATATTTTCCATACGGCAAATTTGCATGGGGAAATTTTGAAAGTTATTTCTGTGGAGGTTTAAAGTCTGAAGGGAGTCAAAATCTCCTATAAATTCAGGCAATGATTTTAATTTGTTTTTACTAAAATCGAGGTAAATAACCGACTTGTAATTTTCCAATTCAGCAGGAATTTCCGTCAATTTGGATTTTTGGAAAGAAATGGCGAATACTTCTAGCGGATTGATTTTTTGAGCTTCTTCCCAAGAATAAATCTGCAAAGAATCTGCGTTCTTCGCAGATGCAAATGAAATACTAAAGATTAAAAATAGTTCGAACAGTCTGATCATCTTGGTGCAATTGTGCGATTAACTCTTCTAAAGATTCAAAACGGAATTCATCACGGATTCGATCTAACAAATATAGTTTAATTTTCTGACCGTAAAGATCTTCTGAAAAATCGAAAATATTTACTTCAATTTTGATGGATGTATCTGCTGTAACCGTTGGATTGGTACCAATGCTGAGCATTCCATGCACCAAACGTTGGTCTTCCAACTCTACTTTTACGGCATAAATTCCGATTCGTGGAAGGATTTTCAATGGGTCTTCTACTTCAATGTTTGCCGTTGGAAAACCGATGGAACGACCCAAAGCATTTCCATGAACTACTTTTCCCGAAAGCTCAAAGGGCTGATTGAGGTATAAATTGGCCGTTTTGATATCGCCAGAATCGATGGCTTGCCTGATTTTGGTTGAACTTACATCCACTTCGTCAATTTCATGCGCAGGAATTTCAATCACTTCAAAAGGTAAACTTTCGCTTAATTTTCGCAAATGTTCTAATGTGCCTTGGCGATTTTTACCAAATTGGTGATCGTACCCAACCACAATTACTTTCATTCCTAATTTGGCTAACAAATAATCTTTGACAAATGCATCTGCACTTACGTTGGCGAAATCCATTGTAAAAGGGAAAATGATCAAATGTTTTAAGTTTAACACACGAAGATTTTCGATTTTCTCTGCTTGCGTTTGAATGAGTTTCAACCCGTGGTTATCTGGAAAAATAACCATTCGAGGATGTGGAAAAAAAGTAAATAAAACAGATTCGCCACCAATTTTATCAGCTTCCGCATTCAGCCGCTCGATGATTTTTTGGTGTCCCAAATGAACACCGTCAAATGTTCCGATGGTTACAACCGCATTGGGAATATTTCCAACATCTTCAAATCCTTGATAAACCTTCACTAAGCTTATTGTTTCATGATCTTCCGGGTGATACCAGAACCATTTTCCTTCACCAAATAAATTCCTGGGTGAACGTCGCTGATGTCCATTTGCAATTCGTTTTCCGAAATCTGAAGTAATAATTTACCTTGCATGTCAAACAAACTCGCACCGCGATAATTCGAAAGTGTTACGTTGAAATTTAAAACATGTTGTGCTGGATTAGGATACACTTCAAAAATAGATTCTGATTGAATGGTTTCTTTTACACCCAAAGAGGCATCCAACGCCGTTGAGAAAATGGGACGCATCAACATCGATCCTTCGTAAGTGGTATTTAACCAAGTATTACCGTTGTTTACACTGTAAAAAATCTTGTCGTTGTTGACGGTGTTCATGTCAAATCCAATTCCCAATCTTTCCGGATCCAATTGTCGCCAACCAACATAAAAAGTGCCGTTGATGGCTAACTTCATGGTGTCTTTTAAGTAGTAATTGGTGAAGGTGTTTCGGGACAATTCATAGTGGGGCTGACGGGGAAAAAAGAAATCATCTTCGTAAATTTTAGTCCCCGGTTTGCCATTGTCATCGTTCCAAACGGTCAAGATAAAGAGTTTATTAGATACATCGGTTACCGTAGGTACGAAACTCATTTTAACACCAATTAGGGAATCAGCTTCATAAGGGGTAAATTGATACGCCACCATCGATTGAGCACCGGTAGTTCCGTATGCTAATTCCGCTGAACCATCGTCGTACGCATAGTAATTGCTAAAAATTTGTTGTCCAATTGTAGAGTCGTTCAACGTTAATTGAGAGAAAGGAACGGAAGCTGTCGCGTATAAATCAAAAGTTTGTTCATCACCTGTTTTGTTTTCATCAAAACGATATCCGGTTGAGAAATCATGGAAACTTTCAAAGAAAGTCACAGGAGCATAGTTGGTTGCTGGATCTTGATTTGTCAATTCATAATCACTTAAAACAAAGGTTCCTTCTTGGAGGTTGTTGTAATCCACCCATGCCAATCCACTTTGGCTATTTTCAGTAATGTTACTTCCATTTCGAACATGAATAACGGTTTGGTCGTTCATTTTTCCCGACGGATTATTTTTATAGTGATCCCAAGGCACGGAAGTATAATCTTTCAAAAATGAACCCAAAGGATAAACAAACGCGAAATCTTTGAACAAGGTATCTTGTGGTCCGGAATTCGCTCTTAAATGAACATAATCGATGTGAAAGTGATCTAAACTTCCTGACAATCCGCCGTAATTCATGAATCGGAATTGAAATGCAGACTTGAAGTATTTCGCATCGGCTACTTTAAGATGTACTTTTTTGAAATCAGTAACGGGTGCACCAGTTGCTGACCAAACATTGAACCATTGATCGATATCAGGAGCATAAAACTGCAATACCAAGGAGTCTTCTGCTTCTGGTTCATCTCCATATCCTCCCGTCTGGTATAAAAAACTAAAATAAACTTCATTGCTTGCGTTTATCGAGCTCATGTTGATTGGTTTGGAGTGCAAAACATCGGCTAAGCCAACAGCAGAACTACCAAATTGATAAGGATAACCATTTTCATCCAAGCCATCAAAAGTTACCACGCCTAACGTCCAAGGTTTTTTTGCAAAGCGATAATTGTGATATGCCTGTTTGTCTAGCCAGTAGGCGTTTCCATCCACAATGTGACCGAAGAATTGGGTCGCCGAGTCTTGAACAAAAAAGGGAGTTGTAATCCAAAGGGTGTCATAAGGATTTGCAAAATCGATGGTGTCGATAATGTCGTATGGAGGATAAACAATGGATGTGGTATAAGTAGGAGGGTAAGAGGAAAAATCACCTATTAAAATGGTATCTGCGGGCAACGCAGTATTGGTAACTGTACCGAGTGCCAAATTGACTTTTCTGAGAACCGTGGGGAGGTTTGAATATTGAACGTCATTGGGCAATGGAATGTTATTCGATTTATTGAGTAATTTATATTTTTTATCAAAAGTGGTATTTACACCTCCAAAATCTGGGGCATAATTTTGAAATCGATTCAAGGTAAATTCATCTAAAAATGACTTTGTCAGACTTACTTCCAATGTATCCGTACTCCAAATGAAAGTAGAATCGAAAGAATTTCCTGATTTCATCAAAATAGCACCCGATGCTAAATCAGGATTGACTTTAAAAGGTTCTACACCATCGCTTTGTGCCGATGTGTTGTAGATAAAACTTCCAAAAATTAAAATCGTTAATATGTATTTCATCTATTTATCGATTAATGTCTTCTGCTATTGAATACATCCTTTTTTATCTAACAAAATAGTTACTGTACTTCCCGCAGAGCTTAAAGTTCCTTCAATGTATTCTGGATTTTGAGAAATAACTTTTGCAGATGCACTGTCAGCAGCTGTTAAACAATCTATATAAGATTCAAACAAAGTAATTGAACCAACGGAGGATAAACGTCCACGAACTTCATTTATTGTTAAGCATTTCAAATCGGGAATTTGGATAGGTTCGCCAGCCAAGTTTCGTCCAACGACGAGAGAGATGGTAGATCCGATTGGAATTTTGGTTCCATCTTGAATGTCACGACCTTTGAATTGTTGCCCTAAAACAGCGCCGTCTGCTTCTCTAGTTGCTTGGTAGGTGATGGTGTATTTTAACCCTCTGTTTTTCAAAATACTTTCAGCAAAACGTTGAGACTTATCAATTAAACTGGGCATTTCAACCAAACGCGATTTTTTAGAAACTCGAACCCGAATTACCCGGCCTTCTTTTACAAAAACATCCGTTGAGTCTGAAGGACGAGGATCTTGAGAGATGATGGTGCCTGCTGGTTTTTCAGGAGCGTAAATTGAATCCAATACTTCGTATGTCAATCCACTCGCAGAAACAATTTCCTGAATGGAACTCACGTTTTTACCGTAAAGGGAAGGAACTGAAATTTTTTCCCCATGATTTGTCTTCGCATTCAAGTAGAAAATCAAACTGCCAATCACCAAAAGGTGAACGAGAATAATCAAACCAATGTTTTTAAGAAAATAGATGCTTAATACAAAAGCCTTCAATTTTTTTAGTAAATCCATGTATCCATATTATGTTGCAACAAATATATGAATAATTAAAGTTGGTTGTTCGCTATTGGTTTAGAAGCTAGATTTAAATTTTCAAAAATGATTTTGTTAATTGAAATGATTTTGTTAACTTAGAATGAACCACTTTAAATCAAAACATGACCAATCAAGAATTGGGAGTATTTGGTGAGCAACTAGCTTTTCAATATCTCCGAGAAAGAAATTACCAAGTTGTTGCCCGTAACTATCGTTTTGGGCACTTAGAAGCGGATCTCATTTGTAAGCACGCTGGTAAATTAGTGGTGGTTGAAGTGAAAACGAGACAAACTGCTGAAATCGGCGAACCTTGGCGCGCGGTAACTCGATCCAAGCAAAGACAAATCATCCAAGTGGCCAATGAGTTTATTTTTCAAAAAGACATCCATTTAGAAACTCAATTTGATATCATTTCGATTGTACACAATCATTTTAGGACGGACATTGAGCACATTGAGGATGCCTTTACGCCGTAGTTCAACTCCGTTTAACTTATCGGCGTTTTGGCGCTGTTTAACTAACGAAATCGGGTGAGCAGAACAGAGTAACTGATTTTACAACAACTCATTCGCCAAATTCGCTAACTCAGAACGTTCGCCTTTCTCCAATTTTATTTGAGCAAATAGGGGTTGATTTTTCAAGCGATCTATTAAATAAGACAATCCACAACTGTGTTCATCTAAATAGGGCGTATCAATCTGACGAACATCGCCTGTGAAAATGACTTTGGTGTTTTCTCCTGCGCGGGTGATGATGGTTTTCACTTCGTGAGGCGTTAAATTTTGCGCTTCATCTATGATGAAAAGCGTATTTGATAGACTTCTTCCACGGATAAATGCCAAGGGCGTAATCAACAATTTTCCTTCTCTTTCCATGTCTAAAATAGTGCGGTATTTCTTGTCATTTGTTGCGAATTGGGACTTGATAAATTTGAGGTTATCCCAAAGCGGTTCCATGTATGGACTGATTTTGTCGTTGGCATCGCCTGGTAAGAAACCGATGTCTTTATTGGATAATGGAACAATCGGACGTGCTAAGATAATTTGTTGATATTGGGTTTGTTGTTCCAATGCGCTCGCCAAAGCGAGCAAGGTTTTCCCCGTTCCTGCCACGCCTTGAAGGGCCACTAATTTGATGTCCTGATTCAAAAGTGCATGTAAAGCAAATGCTTGTTCTGCGTTTTTGGCTTTGATCCCGTAAACAAACGGTTTGTCAATGCGTTCAATCAAGTCTGTGAGCGGATTATAATAGGCCAAAGTGGATGTTTTCCCATTTTTTAAGATATAGTATCCGTTGGCAATTTTCTTTTTACCTAAAACGTTCTTTTCTTCGATTTTACCCTCGGTAAATAGTTGATTAATTATTTCAGAATCAATTCCTTCAATTTGATAAAAACTAGAAACATCTACCTTTTCTACATCTACTTTTCCAGTTTGATAATCTGCGGAATCAAGGCCTAGAGACTTGGCTTTGATTCTTAAATTAATGTCTTTTGTTACTAATACAATCAGTTTGTTTTTTATGGACTCTTTCAATACCAATCCAGCATTGATGATTCGATGATCATTTTTATTTGCTGTAAATATTTTCTCAGCATTCAAACCGTTTGGATTATGATCTAAAATGATCTTTAATTTACCCAAATCTTTTCCAAGACTAATCCAATCTTGAAGATTTCCAGCACTTGCTATTTTATCAATAAACCGAATTACTTCGCGAGCGGAGAAATTCTTGGTGTCGTTTCCAACTTTAAAGTTGTCCAACTCTTCTAAAACGGTAATTGGAATGGCTACATCGTTCTCCGCAAAACTGGTTAAGGATTGATAGTCGTGTAATAAAACAGAGGTATCCAATACAAAGATTTTTTTCTTTACACTCATGGCGATAGTTTCTTTCTAAGTTAGTTAAAATCTAATGCACCTAAATAAAACCCGAGATTTGTTTTCCATATTGAAATGTGAATTAATGGAAATGGCTTATTTCTCATAAATGATTAATTTAATTTACACTCACTGAACTTTCCGTGCAATTTTACGTTTATTATTATAAAGAGAAAACTCAAATTATTATCGACGATGACTACTCCAGAATGGAAGCAAATAAAAGGCTTCTCAGATTACGAAATTTCTAACCACGGTGAAATCAGATCCAAACAAAGAACCAAAACTTATAAGTCGGGGCGCATTATTTTGTATAATGAAAAGATTAAAAAACTTCGTGTACATCCCAAAAACAAATTTATAATGACGGATTTAATTGATGACAAAGGAAAGCGAAGAACGGTTTATCCTCATAAGTTGGTGGGACAAGCATTCATTCCCAATAAGCATCCTCGAAAGTATAAAATTGTAATTCATTTGGATGAAAACCCGGCAAACAATCATTTCGAAAATTTAAAATGGAGTTCTTATAGTGAGTCTTTTAAAAAGAGTTTTCAAAGTGGAGAGCGCAATAATGCGAATTTATGGGTCAAGCGCAGGGAAAAATACGGGCCTAAAGGTGGTTTAAAAACAATGGGAAGACCAGACCCATTAAAGGAAGAGCATAAAATTGAAATTTGCAATTTGCGAATGAATCAAAAATACACTTTACAACAATTAGCCGATGCTTATAAATGCAGTGTTTCCCACATTCACAACGTCTTGAAAAAAATAAGTGCTCCTGAAACGTGAAAAAAAGCGTGAAAATTAATTTTTAAAATTAAAAACCACTGTTTAATCTTCTTTCAGATACTCAATCCACTCATCTACTGTTTTTGCATTCTCAATTTTGAAATTTCCTGAAGCGACTCTTCTGAGCGCAATCATGGTTGCTCCTGCATAGAGTTTTTGTCCAAAATCATGTGCGATGGAACGAATGTATGTTCCTTTGCTACAATGAATGTAAACATCAATTTCAGGAAAGCGGTTTGCAGTAATTTGAAAATCCAAGATTTCAACGGTGTTGGATTTTAACTCAATTGTTTTACCTGCTCGCGCGATGTCATAAGCCCGTTGTCCATCTACTTGTTTGGCAGAGAAAATGGGCGGTACTTGTTGTTGAACACCGATGAATGATAGCCTAACTTCCTCCAACAATTCATCTGTGATGTGATCCGTTGGAAATTCTTGATTGTATTCTGTTTCTAAATCGTAGGAAGGTGTTGTTTTTCCAACTAAAAAAGTACCTGTATATTGTTTGGTATCGTTGGTGAAATTCTCGATTAATTTGGTATGTTTTCCGGTGCAAATCACCAACAAACCAGTTGCTAATGGATCCAATGTTCCAGCATGTCCGACCTTTATCTTTTTAACGCCTAATTTTTGCTTGATGTTCCAGCGAAGTTTGTTAACGACATCGAAGGACGTCCATTCATACGGTTTATCCACCAACATGGTAAAACCTTCTTGAAAATCAATCATTTTTTAAAATTAGAGATAATATTAAACGACTTTTAAATCGTAACCAATTGCCATTAAAACCAAGATGGTTGCTCCCACGACAATGCGATACCAACCAAACACTTTAAAACCGTGTTTGTTTAAATAACCGATGAAGCTTTTGATGGCCAGAAGCGCAACGATGAACGCCACCACATTTCCAACAATCAATAAATTAATCTCATGAGATGTGAACGTGGTTCCATCTTTCAAAAAATCATATCCTTTTTTCGCAGTGGCAGCAAACATGGTTGGAACCGCTAAAAAGAAAGAAAACTCTGCGGCAACCTGACGGCTTAATTTCTGGCTCATACCACCAACAATGGAAGCTCCCGAGCGAGAAACACCTGGAATCATGGCAATACATTGGAAAAATCCTATTTTCAGCGCTGTTAGATAATTGATTTCTTCTTCTTTGTGAATGGTTGGTTTGTTGAACCATTTGTCAACGAAAAGTAGTATCACACCACCAATTACCAAAGAAATAGCAACCGCAAGCGGACTTTCGAGTAATTCATCGATGTAATCGCTCAATAATAAACCAAAAACTGCAGCTGGAATGAATGCCACAAACAACTTCAGGTAAAAATTAACTGATTGAAAGAAGCGTTTAAAATACAAAACAACCACAGATAAAATTGCACCGAGTTGGATCACAATCGTAAATAATTTCACAAAATCTTCAGATGCAATTCCCATCATCGATGAGGTGATGATCATGTGACCCGTAGAAGAAACAGGAAGAAATTCAGTTAAACCTTCTACAATTGCTAAAATAATAGCTTCAATAAATGTCATAAAGAAAAAAGATCAGGAAGGTTTACTTTTCAATTTTTCTGCGCTTCATGATGGCATAAAGAATCACAATGTATCCCGCAACAATTAAAATGGGGGCAATCGTAATTCGAACAGGATGGAATAATTCACCCGCATCAAATTTATTTGGATCGTCCGAAGCGCCTCCGATCATCAATATAAATCCAAGTACATTGATTGCCAAACCAATCAGAAGAAATTTGTAGTTTCCTTTGCTGAAAACAAACATGTTTAATTTTTTATCGTCCATTTTTATCATTTTATTAAGTGTGTTTATGACGATTAATATAAATCATCTAATTTCATTCGTAAATATTTATTCAATGCAAACCAAGTAGAAATCCACGTAATGATAACTCCCAAGCCTAAGATGATTAAGAATAAAACCGCGAACATTTCAATTTGGAAACTGATTTCAATCGTTTCCAACATGCTGTCTAAAATATAAAATAAAGACATCAGTAAAGCCATTCCAATCACTGCTGAAACAATTCCTTGCATCACCGCTTGAATTAAAAATGGACGGCGAATAAATTTCCCTGTTGCACCAACCAACTGCATCGTTTTGATGGTAAAACGTTTGGAGTATAAAGACAAGCGAATGGTGTTGTTAATCATGGCTACAGCAACAATGATTAGTAATGCGGCAACGATTAAGAATAAAAATGCAACTTGTTTAAATCCTAAATTTACGGTTTCTACACTGGCTTCGTCGTAATTTACCTCATCTAATTCCTGTGGATAGGACTTCAATAATTTTTCTTTGATTTGCTTCATTCCTTCTTTGGTTGCAAATTCCACGTTGGGTTTGTAACCGATGTTGGGAGGAAATATGTTTTCACCGTCAAAAATTGCCCTGATTTCTTTGGTGTCTTCGTTCAGACCGCTAAATTCTTCCAGTGCTCTTTCGGGAGACACAAAGTAAACTTCCTTGAATTCAGACCAAGTTTTTAATTCTTGCTCGATTTGTTTGATATCAGCTTCATTTAATTCAGCCTTAAAAAACAAATCGCCTTGAAGGTTTTCCTTGGCTTGTGTTTGAACAGAATCCAAGGCCATTATTCCGCCCAAAACAATCCCAATCACAAACAAAACCAACGAAATTCCAATCACGGTGGAGACATAACTTGCCTGCAAACCGCGTTTATTGTATTTTTCTACACTTGAACTCATCGCTACGAAGTTAGGAATATTTAGAATACATCAAAAAATCCAAGGTAATTCTTTTGGTAATTTAAGTGTAAAATCCGTTTTCAAAGGCAATTATTCCTCTAAATCTTTCAAAATTTCATTCACATCTTCCTCTGTTGATGTCAATTTTGATTTACAAATCTTGATTAAAAATGCGGCGCGTTTCACTTTTATCGATAATTCATCTACCGAAATTTCGCCGTCTTCGATCTCACGGACGATGTCTTGCAATTCTTCAAATGCATCCGTGTATTTAATTTCTTCACTCATTTTCTTTGTCTTTTATGTTTTTTACAATGCTGGTTATTTTCTTCTCAGACGTCCACGTTTCAATCTCATTTCCAGCTTCCACTGGATTGCTAGAACTGATAACTTTTCCTTGATACATACTGATAGAATATCCTTTTTTTAAAATTTGCTGCGGATCCATCCAACGGATTTGATTTTCTATTTGTGTCAATTGTTCCGCTTTTCGAACAAAATATTTGGGTAGCTGTTGGTATATAAAATACTGGTTATCCGTAATATTGATGTTTTGTTGAAAGAGAAATCCATTGGTAAATTTAACCAACGATTCTCTTGCTTGTTTTATTTTTTGATTTTCAATGGTTTTCAAACTTTTAAACCCTGATTTTAATCTTTCAGAAAAATTGGTCAGCTCGCTTTTCTCTTCGTTAAAAGCATATTTTATTTGAGTCGATAATCCTTTGGAGTTGCTGATTAACAATTGATTGGTTCGCTGAATCTTCTGCTTACTCACATTCTTAAAAATTCTAACTTCATTTCCCAAATGTTGTTGGTTTTCTCGAATCAATTGCAACGCTTCCACCTTGATTTTCTTTTGGGCTTCTTGCACGGGAACAGAAAAGTCGTGAAATGCTTGCAATAAAAATTCGCCCAATTCAGTCGGTGTAATCGCACTCCGATAAGCCACCATTTCCGAAACGGTGATGTTGGTTGAATGTCCAATTCCTGTGAAAACCGGCAAAGGAAAAGTGGCAATCGCTTTGGAGAGTTGATAATTGTTGTAGCACGATAAACCAATTTCGCCGCCGCCACCGCGAATAATCGCCACGGCATCGAAGTGATGGAGTACTTTTCGAATTCGATTCAGCTGACTTTGAATCGACGGAATCGCCAAATCTCCATTCAAATGCGCAGGGAAAAGATGGAAGAAGAATTTATAATTCCAAGCGTTGTTGTTGATCACGTTGTAAAAATCCGAGAGACCTTTGCTAGATTCCACCGAAATAAGGGCAATTCGTTGTGGTAACAAAGCGAGCGGAAGTTGTTGATTGGCATTGAGAATTCCTTCCTTGGTCAACCGTTTCAAGGTTTCTTCCCGTTCTTTTTGCAATTCGCCCAAAGCAAAAGTAGGGTCGATGTCCACGATTTCCAATCCCATTCCGTACATCGGATGAAAGCTAATTTTGACCAAAAACAGTAAATTCAACCCATCGCGCAAAGGTTCTTTTACCGCCTGCACGAAAGACTTGCTAATCTTGTCGAATTGAAATTTCCAAATCGTTCCCCGCATTTCAGCGACGGTTTTTCCATCTTCTTTTTGAACCAATTCAGGATAGCAATGCCCTTTGTTGGTGTAATTCAACTTGTGCATTTCTGCCTGCACCCAATACAAACGACTGTAACGATCTTGAATCGTTCGCTGTATAGAATCAGCAACCTGTTTGAGTGTGAATATTTGTTTTTCGTTGGACATGGAGATATAAAGGTACTTAAAAAAGACAGTTTGAGAAATTACTTGTCCTTATTTTATAAACGATAATTTCAATGAAAATCCTATCTTTGCACCATGATTAATTTAGAACAACTTGGGGTTTATCTTCCTCAAGGTTTTTTGTTTAAGGACATTACATTACAAATAAACAAAGGCGATAAAATCGGTTTGGCTGGGAAGAATGGTGCTGGAAAATCCACTCTCATGAGACTCATTGCCGATTGGGAAAAACCTTCAGAAGGAAAAATTCACCGTCCCAAAGATTCTACCATTGGCTTTTTGACCCAAGATATTAAAATCGATACATCCAAAACTGTTTTCGATTATTTGAACTTTTCGAATGAATTGTTGAATAATTTACGAACTAGGTTGGATCAAATTAATCATGATTTAGTTGAGCGAACGGATTATGAAGCAGATTCTTACCTTGATTTATTAGACGAATTAAACGAAGTAAACGTACTTTTTAATTTACACGAAGGATTTCAATGGGAAGAGAAAATTTCGGCTACTTTGGAAGGACTCGGTTTTGCTACTTCCGATTTTGATAAGCCATTGGCTGCATTTTCTGGAGGTTGGAAAATGCGTGCCGAATTAGCGAAGATATTGGTTAACCAACCAGATATTATTTTACTCGATGAGCCGACCAATCACTTGGATATCATTTCCATTTCGTGGCTAGAAACCTATTTGCAAAAATTTGAAGGTGCAGTAATTGTGATTTCGCACGACCGTTTATTTTTGGATAATGTTACCAAACGAACGCTGGAAATTTCGCAACAAAAAATCTGGGATTACCCTTACAATTATTCCAAATACAAAATCAAACGGGAAGAGGAATTGTCGCTGATGGTGAATGCCAAAAAGCAACAAGAAAAAGACATCAAACATACCAAAGAACTAATTGATAAATTCCGTGCGAAGAAAAATAAAGCTGCTTTTGCACAATCCTTAATCAAAAAGTTAGATAAAACGGAAATCATTGAAATCGAAAGCAATAGTGCTGCCAAGATGAAAATGTCTTTCCCGCTCAGCGTTCAACCAGGAAAATGGATCTTGGAAATGAAAGATGCCGGGAAAAAATACGGTGATCGTCAGCTTTTTAAAAACATCAACATCACCGTGGGACGCGGAGAGAAAATTGCACTTTTAGGTCCAAACGGTGTCGGAAAATCTACGCTTTTGAAGCTGGTGATGAAAGACATCGAAGGTGAAGGTGTGATTGAATACGGACACAATGTTCAAATTACTTATTTTGCGCAAGATCAAGCAGAAAAATTGGATGTCAATAAAACCATTTACGAAACCGTTGACGAAATTGCCGAGGGCGAAGTTCGGAAAGATTTGCGCAGTATTTTAGGAACTTTTCTTTTCTCTGGCGATGACATTGACAAAAAAGTAGGCGTTTTATCAGGTGGTGAACGAACCCGTCTGGCACTTTGTCAATTGCTGTTGACCCCTTGTAATTTCTTGATTCTCGATGAGCCAACCAATCACTTAGACATTCAAAGCAAAGAAGTTTTGAAACAAGCATTGATTAATTACGAAGGAACTTTCTTGGTTGTATCTCACGACCGGGAGTTTTTAGATGGATTGACCAACCGAATTTGGGACATTGAAAATCAGACCTTGAAAATTCACCATTACCACGTAAAAGAATACTTGGCGATGAAAATGGCAGATCCAAATTCACAGGCAAAGTCCATGAAAGAACCTGAGAAGAAAGCTGTTGTTGTTGAAAAGAAAGAGGTGAGATCAGCACTTTCGCAGGAAGACCAAAAAGAACTCAAAAGAAAGAAAACGCAACTTCAAAATCAGGTTAAAAAATCAGAAGAATTGATTGCAAGCTTGGAGAAAAAAATAAAAGAATTGGATGAGGTTTTGGTTACGTTGGATTATACAGACGAAGGAAAATCAACGCCCGTTTTAGAAAACTACAGCAAATCAAAAGCTGAACTCGACCAAGCGATGGAAGATTGGGAATTGAATTTGGAAAAACTAACTGAATTCGAAAACTAACACGATAAATTAGCTAAAATGGAAGTTTCTGAAAATAAATCAGCCAGCGGAAAGTTGTTTAAAATGGAGGTGGCTCATGAAAGTCCAATTCAATACCAATTGAATCTGAGCGATTTAATTTCCATAAACGATTGGATTGGAAAAGAAATTCAACTGCATTGGAATGGAGAAATTCGTTGCATATCGTGCGATAATAAAACGAAATCTTCGTTTGGACAAGGATTTTGCTATCGGTGTTTCATGAATGAAGCTTCGGCTTCACCTTGTATTTTAAAACCTGAATTATGTCGCGCGCATCTGGGCGAAGGTCGTGATGTGGAATGGGAAGAGAAAAACCACAATCAACCGCATGTCGTGTATTTGGCTGCAACCGATATCGTAAAAGTTGGTGTTACACGTGCCACTCAAATTCCAACGCGATGGATAGATCAAGGCGCTTCCTCGGTAATTGTGGTAGCTGAAACTCCAAACCGCTATTTGGCAGGAATTATTGAGGTCGCCTTAAAAGACTATTTTACCGACAAAACCAATTGGCGCAACATGTTGAAAAATCAAATTGATGAATCGATTGATTTGATAGAAGAAAAATGGAAATTGGAGGAAGTTTTACCTTCCGATATGGTGCCATATTTAAGTGAAAATGATCACATTTATTTATTTGATTATCCAGTTCAACAATTTCCCAAGGTTATAAAAACCGTTTCGTTTGACAAAGAAAAACACATTGAAGGAAAACTTTTGGGCATCAAAGGTCAGTATTTGTTATTTGATAACGACCGAGTTCTCAATTTAAGAAAACACACGGGATACATCATCGAAGTAAACTTTCCAACTGTCAAAGAAGTATCTTCCCTCTTATTTTAAAAGGAATTCATACATTTTGTTATTTTTGTCAGCGACAAGAATGAAACGAATTTAATAATCAAGAACTTAATAACGATATGAAAGCATACGTATTTCCGGGACAAGGCGCCCAATTTTCAGGAATGGGAAAAGACCTGTATGAAAATTCAGCTTTAGCAAAAGAACTGTTTAACAAAGCCAATGAAATTTTAGGTTTTGATATTCAAAAGATCATGTTCGAAGGAACAGACGAAGAATTGAAACAAACGAAAGTTACACAACCAGCGATTTTCTTGCATTCTACGATTTTAGCAGCTTGTTTAGGCGAAGATTTTCAGCCAGATATGGTTGCAGGACACTCTTTGGGAGAATTGTCTGCCTTGGTTGCAAACAAAACATTGCAGTTTGAAGACGGCTTGAAATTGGTTTACAAACGCGCGTTGGCAATGCAAGCTGCTTGTGAAGCTGTTCCATCTACCATGGCAGCGATTTTAGGATTAGAAGACAATGTAGTAGAAGAAATCTGTGCAACCATCGATGGCGTAGTTGTTCCTGCGAATTACAATTGTCCTGGGCAATTGGTTATTTCAGGATCTATTCCAGCTGTTGAAGAAGCATGTGCAAAGTTGACCGAAGCTGGCGCCAAAAGGGCGTTACTTTTACCAGTTGGAGGCGCTTTTCACTCGCCTTTGATGGAACCAGCAAGAGAAGAATTAGCGGCGGCAATCGAAGCAACAATTTTCTCAAGTCCAATTTGTCCAATTTATCAAAACGTAACGGCTTCAGCGGTTATAGACCCAGCAGCAATCAAAGAAAACTTAATTGCCCAATTGACTGCACCTGTTCGTTGGACACAAAGCATGCATGCAATGATTGCTGATGGAGCAACGGAAGTAATCGAAGTTGGTCCAGGAAAAGTTTTACAAGGATTGTTTAAGAAAGTAGATCGTTCATTTCCTACTTCTTCTGCAGAAATTGCTTAAAAAACTTTTTAAAAATAGAAAACGCTTAAAAATCTATACTAATCAGCAATATTTTAGTTGTTTTTTGATGAAAAAAGACCATTTCTAATTGATTAAAATAATCTTTATCTGGGATAATATCCAATTTGAATAGCTTATGTTTTAAATCAAATAATATTGAAAATTCTATTTTTTATTACTTTCATTTACCTGTGTGGAATTGCCTTTTCACAAACTACTTTCATTGTTACAAAACAGGATGGTACTTCTGCGGAAAGCGTTTTGGTATATAACATGGGAGGTTTTGTTGGTAAAACGAATGAAGAAGGCGACATAACGTTAGATAATCTCGCAACAGGTGATGTTCTAGAATTCAGATTAAATCTTGAACAAAAAACCTATTTATTTCCAGAAAACAACAATGTTAAAATTCATCCAATAGTGCTTAATTTAGATAAAAGTGAGCAGGCAATAAAAACAGATACTAAACCGAAAATAGATTGTCCAAAGCCATTTTCAGCACCATCAGACCCACAATTTATTTATACAATAGTTGATGAAGATGCAGAATTTCCAGGAGGAAAAAAAGCACTTTTAACGTTTTTGACTAAGAATCTTGAATATCCTGAAATGTGTATTTTAGGGAAGATTTACCTAAAGTTTACCGTGTTGCAAGATGGTACAATTGAAAATATTATCGTTCTTCGTGGAATTACCGATTGGCCTGAATGCGAGAAAGAAGCAATACGAGTAATCAGCATCATGCCCAAATGGATCCCAGCAAAAGTGAATGGCAAAAGTGTCAACTCCTATTTTTATCTTCCAATTAATATAATTTAAAATAAATCGGACATGGGAAAAGCATAAATATCCTAGGAACAAACAAATTCTTACTTCGCTTTCATCTTCACATGCACTACCTTCTTCGTCTCAAAAAACTCCCCATCATAAAAGTGGGCGATTTCAAAAAGTGTTGCTATTTGTTGAACTGGTGCCATTTCCTCGGTTAAATCTCCCCCTTTCAAATACAAAATGCCATTGGGTAAATCGTTTTTTTGTTCGGCTTTGAACTTGTCTTTTATCCAAGCAATAAAAGAAGGCATGGCTGTTACGGCTCTACTAACCACAAAATCAAATTTACCGGGAATGTTCTCTGCTCGATCATGTGTTGCCTTTACATTTTGCAATTTCAAAGCTTCGGCTACATTTTGCACCACTTTGATTTTCTTTCCGATTGAATCCACTAAATGAAAATTACAGTTTGGAAAAAGAATCGCCAATGGAATTCCCGGAAATCCTCCGCCAGTACCAACATCCAAGATATCTGAACCGTCTTTAAATTCCATCACTTTTGCTATCGCCAAAGCGTGTAGTACATGACGTTCGTAAAAGTGCTCCGTATCTTTACGGGAAATGACATTAATTTGCTCATTCCAAAATTGGTACAAATCAAACAACTGGGTAAATTGATTTTTTTGTTCTTCCGTCAAGTTCGGGAAGTATTGAAGTATAAGGGAAACAGAATTCATTTTCAGACTAAAAAATCAAAAGTACAAAAAAACCCTCTTCAAAAATGAAAAGGGTTTTGATCTTATGTTCATTCAATGTTAATCGCGAAAAATTTGTTCCACCACATCATGGTATTTTTTCATGATAATTTTACGTTTGAATTTCAAAGTTGGTGTCAATTCTTCCCCTTCAATGGTAAATTCTGTTGGCAATAATTGGAATTTCTTAATTTTCTCCCAACTGCCAAAGTCCTCATTGAAAGTATCCACTTCGCGTTGAATTCTGGCAATTACGGCTTCATTTTTAATCAATTCTCCATTGGAAAGATTATCCAAATCCATTTCTTTACGTTTAGCCCATTCTCTTACAAATGCAAAACTAGGAACAATCAGCGCTGCTGGAAAACGTTTCCCTTCACCAATCACCATGATTTGTTCAATGAAGCGAGATTCTTTGAATTTGTTTTCCATCACTTGTGGAATAACGAATTTTCCTCCAGAAGTCTTGAAGATTTCTTTTTTACGATCCGTGATTTTAAGGAACTTACCTTCCACCATTTCACCGATGTCGCCCGTATGGAACCAACCGTCAGAATCAATGTCTTCAGCCGTTTTGTCTGGTAAATTGTAATAACCCATCATCAAGTTTGGCCCTTTGGTCAGAATCTCACCATCTGCAGCAAATTTCACTTGAACACCTTCCAATAAGGTTCCCACAGTTCCAATTCGAATTCCATTTTTAAAACAGTTGACAGAAATTACGGGCGAAGTTTCCGTTAAACCATATCCTTCCAAAATTGGAATATCAGCCGCTAAGAAAATACGACACAACCTGGGTTGTAATGCAGCACTTCCAGAAGCAATGGCTCTTGTTTCTCCACCCAACGCTTCTTGCCATTTAGAAAAAATTAATTTTCTTGCGATGCCCAATTTGAATTTGTACCATGCTGATTTTCCAACAACATCATATTCTTCAGCCAAACCAACGGCCCAGAAAAACAAACTTCTTTTGACACCTGTCAACTCATCACCTTTGGCCATGATTTTATCGAATACTTTCTCCAACAAACGTGGAACAGCTGTAAACACATGGGGTTTTACTTCTTTGATGTTTTCACCTATGGTCTCTAAAGATTCTGCAAAATAAACAGACGCGCCTAAGTACATATACAAGTAATGCAACATGCGCTCATATACATGGCAAACAGGAAGAAAAGTCAAAACACGTGACATCTCATCTGCAGGAATTCGAGGCAAGGAACCCATTACATTCGATACAATGTTGTTGTGAGATAACATTACCCCTTTTGGATTTCCAGTAGTTCCAGAAGTATAAATGATGGTTGCTAAATCTTCATTTCTAACATTTGCTTTTCGTTCTTCTAAGGATCTTGAATGTTCATCAGTAGCATCTACCATGTCACCCCAAAAAGGAATGTCTTGGATTTTATCTAAACAATATAACAATCTCAACTCAGGAAGTTCTGGTTGGATTCCTTTCAATTTATCATACAACTCCTCGTTTCCTACAAAGCAAATGGAAATTCCTGCATCCTTAAAAATATACCGATAATCGTTCAATGAAATGTTTGGATATACGGGTACCACGTAAGCACCAACCTGCTGTATTGCAATGTCTAACATGTCCCATTCATACCGGTTTGAGGAAACAATTCCTATTCGATCTCCAGGTTGAACCCCTTGCTTGATTAAACCTCTTGAAACATTATTAACTTTTTCTAAAAATTCATCGGTTGATAGAGATTCCCATTTACCATCCGTTTTGGTGGAAAACATTTTAGCATTGGGATATTTTTCCTGTTGAAAATAAGGAATGTCGAAAAGGCGTTTTATTTCTCTCATAGTTTTAAAAATTTGTTGATCTAACTCAGTGAATTTGTCAGATTTAATTTAATTTCCTATTTAAATTAGATTTTAGAGGTTTAAATTCGAATCGATTATTCACAAAGAATCTAAAAGTAAACAAAAAAAAAGAATATTCTTATTCAAGATCAAAAGTTTTTCGATATTATAGATAATCAAATTCGCTTTGCAATTCAAAAATGATTATTTCACCAAGGCTAAATTCCCCTTTTCCACTTTAGATGTTCCATCGATAAATGTCAAACTCACAACATATACAAATGAAGCTGGATTCATTGGTTGTCCTTTATAATTTCCGTCCCATCCTAATGATAAATCGTTGCTTTCAAAGACTTTCTCTCCCCAACGGTCATAGATCTTCATATTTATATCAACAATACAATTGCCCATGACCAAAAATTGGTCATTATTTCCATCACCGTTCGGAGAAAAAATGGTAGGAATAAATAATTCTGTACAATTGATGTTCAGATTGATGACTGCATCAGTCGTTCCTATACATCCGTTTGGTGCAGTAACTGTGACCGTGTAAACAGTTCCTCCATTCGGTGTAGCTAGTGGATTTGCGCAATCTGAACAACTTAATCCTGTGCTTGGCGACCAGCTATATGTTGCTCCTGGAACATCAGTAACAATCAATTCAACCGTATCACCTTCGTCAATCCATGATGTAGGTGGATTCACATCTATAAGTAAAGATCCTGTTTGTGCAACGGTTGAAGTAGCGGTAGTACTACATCCATTAGCATCGGTCGCAGTTACTGAATATACTCCTGCTGATATTCCCGAATGAGCTGGTCCCACAAAATTACCAGGTTCCCAAACATAGCTAATAGTTCCCGTTCCACCAGAGCTTGTGGCATTCAAAGAACCTAGAGTTCCGTTGCAATCAGCAGGATTTTCCATTGTGGTGACTATTATGGGAAGTGGTTGGGTAATATTCACCGAATGTGTTTGTACACAGCCCTTACCGTCTGTTACTGTTAGGGTTTGGTTTCCAGCTGCAAGGTTGGAAGCAGTGAGTCCATTCTCACCTGATGGTGTCCAAGAATACGTGTAAGGAGTGCTCCCGCCACTAACTATCGCAGTAGCCGAACCGTTGCTCTCTCCAAAACAAGTCGGAGAAGTTACATTAATTATTACTGTAGGTGTAGCTACGGACGTAATCACTACGTTGGTTGTTGTAGAGCAACCATTTGCATCCGTTACAATCACAGTATAATTTCCTGCTGCGAGGTTGGAAGCCGTTGCACTAGTTCCACCATTAGGAGACCAAACATACGTATAAGGTGCAGCGCCATTGATTGGTATTGCCGTTGCTGTTCCATTAGATAAGTCACAAGAGAAGGTGTTGTGGTGCTATTGACTATAAGAGGGGAAGAGGAGTCTGTAACTGTTGATGTTGCTACGCAATCATTAGCATCTGTCACCGTCACGGTATAGTTTCCTGCCGGTACATTGGAAACGATTGCCGTTGTTGCTCCATTAGGATTCCATGAATAAACATACGGTGCTGTCCCACCTGTTACTAAAACGCTTAACGAACCGCTAGCCAATCCGCAAGAAGTAGGTGTTGAACTTGCAACTGCACTGATGGAAGAAGTGGAAGCCACGGTTACAGTTTTATTGACAGTGCAATTGTTCGCATCGGTTACATCCACTGAATAGTTTCCTGCTACCAAATTGGAAGCGACACCACTAGTTCCTCCATTGGGTGACCAAACATAAGTATAAGGAGCAACTCCCGAAGTTGGTGTTACAATTGCCGTTCCATTAGCTAATCCGCAGGAGGTAGGTGTAGAACTTATTGTTGCGGTAAGATCAGAACTTGAAGCAATTGTTACCGACTGGACAACTGTGCAATTGTTCGCATCCGTTACCAAAACTGAATGATTTCCAGCAGGTAAATTTGAAGCCGTTGCGGTCGATCCGACAATTGGAGACCAAGCATACGTGTAAGGTATTGTTCCACCAATTGGTGTTACGGTTGCTGACCCGTTAGATAATCCACAAGAAGTTGATGTTGAGCTTATTGTTGCGGTGACCGCAATTGTTGTTGCTACCGTTACTGATTGACTTATTGAACAGTCATTAGCATCCGTCACAGTTACGGTATAATTTCCTGCTTGAACATTGGAAGCCGTTGCCCCAGTTCCTCCACTTGGTGACCATGAATATGTGTAAGGGCTTGTTCCACCTGTTGCAACAACCGAAGCAGATCCAACGGAAGTGTTGCACTGGGAAGGTGTACTACTTGTCGTCAAAGCGATGGGATTTGAAGTTGCCACATTCACATTTCCTGCAACCGAACAATTATTCTCATCTGTTACAATTACAGTATAATTTCCGCCAATCAAATCCGTAACGGTTGCCGTAGTTCCGCCCCCAGGCGACCAAGAATACGTATAATTTCCAATGGGATCGGTTATCAGAACATTCGCCGTGCCATTCGGCAAACCGCATGTAGATGGAGTTGAACTAGTTGTCAATACTAAGGGAGGCACGCATTGGCTAAATAAATTAATCTGAAAAAACAGTAGAGTTAAGAATAGTAATATAGGTTTAAGCATGCTAAGAATATTCGTAATTTTGTCTTGTGCTAAAGGTTGAAAAACAAACGATTCAACAAATATAAATAAACTAAATGATTACACTCAAGCTTAATTAAAGTTTCTTATAAAAACTCACCGTCTTATTCTCATTTATTGAAATTACTAATTGAAATACATTTTTTACCAAAAAAGAACAAATTCATAAAGCAAAAAAAATCTTTCCAATCTGATGTTTTCTATTTCTGGCAGAATAATTGTAATTTGCAAAACATGAAAAAACACCTTTCTTTTGGAATCACTTTTTTATTTATCAGTCTCCATTTTTTGACCTTTGCTCAGATCTCTTTCGATAAAAAACAACATCATTTTAGTGAATTATACGCGACAGATGATTATTTTGTAGATCTCCCGATTAAGAATATGGGTGGTCAAAAAGTTTTCATTCTGACAGTTCGTAAACCCAAAGAAATCAGTCATTTGTTGAGCAATGATTTAATCGCACCAGATAGTAGCGTTATTTTGCGCTTAAAAGTAAATCCGAAGAAACTGGGAAAATTCAGTTACGAGATCGAAGTTTTTTCCAGTGATAAAAATGAAGCAACCCTTATTCAGTTAACTGGAAACGTGAAAGAATTCGAAGAAAACAGGTATGCCTCTTTGCAATCTTGTCCTGATTTCAATCAAAAACCAATCAGAACAGCCACAGACTTTAAATTTACGGTTGTAACCATCGACAAAGAGACCAAAGAATTGGTCTCAAACACAGCGATTTCGATGCTTCAGAACGGACAAAATATCGCCAATTGGAGAACCAATAAAAAGGGAGAAATGGTGGGTAAAATTCCGCTGGGATTTACTTATTTCTACGCTACTAATGAAAAGTATTTGCCCTCAGAAATGGGAACTTATGTCAATTTCCAACGAAATAAAGTGGTGCTCGAATTGGAAAGAAAACCAATTGTTAACATCGAAGAAGAGCCATTATTGGCACAAGATGAAAAAACGGTCCCGGAAATTGAAATCCAAATAGAAGAGAAAGAAACCGCTGAAAACAAACCTTTTACATTGGATGAACAATTGACTGAATTTAAAGAGGAACCATCGTTCTCACCTTCAAACATCGATTTAAAAAACATTCCTTTTGAGAATTTTGATGAGCAACATTTCAAACCCGTAAATGTCGTATTTGTGTTGGATGTTTCTTCCTCCATGCTTGCTGGAAATAAATTGGAATTGTTGAAATTTTCTCTTTTTGAATTGATTGACTATTTACGTCCGCAAGATCAGTTAGCGATTGTTACCTATTCTTCTAAAACACGGTTGTTGTTTGGTCCCACTTCTGCCCAAGAAAAAGAATCGATGAAAAAACCCATTGAGCGACTTCGTGCCGCTGGTGGAACTGCTGGTGGTGACGGCATCAAAATGGGTTTTGAGCAAGCAGTAAAAGGTTATTTAAAAGACGGAGCCAACCAAGTAATCATCATCACCGATGGCGCATTTAATAAAAACTCCGATGATTATCAGCAATCGATAGCACAACACCAAGAACAAGGAATTACGTTTTCTGTAGTTGGCATTCAAAATGCAGCTCACGATGAATTCAAAATGCAAGAAGCTGCAACAATTGGAAGAGGAAGATACATTCCAATTTTCAAATTAGTGGACGCACAGCGAAATTTGATTCAAGAAATTCGTGTCTCTTCTTATCGAAAATAAAACAACGAATTTGGTAGAACCAATGGTTCGATGGAAAATATTAAAAATTACATTTATCCCTGCTATAAAATCAACGAAATGGTAAATGTTGAAAATGATGAAAACAATTGGCAATCTTTTAAAGATTATGGACAAAAAGATGCGGCCCATAAAAGTCAAATCTTCGAAGTCGAAAATAATTGGGCAAAAAGATGCGACTCCATAGGAGTCAAATATTTGTAGTAGCCAAGATGAACGCCAACCAAATAAAGCGCCGTAGGTGCGAAATATTTTTACAAACGATATATCAACACAAAATTTATTCAAACAATTTGAAATGGATTTTAATTTTTAAAAATCAAAGCTTTGCCGTAACTTTGCACCGTGGTAAAAATCAGAGATATTGAATTAGGAGAATTTCCATTGTTACTTGCACCAATGGAAGATGTGAGTGACCCTCCCTTCCGAGCGTTGTGTAAAAAACATGGTGCAGATTTAATGTACACCGAATTTATCTCTTCAGAAGGACTCATCCGCGATGCGGCTAAAAGTGTTAAAAAATTAGACATTTACGAATACGAGCGACCGGTTGGAATCCAAATTTTCGGTTATGATATTGAAAGCATGCGTCAATCGGCTCAGATTATCGAAAAAACCAATCCAGATATTATTGACATCAACTACGGTTGCCCCGTCAAAAAAGTAACTTGCAAAGGTGCTGGTTCAGGTATCCTGAAAGACATCCCTAAAATGGTTCGCATGACAGCCGAGATTGTTAAATCAACAAATTTACCTGTCACTGTAAAAACACGATTGGGCTGGGATGAAGATAGTAAATTCATTTTAGACACTGCTGAACGATTACAAGATGTTGGCATTGAAGCCATTTCCATTCACGGCCGCACGCGCAAGCAAATGTACAAAGGTGAAGCCGATTGGTCTTTAATTGGAGAGGTGAAAAATAACCCTAGAATGAAAATCCCTGTTTTTGGAAACGGAGATATTGATACACCTGAAAAAGCCGTAGAATACAAAAATCGATACGGAGTTGACGGCATCATGATTGGTCGTGCAAGCATTGGTTATCCTTGGATTTTTAATGAAATCAAACACTTCATGAAGACGGGATCTCATTTGGCTTCGCCCAGCATTTCCGATCGTGTGCAGGCGGCAATGGACCATTTACAAATGTCTGTTAATTGGAAAGGTGAAACTTTGGGGATTGCAGAAATGAAACGCCACTATTCCAATTACTTTAAAGGAATATCCCACATCAAAGAGTATCGCATGAAACTCGTCACTTCTTTCGAGTTGAATGAAATCATGGAGATTTTAGCTTATATCCAAGAAAACGAAGCCAATTTCGAATACGCATAATTTTTTCTAAAGTTCCTTTACTTTTTTTGGCTTTTTTTAATTTTTAGTTTTTAGTTTAATCAGTAACTTGGCTAAACAATTATTAACTGCAAAAAGATGGAAGAAAGAGAGAAAGAAAAAACTTCACTACATGACCTTGGGGAAAATATAAAAGAATACATTGAAACACGCTATGAGCTTTTATCTTTAAAATCAGTTGATAAAGTTTCTAAAATTGGATCTTCTTTAGGGATGGCATTGATCATTGCGCTTTTAACAATTTTCTTTTTATTGTTTTTAAGTATCGCTGGTGGCATCTATTTATCTATTTTATTAGAAAGCTACATTTTGGGGTTTTTAAGTTTAGCTGGAATATATTTGGCTTTAATTCTCTTTTTTTATTCCGTGAGAAAAAGCGTCATTATAAATCCGATTCGAAACCTGCTTATTCGTGAAATGTTAGAGGACAAAAGATTTGGAGACAAATAAATTTAATTAAAACGTTTATGAAGATGGAAAAAATTACCAATGCATTTGAACTTCAAAGAAGAATAAATCAGTTAGAAATAGTCCGAAAACATCAGGAAGCGGAAATTAAAAAAAATGTCGATAATTTTATTCATTCTTTAACTCCAAGCGAACTCATTAAGAATACGCTTAATAAAGTAGGTTCTAATTTAAGTAGCGCCGTAGGCAATATTGGTTTTGGATTACTATCTAGGATTTTAGGAGGAAAGAAGAAATCGGTTGCAGGAGTTGTAAAAACCTCCTTAGCGGTTGAAGCTGCGCATTTATTTTATGACAAATACCAAGACGAAATCCATGGATTCATTGGAAAAATGGGTAAAAATATTTCCAATTGGTTTGAAAATCGGAAAGAGAAAAAACACCGAAAGGAAAAAATAGATGAAATTTTAGATCACAAAATTGACGAGCGTTTAGACGATCGGTTTTAGTGTTTTCTCATACTGAATCCAATTAAAATTTGGCCAATGTGCTTTTTAAGGAGTCAATTACCTTAATGTCCATTGCGTCCACAGCTGTCAGTTCTGACAAATACCAAGAAGCCCAATCTACCACGTGTATAATGTAAAGTGATCTTTCAATTACGGAATTACCTTTGGCTTTCAAAACCATTACGTGCTTGGTTTTGCCTTTTACTACTTCCAATGAAAACTCCAGTCGTTTGTTATTTCTAGGTTTCCAATCTTGTGTATCTAAAAACAAAACGCCAAAACGATCATCTCCACCGCCCCAGCCTACTAGTTCATTGTGGTTCATCTCTGGGATAACATGGTGCCAGCAAAGCAATTTGCCATTTTCATTGAATTGTTGTCTCGCGC
This sequence comes from uncultured Chryseobacterium sp., assembly GCA_964488745.1. Lineage (GTDB taxonomy): Bacteria > Bacteroidota > Bacteroidia > Flavobacteriales_D > Crocinitomicaceae > JAQVCM01. The sequence continues at coordinate 49,733 of CAZAVP010000007.1, read as the reverse complement.
GAATCGCAACTGCTTCATAGTTTGATGGAGCATAAATGGCAATTACTTTATCTTTTAAAAATTGTGCCAATTGACGGGCTTCCGTTTCAATGTTCTCTTTCTCAGCAATAATTAGCTTTCTTCCTTTTTCAAGATCAGAAAGACTTCTTTCTCTCGAAATGAACCCCAATTGCGTCAACAAAGAAATCAGTTGAATCACAGAGAATGCCAAAGCAGAACGAGGTGGATTCCCTCCAGGCACAATTACAACGTCCAAATCGTTCTCTTTACAAAAAGTTTCCAGCAATCCGCCCGAACAAATCCCAACTACATGCGCACCCCTTTCAAGGCCTTGAGCTACACTGGACAAGGTTTCTTCGGTGTTTCCAGAGTAAGAAGAACCAATTACCAAGGTGTTTTTATTTACGAATGCGGGTAAATCGTAATCCTGAACAAAAAGCATTGGGATTTTAATTTCCATCTCCAGCCATTCAGCAACCAATCTACCTCCAATTCCAGAACCGCCCATTCCACAAATGACAATGTTTTGGATGTCATGTTGAGGTTTTGAAAATTTCATATTAGCTGCAATTTTCAATGCATCTACGATATTTTGAGGGAATTCTGCAATTAATTTATTCATAATAATTTGATAAAGACGTCAAATATAACGAATCCGAGTCAATATTGATATTGAAGAAAAGAAAAATAGCTGTTTTCGTGTTTATTGAGTGGCTGATTAAATTGAAATTTGAGTAACTTTGTAATCTAAAAACACCAAATAATGACTTCAAAAAAAGCAATTGAAACGCTTGCAATCACAACAAAAATTGTATTACCAAATGACACCAATACCATGGGAAATCTCTTTGGAGGCCAACTTTTAGCTTGGATGGATGTAATTGCAAGTGTGGCTGCGCATAGACATTGCCGAAGAACAGTTGTTACAGCATCTGTCAACAATGTTTCTTTTACCCAAGCGATTGCCCAATCATCCATTGTTACCTTGGAAGCAAAAGTTTCTAGGGCTTTTTATTCTTCCATGGAGATTTTCATTGATGTGTATGTTGAAGATCCAAGCTCTGGTAAAAGACGCAAATGCAACGAAGCAATTTACACTTTTGTCGCAATCGATCAATACGGTGCCGCGATTCAAGTACCTGAATTAATTCCTGAAACTCCAGAAGAAATTAGTAGATACGAAGGAGCGCTTCGAAGAAAGCAATTGAGCTTGATTTTAGCTGGTAAAATGAAGCCTCAAGAGGCAGACGAACTGAAAGCGTTGTTCTTGGACAAAGGAAAATAATCTGCTTCCTTAACGTTTGTGATTCAATAGAATAGGAATATTCGATCATACTGCGGAAATAAACAATAAAATCGGCGAAATAAAAATCAACTTGATTAACTACAGAGAATTCAGATTCAATTTAGTAGGTTTGGATAAGATTAATTAATTACAAACTAACTATTTTACGTATGAATTGGTATTTAAAAGTTTTAAAGAATTACGCGAATTTTAATGGTCGCGCGAGAAGAAAAGAATATTGGATGTTTGTTCTATTTAATTTTATTTTCTTAATGGTAGCGATGATAATCGATAACATCCTCGGCACATCGTTCGGTCCAGCTGGATATGGTATAGTATATGTGCTCTATGCATTAGCCGTTTTCATCCCAGGGTTAGCGGTTTCAATCAGAAGACTTCATGACATTGGAAAAGGTGGTGCTTGGATATTTATAGCATTGGTACCGTTAATCGGGGGAATTTGGTTGATTGTACTCACTGCCACTGAAGGAAATTCTGGACAAAACGAATACGGTGCAGACCCTAAACAAAACGAAGATTTGTATGTAGCTTAAATTTGAAACTACATACCGATGCTATCACGTGCAAAAGTCATCGTTCGACATTAAAAATGCTATTAAAAAGAGACTCAAATATTTGGGTCTCTTTTTTCAATTCTGACTAAAAATGTAAGGTGAACGCAGGTTAAAAGAAAAGTCGACCATTCAACCATTCTTCGTCTAAAACAGCATTCTTTCTTTTATAGAATTCAATCGCATTTTCGTTCCAATCCAACACTTGCCAATCCATTCGTTTAACTCCAGATGTCTTTGCCAGTTCAACCACTTTATCGAATAACAAACTTCCAATTCTTTGTCCTCGATAATCCGGGTGAACATAAAAATCTTCCAAATACAAACATTGTCCTTTCCAAGTGGAGTATGAAGTGTACCAAAGAGTAAAACCAACGATTTTACCGTCTTTTTCAGCCACATACGCACTACAAATCTTTTCGTCAAACAAATCTTTTGCTAAGTTTTCTGGGGTGTTGATTACCTCCGATTCCGCTTTTTCAAAAATTGCCAAACCCACAATCAATTTGTGAATCGCTTGTTCATCCCCTTTCTTTGCCAGTCGAATATTCAGCATTACATACCAGCTAAGTTCAATCTAAATCGGATTCCTGCGCTTGTATTTCCCGTTGGGTAACTAATCGCTACTTTTGGTGTATTAATTACCTGATCGTAATACAGTTGAATGGTGAAGTTCTGACCAATGTTGTAATCAGCAGAGGATTTAATGGAAATCACTTTTTGTCCAGCCGTTGCTTGGTTTGTATTTTCCTCCACTTTTCGAATCACGGTGGTGTTGTCTCTGAAAGAAAAATCAAAACGAATGTTTAAAGGCTCCTCTAATTGTTTTTGCTTATACTTAATGGGTAATTTAACTTTCGCAAATTTATAACCCAATCCGATAATCCACTCCGTGCCTAATATTTCTGTTACTTGATTATTTGATAAAGCCAAATTTGCACTTCGATCTTTTTTATATTCGAATTTGGTCAATAGTCCTTGTCCATTAATGTTCCAAGTTGCGTCAACTCCAATCAAAGGAGAGAATCTTTCTGAAACGGTCACGTTGGAAACATTTCTTCCCACCAAGAAATTGTTATTGATATCTAAATCAGCAGGATTTCCGTTTTGATCCAAAACACCTTTTAAATTGGTTTGAATACCACTGGCAGTTACCGTCGAATTATACCCATGGCGAATAACAAAGTTTCTAATCAATTTTTTAGTAAACGGAAACTTCGTCAATCCATTATACGTAATGTTCCAGTTGGGAAGCGGAATGTTTTGAATTGGATTGATGTTTTTATTGTTTACATTCTTATCCGTATAACTTGTCAAGAAGGCACCGATGACCACCTCTTGCTGAATTCCGTTGTAACCATCCGCATATCCGTTACTCGTACCTGTAGAATTTGAGTTTCCTTCACCTAATAATCGAGAAACTTCTGTTCTGTTTTCACGCATGCCTTCAAAAGTGGAATTGGATTGATCTTTTCTCAATTTAGCAAAGGCGGAACCAATTGAAATCGTTGAATATGTAAGCGTTCCTGTCTCCATTTTACTTTGACTTTCGAAAGCACCCGAAGTTTCATTCCAGCGATAAAACTCGCCTGAATTCATGGAGTAATTTCGATTTGCTGTCAACTCAATGTTCAAATCTTTAAATGGTTCCAAGGAAGCTCTTGCCGTGATGGTTTGTGTATGAGTTTGCGTAAATTGACGATTTAATTCGCTGTTTTGAACCAAATATCCATTTTGTTCCGAAACACGAGCAACGTTGTATCCATTGTTTTTTCCTGCCAAATTATAGGATTGTTTCCCAAACATGAATCCGGACATGTTTCTTTCGTTTCCGTTGGAGAATCCTAAAATACTTGTACTTTGATTATAGCCTGGCAACAACGTACCGTCATTTAAAGCATAGGTACCAGAAACCGAACGAACTGTCATCGCCATGCGCGCTAAAAAGCCTCCAATGGGTTGGACGGGTTCTTTTTCTTTCTCTTTCCTTCTCTTTTCTTTTTCTTTGGCTTTGTCAAACTTCCGTTTCTTTCGCTCAAATTTTCTTCTTTCCTTCGGGGTCATTTCGTCCAAGGGTTTATCCGGTTGAAGTGTTTCCTCGCTTACTGCTTTCTCTGGTTCTTTAACTGCAGATTTTCGACCACCGCCACCCAGATTGGCGACAGCGGTTCTAGCGCGCGACATTTGACCAGAGGCAATCACTTTTTTGAAATAGGGAAGTTTATTGTAAAGATTCACAAAATTCAATTGCGAAGTAACGTTAAACACGCGGCTGTTTTGAATCACATTTCCGTAATGAGTCTGTCCTAATGGTGCCCGTTGCCAATTGAACGTTCCGTTGTATTTAACATTGCCCGTTACCCAATCAATTGCTGGGATTTTATCAAAAGGAATATTATACGATAAACTATAATCATGTGTATAATCCACTGTTTGGCCCAACGTATTCATCTGTCTCCAAATGGTATCTTTGAATTTTTGATAATTCTCTGGATCTGCTTTTCGATCAATTCTTCCTTGATTTTCATCAAAAATCGAACGATTATTTGCATTGAAGGTAAGTTTTAAGTTACGTGTAATATCGTATCCTAAATTATACGAGCGATTCCAAGAAAACGACTTCACATAAACGGGATTAAAGTCATAACCAGGCGTGATGTTGTTTCGGACTTTTCTTTCGTTGTAACTTCTTTGAAGATCATTGGACATACCAATCGTCTTTGGCATTAAGTAAATGTTGGCATCTTTCACCAAAGCCCACCATTTCGACTTTTGCATGAATTTCACATTTTTGAATGGTTCAACGGGTTTGGCAGCAAAAGAATAATTGTAATTCATCCCTCCACGCCATACTTTCGTTCGATCGTATTCTATGTTGAAATCCCTGTGTAAATTTTCGCTATAAGCATAGTTCAAAGAAAAGTTGGAAACATTGTAAAAACGTGCTTTCGCTGTTGCGCTTTTTTCTTTTCGAACGTTGGTAAAGTTATACGATTTTCTTTCTGTATAATCTTGTCCTGCCCTTGCTCGGTCTCTTCTTGTTTCTCCGTCGTAATCACTTAAACGGATATCTGGATTGAATGGATCGTATTCCGGATTAATAACCCCAACAGAGTAACCATAGAAAAATGGCAAGGATAAATTAATTCTTTTTCCGAAAAATTGTCCAAGTGCAACGTTGGTATTAAAATCAAAACCTAATTGTTGGTTTCGTTGTCTTTCCTGAACCCTACTTTCGATCGAACCCCAGTTAACACCGCTGTAATTCCCAGACATGGAAATGTTCGCAAAATCAGCTGCTTGAATCTGCATACGCGCAACTGCTGCAGATCCACCCTCGTTTTGGAAATCTGTCAAACGCAACTCGTTAATCCATACATTGACACATTTTGCCAATCCATCATCAGTCCAGGGGTTTTCATCGGTTTTACTTGGATTTCGAATTCCAACCATGATTGATCGGATGCCTTGTAAATTAGGACTTCCTTTAATTCTTAGCATCCTTTTCGGATTTTGAGGATCAATAATGGAATATTCAGAAGTGTTTAAAAGGGTTGAATTGGGATCTTCTGTGATTTTGTTTCGCTTCTTTTTTAAATCTAACAAATCATCAAAAATAATTTCAACGTTGTTTGCTTCTGGCCATACAGAATATTCGTCGTTGTTATACCACGGGCTCAAAGTCAATGGCATTTCATATTCGTAATAATTTTCTGTAAAATCCGTACCTAATCGAATGAAAATCGTTAAATCTTCGCTGTTTAAGGGTTGTGCATTCGAAACTTGTTCCGCATGCACATACATTTTCATTTTTTTGTAGGTACGAACATCAAATTGAACGCTCTTATATCCAGCTCTTGAATCGCCATCTTTTAGATTACATACTTCAAAAGTTAATGATTGTTCATTTAATTGTCTTTGTTGAATTTGAGTTGGATCTGTCTCCCGAATAATTCCTGGAGGGATTACATAATTAATTGGATCCCGTTGTGCGTTTTCCTCGAAATTAATTGCTCCAATATTAAAGGTGGTTTGATTGGGATCCGTCACAACTCCGTCACCTGGAGCTGTCAAATCTTCTCTGTATTTTCTCCATTCTCCACGGATGAATTCCAATTTAGCAAATCGAATGACTACTTCTTCGTCGAAATCTTTCAAAAACATGCGCATGAACCGAATGGATCTAAAATCTGAGATGCCATTAATTGCTTGTTCCGGCTCAGTTACGGGGATCTTGTATTGGATCCAACGCTCCTTTTTATTACTTCCTTCGATGGTGTGTGTTTGGACGCTCGTAACATAATTTTGTCCAACAATTGTATCTCCAGGACGTAAACTCACTTTATATTGAAAATAACTTTCTGTTTCTGAGATGTTATTGTCGCCATTCAAATCCTCCACGTCTGGTAAATTTGTTGCTTGCGTCGGATACCCGTCTGTATTTGCCGTATCTGACATTTGGGTGGTATAGGAATTTCCTTCCATCCCATTGTACCGCTTATAACGCTGTAGAATACTTGCTTGTTGTGCATCGTAAACATCGTCTCTGTAAAAACGATAATCATCGTTGGAAGGATCGCTAATCATTCGAGCTTTAGCGGCAGCTGACAAAGTTGAATTCGATTGTACCCAATTAACATAATTCGCATATCCCGTTTTCTCAGCATCGTTTCCTCTTCCATCTAAACCGACATCTTGAGCAATTCTGGATTCTGGATCCATGTCAAATGCATTCACAACCACTTGATTTGTGGAAACAATCGCCCAAGGTGTCATGTCCGTGTTAGCAGAACTTCCAACCACTGTAGGCAATCCATTTTCAAAGCTTTTTCGGGAATCTGGTAAGACATCTTCCGATACGTTTCCAAGGTTGAAATATAAGTTCCCCCCTGTATGTTGTGCATTCGGATTTACATTTTCTGCGTCTTCATTGAAAGGATCTAAAATCCAAAATTGAATGTACTCGATATTGGATTGTTCAAAGTCGTTCGTTGTTAAAGCACGCATGATTCCACCCCATCGATTTTCTGGATTGGTGAAAAAACCATCTGCATCCACCGTGTTTGTGGTGTCGTAGTTATACATTCCTCTTTCTTTCGGGTAATAGGCTATGTCTAAAAACTGAACTACTGGAATTTCAGTATAGGTTAATTGGGTATTTTTAAAGATATCTGTTTGACGAACCAAGCGCACTCGGCTATCTGAAGTCAAGGTAGGATCATTGTTGAAATGTTTCGGACGAAGTGAGTTATCAGAATAAAACAACTGATCGATGTAATACCAAGACATCAAAGATCTTCTATATCCTGCTGACAAATTCTTAGAACTTCCTTCAGGGAAAAGTGCAGGTTGACCTTGTGGGACAGAAGCCATTTTCCATGCGGTTACATTTTTTAAGTCAATCGCACTTTGACTTCCTTCAAAATCATCGATATAAGAAATACCGCTTTTTGTGATGGATCTGGGAACACCTGGAATCAAATGTGCAAATTCACCTGTAAATGAAATGCTCGATTTCGCTCTGGTAGAAATTACAGGCAACATGTCAACCAATTTCGTTAAGATAGGAACTTCACTCCTAAAAGCAACGTCAATCCCCACGACATTGTTTTTGAAAGGCTCACTTCCAATATCTACTTTTTGTGTGACCGGTTTTTCGGTCATTCGCATCCACGTGGCACCGACGTTAAAATTTTCATTAAAACGATAATTAAGGTGTGTTCCCATCAGCGTTTTGGCTTGAAAACCAAATACAGAATTGCTCTCAATTGATATTTTCAAAGGAGTATTTGACTCTAAAATCCCCGTGTTTAGAATTTTTACACGGCCTAAGTTATAGTCCACACTGTAATCTTGCCCTTCAATTAATTTGATTCCACCCGCAGTAACGCTTACGGCGCCTTCTGGGACATTCATTGCATTCAACGGAATGTCTGCTGAAATAGAAGATTGATATTCTCCCTTTAAAACAAATCTGTTTTTGGTTGGAATTTGTTGAGCTGCCGTTTTGGTCGAATCATATAATTCCGTATAAGTTACTTTATCCACAATCGCTTGTGGGATATTCGCATCCATTAATTTCTTTTTTAACGTTTTTCCAAAAGGCTCAACGGTAGAAAAATAGACACGCCCATTTCTTGGATTCACTGTTCCTCCTCTTTCTGAGCGATTTCCAACAAAAGTCATCGGTGCAAAATCAAAAAGTCCATCTGGAAATGGTTGTTCGTTGACATTGATTCTATCCATCTCCAACAGCGTTATCAATTGTTCGTCACGCACTCCGTCTGCTGGGAAAAAAGGCACTAATAAACTGTTGTCGGGGTTGTTGTACAACACATCTAACCTAAATCCTTGTTTGTCCAATTGATAAGCACCAATAGAATAGACGTTTTTCATCATCAAATCCCATAATTTATTTTTAGGATTTGTCAACGTCGGTTTCAGTAATTTCAACAACAAAGCATCTTGAGCAGCAATCCCATCCACCGAAAAATCACCTACTTGAAAAGTTTCTCCTCGGTACGTATATTCATAAGCAACTGCTAGAACCTCATCGTTATTCAAGGGTAAATTAAGCGAGATAAAACCTAACAATGCGTTATAGGAAAACTCATTTTCGGTTAATTTCCGAGCATTTTCAATTTTTTCATAATGTTGTGACTGTAAAAAAGGTCCAGGGGAAACATTTTGAGCAGACAAAGCGGAAACAGCACCTGTGAACCCTCTAATACCAGACTGAGAAGCGGCCCAAGCATACAATCCATTTGCCTCATTGTCTGGAAATTTAGCTTCTGTTGTTTGTCCTGGAGTACCTTCTAAATTGACCGCTTTGGATTCACCTAAATCCGTAAAAGCAACAATGTTTCGCGTATCTTCTGTCTTATTGATGCGGTTGGTTACCCAAACTTCAATTCGCGTAATATTTACTTCCGATTTTGGAATTGGAATTTCAGACATGGCGTTGTCGTACTCATCGCGGAAATTTAAGTTGATAAAATAATGTCGATTTGCCTCGTAATTATCCGCAGAAAATTCAAATGGCTGTACTTGAGCTTTTCCCGAAATGTTGATTTCTTGTCGTTTGCTTTTCGAAGATGCCAATATTCCATCTACCGTCAATCTTCCAAATTTCATTTGAGAACGAACCCCAAAAAGAACTTGAGAACCCTGAATTAAAGACGTATTCAAGGGCATGGAAACATTTCCAATTTCTAATTTTTGAAGAATTTGATCTTCATCACCGGTATATCCTAATTTCGTGATGTTGTCAAAATCAAATGCTGCTTGTGTATTGTAACTTGCGTTTAATTTAATTTTCGTTCCGATTTGACCCACTAAATTCAATTGAATTTGTTGCTGAAAATCAAATCGCGTAACTCTTCTCTGTTTTACAGGCAATATTGGATTATCGTAGCGGGAAGAATTTACCCCAAAAGAAAGTTCAACTGAACCTTGTGGTCGTATGCTAATTTCGTTGGAACCAAAAATATTGGCAAACGCTTTTCCAGGAACTTTAATGGCAGGATTGAAGCCCCTATTCGCTTCATTTTCAGCATCAATTTTTTCCTTCCAATTGTCTTGCATCGACTTGTTTTTCTCATATTCCAAGTATTCATCCAAGGTCATCATGGATGGATTACGGTAATTCATATCGTTGCTTCCAAAAGTTTCTTTAAAAACATAAGTACCGGTCTTTGGATCGTACACAATGGTTTGATTCACGGATGCAGGATCTCCCAAATCAAAGCGTTGCTTGCCCGTTTGGGTGGGATCGTTGTTGTTTTTAATGGGGAAAGGCAAAGAATCCGAAGGAGATTGTGCCCAAACAGAAGTCAATGAAATCATCCAAGCGCAAAGAGCAACAGAGATGTTTGATAGATTAAATTGTACAAAAAAATTCTTCAACACTTACAAAATTTTTAGTGCTTCTTTGATTAGTTTTTCAACTGATTCATCCCCTTGAGCTATTTTAGAAAGCGCTTTATCTACGGCTTTTTTGTCAAAACCAAGGGAAACTAATGCGTTTAACGCATCAAATCGATTCGTATTGTTATTTGTTAAAACATTTCCTTCTGAAAAGTTCATTTTTAACATTTTATCCTTCAGGTCTACAATGGCTCTTTGTGCTGTTTTAGGTCCAATACCTTTGACACCTTGAATGGTTTTTACATCATCTGAGAGAATGGCACTAGCGATTTCATCCGACGATAAAGAAGACAACATAATCATTGCTGTATTTGGTCCAATACCTGAAACGGAAATCAGGTGATTAAACATTTCACGTTCTTCTTTGTGAGAAAATCCGTACAATATTTGCGCATCTTCGCGAACGATAAATTGCGTATAAATAAAAACGGATTCACTTGCCGCAAGCGATGAAAAAGTATTCAATGAAATTTTGACTTCATACCCAATTCCATTACATTCTATTACCAGGTTAGTCGGATTTTTTTCTACCAGTTTTCCATTCAAATGTGTAATCATTTCTATCCTTTTTACTTGTTTTGAGCGTCAACTACAGCAACTTTAACCATGTTGATAATTTCCCTTACACTGGCTCCCATTTGGACAATGTGAATTGATTTTTTTAAACCAACCAATACGGGACCGATTGTTTCTGCTTCTGTCAACTCTTGCAATAGTTTATAAGCAATGTTTCCTGAAGAAAGATTTGGGAAAATCAACGTATTTACTTTTTTGTTTGCCAGTGTGGAAAAAGAAAATTTCTCATTCATTAACTCACTGTTGAGTGCGAAGTTAGCTTGTAATTCTCCATCAACTGCTAAACTGGGATATTTTTCGTGAAGTATTTTTACAGCTTCTGACATTTTATCTGCGTCTTTCCCTGGAGAAGACCCGAAATTAGAGTAACTCAACAACGCAATTTTAGGCACTACTTTAAATTTGCGAATTGTTTTAGCAACATTATTAGTGATCTCCGCAATCTGTTCTGCTGTTGGATCCATGTTTATCGTCGTGTCGGCTAAAAACAAGGGGCCTCTTTTGGTCATCAAGATATACAAACCAGAAACCAAAGAAACATCTTTTAGTGTTCCGATGGTTTTCAAGGCTGGACGAACAACATCTCTGTAGTTTCTCGTCAAACCAGAAATCATGGCATCTGCATCGCCTGTTTCTACCATCATTGCTCCAAAATGATTTCTTTCTCGCATGATTTGAATGGATTCAAACTCCGTAAATCCTTTGCGCTTTTTTTTCTCAAAAAAAGCATTCCCAAATTTTTCTCTTCTTTTTTTCTCTTCGTCCGATTTGGGATCGATGATTAAATAATCGTTAAAATCAAGCGCATACTCTTCGATCATTTTTTCAATCTTCGCTCGCTCACCTAATAATATTGGAAAAGCAATGTTTTCATCTGCAGCGAATTGTGCCGCTTTCAATATTTTATAATTATCCGCTTCAGCAAAAACAACCTTTTTCGGGTTACTTTGAGCCTTCAAGGTCAAATCTCGAATCAACTTGGTATCTAATCCCAAACGTGTTTTCAATTCATGTTCGTAAGCATCCCAATCCGTAATTGGATTTTTAGCAACTCCAGAATCCATTGCAGCTTTTGCCACTGCTGGCGCCACGTAATAAATCAAACGAGCATCCAATGGTTTAGGAATGATTTGTTCCCTACCAAACGAAATGTTTTTATCCCCGTAAGCTTCAATCACTTCTTCTGGAATTAATTCTTTTGCCAAGGAAGCAATTGCTTTCACAGCTGCCAATTTCATTTCTTCGTTGATGGTTGTAGCGCGCACGTCCAAGGCGCCTCTAAATATAAAAGGGAAACCTAAAACATTGTTGACTTGATTCGGGTGATCGGATCTTCCTGTTGCCATGATGATGTCAGGGCGAGCAGCCATCGCATCTTTATAGGAAATCTCTGGATCTGGATTTGCTAAAGCAAAAACGATGGGATTTTCAGCCATGGTATTTACCATGGTTTTAGAAACAATATTTCCTTTGGATAAACCTACAAAAACATCTGCATTCACGAAAGACTCTTCCAAAGAGATGTCTTTGGAATGTATTGCAAACTCAAGTTTCTCTTGTCCTAAGCCCGTTCTAGCTTTATGCAAAAGTCCTTTGCTGTCAAACATCAGGATGTTTTCACGTTTGGCTCCTAAAGACATGTATAGTTTTGCACATGAAATCGCTGCAGCTCCAGCTCCAGAAATGATAATTTTTACTTCTTCTATTTTCTTATCACACAACTCCAAGGCATTTAATAAGGCAGCGGAAGAAATGATTGCAGTTCCGTGTTGATCGTCGTGCATTACTGGGATGTCTAGTTCCTCTTTCAACCTTCTTTCGATTTCAAATGCTTCTGGAGCTTTTAAGTCTTCTAAATTGATTCCACCAAAAGTCGGTGCAATTGCTTTTACGGTTTGGATGAACAATTCTGTGTCGTTGGCATCAATTTCAATGTCAAAAACATCGATATCCGCAAAGATTTTAAAGAGAATTCCTTTTCCTTCCATCACTGGCTTAGAAGCAAGCGGTCCAATATCTCCTAATCCTAAAACCGCTGTTCCATTTGAAATAACAGCAACTAAATTCCCTTTGGCAGTATATTTATAAACATCATCTGGATTTTCAGCTATTTTTAGACACGGTTCAGCCACACCGGGAGAATAAGCTAAAGATAAGTCTCCTGGAGTAGAGTACGGTTTGGTAGGTATCACTTCGATTTTTCCAGGTCTACCTGAGGAGTGGTAGTCCAATGCATCTTGTTTCCGAATCTTTGCCATTTTATGTTCATTTAATAAGATAGCAAATTTACATAAAAAAAGTGGACTGAATGAACAGCCCACTTTCTTGTTTAAATTAATTGTTTAACTCTTTTATTTAATAATCATTTGTTGTGTGAAAGAAATTCCTTCTGTTGCAACCGTAATTAAATAGCTTCCAGGAGTTAGGTCTGACACCGGAACTTCAACCGCCTGTAAACCAGTCAAGTTTTTGTGATTTTGTGTTTTAACTACTTTCCCTTGAAGGTCGTAAATTGTAATTTCATAATCGTTACCCTTTGCATCAAAGCTCACTTTTACAAGATCCGAAGCTGGATTTGGATATACACTCAAATTAATTGTTTCCATTGTTTCATTCACACTCAATGTTGAAAGTGGAATGGATTTAGCATTTACAATTTCTCCATTTTCTTGATCTATCAACATAATCACAGCGCTCATATTTGTTCTTACACTTGTAGCAGGAACGTTATAATTAAAGGTATGCGTGCCAACAGTACCATCTGCAATGGTTGTAGGAACGGAACCTGCTTGTCCAGAATAACCGCCTAATAATGCACGACCAACATGATTGTAAACCATCTGAGCAGCAGGAACTGGATTTGGTAAACTTTCATAACCACCCATTGGACCGTTTGCTCCACCTGCATAAGCATTTTTCTGATCATATCCAGATGAAGTGCCTGTTACATTGTTCTCTACAATTACCACAGCCAATCGATAGTTTGCATTCGTAATTGGTGTTTTGAAAGTCGCATTTGCGGTGATTGAAATTGCTGCACCGTTGATAGAAACCGTACCATCAATAGCTGCTGGAACGATTAAATCTTTTCGTTGATTGTAATAAGATTCAAACTGAGAAGAACCCACTTCCATGTCTAAAAGTACACGATCCACATTGCTTCCTGGATATCCAGAGAAATCAGCTGCCGCATCGTACGCATTCACAGTCATTGGGTCGCTGTTATGGACTGCAATTCCGATGAATTTTGGGTAATTGGCGTACATATAATCCATGGCAACTGCACCACGTGGACACCATACGCACCAAGTTCCAGTGCCTTCTTCTACTACCACATTCTTCTCAGGAAATTCACTCATGGTGTTGATCTTAGCTGAACCATCATTGTTCGTTAAATCTTCATCTACTATCCCATTTACATCTACAATCGCAACTGCAATCAATTTCTCTAATGCGGTGGCATAATTAATAGGTGTTGGGTGGTTAATAGAGACAGTTGCATTGGGGGCAATGTTTGTATTAATTGTTGAGGAATGATCTGCCCCATCGTTCCAATTAATTGTCAAGGAAGTAATTGCTTGAGATCCGTTATTTTTAACTGCAACTTGCAAGGTGTTGTTTGTGTTAACAGCGGCATATCTTGTTAAAGTTACCCCATTCACTTTTGCATCAAGCGCAGGAACATCTCGAACAACAATGTTGTCTAAATGTAATAAAAATTTATCCGTTGAGTTATTTCTGAACGCAATGTAAATTGTTTGACCTAAGTATGCACTTAAATCTACCGATCTCCCCGTCCACGTAGCAGTAGCTGCATTGGTAGAATAAGCTGGCGTTCCTGTAAAATCAGCTACTGTATTTCCCGTAGTTGAAACATAAACTTGATATCCGTCTGGAAACGCAGGATCTTGCGCTTTTACATCATAGTCAAGGGTAAAGTTACCTGTAGCAGGTATGTTTATCGCTGGTGTTACTAACCAATCATTCGATGTACCAACTGGATTATACCAACTCGTTGATGTTATTGTATTGCCATGCCCTGCGTCGGTAGATGCACGAACCACCCATGCGTTCGTTCCCATAAATGACATGTTTGTAGCAGGAGTCAATCCATCTACGTTGTACTGCATCCAGCCAGCGGGTAAATTGGTTGAAGCATCGAAGTTTTCGCTCATAATTGTTTGAGAGAACCCAGCGGTTCCCAAAAACAGAGCTCCAAAAAGGAATAAAGATTTTTTCATAATTTTAAGTTTTGTTTATTCCTCAAAAATAGGACATTTAGCGGGAGAACAATGTTGAAAATCAATTTTACTCTTGGAAGCCTAAATGGTGGGGTTTTCTAACTTAAGAAGGAATTATTGCTATTTTTACCCGTTTCAATTTCTTATTTTTGCAAAGAAAATTATCAATTATGAAGTATTTAATAGTTGGTCTTGGCAACCCGGGATTAAAGTATGAAAACACAAGGCATAACATTGGTTTTAAAGTGCTTGACTTTTTTGCCAAAGAACAAGATACGCGTTTTACACTTCAAAAACACGCAGAGGTGGCTCATGTGAAATTCAAAGGGAGACAAATTGTACTGATTAAACCAACTACATACATGAATTTGAGCGGGAAAGCTGTTAATTATTACCTTCAGCAAGAAAAAATACCCAAAGAAAACCTGCTGGTCATTACCGATGATTTAGCTTTGCCTTTTGGAAAGCTACGCATGAAGTTGAAAGGGAGTGATGGTGGACACAACGGCTTAAAAGACATTCAGGCAACCATCAATTCAAGCGAATATTCTCGTTTGAGATTTGGAGTTGGCAGTGAATTTAACAAGGGTCAACAAGTGGATTATGTTTTAGGGGAATGGTCTGTTGATGAAAAAGCATTCTTGGAAGAACGAATTAAAATCGCAACGGAATTCATTAAAGGATTTACAACCATTGGTTCACAGTTGACAATGACCAATTGGAACAATAAATAATTTTTATGAAATATCCTTTTTGGAAAGCACACTTGGCGTTATTTTCAGTCAATGCTTTATACGGTGCTAGTCACATCTTAGCAAAAGGAATTATGCCCACCTATCTAACTCCCAATGTATTTATTCTCTTACGCGTACTAGGTGCAACGCTCCTTTTTTGGATTGTCCGTCTTTTTTTACCCAAAGAAAAAATTGCCAAAAAAGATTATCCCTTGTTAATCGCAAGCGGATTATTTGGGGTTGCTATCAATCAATTATTCTTCTTTCACGGACTCAATTTATCTTCCGCTATCAATTCTGGCATAATCATGACGATGAATCCAATTTTGGTGGTGATTTTGGCTTATTTTATTCTCAAAGAAAAAATTACGGGTCTAAAAATTGGGGGTATCGTTTTGGGTTCGACAGGAGCAATTTTACTGACATTGACCAGTGCTCAATTAACGGGGAATTCATTTTTAGGAGATATTTACCTTTTAATAAACGCATTAAGCTACGCCGTTTATTTGGTAATTGCCAAACCCTTAATGACGCGCTATTCACCTTTAACGGTTATTACTTACGTTTTTACTTTTGGACTCGGGTTTATTTTGTTATTTCCCCTTACCATGGTAGATCTGTTTGTGGTTGATTTTTCTATTATTCCGACAGATGCATGGGTTAAAATCCTCTATGTAATAGTGGGAGTTACCTTTTTAACTTACCTTTTGACGATGTATGCTTTGAAATATTTGAGTCCTTCAATATCGAGTTCCTACATTTATTTTCAACCCGTATTGGTCATTTTTTTTGCTGTTTATTTTAGCTACTTGGGGATAGCAGCGGATTATACAGACTCAATAACTTGGGAGAAAATGGGGTATATGCTCTTGATTTTCTTGGGTGTAGGAATGGCGTCTTATCGCCCAAAACAACCTTAGCTTTTAAACTATGATGTTATTTACAAAGGACTTGCAATGTCTAAATTAGTGTGCATTTTCAATAGTTTGTGATGATCTTCCATCAATTTATAGTATTTAGTTTTCCAATATTCAACGCAATCTTCGTTTGAAGTTCTTGGTGTATGTGAATGAACTCTGGGTTTCAATTCCTCAATTTCTGAATAAAAATCATAATGGATGATTTTCCCAATCTCTAAAATAAAATCTATTGGAGCATTTGGATTTTGAAATAGGTGGTAAATCCACCTTCTGCTTTTACCTAATTTTTCAACTACTTTAGTAATACTATATCCGCTTTCTCTAATTGCTTTTTCAACTATTTCTCCTTTGTGTTGCATGATTTAGTTCAACTTTTTTCGATTTATACTTATAAGTAATAACGCAAAGAAACTAAAAACCGTTGGAGTAAGTAAGGGATTTGTGTTATTTTATGAAATAATAAAATCGCTTGTTTTAAATTCTAAGTTTGGAAGCTCTTTTAAGCACTTGATATTCATTCGTCTTCCCTTCAATTGAAGCCGTGGCTACTAAATGAAGGAAAATTACAATTTTCAATTAACTTTGCAGTAAAATAAACACATCAAACATAAAATTATGAGTTTTAACGAACTTTCTAGTCAAGAAATTCAACGTCGTGAGACCTTGAGCAAACTCCGAGCGATGGGTATTGAACCTTATCCAGCGGCATTATATCCAGTAACGGATTACGCATCAAAGATTAAGGAAAGCTTCGAAGAAAATAAACAGGTAGTTATTGCTGGTCGAATGATGAGTCAGCGAGTGATGGGGAAAGCTTCTTTCGCTGAAATTCAGGATAGTACGGGAAGAATCCAAGTTTACTTTAACAGAGACGAAATTTGTCCAAGTGAAGACAAAACATTATACAACGAAGTATTTAAAAAATTACTGGATTTAGGAGATTTTATTGGCATCAAAGGATACGTTTTCAAAACTCAGGTAGGAGAGATTTCAGTTCACGTGCAAGAATTTACCTTGCTATCAAAATCTTTAAAGCCTTTGCCAGTTGCGAAAATAGATGAAGAAGGGAAAGTTCACGATGCCTTTACAGATCCTGAATTGAGATACCGTCAACGGTATGTTGATTTGATTGTCAATCCGCACGTGAAAGAAACGTTCATCAAACGCACAAAGACCATGAATTCCATGCGTCAATTCTTTAACGACAAGGGTTATATGGAAGTGGAAACCCCTATTTTACAACCCATTCCAGGCGGAGCAGCTGCAAGACCATTTATGACGCATCACAATGCTTTGGATATGCCTCTTTATCTGCGTGTTGCGAACGAATTGTATTTAAAAAGACTGATTGTTGGTGGATTTGAAGGAGTTTATGAGTTTGCCAAAGATTTCCGAAACGAAGGAATGGACAGAACTCATAATCCTGAATTTACAGTGATGGAAATCTACGTTGCTTACAAGGATTATAACTGGATGATGGACTTCACCGAACAAATGATCGAAAAAGTAGCGATGGATGTTTGCGGTCAAACCAACATTGCGGTTGGCGACAAACAAATTGAATTGAAAGCGCCATACGCGCGAGTTACCATGCGCGATTCGATTATCCATTTTACAGGATTTGACATCGAAGGTAAAACGGAGAAAGAATTGGCTGAAGCTGCAAAATCAATGGGAATTGAAGTGGATGAATCCATGGGGAAAGGAAAATTGATTGATGAGATATTTGGCGAAAAATGTGAAGCGAATTACATTCAACCCACTTTCATCACCGATTACCCGGTTGAGATGTCGCCTTTGTGTAAAAAACACCGCGACAATCCAGCATTGACCGAACGTTTCGAGTTGATGATTAATGGAAAAGAAGTTGCCAATGCTTATACGGAGTTGAATGATCCAATTGATCAACGCGAGCGCTTTGAGGAACAAATGAAACTTTCCGAAAAAGGCGATGACGAAGCGATGTTTATTGACCAAGATTTCTTGCGTGCTTTGGAATACGGAATGCCACCAACCTCTGGAATGGGAATTGGAATTGACCGTCTGGTGATGTTGTTGACCAACAATTCATCCATCCAAGAAGTGCTATTCTTCCCACAAATGAGAATAGAGAAATTCAATAGTGGTCCAGACTTAAAAACGTTTGAAGCCATTGGTGTTCCACAAGAATGGAGCGAAATTGTTTACAAAGCAGGTTATGAAACCGCAGAACAAATTCGCGAATCGAAAGCAACCGCAGTTCACCAAAAACTAAACGGTTACCGCAAGAAAATGAAGTTGGAAATTCCAGCGTTATTATTGGAAGATGTAGAAAAATGGTATGTGTAGATAATTACTATATTTAAATGAAGGAAAAAGCAACTCAGATTTGGGTTGCTTTTTTTGGTGATTTTACGGTTGCCACAAATTAACCTAAACCAGTATTTTATTGAAAAACAATCAGTTGTCGTGTCGCATTTGTCTTCTTTCAGTTTTGATAATCAAAATCAATTATCTATGTTTGACCCAAAGATCAACTGATTATAAAAACCTATAGATAAAAGCAATTCCTCTTTAAATTCAAATAAATTATAATTATGTACACAGAAAAATTTAAGCTTTTTGTAAACAAAGCACAAACTGAAAATCAATACATTGGTATTGGAAATCCAAATGCCAAAATTCTTTATATTGGAAAAGAGGCTGCCATAATTCCTAACAACACTGATGCAATGGATAGTTATAAAGAAAACGCCAATTTCTGGTCAAAACTTATTAATTCAAATAAACAAGATATGTATGAATATGAGGTGGGACCAGACCATCAGTTTAGAGTCGAAAAGAGTTGGGGGAAAAATACTTGGAGTAAGTATCAACTGCTAACTGACAAAATTTTAAAAAATGAAACAAAGCCTAATTACATCAATTTTTTAAATCATGTTTTTACAACTGAACTTAATGACAGTCCACACAAACACAACCATTTAGCTGATAAGAGCACTATTAATGAACGTAAGCAATTTTTAAAAGATTCTCCTTTCATTCAAGACTTTTCAGTGGTGGTTTTGGCTTGTTCTGATTACATTGTAAATAATGATAATATAAGAGAAATTGACACGATATTTGGAGTGCAATACAAACCGATTTCAAACCCTAAACCTATAGTACTGGTAACTGGTTCTTTACCCATTTTAATGAAGACGAAACAAAATTAGTTATACATACACGCCAACTTAGCGCAAATGTTGATAATCAATTATTAGATGATATTGGTGAAGTCATCCATCATTTTTTAAAAAAGGTAGAAGTGAATTAGCATCTTGTCTTAAATAAATTTGAAATGGGGTAATCTAATCTCGGATTTCCCTATTTACCACTTTAAGATTGATTATATCGCTTAATTTCTGAAGGAGATAATCTCCCATTTTCAATATGTTTTAGTTTACAACATACCCGTAATAAGGCGAAATCATCCAATACACGATTACACCAGTCGTAGCTACGTAAAACCACAAAGGCCATGTAATTCTTGTCCATTTTTTATGTCGGGGGAAGTTGCCTTGCCAAGCGAAAAGATAGGTAAACAAAACAACTGGAACGACCACCACACTGAGTAAAATGTGCGAAATTAAAATGGTATAATAAAGTGTTTTTTGATCTCCTAGATAAACTGTAGAGTCGGATGTCATGTGATAAGCGACATACAAAGCTAGGAAAAGCAACGACAACAACATACAAACTTTAATAATGTTTTCGTGAAGTTTTCGTTTCTGATTTTTGATGGCTATCAGTGCTGCAACTAATAAAATCGCTGTAAAACCATTGATGGTTGCATAAATTGAAGGCAAAAAAGAAAGATCAACTCCCTCAATCTTCACGCGAAATAAGACAATAACCACAAAAGGAATTAAAATCGATGCAATGATAATGGCAATTCTTGCTTGCTTAATCTTTTGAGGTGAGAGTGGATTTGTATTCATGTTTAATTAATTTACGAAGGTCTTTTTCCAAACGTTCGATTTCGGTTAATTTTGTTCCTTCATACAATCCGCGAACATGTCCATTTTGATCAACCAAAACAAACGTATCTGTATGTTCAAAACCTTCGTCCTCTAAATTATCGCTTCTTTGAACTCCCACGTGGAAAAAATCATGCGCTAAATCCGCTGTTTCTTCTTCGTCGCCAGTGAAAAACGACCAATTAACGGTGTTTAACTGTCTGTCTTGTATGTATCTTCGAAAAACGAAAGGCTTGTCTCGATCTGGATCGATTGAAAAACTCAAAAACTGAATTTTATCTTGCAAATCTTTGGTCAGTTCTGATAAATGTTTCATGTTACTTGTCATCGTTGGACAGATCGTTGGGCAGGAAGTAAACATGAAATCGGCAATCCAAATTTTGTGTTTTAGATCTTTGGATGAAATAATTACCGAATCTTGATTCAAATAACTGAATTCAGGCACTTTGGGGAAAATGGTATCTGCAACTTCTTTTCCATCAAGGGTGCGATATTCTATGTCATAATCTCCAATGATTGGTAAAACGCGAATTGATTCTGATTTATTTGTGCTACAAGCAACAATCATGGCAAAAGAAAATGCCAAGAAAAATACATTTTTAATCATGATTTATTTGTGTTTTTCAGCGTATTCAGCCTTGTCGTATTGTTTTTCCAACAATGCCATGCTTTGATACATCTTACGAACCTCATCCTCTTCATTTGCTTTGGTAACCATGCGCAAATTATTTTCCTTATCGACCAACAAAAGTAATTCTTGATATGCTTCTCCTCCATAATGCCCTTTCTCATCATTCAGTAATTTGGCGCCATTTCGGGAGATATCATATATTTTTCGAGCGTCGCCTTTTGCAAGCATCCAAATTGTAGGATCGTAACCTACCACTTGGTCTTTCAATAAAAAGTCGATTTCCTCTAAATTATCAGCGGAATTCCCTTGTCCATCCGTAACAAAAGAGACAATTTTTACGTGTCCCATCTTTTTCTTGTTTTCGCGAACGTATTTGAAGAGATTTCGATCGACATTCCAGATAGAAATTGAACAAGAGTCTGGACACATTTTTTGAATAGTGGTAAAAATCACCACATTCCCTTTCAAGGTCTCGTTGGTAAATGTTTTCCCGTGAATGTCTTCAAAAGAATAATTTGGCATTTCCGCCATTACGTCTAGTTCCAAAAAGTTATGTTCACAACTGCGAGAAGAAACTAATAATAACAAAGAAGCTGGACCTACTAAAAGCAATGCAAGCATTAATCTTTTGAACAGTCCAGCTCTATTCTCTTTTTGAGACATTTTTTTTAATTAAGCGCCATACTGTCTTAAAGAATCACCGTAGGATGAACCTTCAAGAAGTAAAATGAAAATAATATAAAGAATAAAGATAAAGTAAGGAATTAAAATCAAATTTCTAAGATTCTTTCTTTCTTCACCTAAGTGCATAAAAACAGAAACAATGTATCCAGCTTTGATAATCGTCATTACAATGAACGACCATTTTACAAAAGCCCAAGCACCTGATCCGTGTTTGATAAATGCACCCATGACTACTTCAATGGCAGTAATGACACTTAACAAGGCAGTTACTTGCCAAATTTTCTTGCGAACAGACTTTCCAGTTTCTTCACTGTGGTGAGTATCTAATGAATACTCTATAATATCGTCTCTTTCCATAATTGTAATTTTTTAAAATATCAGTAAATCAGATTAAATAGAAGAATGTAAATACAAACACCCAAACTAAATCCACGAAGTGCCAGTAAAGACCTGTCTTTTCAACCATTTCGTAGTGACCTCTTCGTTGGTATGTTCCTTTCAATACGTTAATGAAAACAATGATGTTTAACAAAATACCAATCGATACGTGGAAACCGTGAAAACCAGTAATGAAGAAGAAATAATTTGCATAAACTTTTGGTCCGTACTCATTTTGAGTCAAGTTTGCTCCATAAATCACTTTGTTTGCTTCTCCGGATTGAATAGCACCGTAGTAAGCTTTGGAAGCTTCATCCCCAGAAATTATTTTCCCAATTTTGTTTTGAGCTCCGTCTTTCTTAACAATCAACTCCATTCCAACATCGGCTTTTTTGTTGATTTTGGCTTCAGAGCCGTCATTCAATGTAATGACACCTCCTTTCATGTGTCCTGCAGCAGCGGCATGTTGAAATGCGTGTAACAAGTCCATGTCTTTGTCGGTGATCACTTGATTCTCTTTGTATTTACTTCCCGCGGAAGTTACCGTGAAGTTTTCGATTGCTCCAAACTCTTTTGCTTGCACAATGGCCATGGATCCATCTTCCAATTCAACTCTTCCAAAAGCAGTTCCGTGAATGAAGTGAGACCATTCCCAAGCTTGAGAACCAACGAAGAATAAACCACCAACGATTGTTGCAAATAACCACTTGGTTACTCCTTTCTTATCCATTCTGTGTCCAGCTTCAACAGCTAAAACCATTGTTACAGAGGACATAATCAATAAGAATGTCATCAAAGCAACATAAACTAATGGAAAACCACCACCTAAAAATGGCAGCGCATTAAACGTTTGCTCTCCAATTGGCCAAGCTTCTTGTGCTCCAAAACGAGCAAATCCAAAAGCAACCAAGAATCCACCAAAAGTTAATGCATCTGATGTTAAGAAAAACCACATCATCAATTTTCCGTAACTTACGTTAAACGGAGAAACTTTACCACCCCATGCAGTGGCAGAATTAATTTCATTTGTAGCGTGTCCAGCCATTTTAATATATTTTTTGCAAGTTTAATGAATAAAAAGCAAAAAAAGCAACAAATAGAGCCATAATAGTCCTAAAAAGTGCCAGAAAATTGCTCCTGTCTTTAAACTTATCTTGTTATCTGATGTTAAAGTCGTTGAAAATGAAATCTTTACCATCTTTAATAAGTAAATTAAAGTTACTAATATATGCAATAAATGTAATAAAGTAATCACATATAAATAAGAAGTTGCTGTATCGTGAGATTGGTTAATTTTATTTTGAAGTGGTGCAGACAGTTTTTTATTGTTGTAATAAAGGGATCTATCTTTATAATCCAACTCTTTTCCTTTGTAAAAAATATGAAAATCTTCACCCAAAGTGCCTCTGTGAAAAAAATCGCCTCGATCATCGCGAACATTCCAAGCCAAAGCTCTTAAACGGCGCATATCGATGTAATTAATAATCTCACCATTCGGTTTCATTAGCTTTCCATTTTGCAAGCTCAAAGGTTCATTTTTATAATACAACACAAAATCAGAAGGCAAAGAAGCAATCGAATATCCTTTTTCATCTGCCGTATTTTCAAAAGTTTTCATGAAGTTTTTCAAATCTGCACTTTGCTTGGCAGTAAGTGGCTTGCCACCCATGGTGTAGTTATTTCCTTCCACTTCGATGAACATGCCATTGTGTTTCACCTCGAAGTAATCACCATAACGCCCATCAACAACCATCACCGAGCTACTTACATTCGCGCCTAAATCGGTTAGTTGTCGGTAACCAACTACTTGGAAAATTGAAAACCCAACACCACATAAGAAAGTTAAGATCATGAAAATACGAAGTATGAACTTATTGTCTTTCGCTGCATTTTTATTGGCGATGATGTAGAAAATACTACTCAGAAAAATGAAAGTTGTACTCACCCAGAATCCAGAAGGAAGCGGATATTTGATCCAAAACATATCGCCCATGGAAACGATGTATGCAGAAGTTAGTCCTGCAAAAAGCATGATGATGCTGAAAATAGCCACGAAAACTAGATTCTTCTTCATCTTTTCCTTTACTACTGGATCAAGATCGATGTTATTGTCTTTGCTCATGAATTGTTATTTTAAAATGGGTTCAACTAATTCCATCAGATATGGACTGTTTGGTATTTTGTCGAAAACGTATAAGAATTGTACTATTGGCAAAAAAATAAAGGAGGCAAACATCAACTTGCGTGCGTCTTTATCGTCGCAGGTAATGTACAATTTATAAGCGTATAAGAAAAATGCAAGTGCCGTAATGGTACCGATAATCAAAGTAGCAGTTCCAGTCATTCCCATCACCCAAGGTAAAAGTGTGAACGGAATAAGCAACAAGGAATAAGCAGCGATCTGGAAAGCAGAAGCTTTTCCTTTTCCATCTTTGGAAGGCAATAAAGTATATCCACCCGCTTTATAATCTTCGTAAGAAACCCATGCGATTGCCCAAAAATGAGGAAACTGCCACACAAACTGAACGAAGAACATGACTCCTGCAACCATTTCAAATTTTCCTGAGAATGCAACAACTCCTAACATCGGAGGAATCGCTCCAGGAAATGCACCCACAAAAACTGCCCAAGGTGTAACCCTTTTCATTGGCGTATAAATAAATACGTAGGAGATATAAGCTAACAAGCCCAAAAGCGCTGCATATAAATTGAGCTGATATAATAAAATCGTTCCCACAACTAAGGAAACAATCACTACGATATAAGCCTCAATCAAGCTCATTTCATTGGTTGGTAAAGGTCGATTTTTTGTTCGTTTCATTAATTTATCAAACTCTCGTTCCCAAATTTGATTCGAACCATTCGATGCACCCGTAACGAGTAAACCTCCAACCAATAAGTAGAAAATTTGCAAGCCATCACTACCACCTGCAAATAAGTATCCAGTTAATGCTGAGATGATAACGAGTGCGGATAAGCGGAATTTAATAAATGACGCGTACGATTTTAGTTTCAACCTAAAGGTCATTTTCTTAACTTCTGTGTTCAAAGTTTCTAATTTTTGTTGCAAATGTACGGAATTTTGAGAGTATCTGCCTTTATCTTTTATTAATTTCCTATGGGTGTATTTAAAATGGTTACAAATTGAGAATCCGAAATAAGTAAAAGCGCTTAATTCTTGAATTATCGATTTTTCTGAGATTTCTTTTAACTTTCCTTGTAGCTGGAACATGCCGTCGTTTCGTTTTACATTTTGTATTTTTGTACCCGTCAATTTCAAGAACAAAACAAAATACTTCTAGACAACAAAGTAAATGAATAATAAAATCTTAAAAGGAAGTTTATTGGTCGCCCTCGGAGCTGCTTCATACGGACTTTTAGCCACTTTTGTAAAAATGGCTTATCAGGAAAATTACACACTTGCAGAAGTAACTTTCGCTCAATTTTCAATTGGTTTAGTGGGTGTTGGATTGCTCGGTCTAATCAGTAAATTCTCAAAAAAAAGTTCTCAAAATAAATCTAGAAGAAAAACGACAAGCATTCCAAAATTAATTTTCACAGGAATTTCTTTGGGAACAACGAGTACTTTTTATTATTTATCCATCCAACACATTCCTGTTTCGGTTGGAATTGTATTGTTAATGCAAACCGTTTGGATGGGCGTGGTTCTGGAAATGATTATTCTCCGAAAACTTCCTTCCTACAGGACAATTATTGCAGTACTTTTAATTTTATTTGGAACCATTTTGGCTACCAACATGCTGGTTGAATCTTCTCAAATCAATTGGGTCGGAATTGGTTGGGGATTATTGGCTGCGATGTCTTACACGTTTTTTGTATTCACTACGAATCGTGTAGCGACCGAAATGAATGCAATTCAAAAAACATTTTGGATGTTAATTGGAGGTTTCGCTTTCGTCGTTCTTTTTTCTTTTTCCTCCTTGGTGGTTAAATTTGATTTAACTGTTTTTTTAAAATGGGGTCCGATTTTGGCTTTATTTGGAACCATTTTACCGCCAATTTTGTTTTCTTTTGGGATGCCTTTAACTGGTTTGGGACTTGGAACGATATTGTCTTCGATAGAAATTCCTGTTTCTGTTCTCATGGCATTTTTTTTATTGAATGAATCCGTGAATGGTTGGCAATGGATTGGAATTGGAGTTATTATTTTAACGGTTATTATCCTCAATCTACCTAAAAAGAAAAAGAACATTCCTCAGGTTTAGTTCTTTTTTATGCCCCTACTGGACTTACCACCTGCAAAGCAAGCACCGTAGGTAAAGTGAGATTCATAACAGACGGACTGTTAGTGATTAACTAAAGCAATCTTTTGAGGAGTAATAATCTGCAAATTATTCCCAATTATCCTCCTCCTTAATCCTCCTCCAAAGGAGGAAACCAGATCATCTTACCTTTTGTAATTTCATTAGAAGATAGATTATCAGCTAGTTGTAATTTTTTTTAGAATGATAGTTTTGACTTCCCTCTTTGGAGAGGGAGCGAGGGAGAGGATTTACAGTGCGCTGAAGTTAAATTAGTTGCAATCCTCCGAAGTTGGGCTTATCGTATTCTTGTGGCAAAGTTCCGCAGAAGCATTTTCTTTTTAAACGCTTTTAAAATCGGAAGAATCCGTATCTTTATCAATTACACAAATTGAAATTGAATTAACGAAGTCAGGAAACGCATAAAACGCATTAAAGTAGAAAGAATGAACGCATTGAAAAAAGATTGGAACGCCATTAAAGTTAACGATAGTTGGGCGATTTTTAAAATAATGTCAGAATTCGTAGAAGGATACGACCGCATGGCGAAAATTGGCCCTTGCATCTCCATCTTTGGATCTGCACGAACAAAACCAGGAACACCGTATTATGAACTGGGTGTAGAAGTAGCACTAAAATTAACCAAAGCAGGTTTTGGAATCATCACTGGTGGTGGTCCTGGAATCATGGAAGCTGGAAATAAAGGTGCACAAGAAGGAAAGGGAACTTCTGTAGGATTGAACATTGACTTACCGTTTGAACAAAGCCACAATCAATACATTGATTTAGAACATGTTTTTGATTTCAGATACTTCTTTGTTCGCAAAGTGATGTTTGTGAAATATGCACAAGGCTTTGTTGTACTGCCCGGTGGAATGGGAACCATCGATGAATTGTTTGAGGCCATGACGTTAATTCAAACCAAGAAAATTAAGAAAAAACCCATTGTTTTAATTGGTTCTGCCTATTGGAACGGATTATTTGATTGGATTAGAAACGTCATGTTGGAAGAAGAAAAAAACATCTCGCCAGAAGACATGAATTTAATCAAAATAGTGGACACAGCAGATGAGGCGGTGGAGGTTATTGAAGATTTTTACAAGTCTCACGATTTATCTCCAAACTTTTAAACATCTTTTCTGTTTAATTCTGGCGAAGGAATTCCATAATCTTTTCCGTTGCCCCTTCCGATTGATATACGTGTTTTGCTGTTTTTTCACTTATGAATTCCATGTTCTCTTGGATGAACTTCCAAGCATGGTCTAATTCTTCCTTCGTGGAAACAGAAAAACCAATTCCTGCTTCGATAAATTGCTGTCCTTCGGGGAAACGACTGTGCTTAGGCCCATAAATAACGGGTAAACCAAAAACAGCAGGTTCTAATATGTTGTGTAAACTTCCCGAGAATCCTCCTCCAACGTATGCAACGTTTCCATAGCTGTAGGCATTCGCCAATTTTCCGATGGAGTCAATCAGTAAAATGGGCGGATTGTTTTTTTGTTGCTTTAGTTCAGAATACCGAATCACCTGCTTCTCCAAAAGTTGTTCGATGTAAGTTAAATGCTTTTCCGAAATATCATGTGGTGCGATAATGACAGGAAAATGCTTGCATTGACTCAAGATTAAATTCTTTAATAATTGTTCATCTTCTGGCCAAGAACTTCCAATTATGAAAGCTTTTCTGCCATCCAAAAAATACTCGATAAGGCTGTCTGATACAACGTTTTTTTTATTCTGTATCACCCGATCAAATCGTGTGTCTCCTACCATCATGACCTTGTTTATTCCGATGTTGTGGAGTAATTCTACTGAAAGTTGGTTTTGAACAAAGAAGAAGTCAAACTGTTGCAAAACGTCCTGAAAAAACGCTTTAAATTTTCCAAAAAAACGATGGTCTTTTCGAAATATCGCACTGACAGAATATACTTTTGCGCCTTGTTTCTTGGCTACAGCAATGTAGTTTTTCCAGAATTCATACTTGATGAAAAATACTTTCTTTGGGTTGAAATGCTGAATAAAACGACGGGCATTTTCGGGCGTATCTAATGGTAAATAGCACACAAAGTCTGCAAGATGTCTTCGCTTATGATAATGTTCATATCCCGAAGGACTAAAGAACGTTACGAGTATAAAAAGTGATGGATTCTCTTCTTTTAAACGATTCATTAAAGGCAAACCTTGATCAAATTCGCCCAAGGAAGCACAATGAAACCAATAAACTTCCTGCTTATTCAGCTTAGGAAATGTTTCCCAAATGTTTTTTCGACCAGTAATCCAACTTTTCGCTTTGGGATTAAATGCTTGTGCCAACCAAATTGCAGCACCGTAGGATATTATTGCCAGTCGATACAGCATTTTAATTAAAATAATAATCTTTGGGTTGGCGTTTGTAAATCGGGATAAACCAGCCCAATTTTACTCCTACCTGCATGTCTAATCGCAAATTTTTATCCACAGGTTGATCAGGTCTATCAAAGAAAATATCTCTCCTGTTTTTAGTAAACCCTTGTTGGGCATAAAATCCGCCGTAAAAGTTAATCAATCCTTTGTTACTTAAAAATGCATAACCAGCAAATTGATGCGTATTGATTCCTGTGGTTAAACGGTCATATCCTTTCCTGTAATCGAGTTCCAACTGAGGAATTACATGTTCTTGCGTTTCGATGCGCATTTTGTGGAGTAAATACCCTGCTCCAACATGAAAGAACAAACCAGAATTTCGATTCATACTCCATACAGGAACTACTTTTCCGATGGCTACATTGACATTGAAACCGCGAGCCAATGCCAAAACTTGTCCTGGATCCCCATTGACATCATTGATTTGACCGTAGCTATCTACTAAATTGTCAAAAACACCATTCATCCGAACTTGATTTCCAAAAATGAAATTTCCATCTAGTCCCCAAAACCAGTTTTTAGAGGTTTTATATCCAGCCACTGCCCCAATGTGATTGAGAAATCCATAACGATCTGCCAAATCTCCTGAAGTCCAGTTAGCCCCATAATGAACTCCAACCCATGGGGTTCCAATAATAGAGTCTCTTACGTTTCGTTGCGAAAGCGCTTGAAAACCAAGCAAAACACAAAACAATAACGTCAATCTTTTTACAATCATTCCTCAAAGATAAAGAAAATAATGGGCGGTGAAAACCTAGATAATTAAACCTGAGATTAAAAATGATAAAATTAATATTGTGAGATTAATTGCCATTTTTCGGGTGAGCGGTAAAAGTACTCTCATAATCGACAAAATTTAGGATTGTATTAGATGTTTGTTTTTAGGGTTGGTGGTTATGTCCCCTTATATAAACTCAATAGAATAATCGAACTCCGGTTTCTATTTCCCTTGATGATTTCTGGAACTCTTGTTTGAGGAATGTCTAAATCCTTTAACAAACTATGTTGTGAAACTTCGAGAGTAACCAAGAACTTTACAAAGTCTTTCCACTTGCCAAAACTGCTTCTTTCATTTCTTCCATGTAATTCTCTAATTTTTGAAGCAATTTTTCATCAGAAGTAGCTAGAATTTTAGCGGCTAAAATTCCTGCATTTTTAGCGCCGTCTAATGCTACAGTTGCAACAGGAATTCCGTTTGGCATTTGTAAAATGGATAAAACACTATCCCAACCATCAATGGAATTACTGGATTTGATTGGAACTCCAATTACTGGAAGTGGCGTCAATGATGCGGTCATTCCAGGTAAATGTGCTGCACCACCTGCACCAGCAATGATAACTTTGATACCTCTTTTGTGTGCGTTCTGAGCATATTCAAACATCAATTCAGGCGTTCGGTGTGCCGACACGACATTTATTTCAAAAGGTACACCCAATTTGATCAACATGTTGGACGCATCTTGCATAATTGGAAGATCAGATTTACTTCCCATGATAATTCCTACCATAATTCTTTATTTTAGTTAAATGAATGTGATTATGCTTCTACTCGTATTAAATTTAAAATCGAGCGACCAGTTTTCTTTGCGGTTGCTAATGTTTCTGCCACAATCGTTACGTGACCCATTTTCCGGAAGGATTTGGTTTTGGCTTTTCCATACAAGTGAACGTGAACACCTTCCATTGCCATCGCTTTTTCTAAATCACGATAAATTGCGTCGCCTTCAAAACCTTTTTCTCCCAGTAAATTGATCATCACACCCGGTTGAATGATTTTTGTTGAACCCAAAGGAAGGTTCAAAATACTTCTCAAATGTTGCTCAAATTGGGAGGTAACATTGCATTCAATGGTTTGGTGACCCGAATTATGAGGTCTTGGTGCAATTTCATTGACCAAAATTTCTCCCGATTTTGTTAAAAATAATTCCACCGCCAAAATTCCAACCATTCCCAATTTTTCGATGATTTCAATCGCTAATTTCGTGGCTTTTTCTTCTGTTTCTGAACTGATTTCCGCGGGCGCAAAAAGAAACTCTACCAAATTTGCTTCTGCACTAAACTCACATTCTACGGTTGGATATGCCTTTGTTTCCCCTTTTTCATTACGAGCAACGATAACCGACAATTCTTTTTCAAAATCAACGAATTTTTCCAATACACTTGGTGCATCAAACGCCGTGTCTAAATCAGCAGGTGTTTTCAGAGCGGTTACACCTTTTCCATCGTAACCTCCTTTTCTCATTTTCTGCATGAAAGGGAATTCAGCTAAATAATTCCCGATTTCAGCTTTGTTTTCAATCAAATAGAAATCGGGTGTGGCTATTCCATGATCTCGGTAAAATGTTTTTTGCAAACCTTTATCTTGAACCATTTTCAAAATATGGGGTTGCGGAAAAACTCGGACTCCTTCGCTTTGCAATTTTTCCAAAGCTTCGATGTTGACATGTTCAATCTCTACAGTAATCACATGTTTGTCTTTCCCGAAATCATAAACCGTCTCAAAATCAGTCAAAGAACCGTGCGAAAAAGAATGTGAAATATCTCTGCAAGGTGCATTTGAATCGGGATCCAAACAATGAACATGAATGTTGTAATTGATTGCTTCTTGAATCATCATTCGCCCCAACTGTCCTCCGCCTAGAACACCTAGGCGAAAATTATTTCCGTACCATGTTTTTTGCATCATACAAAGATAATTGAAAGCTCCAATGCAAAAGGTGATTTTAAGATAAATTTCTGCCTTTCCTTGGATTGTTATCTTTTCAACATTTTAATGATTACAATTTATTATAAATAAGCACTTCATTTCACTTCTAATTTCGTTTTTTTGTATCGTGAAATATCTTATAATTATTCTCTCTCTTATTCCATTGTTGGGAAAAGCACAAATGCTGGACAATTCCAATGGAAATGCATTCTCCGATGTGCCTTTTTTCAATACAACATTCATCCAAAACAACAAGATAAAAACACTCAAAGGAACGTACACCTATAAAAAAATGGGCGATGTTTTGCGGAATTCGGAGTACATCGTGGACTTTGAATTCAACGAAGCTGGTCAACTAATAAAAGGATATGAAACCAAAAAATACGAACATTCGATTGATACAGTTGTTTCTTTTTACGGTTATACCTCCACAGGAAATTTAGCGTTTAAACGAGACAAAGATCACCGAGGCTTTTTTTCTACGCATTACGAGTACGATGACAAAGGCAGGGTGACACGGGAAGAATACCGCCGAGACATCGATTCCATAAATTCCTCCATTTCGCCTATTTTCGAAAGAAGTACCATTATCAATTTCGAAACCATGAAGTATGAAGATTTTGAAAATCAATCGAAAAAAACGGTTTCCAATAACTACGGGTTCCCGTATTTGGAGGAAATCAGTTATTTTCATTCTGAATTAAAATACCTCGTTCGCAAAGAAGCACGTCTTAAAATGACGTATGAAACCCAAAAAACAACCTATAATTATACTTCCAAAGGGTGGATTTCAAGAATAGAAACCATTTCCAGCGCGAATCCAAACGCCAACCAAGAAATTGAATTCAAATACGACGAGTCTGGAAATCTCATTGCAAAAGAAATTTATAAAAACGGTGATTTTTTAGTTGATATTCAAATTATCTATAACAGTAAAACTGGATTGATTACGTATCTTTTAAGTCGAGACGTTAAATCCAATTTCATTACCATCCTAAAGTTTAATCAATACGAATATTTTGAATAAAGTTTTCGATACCGCTCAAACAAAATTAATCTCTCAGTAAATGTAAATATTGTTGAATGGTGTTTTCCAACCCAAAATAGAGTGCATCTGAAATCAACGCATGACCAATCGATACTTCTGCCAACAGGGGAATGTTTTCACGGAAGAAACGTAAATTCTCCAAACTTAAATCATGTCCCGCATTTACTTCCAATCCCAACTCATGCGCTTGGTAAGCTGCTTTTACGTAGCTCTCAATTGATTTTTGCGGATTTACAGGGTATTCTGCTGCAAATGGACCTGTATATAATTCAATTCGATCCGTCCCCGTTTTGGCAGCGAAAGCGATGTTGTTTGGATGGGTATCTACAAAAATCGAAGTTCTTACTCCCATTTCCTTTATTTCTGAAATCCATTTTTGCAAATATTCTAAATGCTTTTCAGTGTCCCAGCCAGCATTGGATGTCAATACATTGGGAGGATCTGGAACTAAGGTTGCTTGGGCAGGACGAATATCCGCAATTAACTTCATAAAACGTTGGTCTGGATAACCTTCAATGTTTAATTCTGTGGTAACCACTTGTTGTAAATCGTAAACATCTTGTGTTGTAATATGTCGCTCATCAGGTCGCGGATGAATGGTGATTCCATGAGCACCAAAACGCTCACAATCGATTGCAACTTGAACGACATTCGGAACATCTCCGCCACGAGCATTGCGAATGGTAGCTATTTTGTTGATGTTTACACTTAACTTTGTGGACATAATTTCGAAAAATTTTAATGCAAATTTAAGAATTATCAACTAATTTAGTACTTTGGCAATACAATGACAGCAAAAGATTTAATTACAGACGAAATTCCTCCATTAACTCATACCGATACAGGTGAGATTGCTCTACGCTGGATGGAAGAATTTAAAGTATCCCACTTGCCGGTTCTAAAAAATGGAAATTTTGTTGGCTTGGTATCTGAGTCCGACATTTTGGATAAAATGGATTTGTCCCAAACTTTAGATAAATTGTTCGACCATTTACCGCGACCTTATGTCATGGCAGATGCGCATATTTACGAAGTCTTATTCCATATTTCTGAGCATAAAATTACCGTGGTTCCGATACTAGACACAGACGAAACTTATCTTGGTTGCACGAGTATTTACAAACTCATGCACATGATTTCCAACACGGGAAGTATCAAAGAGACGGGTGGAATCATCGTTTTGGAAGTAAATCGAATTGATTATTCGATGGCTCAAATTGCTCAAATTGTGGAAAGTAACAACGCAAAAATTTTGAGTAGTTACATTACCTCATCACCCGATTCAACCAAATTAGATGTTACTTTAAAGATCAATGAATTGGAATTGGATCGTATTTTACGAACTTTTGAACGTTACGATTATGTGATCCACGCATCTTATCAAAAGAGTAGTTTCGACGACGACCTTCAGACACGTTATGATTCTCTCCTTAACTATTTGAACATGTAATTTTATGAATGTTGCGATTTACGGGAAAAAAACAAGTTCGAAAGAAGACCTTCAGGATTTTGAAAATTTAATCTCAATCATCCTAAAAAAAGAATGGAATCCCATTCTTGAAATTAATTTAAAAAACAGCATTCGATCCAAAATCAAGGGAATTGACAACTTACAAACATTCCGTTCTCATTTGGATTTTAAAACAGGAATTGATTTAATAATTAGTGTTGGTGGTGATGGAACATTCATCAAAGCCATTGGTTTCATCCGAGATTCAAAGGTTCCAATCATCGGAGTTAACACCGGCAGATTGGGTTTTTTGGCAAACATTCGTCGCGATGAAGTTGAAGCAAAAATTGAATTAATTCACCTGGGAAAATACGTTTATGAACAACGTTCCTTGCTGAGTGTAGAGACCAAAGATAAAATTTTCGGGGAAGATAATTTCGCTTTAAACGAAGTAACCGTGCATAAAAAAGATACGGCTTCCATGATTACTGTCCAAGCAACTCTTGGAAATGAATACCTGAACTCGTATTGGGCCGATGGATTAATTGTAGCAACACCTACTGGTTCAACTGCTTATAGCTTGAGTTGTGGCGGCCCCATTATAACTCCTGGAAGTTATGTTCACATTCTAACTCCAATTGCGGCTCACAACCTGAATGTACGTCCAATGGTGGTGCCCGATAATTTAGAAATTAAATTGTCTATTGAAGGAAGAGATAAAAGTTATTTAGTTAGCCTAGATTCCAAAACAAAAATCATTGCTGCAGGTGAAGAAATCATCATCCGAAAAGCAAAATTCATGGTGAATCTCATCAAATTCGAGGACAACAGTTTCTTAACAACCATTCGTCAAAAAATGCTTTGGGGGATTGATCAGCGGAACTAACCCTTGTTTCGAAATTGCTCAACCACGCTTTATTAGGGTGATTGAGCACAATAAGTAAATTCCGAGATTGTTATTCATAACTCGCTTTCCGCTGAACTATTTTATCTGGTTTTCCAAATAACAAGTTGATGCCGAATGCAGCGTGAAAGTTTTTAGACTTTTGGGGAACGAAAAATGCCAAAACATTATCTGATGCAACAAAGAATTGAATGGGTCCACCTCTTAATGAAAGCCCTGCGCCAATGTTTCCAAATGAACGTGCGTATTGAGAATAATTTACCGTTGCACTTAACCAACTTTTCAGTTTGACTGTACCAGAAACAATCACCGCAGCGCGGTAACGAGATTTAATTACTTCACTATACAAAGTTGCCCCCACGTTGATGCTTTTGGTTAAATCATACGTTCCTCCTAAGTAAAAACGAGTTGCTAATCCAGTAGTGTATTGATCGTTGTTTTCCACTTGTGAAAAAACATTTTCCAAGGTGTCTTGAAGTTGTTCGAAAACTACTTCAGCGGTATCTTTCAAAAATTGATTGAGATATATCCCTTCAAATCGGTAATCGACATCATTCGTAATGAAAGTAGCGTTATCCGTTTTCCAAGAAATAAAACCGATGTCTAGCAAACTAGCAGATACTTTTATCTTATCGGTCAACTTATAAGTTGCTCCTAAATCAATCCCCAATCCAAAGTTTTTGAAATTATACGCATTTTTGGAAGGATTGTAATCATCTGGAGCTAACGTGTCGTAAAATGGTTTAATTCCAGATGTGTTGATGGTTGCAGAACCATCAACGGTCAAGTCAAAAGTGGTTTCATGCGTATGAAGTCCAAACTTGGTTTCTTTGGTGTTCAAGTTGACGATTCCCGACAACAATTTGACCCGAGCTCCTACCGCAAGCTTATTGTTTATCTCGCGATTGAAGCCTACTGCATATTCCACATACGAATTTAAATTTATACCCGTTTTATCAAAACTTGCTCGTTTTCCCAAAAAACTCTCACCATTGCCTTCAACGGCAAGTTGTAACAAATCTTTGGTATATATAAAGTTCGCATTTAGTCTATTGGTGATTCCAAAACTAAAATAGTTTTTCTTTACCCGAAATCCGAAGGCAAAAAGTTCATTATAGCTTTCAAATGTGAGAAAATTGCGCTTGCCCAACTTACTCACTACTTGTGCTGGATCGAACTGTAGTGAGTCATCATGAGCTCTTTTATGCAACAAATGATTCAGATTAAAACCACTGTTTGAAACCCCAAAGCTTTGCATTGGAATCAGTGGAAAACTTACATAAACATTTGCAGAAGGTTTAAAAGCTGGATTCAAATAGTGGGATTGCGCGGTATTGTCAAGCGCATAAAAGGTGTAATTTTTTTGGGCAAAAGTACTGCCTCCAATGTGAAAAAAGATCAACATTGCCCAAAGAAAATTTCTAGTGATATTTAAATTTTTCATTGTTCTTTTCTTAAATATTTATAACTGAACTTTCCCTTTAACTTGAAGTCCCAACTTAAAGTTCAACGTATAATCGTCGTACATTTTTACCACTAAACCACTTGGTCCGTTTAATGTTTGCATCACCGCATTGATCAATAAATATTTGACATTAGGAAGCAATGAAATTTGATCTGGGGTTAAGTGAACGTCTGTAATGTTTGTCGAACGTTGATTAACACGGCCTAAACTATTCACTAAGGCGGAAGTCACAACCGTTTCAGGCGTGTTAAAAATGGTGAATACCGGGAGATAATTCTGATCCAAGAAAATAATTTTAGATTTTAATTCAACAGGAAAGCCATTGTCTGTGTTTAGCCTAAACATCACGGATTCTAATTGAGAAACATCTTCGTTGAAATTAAAATCCACCGTGTCTTTTAATTCAAATCCGTAAGCCGAACCTTCCAAGGGTAATTCTACTTCTGTACGAATCTTCAATTTACTGGTGTCTGTAATAAAGTTCATTGGCGGAATGTTTCCAGCTGGATTAGATTGTGCATTTGCTGAAAAAACAAAGTACTTGGGTGTAGAAGAAACAACGGTTGATAAATTGGAGGTGTTTGAAGTATTTAGTTCAAATTGAGAATTTGCTGACTGCCCCATTGCGCTTGCACCCGCAATATTAAATACGGATGGATAACCTCCTAAAGGATATTCGTTACCATTGGACATGTTGATTGTTTTCAATCCGGAAAAATTCATGCGAATCGGAAAACCGAATGAATTATCAGCTAAAAATTTAATTTTTGGATTTACCAACTCAAAATATCCTTCCGTAGAATTTTCGAATAATTTTAAGAGCACAGTATCTCCAGATATTCCTAAATTATTTTGCCCAAAATACCCCTTCACATGTTCAAATTGCATGTCATTAAATCCAAAATCAACCGTCACATGTTCCGTTCCTACAATCGGTTGACCACTTCCAGTAATGGTGGTAACAATAGCAACGTTCACTTTATTAAACGTGGTGTTCCCCAATGTTAAGTCTGCCAAAGCATTTGACAGATTTATGGTTGAAGTTACGTTAGTCGGAACGGTTCCTGTATAGTTAAGAGAAACTGTTTTGGAAATGGGAGTTCCATTCACTTTCATATCTGGAAAGGTTATCACACACGTAATATCGTGTGCTAGATCAGAAGAAACATTCAGGGTTAAAACTCCCGATTTGAATTTCAATTCATGCACTTCTGCTGAACCAGCGTTGAAAGTGATGGTCTGACCATTGTTTGAAGAAACAGTCCCATTAAATGCACCAGATGGCGTAGCATTTAAAGAGGCAAAATTCAAATGTTCTGAGAGCGCTAAATCTTCAATCTCTACAAACGACTGCGCATCAACGGAGAAAACTTCACCTTTATATACTAAAGCCAGAGCCCCTGTATTTTGATTAACTACAACTAAGTCGCTGCTGTCTTTAAGCGCTAAAATGTCATAAACTCCAAAGTTGGCATAAGCAAGTGGTATTGCTAAATTTGGATTCCATGCTCCTTTGGCAATTTTGTCAAATTCCATCTTTTTACAACTGGTGAAAAATAACAAGCATGCACAGGCGACTAAACTCCAGTTTTTGGTTAGAAGGTTCATAAGTATGTGTTTTAGTTTAAACTATTGCAAAAATATACTTAAATTTTGATATGTTAATCATAAGAGTTTTATTTATAATGCTTCTTCTCTGAATAAGCATTATAAGACCCTGTGTTTAATATACCAATTCTTAAAATAGTAAACATTCACAATTTTATGTGTAATTTTCCGTTTTGAAACAGAGATCTCCATTTAAATGAAATTAAATCTTAGCCTTCTTTTTGCTTTCATTGCAAGTTTCAGTTTTACGCAAAAACAAACTTTTCTTTCTCGATCTGAGATTGGATTGTTACTTGGCGGTTCCTACTATATTGGGGATTTAAACCAATACGGTCATTTTAAAAACACGCAACCAGCGCTGAGTTTGTTATACCGATTCAATCTCAATCATCGCGTAGCTTGGCGCGTGAATTTATCTTATGGAAATGTTCGAGCTTCTGATCATGATGCTAAAAATGAAGTTCTTAGAAATCGAAATCTCAATTTTTCCTCTAATCTTTTTGAAGCAGCAACGGGCGTGGAATTTAATTATTTCCCTTTCCAATTCGGTCATCCTCGTTACAACGCTACGGCGTATTTACTGGCTGAAATTGGGATTTTTGCTATGAACCCCATTACCACCATCCATGGTGAAAAAATTGAATTACAACCTTTGGGAACAGAAGGTCAAGGTTCTGAATTATCTGCTAAAGGTCATTATAGTAGAACACAATTAACCGTTCCTTTAGGGTTTGGTTTCAAAGCTTCTCTTGGTCCACGGGTTTCAATTGGTGTGGAATATGCTATTCGGAAAACCTTTACAGATTATATTGACGATGTGGGAAGTAATCGCTATGTAAACACCACTGAATTGGTTGAGGTAAACGGACCTTTGGCGGCAAGTTTATCCAATAGAAGTTTGGATCAATCCAATTATGGAAAAAGGGGGAATGCATCCACCAAAGATTGGTATTCCTTTTTCGGCGCAACCATCACAATGCGAATGGGTGGACCTAAAAAATGTGCACAACCTTAACGTTGAATTTATTTGCTCAGTAACTTAGCCACGTATTTCCCAAGGATGTCAAATTCTAAATTCACACTGTCACCAACTTCCAATTGATGGAAATTCGTGTGTTCATGTGTAAAAGGAATGATGCAAACGGAAAAACGGTCTTTCATCGAATCCACCACGGTTAAACTTACGCCATTTACAGTGATGGAGCCTTTTTCCACCGTTACGTGTTCTGGGTCGTGTTGAAAAGTGTATTTCCAGCTTCCTTTTTGATTTTCAATCGCAATGCATTTGGCAGTTGTATCTACGTGTCCTTGCACAATGTGCCCGTCCAATCTCCCATTCATTTGCATGCATCTCTCCAGGTTTATTTTAGAACCTATTTTCCAGGTTCCCAAATTGGTTTTGTCCAAGGTTTCTTGAATTGCAGTAACCGTATAAGTGCTTTCTGAGATCTCTACAACGGTTAAACAAACCCCGTTGTGTGCAACACTTTGATCCACCTTCAATTCATTCGAGAAAAGCGCTGTGATTGTAAAATGGATGTTTTCTTCTTCTCGTTCGATTGCTTTTACGAATCCCAATTGCTCAATAATTCCTGTAAACATGTTTATTTCATTTTAGACAAAGTTCGCCAAAAATACTGACTTTTAAATGTTTTTAATCCAAACATTCCATCATGATGAGGTCTCCTTCTTGGTAACTGATTTTAACAATTCCATCTTCCAAAACTTCATTGCTACTACTAATTTTATACCCCAAAGTCAAATTGTCTTCTTTCAAATTGTAAACCAAATTTTCGGTTGTTAAACCCCAAACACCTCCAACGGGGATTAATGAAACCGGTGTGCCTTTGGAGTACCACTTTTGAAAAACTTCTGGTAATTTGGGTAAAAGATAAATGGTTGAATAATCATCCAAGATGGTCATGGTGATTTTATTTCTAAATCGCACCACATTGGTGATGTTCCCAATCGTATGATCTGCTCTTCTACCTGTTGCCCAAACGATATTGACTGCCTGATGACCACGTTCGATCAAAAAATCAATTGCCTTTTCAAGATCTGTCTTCTCTTGATCTGGCGCATACACAATTTCAATTGAATCTTGACTTTCTCGTATCTTAGCTTCTGATATCTCATTGCGGTCAAAATCTCCCAACAAAACATCTATTTTAATCTTTAAATCCAACACCCGATGAATGGCACCATCTAAAACGACCACAAACGGACTCCACTCTAACAAATCATTTAAAAGTGATTGCTTGCATGATTCTCCATTGGCAATAATCAAAGCTGGTTCTTGTTTGTCTCTAACAACATGATGAGATGACATGGTCATTAATTTAAAAAAAAAGGAGGAAAGCATTCGTTTTCCTCCTTTCCTAATTTTATAAAAATCTATTGGAACATGAAACTTGTTCCGTATGGTGTATCTACCGGATTTACAATCAACGTTGGGATTTTTGCATCATTGGTAATGATGTATTGCTCATAACTCGCTGTCAACAATCCAAGAATGTTGTTTTTATTCAAATTCATAATGGCAATTAAGTCCGCATCAATCTGAACTGCATGTTTCACG
This sequence comes from uncultured Chryseobacterium sp., assembly GCA_964488745.1. Taxonomy (GTDB): domain Bacteria; phylum Bacteroidota; class Bacteroidia; order Flavobacteriales_D; family Crocinitomicaceae; genus JAQVCM01. The sequence continues at coordinate 9,366 of CAZAVP010000007.1, read as the reverse complement.
ATTTCTTTGTCAAAGCCACTTGCTGGAGCAATAGTTGTCGTGATTTCAATGTCTCTTTCATCAAAAAACTTTTGAGCAAACAAAATATTTGCTTTCACCCGTTGACGTAAAAATTCATCCGTTTCATCGGGTGTAATGATGTGAACTCTGGATTTAAAATAAGTAGCAATAATCGCAACATTTGCTAATTTTTGCTTTGTTTCTTTCTCCAAATCCAATGGCACAACGATGTCATCATATCCTGTGGGTTTGATTGTTTTTTCTTGAACAACTACAAATGGAACCGAAGAACGCGTAATTACTTTCAATGCATGACTCCCGGTAAGGTGCTGCCAACCGTGTTGTCCGTGCGTACCCATGAAAATTAAATCCGCATGATGCTCTGCCGCAAAATTTCCAATGTCATCAAATATGCTTCCGATTCTAACAACTGGAACAATCTCAACAGTTGTGTTTCTAGATGTGATAAGATCCGTTAGTTTTTGTTGCGCTTGTTGAATTTCTTTCTCCCTTGTTACAACATGTAATAAATATATTTTTGCATCTACAATAACGGCAGTTGCAAGTGCATGACTCAAAGCGTTATCAGCTACAGCAGTAAAATCATGGGGAACAATAAATGTCTTATTTTTCATAGTTTCGGAATTTCTAGTTTTTAAGTCCAGAGCAAAGTTAATCAATCAAACGATACTTATTTAGAAATAAATGGTATAAATTACAATTAATTCACATCTTTTTTAAAAGGGAATGTAAAAAAGGGCATAAAATTCCGTTATCTTCGTGCAGTTCAAATTTCAATGAACAACAATTTTTTTCAATCTATTTAAAATTTATCCTGCTGTATATTATTTAAAACGAGGTGTTAAAATTAACAAAAGAAGTGTATGCAAATTGTTGGAAGACTTATTAAAAAAACAACTGAGATTGGAAGTAAAATCAATTCAAATCCAAAAATCTCGTTTGATTTTCAAATAAATACCCTCGCATCCTTAATTGAGAAAGCCAAAAAAACAAATTTCGGAAATAATCATCAATTTTCAAACATATTAGATGCTGATGATATCCTCAATGCATTTCAAGATGCTGTACCAATTGTGGAATATGAACAATTTTATCAAAATTGGTTGCACCGAACCATTGATGGGGTAAAAGACAATACGTGGCCAGGTGTTACTAAATTCTTTGCATTGTCTTCTGGTACAACAGGTTCTCCCAGTAAAAGAATTCCCGTTACACAAGACATGATTCGTTCTTTTCAGAAAACCAGTGTCAAACAAATGACCACCCTTTTGAGCTTGGATTTACCGCCTGCTTTTTTCCAAAAATCAATTTTAATTGTGGGTGGATCTACCGAATTAACTAAAATTCACAATCACATCGAAGGAGATTTAAGCGGTATTTTGAAAAAACACACCACTTGGATTGTCTCGCCCTTCACGCGCCCAAATAGCAAAACTACGCGAATCAGAGATTGGAACAAAAAAATGGAAATCATGATTGAGGAGGCTCCAAATTGGGACATAGGCATCATTGCTGGGGTACCAAGTTGGTGTATCATGTTGATTGAAAAAATCATCGAGCGTTATCAATTGGATTCCATTCATGACATTTGGCCAAACCTGAAAGTGTATGTCCATGGCGGCGTATTCATTCAACCGTATCTGAAGAGGTTGGAGCGGGTTGCCAAAACGCCTCTTCACTGTTTAAACACATATCTCGCAAGCGAAGGTTATTTTGCCTATCAACTTTCTACCGAAAGAGAAGGGATGAAATTGTTGATTCATTCCGGAGTTTTCTATGAGTTTATTCCCTTCGATTCAACGCATTTTGACAATGGAAATTTAATTCACCGTCACAGCGCATTAACGTTAGACCAAGTTGAAAAGGGAATTGATTATGCCTTGGTCATTTCTACCAATGCCGGACTTTGGAGATACATCATCGGTGATTTGGTTCAATTTACAGACGTCGAAAATCGAGAAATCAAAATTACAGGTAGAATTAAACAATATTTAAGTTTGGCAGGTGAACACCTTTCGATGGACAACATCAACGATGCCATCACACAAGTTTGCAACAATTTGAATATAGAAATTCAAGAATTCGCTGTGTATGCAGATAAAATTAATTTAAACCATCGTTGGACATTAGGCATCGATGCCGAAGTAGATGAACAGTTGGTTTTAAATGAGATTGATAAAAATTTAGCTTTGCTAAACGATGATTATGCTACGTGCCGAAAATTCAATTTGGGAAACCCTGTTGTGAAAGTGATACCAACCGACTATTTTTACGAATTCATGGAAAAGTTGGGGAAAATCGGTTCGCAAAATAAGTTTCCTCGTGTCATGAATGAATTTCAAGCATCTCAATGGAGCCAATTTTTAAAAGAAAAAGAAATCAAATGAAAATTTTAATCACTGGTGGAGCAGGTTTTATTGGCTCTCACGTTATTCGACGCTTTGTTAACAAATATCCAACGTATCATATTATTAACTTTGATAAATTGACTTATGCTGGAAATTTATCGAACTTAAAAGACATCGATGGAAAAGCCAATTACACGTTTGTAAAAGGAGATATTTGTTCGGCCGATGATGTAACGCGCGTTTTTGAAAAACATCAAATCACGCACGTTATCCATCTTGCAGCAGAATCTCATGTGGACAGAAGCATTGAAAATCCATTGGAGTTTGCCATGACCAACGTAATCGGAACATTGAATTTACTATCGGTTGCCAAAAGCTTTTGGAAAAGTGGAGAAGACCATGTTTTTCACCACGTTTCTACCGATGAAGTTTATGGGAGTTTGAATGAAACTGATTTGTTCAAGGAAACGACGGCTTACGATCCACGAAGTCCTTATTCAGCGTCAAAAGCATCTTCCGATCACTTCGTGAAAGCATTTTTTCACACTTATGATTTTCCAATCAAGATGTCTAATTGTTCCAACAATTACGGCAGTCATCATTTCCCAGAAAAGTTAATTCCCTTGATGATCAACAACATCTTGAACATGCAGCCGCTTCCAATTTATGGCAAAGGCGAAAACATCAGAGATTGGCTTTGGGTTGAAGATCACGCGTCGGCGATTGATGTAATTTTCCACAACGGAACTTTGGGTGAAACATACAATGTTGGTGGTTTGAACGAATGGACGAACATTGATTTGGTGAATTTTTTATGTCGCTTGATGGATGAGAAATTAAACCGCACGCCAGGAACGAGCGCTTCTTTAATTACGTACATCAAAGACCGCGCTGGTCACGACATGCGATACGCCATTGACGCAACCAAACTCGAAACGGAACTGGGATGGAAACCGTCCATTCAATTTGAAGAAGGTTTGAGCAAAACAGTGGATTGGTATTTAGCAAACCAAGATTGGGTGAAAGAAATTACAAGTGGCTCGTATCAGGAGTATTATAAGAAGATGTATTCGTAAAAATGGGATTCAGTTTCTTAAACCTTGTAAGGATCATTTTCAGACACCCCGATTTGTTAAATGTTTCGTTTTTTACCGCGGTATTCATTTTTTTCATACCTTTTAAGTGCTGTTTGGTTCAAAGTTGTTATTACCATTCTAAATTGTTCTATCCATGACAAAAATCAAGCATTTTTACAAAAATAGTACACTCATTTTACAAAGGAAGTAAAATTGCTTTATTCTTAATTGAATCTGGATTTTTAATGATTGCAGAGCTTTATTTATTTTGGCATTTCGGATGATTTCTTGTTCAACGAATATTTTTTCTAATATTTCACTCCCGAATTCTTCCATTTTTCAGCACTTGTAAATGTGCCATTTTGGTGGTGTGGATATAAATTAATTGTAAAAGCAGGAGTCATTCTTAAAAATGAACTCAAATTCAATGCACTATTAACACTGTTAATGATCGTTATCACAATCTGGGGATTTTGAAAAATTAAATTGTGAAATCAATTTCCCTTTTTTTGGAAACTTCACTATTGTGGAACAAGCAAAAGGTAAGAAGGATCGATACACGATTTTATCTGAGAAAACACTACATATTCTGCGAATTTATTTCGTAGCATACAAACCCAAAATGTATTTATTTGAAGGGCAAACAAGTGATATCTACACACATTACCACCAAAGGCATGGAACAATTAAAAAGTCCGACGGATTTATTAGATATTTAGATGAATTATATACATTTACATTCAGAAATCAACAATGGCTATGAAACTATCAGAATTTGAAAGATTAAAAATGAACGACAAACGGTTAAAAACGGATTTATCGTTGATTTACAGAAGATTAACTAAAATAGATATAATGGATATTTACCCACCACGAAGTAGCAGCTTTAGCTAATTGGGTAAAGCCAATTGTTATAGGGCATTTTAAAAACGACACACACTGACAAATAGATACATTTATGGAATATATTTCAACATCAGCACTTGCAAACGAACTGGATATTAAATCGGGTGATTTATTCGACAAGTTAAAAACGCTTGGTTGGATTGATAGAAAAAATGATAAATGGGTATTGACAGACCTTGGCAAACAAAAAGGTGGACAGACAAGGAATAATCCTAAATTTGGAGAATATATTGTTTGGCCAGAGAACCTTTCGATTGACAATGGGCAACAAAAAGATAAACCAAAACTTCTCAATGCGACTGCAATAGGTAAACATTTTGATATTTCATCGCAACGACTAAATTTAATTTTATCGGAACTTGGCTGGATAGAAAAGGATATTGCAGGTTGGCAAGTTACCAAGCTTGGGAAGAATTTGGGTGGTAGACAATTTGAGCATGAAACATCTGGTGGAACTTATGTTTTGTGGCCTGACAATATTTTGAATAATAAAAATTTGACTTCTGTATTCAAAGACACTTCGCCAGCGCCAGAATCACATATGATTCATGGAGACAAGGAACCTGCAAAAACAACAACCGACAATTTTCGAGAAAAATTTCCTGCAACATTTAGGACTAAGGACGGACACATGGTTCGTTCAAGAGCAGAAGTGATTATTGACAATGCACTATATGACTACAAATTAGCGCATGCTTATGAAAGAAAACTTCCAATCGAAGAAGATTTGTATTCGGATTTTTTCATACCGACTGAGAATGTTTATATAGAATTTTGGGGTATGGAAGATGACCCAAAATATGCAGAAAGAAAAAAGGTGAAACTTGAGATTTATAAAAAATATGACTTCAAACTTATAGAACTTAATGACACTGATATTTCTAACCTTGATGATTATTTACCGAAAAAGCTTTTAAAATTTAATATAAAAGTGTATTGACCAAAAATAAAAACGCCCTATAACACGCAATATAGCCAAAAAGGGCTTTTGTGGTATGCGAATCTCATCACCCGCATCAATTTCATTGTATCTTGATAGTGACGTTCTCCGCAATCCCTTTCAGGCCATATTGCCACCGTTATGTAGCATTTTAAAGAGACACACACGACAATATGAATGCACTCGAAAAAATAAAGTTAATTGACGACATAGGAAGTGAACTACAATCACGTATGACATTTTCTGAAATTGACGCATATTTCAGTGCCTATGGAATTCCAACTGACCATCAGCCGAGTTACAATAGCAAAAAAGTTTATGTTAAAGAAATACTTCCAAAAATTAATGACGACATAGTAATCCAGATTGCCAATGAATTACAAATAGAACATAATTATCAAAACAAGTTGCCAACATTCAAAGACACGACAACTACATTTTGGAAGACAGGTCATTTCAAATTATTTATAAGTCACCTTTCGACATTTAAAAAAACAATAGGGCATCTAAAGACAGATTTAGAAAAATTTGGTATAAGTTCTTTTGTAGCACACGAAGACATTGAACCAACTAAGGAATGGCAAGAAGAAATAGAAAAAGGACTTTTTTCAATGGACGCTTTATGTGCGGTTTTAATGCCTGGATTCAAAGAAAGTAATTGGACAGACCAAGAAGTTGGAGTTGCAGTCGGACGAGGAGTACTTGTTATACCAATTAGAAAAGAACTTGACCCATATGGATTCATAGGAAAATACCAAGGTTTTCAGGCACTAGGAAAAAATGTCGACCAAGTTGCAGAAGCAGTTTTTTTAATAATTTCTAAGAACCCGAAGACTCGTAACAGAATAATCTCCTGCTTAGTTGACTTGCTATTACTTTCAAATAATAAGACTGAAGCATTGGAAAGAATAAATGCTTTAAAGAAAATTAACGACTTGCCCAAAGAAAGGATAATTCAATTAAAAACTCGGTTTATAGAAAATGACAATCTTAAGGACAACGAAATAATTAAAAATTTCAATGAACTGACTAAGACATATAATATTGAGGGAGTAAAAATTAAGGATTTTGACAAAGTTCAAGAAACAGAAAGTGATGACTTACCCTTTTAGAAAGAACGAAGAAAAAACGCTACATAACAGGCGTTTGGCTCAATGGCGGGTGACGTGGTTAATTGAACATTCTACCTCGCATCAACTTTTGTGGTGTATTGACAGTTTTGCGCTCCGAAATCCGCCACTGCGCCAAGCGCCAAAGCGTTCTCTGCAAGCTAAAAGCCCACCGCACAAACAGCACATTTGGTTTTTTTCCGACACGCAAGCCAACAACTAAAAAAAACAAAAGAGCTGTTTCTTTCCAACGCTCGAAAAAAACTTAACTGAATATCATTCTTAAAATATTTTATCTATATTTGACACTTATTGTCAAGTTATATATTTCAAATGGAAACAATCGGACAAATTTTACGAAATAAGAGACAAGAACTCGGACTACTTTTAAGACAAGTTTCCGCTTACGTTGATATTGACCAAGCTATATTGAGCAAAATTGAAAGAAACGAGCGAAAACCAACGAAAGAAATGTTGGAAAGACTTGCAGAAATTTTAAAACTCGATAAAAATGAACTTTTAGTGCAATTTATTAGCGACAAAATTGCATATGAAATCGCAAATGAAGATTGTGCAGGTAAAGTGCTTAAAGCAGCCGAAAAAAAAATAAAATACTTAAAGTCACACCCAATACAAAACTAGATATAATGAGTGTAGAAATTGAAAATATCAACATCGCAGAAGAACCACAGTTAAGAATCTATTCGCCACCAACTGAAAATAAAAATATGGAACTAGAAGAAAAAGATAAAATTGATGTTATCTCGCTTTTTTCTGGTTGTGGCGGAATGGATTTAGGTTTTCATAAAGCTGGTTTTAATATAAAATGGGCAAATGACATTGAGCAAAGAGCTTGTGAAACCTATGCAAAAAACATAGGAAATCATATAATTTGTGGTGACATAACCCAATTAGACTATTCCAAAATCCCAGATGCAGATTTAATTCTTGGAGGTTTTCCTTGTCAAGACTTTTCAATGATTTGGAAACGAGGAGGAATAAGTACTGACAGAGGTAATCTTTATCAAAATTTTGTAGAAATAGTTTCGCAAAAGCAACCTCTAATGTTTGTTGCGGAGAACGTGAAAGGTATTCTTACAGCAAATAAGAAAAAAGCTATAAAACAAATAATTAAAGATTTTTCAGAAACAGGCGATTATGGCTACAACACAACAGCACATTTGATAAATTTTGCAGAATATGGAGTAGCACAAGTGCGAGAAAGAGTCTTGATTATTGGAGTAAGAAAAGATTTAGATACATTTTTTGACATACCTGCACCATTAAGAGATGCCGACAACTATTTATCTTCAAAAGAAGCCTTAAAAGGTGTTGAGAAAGTAAAGTATAATAACGAACATCAAAATATCCAAGCTAGTACAATTGAGAAACTCAAATTAATTCCACCAGGGGGTAATTTTACTGATATTCCAAAGAACTCGCCTCATTATGTAAAAGGTATGATTTCTCACGTTTACAGAAGACTTCACCCAAACAAACCATCAACAACTATAATTGCAGCAGGTGGTGGCGGAACTTGGGGTTATCACTATGATGAGCCAAGACCATTAACCAATCGTGAAAGAGCGAGACTTTTTGGTTATCCTGATGATTTCGTATTTGAAGGTACAATAACAGAAGTAAGAAAGCAGATTGGCAATTCAGTTCCACCATCAGGGATTTACCCTTTTGCAAAACAGATTAAAACATTTTTAGAAAATATAAAAGCTAATGTACACTAATGTTCAAAAATTTGGTGGCGATTTTCGCAATGTATTAGACAAGGAGTTTACAACTTCAAGCAATGTAACAATAGCTTCAGGCTATGCTTCCTTGGACATCATAAATGCTTTCGAAAAACCATTTATTGAAATCGCTAAAAAAGGAGGTACTTCTCGACTTCTTTTAGGAATGGCATTTTATGAAGGATTAAGTCAAAAAAAATTAGATGCTGTTACAAAATTACATAACGCATTAAAGCCATACGGCAATAATTCAGGTGTTTTCGTTACGAATGGTAGAAGATACCACGGAAAAGTCTATCAATTCGATAAAGAAGAGATTTCAAATATATATGTTGGTTCTTCTAATTTTTCTTCAAGTGGAACAAAAGGTAATATCGAATGTACAGTTCCAATATTAAATGATAATCAGAAAGTTAATTTAGCAGCATTTTTAAATGACCTTTATTCGCCTTCCTACTCTATTTCTATAGATGAAGCTGAAATTACAGTTCCGGGTAAAAAGAAAATAGTTTTAGACAAGGTTGAAAGACTTTGGTCAAACTTAAAAAATTATGACACCACCAAGGTTTCTGTTGAAGGGCTTCCAAAATTTGTATTTCCTCTGGAAAGAGTAGCGGAGAAAGAAAAATCAAATCTAAATGTTTATTTTGGAAAAGGTAGGTGGAGTCGTTCGACAGGTAAAATCAAGCCAAGACCTTGGTACGAAATAGAATTAATAGCAAGTAATGATTTGAATTCTCAAGCATTTTATCCAAAAGGAGATTTTTTAGCATATACAGATGACGGACTAATAATCCCAATGAGAACTCAAGGAGACTACTATAAAAACATACGTTCAAAAGATAGTTTACAAATTTTTGGTATTTGGTTAAAAGGAAAATTAGAAAAAAGTGGTGTACTGAAAAAATATGAACCAGTGACAATGGAAACGCTTGAAGAATACGGAAATGACAAGCTCACTTTCTACAAATTTGAAGAAGGAAAATATTATATGGCATTTTAAGCCAACGCATAAAGCCATACACATTTGCAATTCGCTCCAGCCGACACACAAGCCAAAAATTGCAAAAGAGTATGTCTTTTCCAACGCTGAAAACCAAGCAGAACGTAAGAAAGCCTGCAGAGAATCGAGTAGACGGCTCCGCCAGATAAACTGACGGAGTGCGCCTCTCACACCACCGTACCCTTCGGCTAGCGCTCAGGATAAACCAAGCGGGTCTC
>CAZAVP010000006.1:0-128220 GCA_964488745.1 uncultured Chryseobacterium sp. | reverse complement strand
ACAACCAATGTGTTCCTTCGCAAGTGCCATTTAACAATCAATCCACCATTTTAGCGCCTGGAACCATTACCAATTACCTTTGGAGTTTTGGGGACGGAAACACCAGTACCCTACAAGCGCCTGCTCACTTGTATGCAAATGAAGGAATATACCATACCAAGTTGGTATTGACTAGTAATCATGGTTGTGTTGACAGCATCAGCCACCAAGTGACGGTTTGGCCTTTACCAGTAGTGGATTTTTCCCCTACGGAAGTATGCTTGAATTCGAATACACAATTTTCTGATTTAACTTCCATTTCCAATACCTATAGTAATAACAGCATTGTTTCTTGGAATTGGAATTTTGACGACGGAACCAACAGCACTGTTCAGCATCCTGTTCATGCTTACTCATCCGCTGGTTTATACCATGTGACATTGCTAGCAACTTCAAACAACGGATGTCAAGCGAGCATCACCAAAGGGGTATATGTATTTCCCAATCCAACTGTTTCATTTACGGGAACTAATTTAACAGGATGCTCACCTGTATGTTTCAACTTAAATTCAACTTCTTTTATTGATAATTCTCATACCATTCAAAATCCATCGAGCATTACCAGCTACCAATGGAATTTCTCAAACGGAATAACTATCAATACTGGAACAAATCCAAATTACGCAAATTGCCTCTCAAACAACACAGACTCCCCTGAGTTAATTGATGTTCAATTAATCGTGACAACAAATATTGGATGTAAAGACAGTGCAACTGCGGTGAATTATATTCAAATAAATGATAGACCAAATGCCAACTTTACGTTTACTCCAAACCTGCCATCAACGATATATTCGCAAGTGCAAACTACGAATTTATCTACCAATGCGGATATCTACACGTGGTCAATTCCTGGAGTGGGAAACTCTTCCATCTTTGAACCAACTTTCAACCTCGAAAACGCAACTCCGGGGCAATACGTAATTAGTTTGATTGTGGAAACCAATGAAGGCTGTAGAGATAGCATAGTCAAAGGATTTGAACTATTGGATGAATTAATTATCTACGTTCCAAATGCGTTTACACCAGATGGAGATAATTTCAACAACGAGTTTTTACCCGTTTTAACCAGTGGATTTGATATCTACAACTATACCTTAATGATTTTTGACCGTTGGGGAGAAATTGTTTTTGAATCACACAATCACCTTGTTGGGTGGAACGGAACTTACTTAGATAAATTGGTTCAAGACGGGACATACGTGTGGAAAATCATGTTAAAAGAGTCACAGTCTGGAAAAATCCGAAACCTCCATGGACACGTCACTCTAATGAGATAATATCTTAAAATAGGTTTTAGCAAAAGCGAAGTATTTCTTCGTTTTTGCTTTTTTTACTTCCGTTATAACCAACACTTCGCTAAAAACGTTAAACTACAATCTTCCCAAAATTCAATAATTGTTTGATTTTGGGTTTCATTTTTGTCAAGTTCAGGATTTATAAGATTAAAAATAAAGAACCTACACCACGGAATGAAAAATTACCTCAATTCCTTGTGTATCCAAAATCAAAAGGCTAAATTTGGCAACGAATAAATAGCAAAATAAAATCCGCAAAAAAAATGAGCGTACTTGTAAATAAAGATTCAATAGTGATAGTTCAAGGCTTTACAGGAAGTGAAGGAACTTTTCATGCTGGTCAAATGATTGAATATGGAACTAACGTTGCTGGAGGAGTTACTCCAGGAAAAGGTGGTACAACGCATTTAGATCGTCCTGTTTTTAACACCGTTGCTGACGCTGTTATCAAAACTGGTGCCGATGTATCTATTATTTTCGTTCCGCCAGCTTTTGCGGCTGATGCAATTATGGAAGCAGCAAATGCTGGAATCAAAGTAATTGTTTGTATCACGGAAGGTATTCCTGTTAACGACATGGTAAAGGCAAAAGAATACTTGAAAGGTTCAGGTGCTCGTTTAATTGGGCCAAACTGTCCAGGCGTTATCACTGCTGGTGAAGCCAAAGTTGGTATCATGCCTGGGTTTGTTTTCAAAAAAGGAAAAATTGGAATTGTATCTAAATCAGGGACACTAACATACGAAGCTGCGGATCAAGTAGCGAAAGCAGGCTTGGGAATTACAACAGCAATTGGAATTGGTGGTGACCCGATTATCGGAACAACAACGAAAGAAGCAGTTGAACTATTAATGAACGATCCCGAAACAGAAGGAATCGTTATGATTGGAGAAATCGGTGGTAACTTAGAAGCAGACGCTGCAAGATGGATCAAAACAAATGGCACAAAACCAGTTGTTGGTTTTATCGCAGGTGAAACAGCCCCTGCCGGAAGAACAATGGGGCACGCAGGTGCAATCGTTGGAGGACACGACGACACTGCTGAAGCTAAAAAACGAATTATGAGAGAATGTGGAATTCACGTTGTGGACTCTCCAGCAGAAATTGGAAAGAAAATGGCAGAAGCAATGGCTGTTAAAGCTTAATTCTCTTTGTATTTTTAAAGCCGTCAATTCGCATTGACGGCTTTTTTTGTATCCAAATTTGATTGCAATTTATATTCATTCTAAAATAAAATGAATATAAATTTACCCCATGAAATTCAACCGATTAAACCATTCTATTTTAGGAGAAATTAGACCTCGATTTAATCTCAAAATCCATTGCGAACCCGAAGTAGCTTTGGAACATATATTATCCAAAAAAAAATCAGACAAACATGTATTTGTACTTCGTACAAGAGATTTACTTTTTATCCGTACGCACAAATCGTTGCAACACTATTGGTCCCCAGAAATGAGTGTTCGTATTGAAAAAGACGAGTATAATGGAGAAGTTTATGCGCATTGCTTAATTGGACCAAGCCAATTGGTTTGGTCCATGTTTGCCTTGATTTATGCTGCCATTTCAATTGCTACATTTTTTGCAGGGATTTTTGGTTTTGTTCAATATCAAACCACTGGAAGCTCTCCTTTTCTTTGGTTTATTCCTTTCGGAATCATAGCAATGGCTTCCGTTTTCATTACTTCAAAATACGGACAACAAAAAGGCAGAGACCAAATGCTTCACTTGGTGAGTTTTTTATATCACGGACTCGATGAAATTACAGAAGTAGAAAGAACAAAATAATGGCTTTCATTTGCCCTTTTATCCAAGTAGGTTTCTATCTTTGAAAAATGAAAATATTCAAGCATTTCTCACATGGAATTATATCCTATTGGAAAGCTGTTTTGTTTATTCGTGAACATAAATTATATTGGTATGCGCTAATTCCAGCTTTTTTGATGTTGGGAATTTACCAAGCGGGATATTATTTAAAACAACATCATTTTGTAGCCGATTCTTCTACCATGAATGGGCTGGTGTGGTATTTGCTCCAATTGTTAATGGAAATTTCAATCGCCATGCTATTCATGCAATTTTCTAAATATTTGGTGGTCACCATTCTTTCCCCTTTGCTGGCGTATTTATCGATGAAAGTTGAAGTAATAATTACGAAAGAAACCTATCCTTTCAGCCTTCAACAATTTTGGATTGACATTCGACGAGGCGTTCAAATCGTCGTTCGCAACATGATGTGGCAGTACTTTTTCTTTTTAATCATTTTTGCTATCTGCGCCATTTTTTGGGATGACGTTAACAACAGTCCCTTAATGGTAACCACTTATTTAATCGGTTTTTATTACTACGGGTTTAGTTTTTTAGATTATATCAACGAACGAAGAAAATTAACTGTGGATGAAAGTATTGTCTTGATGCGAAAATACCGCGGGTTAACCATCGCAATTGGAACTATTTATTCGCTCTTAATTCTAGTTCCTGTTGATTTGGATGCGTTGTTTAATTGGAGTCAATTTAACAAAGAACCAATCGGGGTTTTTAGTCGGTTTGTTGTTCACGCATTTCTCTGGATATGTGCAGCCTTTGCTCCCGTTCTAGCTACTGTCGCTTCAACCATCGCAGTTCAGGAAATGGTCGATGACCCAATCTTCTCTAAAAACAAGCTAGACGAAAGTTCGCTATGAACAATGTCATTGTAAACCTTCGAAAAGTAGTTTAGAAAAAACGTTTCGTTCAAATAACAAAGTACTATATTTGTAAATCAAACAGATAATTATATCGATTTTTATTCATCAACTATTATGAGAAAATACTTTTTCGCTTTTTTACTTTTATCCATTGCTTCTTTTTCTAATCAAGCAAAAGCAATTCAAAAATTGGGAACAAATCCACCGGATACCATTACCAGTGTGGTGGACAGATCTGCAGCTTTATTCATTTTAGAAGAAGGTAAAAAAATGTTTACCGAAGGTCATGTTCGTGATGCTTTGATCAAATTTCGTCAAGCAGCTGTAAAAGACCCAAATTCATGGAGACCACCCTACTGGATTAGCATGTCTCATTATCACTTGGATAATTATGGTTTCGCATTACAATATGGAAAAGAAGCCATTCAAAAAAGCACCACCGTTGACAAGGACATTTATGAACTGATGGGAAAAGCAAACCACCGGTTAGGAAATCTGGACAGTGCAATTGAAAACTACGAAACTGCCTTAAAATCACTATCTAAAAGCGCATTAAAGGAAACCCTAATTCCCGTGTACATCCAACAATGTCTTTTTGCTAAAGAAGCAATGGCAAAAGCTGTTTTCGCCGATAAAAAAATATTGGCTGGTGATGTAAACTCAGGTTTCAACGACTACGCACCAATTGTAATCAAAGGCGGTCAAGAAATGTATTTTGCCTCCAGAAGAGCAAACACAACAGGCGGAGGATTAAACCCAGAAGAAGGTCAATATTTTGAAGACATTTATCATGCAAAATGGAACGATGAAGAACAAATTTGGGATAGTGTACGCAACGATTTAGACAGATTGAACGGCAATGGTTTTGAAGCCTTCTCTTACATTTCTGAAGATGGTTTGAGCGGAATTTTAACCATTAACAACGAAGCTGTGGATGAGAAAATTGTTACCAGAAGTTCTGATATTTTTGAAGTTCAATTTTCCAACAAAGGAAAATGGGGAACCCCTAAAAAAATAAACAACAAAACAATCAATACCAGTTATTTTGATGCAAGTGCAACCCTTACAGCCGACGGAAACACCATGTATTTTGTTTCTAATCGCAATGCAGAGAAAAGAAAAACAGACATTTACGTTGTTCAAAAAGTAGGCAAGTCTTGGGGCGAAGCCGTTGTACTTTCTGACAGCATCAATACACCTGGAAATGAAGCAACTCCATTCATCTCACCAGATGGACGCTATTTATTCTTTAGTTCAGATCACCATCTAGGAATGGGTGGATACGACATCTTTATATCCGAAAATTTGGGTAATAACAATTGGTCTAAACCAATAAACATGGGTGGTGCATTCAACTCTGTGAACAACGACACTCATTTTATCTATTACAAAGAATTGAAAAAAGCTTATTTTTCAACATTCGTTTTGGTTGGACAAAAAGCAAGTATGGACATTTTTGAAATTGACATGACTGATTTCGTAATGCCAAAATAAACATGCAATCTGAATTTATAAAAACAGCAATTTTCTCATCTTGCTGTTTTTTTTGTTTCTGTCAGCAAAAAAACAAACGTTTGGATCTCATTTAGTTCAACGTGTTCTTATTTATAGTTGAGCGTCGATTCTATTTAAACTTTCTTAAAAAGAAAAAAGCAAATTCACAAAAATATTTCTTCCCATTCGCGGAATGTTATTCCAATCGGAAAAAGTGGAATAATATGTATCCAAAATGTTTTCTATCCCTGCTTTCGCAAGTAACTTTGTTTTGCCTATATTCAAAGAATAACTTAAACTTGCATTCAATGTTCCCCAATCAGAAGTTCTGTTTTCTCCATAGGCTGAATTGAATTCTGATTGCACGAGGTTTCCTTTTACCAAAATCTCAGCATTGAACTTTTGGTAAAAATACGTTAACGAAGTCACATACCTCACAGGACTAATGAAGGGCAAATTTTCATTTTTAAAATCTTTGCCATAACTATAGGTCACTTGCCCTTTCCATCTGATTTTAAAAGGGAAACGGTATTCTAAAATCAAATCTGAGTTGGCGATTGTACTGTATTTCAAACTCTCATACACCTTAATTCCATTTGCTCCAATCGTCATGGGCAGCAAAACAGAATCAATTTTTCCAATGATGTAATTGTTGATGTGAAAATAAGAACCCGCTAATTTTACACTCAATCGGTCTTTTTTATAGGCTACTGAAAATGAAGCTTCAAAAGATTCTTCATTTTTTAAACCTGGATTACCGACGTAATCGTATTGGTCAAAACTGTTGAATAAATAAAATCCATAACCTTCAGAAACAGATGGCGCTCGATCACCATATCCAATTCCGAAATCAAAATTAAACGTGCTTTTCTCAAAAAGGTAATGGGCTGAAAAATTCTTGACAGTTCGCCATTTTTGGTCTTTCATTTCAGGATAAAAGATACGTAAACTTTGAAGTCCGAAAGTATCTGGCAATGAATTGAGGTGTGTTCCGATACTACCAGACAAAACGAGAGATGAATGCGCGTCTAACTTCCAGGAATCGGCTAAATAAATACTTGTAAACAACGTTCGAACATCCGGCCACGTGTACATGAACATCAATTTTTCAGTTGAATTAGCTGGATACATGGTCATTTCAGCAAGGGAACGGTTGTAATAACCATTCAAATTGACTGTTATTTGATGCTTATTAGCGTTTATTTTCAAATCCGAGTACATGCCGTACGTATCGCTCCAACCAGGCATGTCCATGTGAATTGGAACAAACGGTCGTTTGGTATCATCCATCACATGGGTTACTTTGTTGTAATATACTTTCGTTTCCCAATTTTGAATGAAGTTGGTATCTTGATATTCATATTTGATGGAAGAAATCAATGCTTTAGCCAACGAAACATCCATCGGTAAAGCTGGATAACCAAGGTTTGTCGCGTAATCATATATGACAGATGCTTCCAAACTGTTGTATTTATTAATCAACCATCCTGCTGATGCAGAAGTATTTATTTTACTGAATTGAGAAAATTGTACTTCTCTGTTTCCTCCTGCTTTGTAATTATCGGCACTGCGATGCATCAAGTTTGCACTAACATAAAATGAACTGTCGGCATATCGGGCTGATCCGCCTAAAATACGTTGTAAATTGTTGCTTTCAAATCCTGCATTGAGTCCACCACTCCAACCTAATTTTCCAGAATTATTTTTCTTACGCTGCAAATCAATTGATCCGCCAATCGTTGAACCATGCTTAGCGCCTTGTTGACCAGAATGAATAACAGCTTCCGAAAGATTTGAAATTTCAACATAAGAAGTTATCGGATCCATTTTGTCAGTGCAAGCACCAAAAACGCGCATTCCGTCAATTGTGACAACAGTTCTTTCAGTTGCCATCGAATTTAAGAGCGGTTCCCACGCATAAGCACCGCGCTTCATCATTTCAACCTTTCCAGATTGTAACAGATATTCATCAATGCTTGTCAACGGTTTAGCTTGCTGTTGCTCTACGGGTATTTTTTTTCCAAAAACAATGATTTCATACAACAGTTCTAAGCTTGCAGAATCTATTTCAGGTGTTTGAGAAAACGAATTAAACGAATTGAAAACAAATAATGCTCCCAAAAGGAAAAGTTTTATCTTTTTCATCTTAGTCTTTTTAAGGAAGTCGGCAAAGCAAAAACTTTACCGACTTGAGAACAATTTTTAGAACTCTACTTCAAAGAAAATACTACTTGATTCCACTGTACCAGCAATCTCTTCTCCTTTTAAAACTTCTTGGTTTTCGTTTAAAACTTGCAAATTAATTTTCCAATATCCTGTCATCGTCAAGGAGAGTTTTCCCTCGTAAATTCCTGTATTATTGGTTTGAACCAAATGAACATTATTAGGTGAACCGTGATTTCCCATGCTTGGCATTCTGGGGTCAATTTTTACTTGATAGCCATTGACCGCAGGATAACTACTCATGCTTTCCATTTTAAAAAGCAGGGCTTGTATTTCATTGATTCCCACTTTTGGACTCTCTGGATTCACCATTGCTAAAACGTATTTAACATTATCTGTTCCCGTAAAAGTTGCTATTCTTCTTTTTAAAGTGTTGTTAACCGTTACATATGTATTTGCGACATAATCTACTCCATTAATTGAATAATTGATCGTCAAATCCCAATATTCAGTTGCGTTGCTTGCCATTTGAAAAATGACATATCCATCGTATAAATTTGTTTTGTTTTCTGTTTTCGTAAAAGCTGAAACCGGGCAACTATGTGACATGGACGTCATGTGCATCATTGGCTTGACAGTCATCGATACGTTGCTTTCATACCCTTGAGTAGCTGAATTTTTAACACGTATGAACAATGCGTTATACCCTACTTTAAAATCCCCAGTTTTGGTAAACAACTCCAAGTTATGCGTTGCATTAGAAGCTTCTATTACCTTCACCAAACCATCTGTTTCTAAAGGTGTTGAAATAATCGGATCTGTATTTTTATCTTTCTTGCACGAAACTGCCAGCAATGCGACTACCGCGAAAGCCATTATTTTAATTCTTTTCATCTTACTTAATTTTAATTATTTTTATAGGTGATATCGATTTGAATAACATTGGATTCAAATCATCACGACTTACTTTCTCACCGCATTTTAAATGCGATTTAAAGTACTTGATTAACTTAATTAAGAAAAAATGGAGGGCGGATGAAAAATGGAGTAAACTCCTTCTCTTTGATATAAATTGGAGTAAGGAATCATGTTTTTATATGCTACATCCAAAAGCGGTCTATCAAAAGTAAAAGCTTTAAAAGCTGTGCAAAAAAGGTAATTGAACTCTGCATAACTTACTTTTTTAGATTCTGAAACTGGATTTTTTTCTTGAACTTCTTTTGCCAATTCTTTTTTCAAGTGACATTTTCCATTACACTTCAATTCAGGTTCATCTACATTCTCACAAAGCTCTGTTCTGATATAATCATAATTAATTGCATACGTGATAATTGGCATAACTGGCCGAATCATCAAGTAAAACACAAATATGAATACCATCCATTTCATGTGCCAAATGTAAGCACACTTTTAGAAACGGCGCATGATGTTTGTCATGTTTAAAAGCTAATACCAAAAAAAACGGAAAATTAATTTCCGTTATCGTTAAAAATCCAAATACCTTGAATGGTTACATGTAAAGTTGTTTTCATCGTTTTAAATTTTAGAAGTTTATGTAACGAAAATACGACCTTTAAATCAATCGTTTAAAAAAATCCCTTGAGTTGCATGCATTATTGATTATAAGGCTCTTAATTTTATGTTAAGTGAATGTTAAAACAATAATATGGTTCAATATACAAAACCTTGTTTAATTTTATCGTTATATTCGGGGAATAGAACCTTGTTAAAGTTCTTAATTGCGCTTCGAATGAGTTTCTAAAAACGACGAACAAAAAAACAGACCTATGAAAATGAGAGCATTAATAGTTGACGACGAAGAAATAGCCCGTAAAAATTTACACTATTTGTTAGAAGAATTTTGTCCTGAAATCGAAGTAATTGGAGAGGCATCAGGCAAAGACCAAGCAAAAGCGATTATCGAATCATCGAAACCCGATGTGGTTTTTTTAGACATTCGCATGCCTAGTGGAGCTGAAGGATTTGAACTTTTGGATGAAATTGAAGAAAAAGATTTTTTAGTGGTTTTTGTAACTGCTTTTAAAGATTATGCCCTCCGAGCATTCAATGCAAGTGCAGTGTATTACTTACTAAAACCCATCGATATTGACGATTTAAGAGCAGCGGTTAATAAATTAGTAGAAGCCAAACAATTATTTAGTGAAGATCCTTCGAACTTCGTGACGTATTTTAAATCTTTGAAAAATTTATCACAAAGTTTGTTGACGAATAAACCCAATAATCGAATTGCAATTAGCCATACAAGAGGTCTAAAAATTATTGAAGATGACACGATTGTGCATTTAGAAGCAAACGGAAATTGTACAACCATTTACTTCGAAGATGGAACGCGTTATTTAGATACCCGAACGTTAAAAATTTATGAAAACATATTGGATCCAGCCAAATTTTTTCGCGTACATAAATCGCACATTATCAACTTGAATCGTTTGGTTGAATATTTAAATGAAGATGGACATTTTGCGGTCTTGAAAGGTGGACTTCGCATTCCTGTTGCTCGAAACAGGGTAAGTGATTTTGTGAGATTATTAAAAAAATGAAAAAACACCTTCTCGCCTCTTTCTTTTTCTTCCTTGTGTGGGTAAATACACACGCACAAAGTTACTCATTCATCAATTTTTCAGTTGCAGAAGGTTTGCCTCAATCGCAAGTATCTGCAATTGTTCAGGACGAAAAAGGTTACCTATGGGTTGGAACCATGGGAGGTTTGGGTCGTTTTAATGGGGCTTCTTTTCAAAACTTTTCAACTAATAACGGTTTACTCAACAACAGAATCACCAGCTTGAACGTCATTGAAAACCAATTGTGGGTTGGACACGAAGGCGGTGTTACTTTGCTTAAAGATGAAAAATTTAGACGTTGGGCTTTTAGAGAGGAAGACAAAAACATAAGTGTTTTAGCCATCTCAAAATTTAACAATGGACATGTAATTGCAACAAATGGAAGTGGATTGTTCTTCATCAATCAAGAGATGCAAATCCGAAATATCTTGCTGCCAAACATGGATCAAAATCGCGTCAGAGGATTGATGCAAATTAACCAAGATTTATACATTGCAACTCGAGGAGGATTGTTAAAAACCTCTAATCTATATGATTTTACCGTCGCAGATGACTCTTTAAATCTCAACATTTCAGGAATTACGCTTCGAAATAACAAATTGTTTATCACGACTTTTGATCAAGGATTTTTTGAAATTGATTACCAAGCAAACAAAATCAAGAATTTAGAAATAGAAGCCGTTTATTCTGGTATTCGAAAATGCATTTTAGATTCCAAAGGCAACATTTGGACCGCAAGCCGAGAAGGTGTCATGCTGATTAATTCGAAAAACAAACTTCGTGTAATCAATCAAAATAAAGGACTACCACTCAATGCTGTTAGTGCGATATTTGAAGATAAAAATGGAACGATTTGGATTGGTTCGGAAGGAAAAGGAA
This sequence comes from uncultured Chryseobacterium sp., assembly GCA_964488745.1. Classification (GTDB taxonomy): domain Bacteria; phylum Bacteroidota; class Bacteroidia; order Flavobacteriales_D; family Crocinitomicaceae; genus JAQVCM01. Next base: position 117,081 of record CAZAVP010000006.1, on the reverse strand, counting down.
TTTTCCGTTTTCCAGGAGAACGTTTTGTTACTTTTGATTCACGGTCTGGAATTCCCAGTGATTTAATTATATCTGGAATCGAAATTTCACCACAAACGTTGCTGTTCGGAACGTATGACAAAGGACTCATCACTTATTCAAACAATGCATTTAGCCAACATGCCTTGCCCAACTCAACCATTTGGTCCGTTACCAAAGATGCTTATCAAAACATTTGGGTGGGAGCTGAATCTGGTCTTTACCGCATCAAACAAAATGCTCAACCAGCGTCCGAATACATACCGCTGTTAGATGAAAAAATCACCTGTTTCTATAAAAACAACAAAGCTGAAATTTGGGTCGGCGGTTCTGGTGGTTTGTATAAAATTGTGAATGGTGTTGTACAAAAAATCAGAAATTCGACCACTACACAAAACATGGGTACTATTCGTAACATCGTTGAATACAATCAGCAAATTATTTGTGCCACAGACGGTGGATTATACACCTTTAAGAACGGAAAGTACACGCGATTTTTAGAAATCAATAAAAAAACTTTTTCGCTAAAAGTAGATTCTCATAATAATTTGTGGATTGGGACAGAAGAAGGTTTCTACTGGAGTGATGGAAAAAACATCAATAGATTTAGTTTGATTGGTCAAACAGCCTCTAATTTTATTAATTTTATTAACTACCGCAACGATCAACTCTTTGTAGGAACCAACAATGGTCTGTATGTTTTAACGGATTTAAAGAAAAAAATAAACGCCCAACAAACGCATTTTGGATTAGAAGAAGGAATTGTTAACCTCGAATCCAACCTCAATTCCAGTTTTTTTGATTTCAAAGGAAAATTATGGTTTGGAACTGCACAAGGACTCGTGGTTTTCGACCCAAGTGCCATTAAAACCAGTTTACAAAATCCAAACCCCTATTTGAACATTACTTCCTTAAAATTAAACATGCAGGATTTCAATTACGCAGATTACGCTACCTCGTTATCTGACAATGGTATTCCACTAAATTTAAAGTTACCTCGCACAAAAAATAACTTGTTGATTGAATTAGAAGGAATTTCACTTCAGAATGCTAAAGAATTAAGTTATCAATATTGGATTGAAGGCTTGGAAGAGCATTGGTCACCTAATTTTCAAAACCCACAAATCACGTTATCTAATTTACCAGCAGGGAAATATACCTTGCACGTTCGTGCAAATATTCAAAATAAATTTTACTCAAATGAATATATTTTAGAAATCAAAATTGATCCTATATTCTATGCTACTTGGTGGTTTTTGACGTTGTTTATTTTAATCATTTCCGGAATTATCATTCTCGTTGTCCAGTTTAGGATTAAACGTGAACGCATTCAGAGTTATCAAGAACTTTTAGAGTTTAAAGCCCGATTGACTTCACTAGAACAACAATCGTTAAATGCCAGCATGAACAGACACTTTATATTTAACTCCCTGAATTCCATTCAATATTTTATCAACATGCAAGATAAAATATCAGCCAATAAATATTTGACAAACTTTGCCAAATTAATCCGAAAAAACCTAGATTCTTCTTCCGAGTCCAATAGCATGGTTTCATTGGAGGAAGAAATCGAACGATTGGAATTATACCTTTCATTGGAATCCATGAGATTTAAAGACCGTTTCGAATATCGCATCGATACAGGTGGAATCGACACGGAAAACATTTTAGTGCCTGCGATGCTATTGCAACCATTCATTGAAAATAGTATCATTCACGGTATTCTCCCAAATGAATCCAAAAAAGGAATTATCGAATTAAAAATAATTGATAAATCGGATCACCTGGAAGTAATCATTCAAGATAACGGAGTTGGAATTGATTACAGCTTGAACAAAAAACACGATAATCACGGCGATCATCGTTCACAAGGGATGGAGATTACAAGTAAAAGAATCGCTTTGTTAAACAAGATTTCGAATAAGAATTTTACCATGGAAGGACCATTCCAAATAGAAGACGAAAACCGTTTAATCAATGGAACGAGGGTTATACTAAAAATACCCATAAATAATTTGGAAAATCAAAACTAATTTTGTTCCTTTGTTTTAATAATTCAAAAGATTATGAAAAATCGATTTAAAATATTGTTTGTTCTTGTTGTTCTTTTAGTTGTATCTTGCACCAAAGAGGTAATTAAACCCAATTCATCCAACGATGAGTCTTTCAGTACGAAATCTACTTCCGTTAACCCTTCATCCGATGTTTCAAAAGGTGAGCCAGGAATTACCGATCCAAATAACGACCCTGATATGATTATCAAGAAAATCGTTGTAATTAAACCCCATTAAACTCTTCCATTTTTATATAAAAAAATCCTGCTAAAAGCAGGATTTTTTGTTTTTAACTCATTTCACTCTTTAAAGTGTACCGTTTAAATTTTTAAAATCTCTCGCTCCATATAAATGCTTACTTTAATCAGAACAAACACAAACAACTATGGCTGCCAAAGTAAGTGAATCATTACACGAATTAATCCGATATTTAACCAAATCCGAAAAACGGTATTTCAAACTGTTTTCCGCTCGTCACGTTGTAGGTGAAGAAAACAACTACGTGATTCTTTTTGATTACATTGCTTCACAAGAAGAATATGATGAGAATATCATTTTTGAGCATTTCAAAGGTCAAGCTTTTCTCAATAAGTTTTCCATTACTAAAAAACGGTTATACGATCAAATCATCAATTCTTTGGATAGTTTCCACAGCAATTCCTCGATAGTTGCCCAAATTTATAAATTACTTCACAGCGCTGACATACTGTATAACAAAGCATTATATGAACAAAGCAGAAAACAACTCCGAAGCGCTGAAAAACTAGCCTTAAAACATGAACTCTACAATTTACTTTCAGAAATAAACTTAAAATACAAAAGATTAGCGGAAAACAATGGCGTTGTCGATGAAGATGAAATGAATAAAATTCTTCAAACAGACCTGCTCGCCCAATCTCAAAATTGGACATACAACACTTTTTGGAATCTCAAAAGTAAATTATTTGCGCTTTTGCATTCCAAAGGAATTTCGCGAACCGAAGCGGATTTAAAAGAATTCAATGCCATCATTTCCGATTTGGAAGTCGCCAAAGAAAAATCTGAACTTACCGTAGCTTCAAGCTATTTATATAACCACATTTACGCCGCCTACTATTTTGCAGTAGGCTCATTTACATTGTGCTACAAACACCTTCAAGCAAACATTGAATTGTTTGAAAAAATTCAAAGTAGAATGCACAATCACCCGAATCAATACTTTTCAATTTTAACAAATGCAATTTACATTGCCAATAAATTAAAGAAAACACAAGACTCTGAAAGATTGCTTCAGAAACTGAAAGATTTTAATCAAGAAATTGAAGACAGCAACAACCAAGATTTAAAAATCAAACTTTTCGCCAGTTCAAGTAGCATTGAACTAACCATTCTTTCTATGAAAGGAGATTTGGAAAAAGCGTTTGAAGTAATTCCTGAAATTGAAAAAGGATTGATCGATTTTGAATCCAAGCTCACCAGCAATCGACGTGCATTTTTATGCTTTAAAATTGCTTGTATTCATTTCATTAACGGAAACATGCATGAAGCATTAAAAAAAATAAATCAAATTTTGAATGATCGGGATTTGGACAAGCAAGAAGACATTCTTTCTTTTTCCCAAATCCTTAATTTATTGATTCATTTTGAAATGGAAAATGACCAACTACTCACTTACACCATTCGAAACACACAACGTTTTTTAAAAAACAAAAATCGCTTGTACGCCTTTGAAGAAATGTTTCTCAAATTTCTAAATAAAGCCAATTTAGCAGAAAACGAAGTCAATCAAAATGAAATCATCGAAGATTTATATGTGGAAATAAGTCGATTAAAAGACGATGATTTTCAAAAAGTAGCTTTTGAATATTTCGATTTTGCTTCTTGGGCTCAGTCCAAAGTACATAAAATATCGCTTCAAAAATTGATTCAACATCAATACGCATTGGTACAAGCAAATAATTAATTGCATACAAACCACCTGACCCATTTGGCGCAACGCATTTGTTTATCATCGGATAGGCATGTCGATCTTTTGAAACAATTCCGTACTTTTATGCTTTCAAAATCAATTTGCAATTCATTTTCAAATAAAACAACATGTTAACGCCAGAACATTCTAAAAAAATCTTTCTTATTGATGCATTTGCAATCATCTACAGAGCTTACTTTGCATTCTCTAAAAATCCAAGAGTCAATTCGAAAGGTCAGAACACCTCTGCTGCTTTTGGCTTTACCAATACTTTAATTGAATTAATTCGAAAAGAAAAGCCAACGCACATGGCGGTAGTTTTTGATGCTCCAGGCGGTGCCACCAATCGAAAAGATGAATTCGCAGCATACAAAGCCAGCCGACAAGAAATGCCAGAAGACATTCGCGCCATGATTGATCCAATCAAAAAAATTGTGGAAGCATTTTGCATCCCCATTCTCCTTAAATCTGGCTTTGAAGCAGATGACGTAATCGGAACGTTGGCAAAAATCGGTGAAAAAGAAGGCTTTTATACTTACATGGTTACCCCTGATAAAGATTTTGGACAATTGGTAACTGATAAAACGTTCATCTACAAACCTGGTCGTGGAGGTGATCCTGCAACTGTTTTAGGCGTTGCTGAAGTTTGTGAAAAATTTGAAGTTGACGATCCGTTAAAAGTAATTGATATCTTAGGTCTTTGGGGAGATGCCGTGGACAATATCCCTGGAATCCCTGGAATTGGAGAAAAAATATCCAAGAAGTTGATTCAACAATATGGCTCGGTTGAAAATTTGATTGCCAACGCCGAAGATTTAAAAGGAAAACAAAAAGAAAATGTAATCAATTTTGCTGAACAAGGACTTTTGTCTAAAAAATTAGCAACCATCATCACTGATGTTGATGTGCCTTTTGATCCAGAGGATTTATTGATTTGCGAACCAGATGTTGATAAAATTACTGCCATTTTCACCGAATTGGAATTTAGAAATTTAGCAAAAAGAGTGATTGGTGAAGACATTGTAATCACACAAACAGCAAGTACGGAAAGTAATCAATTGGATTTATTCAGAACCCAAAGTTTGGTTGAAAACCAAGAGCCGATGATTACTTCTGACTTAAAAACTTTGGTAACTGAAAAACCAAGTTACCATTTGATTACCTTGCCCGAAGAACGCAGTGAATTAATTTCTTTGCTCTTAAAACAAAAAGAAGTTTCTTTCGATACCGAAACCACAAACATCGAATCTTTACATGCTGAAATCATTGGCATGTCGTTCTGCTTTAATCCTCGTGAAGCATTTTACGTTGCTTTTCCAAAGGATATAGAAGAAATCAAAAGCATCCTAAATGAATTCAATTCATTCTTTAGTTCTCAAGATATTTTGAAAATTGGTCAAAACTTAAAGTATGATTTACAAATTTTAGCAAACTATAACATTGTTGTTGAAGGACCATTGTTTGACACCATGATTGCCCATTACCTCATTCAACCAGAGGCAAGACACAACATGGATTATTTGGCAGAATATTATCTGCAATACAAAATGGTTCCGATTGAAGATTTAATTGGAAAGAAAGGCAAAGACCAACTCAACATGGGCGATCTCAAACCTTCTGCAATTTTTGAATACGCTTGTGAAGATGCCGATATTACCCTGCAATTAAAACAGGTTTTTGCTCCTGAAATTGAGAAAGAATATTTAAAAGATTTGTTTTACAACCTTGAAATGCCTTTGATGCCCGTCTTGAGAAAGATGGAAGCTGCTGGTATCGCAATTGATGTGGCAAGTTTACAGCAATTTTCAATCCAATTGGAAGAAGAAGCCCATGAACTCGAAAAAGAAATCAAAAAAATGGCGAATGTTGAATTCAACATGGATTCGCCAAAGCAATTGGGAGAAGTATTGTTTGACCACCTGAAAATATCTGATAAACCAAAGAAAACGAAAACGGGGCAATACCAAACCTCCGAAGACGCTTTAGAATCTTACAAAAATGATCATCCAATCATCAATTTGATCTTAGAATACCGTCAAATCAAAAAATTAAAAAGCACCTACGTCGATCCACTTCCATTGCTTTGCAGTCCAACAGATGGTCGAATTCACACGCATTTTATGCAGACGGTAACCGCCACAGGAAGGTTGAGTTCTAATAATCCAAACCTTCAAAACATACCAATTCGATCTGAAAAGGGAAAAAGAATTCGTCAATCATTCATCGCGCGAAGCGAAGATTACTTATTGATGGCGGCGGATTATTCGCAAATCGAACTTCGTGTAATTGCCGCATTGAGCGGAGATGAAAATATGATTGCAGCTTTTCAAGAAGGTGTGGATATTCACACTGCAACTGCCTCAAAAGTTTTCAATACACCGCTTCTAGAAGTCAGTAGAGAACAAAGAAGTTCGGCAAAAGCAGTGAACTTTGGTATTATCTATGGTCAATCGGCATTTGGTTTAGCTCAAAATTTGGGTATTTCGAGAACAGAAGCAAAAGGAATCATCGACAGTTACTTTATGGAATATCCAAAAGTGAAAGCCTACATGACCAATGCCAGTGAAAAAGCAAAAGAATTGGGTTATGTCGAAACCATCATGCAGCGGAGAAGGTATTTGCCAGACATTCACTCCAACAACGCAATTGTTCGCGGGTTTGCTGAAAGAAATGCCATCAATGCGCCCATTCAAGGCTCAGCAGCCGACATTATCAAAATGGCAATGATTGATGTTGATAAAGCCATGACAGAAAAAGGTGTCAAATCTCAATTGCTTTTGCAAGTGCACGATGAGTTGGTTTTTGACATTCACGTGAGCGAACAAGAAATCATGCATGACTTGGTTAAAACAGCCATGGAAAATGCCGTTAAGTTAGTGGTTCCTATGCAAGTAGAAATAAAGCTGGCGCAGAATTGGTTGGATGCCCATTAATCGAGTTATCCATGAATTTTCAATTTTAAGTTAATCAATCAGCATGAAATTTAAATTTCCAATCCACCTAAAATCGTTGCTTCATCGATTGAGTATCATCTTGTTGTTCATGCAATTGAGTCGATTGGTTTTTTACATCTTCAACAAAACAAGTTTTACAACTGCAACGTTCAAGGACATTTTTGTTGGGTTGTGGTTCGACATGATAACCATTGCTTTGCTTTGTTTGCCTTTCATTATTCTCTCAACGCTTCCTTTTAAATTCAGAGCAAAAAAAGGGTATCAAATCTTCCTGAAAATTATTTTTCATCTGATTAATTCATTCATTTTACTCTTGAATTTAGTAGATGTTGAATATTTTAAATATACCAGCAAAAGATCTACGATTGATTTGCTCACCATCTTAGGCGCAGGAAATGATTTTAAACAACAGATCACTTCCTTTTTGAGGGATTTCTGGTTTTTGACCCTGTTTTTTATCCTTTTTATATGGCTTACCAATTGGCTCTATAACAAAACGCGATATCAAGAAAAAACCCTTGAAATATCACGTAAAACTTTTGTAATCAAAAACACTTCTCTGTTCTTGGTCGTTCTTTCCATCACCGTCCTGATTGGTCGCGGTGGATTTAATTTAAAGCCCAGCAGTTCGATTGACGCGTCTAAGTTTACTCGGGTTGAAAACACAGCTTTGGTGCTAAACACGCCGTTTACGATGTTAAAATCATACGGAAAAGCCAGTTTAGAAGAAAAAAATTATTTCAGCAAGACACAAGAACTCAGCTACTTCAATCCAATACACCATACCGTCCCGCAAAACATTTTACCAAATGAAACGAACGTCGTCATCCTCATGATGGAGAGTTTTGGGAATGAATGGATTGGTGCAGCAGGAGCAGCAGAGTCCTTCACTCCTTTTCTGGATTCTTTAACAACCAAAGGATTGTATTTTAAAAATGGAATTTCAAATGGAAAAAAATCCATTGAAGCCGTACCGGCAATTACTGCCAGCATGCCTTCGTTTTTAAACGATCCCTATATTTCATCCCCGTATGGAAATAATACCTTGCAATCACTGCCTTCTATTTTGTCTGCAAAAGGATATGCAACTGGATTTTTTCACGGCGCAACCAACGGTTCCATGAAGTTTGATGGTTTTGCAGCACAAGTTGGTTTTGACAATTATTTTGGTAGAAAAGAATACAATAACGACCAACACTTTGATAAAACTTGGGGAATTATGGATGAATATTTTATGCCTTGGTCGGCTCAAAAAATGTCAACGTATGAAAAGCCCTTTTTTACCACTGTTTTCTCACTCTCTTCCCATCACCCCTATTACATTCCACCACACATGCGTGGAAAACTGAAAAAGGGAAAACATCCAATCGCTGAGGCAATTCATTACGGAGATTACAGTTTGCGTAAATTCTTTGAAGAAGCCAAAAATCAACCTTGGTACAGCAACACCATTTTTGTGATTTGTGCCGACCACACATCGTCAACAGACAGTCCACTTTATGGTCAACGAACTGAAATGTACAAAATACCGATTTTATTTTTCCATCCTCAAGGATTGATTAAGCCCACATTAGAAACAGATTTCTTTCAGCACATCGATATTTTACCTACCTTGTTGGATCTTTTAAATGTTAAAACTACTTATTATTCTATCGGTCAATCTTATTATCAACGAACTAAGAAAGAATCGATTACCTTTTTAGAAGACACGTACTATTACTTCTGCGATGACTATTTATTAACTTTCTCGAACGATAAGGCACGAAATTTGTATAATGCCAAGATTCAGGAAAGAGACACACCCGACTCTATTTCTTTTTACAAAGAAAAGAGTCAAGCGTATGAAAAAAGGCTGAAAGCCATCATTCAACGATACAACCGTGACTTGATTCAGAATCAAACTTCGGCACATGAAAAAAAGAATTCGCTTCATCATTAATCCCATTTCCGGAATCGGCTCTAAAACCACTTTCCCAGAATTAATAAAAACTCATTTAGATCACACTATTTTTGATTACGAAATCGTCATCACCAAGTATAAAAAACACGCCAAAAAAATTGCGGAAGATTCAGCAAGGGATGGTTTTGACATCGTTTGTGCGGTTGGTGGAGACGGCTCTGTTCACGAGGTTGGAACAGGGTTAATTGGCACAAAAACAACGTTGGCAATATTACCCGCAGGTTCGGGAAATGGATTGGCACGACATTTGAAAATCCCTTTAAATATTGCAGAAGCAATTCAAAATATCAACGAACAAAATGCAAGTGTTATGGACACGGTGTTGGTGAACGACAAGCCTTTTTTAGGAGTTGGCGGTTACGGTTTTGATGCACTAATTGCTCAAAAATTTGACGAATACAGCACCAGGGGATTTTGGAGTTATGCCAAACTGGTTTTAAAGGAATATTATTTTTATAAACCCACCTCAATAACCATCGAATTTCCAAACTACAAGCGCGAAATACCAGTTGTTTTATGTACGTTGGCGAATTCTTCTGAATTCGGAAATGGATTTGTTGTTTCTCCAAATTCACATGTTTCAGATGGAAAAATTGAATTGTGTATTTTAAAACCTTTTTCATTATGGAAAGCACCAGCAATCGTCTATCGCTTTTTTAAAAAAACTGCCAATAATTCTAAATATTCTGAAATTATTTCTTTAGAAAAAGTGCGTATCACACTGAGTAACAGTAGAGCTCATTACGACGGTGAACCTTTTGAAGTAAGAAACGAATTAAACGTGCAAGTTAATCCGAAAAGTTTAAATATTTTAGTAGGCAAAAACTACCGATGAAATTTATATCCACGAACCTAGAAATGCTTTTACCTTTATTTGAAAAGTTAAAAGAAGATCAAATGCCACTTTGGGGAACCATGAGTGCGCAAAGAATGATTGAGCATCTTTCTGACACCTTGCGAATTGCAACGGGAGAAGAAGTTTTTCCAGTGGAAGTACCTGAAGAGAAATTAGAAAAAATGCTTGCTTTTCTTACCTCAGACAAGCCTATGGCTCGAAATCTAAAAGTTTCATTTGCAGGAGAAAATGTTCCTTTAAGACACGAAGAATTAGAATTGGCAATTGACGAATACGTTGAAAGATGGATTGATTTAGAAGCTTTGTATTCTGTTAACCCCACGTTGACAAATTCTCATCCATATTACGGTCCATTAAATTTCGAGCAGTGGAAATTATTACATTCTAAGCATTTAACTCACCACTTTGAGCAGTTCGGTTTAATCTAAACGACTTCAATTTCATCCACTTAATAAAATTAGCTTTGTATTTTAAGGTATTTCAGTATAAAATGAACCATTTTTTCATACTTTTGCAACTGATTTGGTATATCTCCTAAATCAGCACAGAAAAAGTTATTAAGCTCAAAACAAAGGAAATGATTATTGGTATTTGCGGAGGTAGTGGTTCAGGAAAAACAACATTATTAAGAAGACTTTCACATCATTTCAAGGATATGAACCCATCGGTTTTCTCCATGGACAACTACTATAAACCGCTTCATTTTCAACATATTGATGTAAATGGTGAAATAAATTTTGACCTGCCCTCTGCCTTGTATGAAGACATTTTGGTCAATGATTTGAAAAATCTTGCAGCTGGAAAGCCAATTGAAGTAATTGAGTATCATTTCAACGCACCACCTGATAAAAAGGTGTTAATTACACTTAATCCTTCTGAATTGACTATTGTAGAAGGACTGTTTTTGTTTCATTATCCTGGTGTTCGTGAAACCATTGACTTTTCAATTTTTGTTGATGTAGATTTGGCTGTTCAACTAGACAGAAGATTATACAGGGATCAGGAATCAAGAGGGTATACAAGGGAAGGAATTCTTTACCAATGGGAAAATCACGTAACTCCCTGCTACCAAAATTATTTACTGCCATACAGAAAGGATGCGCATTTTAATTTTCGCAATGACGAACATGCTGACGAAGATTTTAATACCTTAGTGAAAATTTTAGAAACAAAGTTTAAAACTTTACAGGTGAATTGATATCCTTCCTACGCAAATATGGCCTCGTTATTCTCAGTGTTTGCTTTGCAGGTTTTTTCTTCATCTACCATCAACAAGTTTTTAAAAAAGATTACACGAAGGGAATCGCTCAGTTTCAAGAAAAATTCACCAAAACCAATGCAGAACTAACCACTTTTCTTAGCCAAAAAGAAAAAATTCTCGAGAACAAAGGGTTAGATGCGCTCATCAAAGCAAAGGAAGATGCCCCTTTTTACTTTCACATCTACCAGAATGATTCTTTGATCTACTGGAATACCAATCAATTACCCATTCTGCGATTTGCGGATTTACATTATCCAGCTAACGGTGTAGTACATCTTCAAAATGGTTGGTATTACGCCAAAACAGTTCAATTCGAACAAGTTCAACTGGTTGCATCATTTTTAATTCGAAAAGATTATCAATATGAGAATCGAAACCTTAAAAATGATTTCAATCCAAAATTTAAAATTCCATTCAAAGGAAATATTTCCATGGACAAAGAAAGTGATTACCGAATCTATGCGGACAATCAGTTCATATTCTCACTTCATCCTTTTGAATATCAACCAATTTCATCTCAAGACAGCGATATCCTCTTAGGACTACTTCTGACAACACTTGGTCTTTTCTTGTTGGTTATTTATCGCAAACTAGCTAAAATCCACCTTTTGTATTTCTGCTTGATCTCTCTAGGAATTATACTTCTCAGGATTTTTTCCTTGAAAGCAAACCTATTTCATTTTTTAAGAGAAACAACAGCATTTCAACCCACCTTGTACGCCAGTTCCGAGTGGCTTCCCAATTTCGGTGAATTTCTCATTAACGTCAGCCTCGCCTTGTTCTTTAGCTCGCTTTTTGTAATTAGAATACAGGCATTTTCAAAAAACAAACAAACTAAAATCAATGCAAAAAGAAGTGCCTTATTGTTTCTTTATTCCATAGCCTTAATCTATTCTAGTTTTATCTGGATAATATGCAAAGGACTGGTTGAAAACTCATCCATTGCACTGGAAATAAACAAGTTATTTAGCTTGAATTTTTATTCATTCTTAGCGACCATTTCCATTGGTATTTTGGTTTTCACTTATTTTCAACTAATCCAATCCATCATTCGGGGTTTAAAAAAGACGAATTTCAAATGGTATTGGATGGCTTTATTTCTATTCATCAGTAGCGCGCTTTATGTATTATTTGAAATTAATTATCATCAATCCACCTTTATTCGTTCTTTTTGGCCGATGTTAATTAACGCTTTCATTGTTATCAATGCGTATAAAAACAAAGCAAAACAGCCTTTTACTTTTGGAATCGCCCTTTTGGTCTTGTTTTCACTTTATATCTCCTTAAACCTGCAAGAGTTTAACATTGCCAAAGAAAAGCAAGAAAGAGAACTGTACGCCAATCAATTAGCTTCTGATCAAGATGTCAACACAGAAATAGAATACAAATATTTATCCCCGTATTTAAAGGATGATGTTTACCTCAAAAACATGGCTAAAAATGAAGATTTGGTCGGAGTATCGGAATTCAAAGACGCCATGGAACGAAAATTCTTTAATGGATTCTGGGAGCGATATGACATTGAGTTTTTCATGTTTAACACCAAAAAAAAAGCTGTAATTAACTACAAAGATGTCCCAACCAGTAGATTAGCGTATCTAGAAACCATCATCAATAAACACAGTGCGACTTCAGAAATTGACTCATCCATCTTTTTTATTAAAGATTTCACAAGTCAATACTCCTACATCATTCGTCAGCCAATATTTGCAAAAGACAGCTCAAAAGCACTCTTATTCTGCGCGTTGAAATCGAAGAAAATTCCAGAAAAAATTGGTTTTCCGCGCTTGTTAATTTCAAACAATGCGAAGGTTTTTGAATCTTTGGAAAATTATTCCATTGCAAAATATTACAATGGGAAATTGGTTAGTCGCAACGGGAAATTTTCATATCCATCTCACGATGCTGGACTAGCCAAAAACATTTCTACCATTTCAGGTTATTTCAACAGTGGTGGCTACAACCACTATTTACATCGTCGTACGCAGCGAGACACCATTATTCTCTCTGTGCCCATTCATTCAACCATTCAATTTTTCACTTCTTTCTCTTATTTATTTAGTTTCTACGGATTATTTCTCCTTATTCCAATATATTTGAATTTACGACATTCGGTGAAAATCGGAAAAACCTTGAACTTAGCAATTCGAATACAAATGGTTTTAATTGGGCTGGTACTCGTTGCTCTGGTTGCCTTTGGACTTGGAAGTGGTTTGTTCGTAAAAAACCAATACCAAGAATACACCAATGACCTGATTCGAGAAAAAATACATTCGGTAGAAACTGAAATCAAGCAAAAATTAGGAGAAGAAGCTCAATTATCCATTGTAGACCAAGGAAATTACATTGAATATTTATTGCAAAATCTCTCAACTGTTTTTGTTACTGACATCAACTTATACGATGTTAAGGGTTATTTATTAGCTAGCTCCAGACCTAAAGTTTACAACATAGGATTGGTCAGTGAACAATTAAATCCAACCGCGAGATTTCAATTAAAAAGAAATAATAAAAGTGAATTCTTCCATCAAGAAAAGATTGGAAATTTAGATTATTTGTCTGGTTACATACCGTTTTATAACAATGATGGTAACTTATTAGCCTATTTAAACTTGCAGCATTTTGGGCAACAAAAAGAATTTGAAATTCAGATCCAACAATTCTTAGTCGCCATCATGAATGTCTTTATTCTTCTCTTAGCGTTGTCCATAACGATTGCAATCTTCGTCTCATCTTGGGTAACTTTACCACTTCGAATTTTACAACAAAATTTCGCAAAAGTTCAATTCGGGAAATACAATCAACCCATTCCCTATTTAGCAAATGATGAAATTGGTGTATTGGTGAAAGAATACAACCATAAATTGGAAGAGCTCGCATACGCAGCTCAGCAAATTGCCCAAAGTGAGCGAGAAAGCGCGTGGAGAGAAATGGCCAAACAAGTAGCACATGAAATTAAAAACCCATTGACGCCCATGAAGTTGAATTTGCAACAATTACAACGAGCGTTTGATCCAAACGATCCCAATGCAAAGGAGAAAATAAACAACGTTTCCAATTCCATCATCGAACAAATTGATGCTTTGGCGACCATTGCCAATGAGTTTTCTAATTTCGCCAAAATGCCACAAGCGAATGAAACCATTCTGGATTTAGTTCCTTTAATCAATGGAGTCATTTTGTTCTTTGAAGAAGAAAGTGAAGCCGAAATTAAATTTACGTACAACGAAGATAAATGCTTTGTGTTTGTAGATAAAGACTTGATTATACGAGTCTTAAACAACCTTATCAAAAATGCAATTCAAGCCATCCCTTTCAATCAGGAAGGGATTATCCACGTTCGATTAACATCCGTGGAAACCAAAGTAACCATCGAAATCGAAGACAACGGAATAGGCATTTCGGAAGAAGGACAATCCAAGTTATTTGTCCCTTATTTTACAACCAAATCCAACGGAACTGGTTTAGGTTTAGCAATGGTAAAACAAATCGTTCAAATGCATCAAGGAGAGATTTATTGTGAGAGCTCGGAAGCGGGTACTAAATTCAGTATTGAGCTTCCTAAGTCGATTAATATTATTAAATAGGTGGAAATGTTTAGAGAGAAATGACATTCCTTAGTTGTTCACCAGCTTGACTCCTATATCTCTCAAAAAATCCCCAAGCAGTACACTTGAGGATTTAAACCGCATCTCGATTTTGGTTGTTTTTGGTTTAGTGAAAGGGGTATTAACCTGAGTTCGATTATTCTATTGAATTTAGGTCACTGATTATCAATTTAAAACAACAAAATAAAGATGTATCTTGTCCAGCTTTTCAATAAATGACATCCTACTTCGTCATTTTAATCTACTCATGTACTGAAATCTCAATTTTACAATCGAACTAAGGTTACTAGGTTCCCAGAAAGTGTTAGAGTCCAATGATGTTTCTAATTTCTACCTCTGCAATTTTACGTGGTTGACCATCTTTGGCTAAATAAGTTCGATTGACCAACCTTCCAGTAATCGCAATACGCTTACCTTTTCCGCCAAAACTTTCAATGAATTGAGCCAAATTTCCAAAAGCAAAAAGTCGATGCCATTCTGCCGCTTTTTCTCCTTTTTTATTACTTGAGGCGATTGCTAAATTAAAGCGTGCTACTTTTCCACCGTTTTCAAAATTTGTAATTTGTGCATTGTCGCCCATGTTTCCAATTAATGTTACTTGATTTCTCATGTCGTTTGCGTTTAAGTTATAGTACTACTAAATCATTTACTTCTACTTCCGTCACCACTTTGCGTTCTCCCGCTTTGGTTTGATAAAACCGAGAAGTTAATTTACCTTCTACTGCCAGCTTTAATCCTACGGTCCCCAATTGTTCCAATACGTTAACCCAATTTCCCCAAGCGCTGATTTGATGCCATTGTTTTCTATTTTTCAAATTTCCTGCAGCATCTAAATAAGATTCTTGGGTGGACATGGAGAATTGTGCAATTTTTTGACCGTTTTGCAATAAAACCACTTTCGGTTCTGAAGTGATTTTTCCAATTAAATTTACGTGATTCATGGCATTTATTTTAAGATGATTATTTCTTTTTAAAAGGGTGCTCTCCATCTAGCGACAGAAAGTACCCTTGAGATTCCTTACTTTTCTAGTTGGTTGTTTGCTCTTTACCAACCTTAGGTGAGATTAAAAAGAAGTCAGATACTTCAATATCCGTAGCATATCTTTTTTCACCCGCTTTGGTTTGGTATTGTTTGTTTACAAGCTTTCCTTCCACCATCACTTCAGATCCTTTGTCTGTTAGTTTTACAAAATTTTCTGCGGCTTTTCCCCACATTTGAATGTTGTGCCATTGGGTGTTATCTTTCCATGCACCATCTTTGTCTTTGAAGCGCTCGTTCGTTGCTAATGAAAATCGTGTAATTACATATCCACCAGCAAGGCTTTGGATTTCTGCTTTCGCTCCGATACGACCGATCAATGTTACTTTGTTTCTTAACGTACTCATACTCGTTGTTTTTAAAAATTTGTAAATAATTGAATTTTAACATCTCACCGTTGTGGTTTGACAATGCAAAGTTGAGGTGACTGCAAAACTTTATTCGGTTATTAACTAATTGTATCTGTTTGTTAATCAAATATAAACGATTAAAAACGATTATAATATTAATTTACAACAATTTAAGCTCTGATAAAATAATCTAAAAAGACATAGACAATCATGTTGAAGAAATAAACCGACAATTAATTCACCACGTACACCTGATGTAAAACGGAACAATACTTAAAAAAATTCACAATTTGTTTACATTCATGTTCTTTTAGCAACTAATTTCATGGTAACTTTGTAGCAGAATATGATTGTTCTCCTTGAGGCAAATTATTGTTGAAACCAATTGTATTCCTATTTGTATTACTTCGTTTGTGAAAATTTATTCTTATTTAATTCTCTGTTTCTTACTTCAATTTCATTCTTCACACACACAAGTAGTGCTTTTTTTTCAAGGAAATGAAACGGGTGATACATGGAACTTTACTACGACAGGTGCAAGTACGAATGCTTTAACACAAGCAAGTTTATCTCCCAATTATGTTTCAGGAACAAAGTCCATTGTTGTTGGAGGAAATACAGGGGGAGGAAGTTGCTATGAAGGCGGTAGTGGAAACGGAGCAACCATTGAAAACAAAATTACTTTCCAACCGACAAATATTTCAACGAGCAATGAAAACGCTCGAACACTCTCTTTTTCTTGGGGGTCTCGTTCCCCTGAATGCATTGGAACGGGTTGGGATTCAAACGAGGATTTAAACTTTACCCCCATTATAGATGGTGTTTCACTATCTCCAATAACCATCGCTGTAGGAAATAACAACTCCAATTTTGACATTCGTCTTGCTGCTCAAAAATTTACTTATACCATTCCCAGCTGCGTTAATACTTTTGCTTTTGAATTGATGTTGCCAACGAATCGTCGAGATGAATTGCTCTTTATTGATGATGTGAAACTTACTGCTCCAGTCTTAAATACACCCTTTGTACTTGCATTAGCAATAACAGGTGATACAACAATTTGTTCTGGAAACCAAAGTTCAGTTCATACCGATATGCTTCCAGGCGTCATGTATGAATGGAGTGGACTACCCGTAGGCGCCAACTTTACATCTCCTAATAACACAACCAATTCACACACCATGACCATCGACTGGGGAAATGTCAGCGTGGGAACGTACCAAATTAAAATGAAACCTAAGAAAACAGTCTGTGGATTGGACGTATATGGACAAGAAGTTAGTTTTCAAATTAACATAGAAGATAACCCCATTCTTGCCATTTCCCCTTCGACCTCAATCTGTGTAGGAGAAAGCATAACACTAAGTGTAACTGGTGCAAACAGCTACATTTGGAACAATGGTTTAGGAACAAATAGTTCCATTCTGGTGACACCCACAACCACTACGAATTATCAAGTAACTGGTTTTAATGGAACATGCAGCTCTACTGTAGCCGTCCTTATAACCGTTAATTCAACTACTATTTTTGCAGGAAATGACATTGTTGTTTGTAAAGGAAGTTCCGTGACGTTAAACGCAACTGGCGGAAATAATTATTCTTGGGATCAAGGAATTGTTGATGGCGTTGCTTTCACCCCAACAAATACTGGAATTTATACCGTAACAAGTAACGGAGCTTGTATTGGAAGTGATGAAGTTTTAGTTACCGTTGAGGAGCTTCCATCAATTGATTTTTCAAGCAACACACAGGAAGGTTGCCTTCCATTAGAAGTTCAATTTGAAAATTTAACTACGGGAAACTATTCATATCAATGGAATTTTGGCGATGGTTTTTCAAGCCTTTTATCATCTCCAAATCATGTTTTCACAACGGTTGGCTGTAAAAACATAACCGTTGTTGCGACATCTATGAATGGCTGTAGTAATACCTGGGTGAAAGATCATTTCATCTGTGTCAATCCCATACCTCATGCTCAGTTTACTACCAATTCGAATGAAATAAGCTCTGAAAATAGCACGGTAGAATTCGCAAACCAATCCACGGGTGCCATCCATTACACTTGGATTTTTGGCGATGGTAATTTTAGCAACGAGTTCTCGCCCGAATACACATTTAACCCATTTACATCAGCAAATCAACAAGTGATTTTAATCGCAAGTAATAGCAATGGTTGCGTTGACTCGGCGATGACACTCATTTATTTCACAACTGTGTCAAGTATATATATTCCAAATGCCTTTTCACCAGATGGAAATGAATACAATCAAGTTTTCATGCCTAAATTTGGGGACGGAATCGATCCCACAAATTATCATTTGTCTATCTTCAACCGTTGGGGAGAGCTGATTTTTGAATCACACGATGTAAACATTGGTTGGGACGGCACCTATAGAGGTTTTCCTGTTCCCGAAGGTGAATACATCTGGAAATTAAATTATGGAATTGTAAACGGAGTTGATCAGCTTGAAAGAGTTGGTCACCTAACCTTAATTCTGTAAATATCTAACATTTGTGCGTGATTCCATTTTCGCGTGATTCGGAGTTCTATAAAACAAATAGCCCAAGAAAACGGGAGTTTCCTTGGGACTATAAGAATTCGAATGTTTTTTAGTAGCAGCAGATTACAATTTCTTAAAACAAAAAAAACAGTCCTTGTAAAATCAGCCAAACATTCAATTTTACCTAACTAATGATATGCAATATTAAGAATGTTTTGGCTTCAAAATAGAGGGGCTGCCCCCTCAAAGTGTAAAAACGTTACAGTTTATTGACACAAATGATACTTTGTTGTTACATTTAATATAAAATGTTGGTTGAGGACAATTGATTTTGGAACAATAATTTCCCGATCCGAAAGGGCTACGTATACGAATTGTGTCATGATATATCATCGGTTGAAAAGTTAGTACCTAATCAACTTCCTTCTGTAAAACAAATAACCCAAGAAAACGGGAGTCTTCTTGGGCTATAAGAATTCGAATGTTTTTTAGTAGCAGCAGATTACAATTTCTTAAAACAAAAAAAAAGTTCTTGTAAAATCAGCCAAACATTCAATTTTACCTAACTAATGATGTGCAATATTAAGGATGTTTTAGCTTCAAAACAGAGGGGCTGCCCCCTCAAAATGTAGAGACATTGTGATTTATTGATACAGACAGGCGGATTTATGTGAATTTGTGTTTAAAATTCTAATGAAATCTTAAAATTCGCCTTGTAAAATCACCAATGGAAATAAATTTTGTAAAATTCAGGAAAAAAGAAAAGATAATTAATTAAAGAAATCCCACGTCAATCCTAATCGAATTACATTTGGGTTAATGGGAAAACCTACTTGTTGAAGGTTTGTTTTTGGATTCCAGAAATAATCAATGTTTTCGAATTTAAAATAGAAGCGGAAAACATCAATTTTAAATCCTGTAAAGAAACTCAGTTCAACTACGGGCTGATGCTCTTGTCGTTGCGATGGAACCACAAACAGATCAAGGTTACTCTGATAATCTAACAATCTATACCCCGCTTGATAACGAACATCTATTCCAATAATGAAATCCAAACGTTTTGCCCTAAAAAGTTTCTGATTAAAAAAGAATTTGCTTCTTAAATCAAATTGTGGAATGAAATCAAAAGCTTCTGGTGTTATGGTATAAAAAACACGAGGTTGCCAGTTTAAGCTTCTCCAAGTCAAAGTTCCTCCCACAGAAGCTGTGAAAAGGTTTAGATTAGTTAAGGTATCATTTCTCCATGTGTCATTCAAGAAGAGATACGTGTTTTTCATGTTTTTCCACCCAACTTGACCGGTCCATTGCCGTTTTGAAAAACTCGCAATTTCATACTTAAAGCTGGTTTGTTGCATAGTTTTTAGATTCGTCAAGTTCCAATCTTGATTATTTGCAAAATAATTTCGTTGAAACACAGTTGGCAATTTAGAACTACTTGCAAAGTGTAATCCATGTTGCCAATTAGGTTGTTTGAACTGAATGTTTAAATCTTCAGTCCACTCTCCTACTGCCCCTACCAAATTGATGGACATTTCATTTTGAACTGAAAACTGTGAAAAATTGAGTCCGATATTTCCTTGAAATACTATTTCGGTTGTATCTCGATGTCTCGCTAAATTTTGATAACCCCAATACGAATGCTGAATCAGTGCCTCAACTTGAATGAAATTATTTTTCAAAAAATATCCCGCCCCGTTATTGATTTTAGCAATTTGGTATTGATCTCTCGTCGCATTCGAATCTATATTTATTACGTTGTAAATTTCAGGCAAATAATCTTCTTCAAAATACTCCCGATGAGCAATTGACCATTGATTTTTATACACTAATCCGTGTCTAAATAAAGAATCACGGTTAAAATTAACAGCATGTTGTGTTCCCAATTCCACATTTTTTAGAATGCTCTTGGCATATTCTTTTCTTACAGGAACGAAATCCAAACCATACGAGTCAATCAGTGAATCTGTTGTAATTCCCCCACTTAATTGCCTTTTAGATTTGATGTAATTCAAATACAACAACCCTTCGTAATGCTTCCCATGATGATCTAATAAAATTTGGAAAGCTTGGTTGTCAAAACCTGTATTTCGCATCATGCCTTTCACGTTCCCATATGCATTTTTATCAAAATGAATATTCAAATTGGTATTTCTACGAATGGTTTGCTGGTAATCGGCATGCACATATTGCAATCCTTTGGATCCAAATGAATAAGTGAAGCCTAAGTGTGGAAGTGCTGTAAAATGACTTTTCAACCTTTTGGGCACATGAAGTGGTTTTTGAAGCGCATTAAAAACGGATAAATAATCCGTCTCATACCTACCAAAAGGATTGTTCCATGCCCCCCCAGGTGTTAAAGAAAAATTACCTGTAAAATAAGAGTCCAATGAATCCAGTTCATTTCCTCCTGATCGGTGCGTTATTTTAATCGTATCACTTTTCTCAAATAATAAGTTGTACTGCGCAAAATTAGCCAGTGGCAATAAAATCAGAAGGAAGGTTGTTAACTTTGACACGTATATTTTAAAATGTAAAAATAGGAAATGGAAATCTAGAAAACAAAAAAGGGGGTTAAAAACCCCCTTTTATACTATCATCAATAAAATTACATCTTATTAATAAGAACCGCTAAACCAGACTTAAGGTTTGCAGCTTTGTTATTATGAATAATATTCTTTTTTGCCAATTTATCAATCATGCAAGAGATTTTTGGAAATAAAGTTTCAGCTTCAGATTTCTCAGTAAGTGCTCTTAATTTTCTAACCGCATTACGAGTTGTTTTATGCTGGTATTTGTTACGAAGATTTTTAGCCTCGTTGGATCTAATTCTTTTTTTTGCTGACTTATGATTCGCCATGATTTTTTGTGTTAATTATAAAGTTAATGACTGTATGTCTTTGCAGCCCATAGGAGAATCGGACTCCTGTTTCCAGGATGAAAACCTGGCGTCCTAACCACTAGACGAATGGGCCATTTTAATTTAAAGAACGTTTTTCTTTTTTTTGCAGCCCATAGGAGAATCGGACTCCTGTTTCCAGGATGAAAACCTGGCGTCCTAACCACTAGACGAATGGGCCAAATCAAAGTATTAATTGATTTTCGAGTGCAAATATAGCTATTTAATTTGAATCAGCAACACTTCTCGGATTTTTTTTAGAAAAAGTCATTTTTTTCTGATTCAAATTTAAAACCGAGTCTTTTACCCGTTTGCATGTTTAAACTGTTTGAAATCGCAATCGCTTGCTGTACATTAATTTGCGAAACAATCTCATAAGGAGGTGTCAGTAAGTCAAAATTAAGGGCAAAAGCAAAAGATGTTTGAATAACATCTCGAATGATGTAATCACAGATACACTCTTGACCAATTTCTTTGAAAGCTGTCCCCAAAGGGCCTTTTCCTTCCATGAAAAAGTGTCCTTCTGAATTCACAAAAATTCTGCCAATTAAATACCCTAAATCATTCGATCTTGACTGAATTAACGATTGCGCTAAAAAGTTGTAGATGTAAATAATTCCAAAATATCCCCGACTAGGATTGTCTTTTAAATATTTTTGCTCCCAAAAAGGATGCGCTTCAGGTAGCATAAAAATATTGTTGTGCATGTGAAAAAGTAAAGCGTCACTCCCAACGTAAACTTGCGCTTCAAATCGACTTTTATCATCATATTGCATGCGAACACGCGAGTCCGTTATTTTCTCTTTTAACGCAGTCACTTCTTCCAACAAGACTTTTTTGAGCAAAATGAAAATCTTTTCAGTATCCTCAATGATATCTTGTTTTAATGCCGCTTTTGTCATCAGTAAATTTAAAATGACTTCTCTTGGGTCTTCTTGTTTTTCTTTTTTCTTCGCCATCTTAATTCTTTAAATTAATAAGCTTTCGCCAGCACAACTCGATGTTTGGAAGGCTTACCAGTAACCATGCAAACCCCATCTTCTTCAGGAGCATCTAATGGAATACAACGGAAAGTTGCTTGAGTCTCTGCTTTAATCAAAGCCTCGGTTTCCATCGTTCCATCCCAATGAACCAAATAAAAACCGCCTTCTTTTTCCATTTTTTCTTTGAAGTCAGCGTATGTATCTACTTTCTGAACGCGCTCATTCTTGAATTTTAATGCGCTTTCAAATAAGTTATTCTGAATGTCTTCCATCAACTGTGCAATAACTCCTTCTACTCCTTCAAGGTTTACAATTGACTTTTCTTTAGTGTCTCGACGAACAATTTCTACTTTACCTTCAGCTAGATCTCGTGATCCAATCGCTACTCGAACAGGAACTCCTTTCGTTTCATATTCTGCAAACTTCCATCCTGGACGACGGTTATCGTCATCATCAAATTTAACAGAAATACCCAGTTTTTTCAATTTAACCATCAATTCTTTTGCTGCTTCAGAGACCAAAGTCAACTCCTCTCCTGATTTATATATTGGGATGATAACCGCTTGAATAGGTGCTAATTTTGGAGGCAAGACCAACCCCTCATCATCTGAATGCGTCATAATTAGAGCTCCCATCAAACGAGTAGAAACCCCCCAAGAAGTTGCCCAAACATGCTCCAACTTCCCTTCTTTGTCCGCAAATTTAACATCAAATGCTTTTGCAAAATTTTGCCCTAAAAAGTGAGAGGTTCCCGCTTGGAGCGCTTTCCCATCTTGCATCATTGCCTCAATACAATACGTATCTTCTGCGCCAGCAAAACGTTCGCTTTCCGTCTTTTTACCTCGGATAACGGGCATTGCCATGAATTCTTCCGCAAATTCCGAATACACATCCAACATTTGTTCAGCTTCAACAATTGCTTCTTGCTTGGTTGCATGAGCCGTATGACCTTCTTGCCAAAGAAATTCAGACGTGCGTAAAAACAAACGCGTTCTCATTTCCCAACGAACCACATTCGCCCATTGATTGATTAAGATGGGTAAATCCCGATGAGATTGAATCCAACCTTTGTATGTATTCCAAATGATTGCTTCGCTTGTTGGTCGGACAATTAATTCTTCTTCTAACTTGGCTTCTGGATCAACAATTAATTTCGTGCTATCATTTGGATCTGTTTTCAGACGATAATGGGTAACCACAGCACATTCTTTTGCAAAACCTTCCGCATTCTTCTCCTCGGCTTCAAACAAGCTTTTGGGCACGAAAAGCGGAAAATATGCGTTTTGATGACCCGTCTCTTTAAATCGCTTGTCAAGTTGCGCTTGCATTTTTTCCCAAATTGCATACCCATACGGCTTGATCACCATACAACCTCTTACTGCTGAATTTTCAGCTAAACCAGCTCTAAAAACGAGATCATTGTACCATTTTGAATAATCTTCTTCTCGTGTTACGTTTTTTGCCATTTGCTATTTTGAAATTGGTGTTATAAATTAAATAATCGTTAATTGATTCTACAAATGTAGAAATAAAGATTATCTTTATTGAGTAGTTACCAAATATACATAATTATGAAAAAGCTAATTTATTTTCTTTCAGCAGGAATTACAGTAGGACTTCTCGGTTCTTGCGCAAGCATATCAAATGTGGCTGATGATGACGTTTATGTAACCAAAGGCGTTGAGATTCCAATTGATGAGTCTTTAAATGACGAAACATCTTATACCGCTTACAAATATAAAAAAGACCGAGATAACGCAAACACACAATACGTTACAAATAACTATTACAATGATTATAGTTATTCACCTTATTTCAGATATCCTTATTACGGACATGGATTACATCACAGAAATTGGATGTATTCTCCAGGATTCGGCTGGACTTATTTAGGGTTTAATTATTATAACGGGTTTGGATTTGGAATGGGTTATGGCTATTCCCCTTATGGATATGGTTACAATCCATATACTTACAACCCTTACGGTTATTACGGTTATAATCCTTATGGGTATGGATACAATCCTTATGGATATGGACACTTTGGAAACCACTACGGAAATAATTATTATGGTAATCATTATGGCAACAATTATTACGGCAATCATTATGGTAACAATTATTATGGTAACAATTACGGAAATTCTGGTAATATCTGGACAAACACCAATAATTACTCTTCTAATCACCACAGAGGTCCAAGAGGCACCTCTTCTGGGGGCGGTGTAGTTACTCGAAACGATTTTCCAGGCAGTGTAAAATCTGGAAAAGTAAATGGAAATGTTCTTTCCCCAGTAGTTGGTGTGTCGAATACTCAAGCAGGAAAGCAAGGAGTCAAAGAGTCTACAATGATTGTGAATTCTGTCACAAAAGAAAACATCGTGGTAAGAAATGTAAATCCAAATACGGTGAAAGAGGTCAAATCAGCAGATCCAAAAATCGTTTCTCCAACCACAGTTTCACCAACTAGAAATAACCCAGAAAGACAAATAGAGCAAAGAGTCGTTACACCAGATAGAACTACGCCAACGAGAGTAACTCCACCAAATACGCAAGTTGTCACTCCAATTCAAAGAACCGTTACACCGAGTAATAACAACAACGTAGTAACTCCTTCTAGAACAAATCCAACGATTCAAAGACAAGTTACTCCAACGCAAAGAGGAAATTCAGGAACAATTAGAAATACACAACCGACAAGGAATCAAACGCAACCTGTGCAACGAACTGCTCCATCGATGAACAATCACCAGTCGAGACCCGCTCCTTCAACCGTTAGTCCTAGCAGAGGAAGTGGCTCAAGCGGAGCAACTCGTCCAAGTGGTGCAACGAGACCAAGTGGCGGAAGATAATAACAGAAACAAGTAGTAATGAGGAAATTATTCATCTCTTTCTTAGTGATTCAGATGGCAGGATATGCTTTCGGTCAAAATGTAATTGATCTAGTTCGTTATTCCAATTTGCAACTTCAAGGTAGTGCTCGATTCGAAAGCATGGCTGGTTCTTTTGGTGCATTGGGTGCTGATATCAGTTCCTCTTTGATAAATCCTGCGGGATATGGAAGGTATTCATCTTCTCAATTTGCAATTGGATTTAATTTTAATAACATCAGAAACACCAGTGACTTTCAAGGTCAATCGACTTTATCGAAAAAAAATGTGTTTAGACCATCTAATTTAGGGATTGTTTTTGCCAATGATGTTTCGCATAAGAACAAAGGCTTTTTGTATAATCAATTTGGATTTAGCTATAATCGAGTTGACAACTTGACCAACAGTATTGAATACAATGGTCGCTTGCAGAACTCATTGTTAGATGTTTTTGCTGGTGACGGATACGACTTAGACCCATCCTTTTTGCCCCCATTTACTTCTCAATTAGCTTGGAATACCCAAGCTATATATCAAAAAATTGACGGAAATTATTCTCCGAGATTAGTTAGTACTGATACAATGAATCACAACAGAATCATCACAACCAAAGGAGGGGTATCCGAATACACGTTTTCATACAGTACCAATTACCTTAATCGCTTGTATTTTGGTATTAACTGGGGACTCAGAACGGCAAGATATACAGAAGATTACACTCACAGAGAAAGCCAATACGGTGGTCCAGTTACTTCTATTGACTCTTTTGAGTATGTTTATCACTTAGAAACTCGAGGAAATGGAAATAACTTCAAGATTGGCGTAATCTATCTTCCAGTACCAGCGTTGCGTGTAGGTTTAAGTTTACACACACCCACCTATTACAATCTCAAAGATGCCTGGTCTGCAGACATGTCGACAGTGAGAAACGATACCATTTACCAAATAGTTTCAGGCACAGCGCCAACAGGTGATTACAAATACAAATTGAGAAGTCCTGCTAAAGTAATCGGTTCACTCGCATACGTTTTTGGAACAAGGGGTAGCATTAATGTGGATGTTGAGTACATCAATTATGCAGGAGCAAAACTAAAATCTACAAATGATCCCGTTTATGAGCCTGAGCCAAACAATTATCGGTATCAGAATGAAGAAGCAAAAGCTTTGTTGAAACCCGTTTTTAACATCCGTGCTGGGGGAGAATTGGTATTTCAATCTCAATATTTTGTACGTGCAGGTTTTGCGTATTATCCTCAACCCTATGAATCCAATGTCTCCGAAGGAACAAAAGCAGGCACTACGATTTCTTTCGGAGGTGGAATAAAACTCGGGAGTAACAGCATTGATGTGGCATATAAAATTCAATCAAAAAATTTCAACTATTATGCCTTCAATGCTAGTAAAACAAGTATCTCCTCTAATCTAAACGGCTTCATTCTAAGTTATTCCGTTAGCTTTTAATTTCGGGTAAAATCTTTTTATTTAGTTTGCCTTCCTCAATCAATAATAATTTTACAGATTTGTCAAATGAAGTTTTATGAATTTTACTCCATATCCATGCGGAAATATCAAAGAATTCAAGAATAACGCGCTCTTCGTGAATGGTTAATAATTCATCTATTTCCACCTTCATTTCTTTAAAGATCTTCAATGTAGTTTGAGAATCCACTACTTTAGCTATTTTTCGAATATATTTTATAAAAACACTTTCTATCTGATAATTTCGTTTAGTTTTAGATAAATAACGACTCGTTGATTTGATAGCGTATTCCAAAAAATCGTAATTCTCCAATTCATAGTGGAGGATTAAATTTAACAATCTACTAAAACCATAGATGTCTTGTCTCAGATTTTGTTCATTGTCATTTAAAATCTCATTGATATACGACAAGGACTTTTTGTAGTCACCAATCCCAAAATAGGAATATGCTTGATTGTACAGAAAGATAACTTCTTGTTCTTTGCTTATTTTGCCTTCGTATGCCTTTTTTTTGTTCTCTATAATTTCCAATAAGTCAACAGATCTTTGCATTTCACCCATCATCTGAAGCATACTCAACTCTTGATTATATGTATTTGTGAAAATACGGATGGCAACGTCTATCGTGTTAAAACTCTTACTATTAGGTAACTGTCTTATTTCGATAATTAATTTTTGGGCATTTTCAAAATCTTTGCTATCGATGTAACAGCGAAGCAAATGAAATAAAGTCATTACATAACGTTGAGGAGAATCTTCTTTAACAAGTGGGTTCTGATCTAAAATCCCCTTCGTTCGATTAAAAAATTGGAAACTACTTTCATAGTCCCTGTTTGTTGCAGCACATAAGCCTTTAATGTAGTAGCAAATAGAAGTTGCTTTTATGGAAATTGCGGTATTCTTTCCTTTTATCAAGTGATAATCTGCAATGGATTCAACTACTTTTTGCTCTTCGTTATTTCGAGTGAATCCGCCACTTCTAAAAATCAAATTTATCTTGGAATAGATTACTTGGTATTCTGCTAAATTTCGAAGTTTGGCTATAACCATCTCTTCTTCTTCAATCAATTCATCTAAATTGGTAGAAAATTCTCCTTCCTCATATGCTTCTTCCAATAATTTCTTTTGCCATGAAATAAGCTCATACCAATAGTAAAACTTTTCATAAGGTTCTGCTAACTTTTTGGCACGACTTACAAATTTTTCGCATTCTTTATAAAGTGCTTTGTTGAATAAAATTTCAATGTTCTTAATTTCTTGTTTTAACAAACTACTTACCGATTGCTCGCTATAAAAAGACCTTAAACTTTTAAGTATCAATTTGTAAAGGTGGTTCTTCTCAGAAGGGAAATGCTTGATAAAAACTTCACCTTTAAATTCTTTTTTTATCGCTTCTTCATCATAAAAATTCTGTTTATCAATGTAATCGAATATTTTTAAATAATTTTTCTCACCCGTTTGCAAAGAGGATGTCAATTTAAAAAATCGCTTTTCAGATTTACTTAATGATTTAATCAACTTAAATAATTCGGTAGAAGGCTTCATAAGAAATCAATTTAGAAATAGTTTAAAGCATGTTTTCATTTGAGCAAATATAGTCAATAATTGGATTCCTAAATCAAAAAAGTCTTCCGAAGAAGACTTTTACAAACAAACCACTTTCAAAAAATTATAAATTATCGAAGGTTTACTTTTTCCCCTTTAGGTAATAACTCGTCGGGAGATGTCACGGTATTTTTATCCATTAATGAACTTAGCTTGATTCCTTCTAATTGAGATATTGCTCTCATGGATACTGGGTTGCTAACAGAGAAGTTCGGGTTCTTTTTTGAACGTCTTCTCTTTGGTTGCAAGAAAATAATATCTCCTTCTTCTAATACATCTTTGCGATCTCCAAAATCATTGTACTTATATAACTGCCATAATCCCATTTGGAACTCTTTGGAAATTCGGTAGAACGTATCTCCTTTTTTAGCAACTACGTATTTAATGTTGTTACTGTGAACCATTACCGTATGAGCATTTTCAACACTCACCTTACTTTCGTTACTTTTTACATTCTTTTTAGCGATGTACTTAATAGGATTGGATGTTTCAATTGCCGCATTATCCAACTCATTCAAATCCAATCTTTCAATCAAATCAATTAACAATTGAGGATATTTTGGATTCGTTGCATAACCTGCAGCTTTTAATCCACGAGCCCAACCTTTATAGTCGGTTATTTGAAGGGTAAACAAATTCGCATAACGAGAACGTCCAGTCAAAAATTCGCTGTGATCTTTGTAAGATTCTTCTGCGTTTTTATAATTTCTAAAACATTCATTGGGCTTATCGTCATCAATGAAGTAGGTATTTCCTTTCCAATCATGGCACTTGATTCCAAAATGGTTATTCGCTTTTTGTGCTAGAACTGAATTTCCATACCCACTCTCTAAAATGCCTTGAGCCATGATAATACTAGCAGGAATTTTATACTGAATCATTTGCGAAACAGCAACACTTTTCCAAGTATCAATGTATTCTTTTTGCGTATATCTTTTCCCAGAAACAGCATAAAGCACTGAAGATGAAAATGTGAAAAAAGAAAGGAGGACCAATAATTGTTTCATAATTCAAATGTTATTAACACTGTTACGGGAGTTATTAACAATTGTTACAGTTTTCAACAAAAAAATATCCTCTTATTTCAAATGAAGATGACAACGTTGGTCTGAATTGCGGGTTTTATTCCCACATTGCTTTCCTAATTTGGTAAATCCAGTACACTGCACAGCTTGTTCTATCGATTTATGGATTTTTTCTTTTTTCACTTGAACATCTTCTTCAACCAAACCTGTTGCTTTATTGTTATTTTCTGCTGGTTCAGTTGATGACCATGTCCAACAAGAAACGCAAATTTGCTGTTCTATATTTTGTTGCTCACGAAAATTTAATGTAGGGAAAAAGTTTATTCCTGTACGATTCTGTACACAATCAATGGTAACAGCAAACTCTTTCAGGTTTGCTCCTGAAACCTCATTGGAAATGATAAAAGCAATTCCTTTTGGGTGTTTACCATACGCAACAACCACTTTGTAATAACATTCAGGAACCGAGACTTTATTTGGTCCGATGGATTTTAAAGTGTCGTGTAAAATAGGTCCTGTTATGATGTAAAGACAGCTATCTATGCTTGCCCAATTGCGGACTTGGGTTTCTAATTTTTTCCAAATACCTCGATTGAAACTGGGCACTTGTGGACTCATGTTGCTATAATAAAAGGATTCGTTCATTGCATCTAGAGACCAACCGAAATCAGCAGCAGGAGCTAGATGTCCACGGTCGTATCCTGACTTTAAATAATCTTGAGTTGTGGCAGATCCTGTCTTAATTTTGGGGTCTGTCAAAAACCGATTGGAACGTTCTAAACTTTTAACGGTGTTTTCTCCCAACAATTGATAAGCAACCCAAAACGCCTGCTCGTGTTTTTCGGAATACAATAAGGAGAACGCGGTATGAAAAATAACTGTATCCTCTGGTTTCGTTTCGGGAACTTCAAATGGCCAATTGGGATTTTGAGCAAAGATTAATCCTTGAAAAAAAAGCAAAGGAAATAAAAGAAGTCGTTTCATAATTGCGCTCTTTTTTGTAAAATAAAAAAAGCCTGGCAAAACCAGGCTTTAATACTTAATTAAATCCTTATGCTTTTTTATCATCTACTTCAACAGTAGCTAATTCTTCAGATTTGTAGGCACCTGAATCCAATTTGCTTTTTAAGGCTTTGAAAGTTTCCAAGGTGTAATTTACATCTTCCATTGTATGAGCGGCAGTTGGAATAATTCTCAACATGATAACATCCTTAGGTACAACTGGATAAATCACAATTGAACAGAAAATACCGTAATTTTCACGTAAATCGAATGTCAAGTTTGTCGCTTCCGCTAATGAACCTTTCATAAAAACGGGTGTAACAGGGGAATTTGTTGCCCCGATGTCAAAACCAGCATCTTTGAATCCATCTTGGAGTGCAGAAGCAATTTCCCATAACTTGTTTTTCAATTCTGGTCTTGTTCTTAACAATTCTAAACGTTTTCTAGCACCAATAGTTATCGTCATTGGCAAAGCTTTTGCAAACATTTGAGAACGCATGTTGTAACGTAAATACTCAACAATACTTTCTTCAGCGCAAATAAATCCACCGACAGAAGCCATTGATTTTGCAAACGTTCCAAAAAGAACATCGATTTCACCTTGAACACCTTGTTCTTCACCAGCACCTTGACCCGTTTTTCCCATGGTACCAAATCCGTGTGCATCATCTACAAACAAACGGAAGTTATATTTACCCGATTTTCTGAAATCAACAATTTCTTTCAATTTACCTTGATCTCCAGCCATTCCGAATACTCCTTCCGTAATCACTAGAATACCACCACCGGTTTTCTCAGCCAAAGCAGATGCATTTTTCATTTGTTTATCAAAGCTTTCCATATCGTTGTGTTGGAAAACGAATCTTTTGCCTGTATGCAAACGCATTCCATCCAGAATACACGCATGAGATTCACTGTCGTAAACGATGATGTCATTCCGATCAACTAAAGAGTCAATTGCAGAAACCATTCCTTGGTAGCCAAAATTCAAAAGAATGCAATCTTCTTTTTCCATGAACTCAGCCAATTCATTTTCTAATTGTTCATGCTCATTCGTTTGACCTGTCATCATTCTAGCTCCCATTGGGTAAGCTAAGCCGTATTGAGCCGCTGCTTTTGCATCTGCTTCACGAACTTCTGGCATGTTGGCAAGTCCTAAGTAATTATTAATAGACCAAACCAAGCACTCTTTACCACGGAAAAACATTTTTCTACCCAACTCTCCCTCTAATTTAGGAAAAGTAAAATATCCGTGAACTCCTTTTGAGTACTGACCAATTGGTCCGCGATTTTTACGGATTTTATCAAAAATATCCTGTTGTGCCATTTTACTGTGTATAAATTATTATCTATGTGATTTTACAAAATTAACAGAATTTATCCTATTTCATTCTGAAACTCATTATAATTATCAACAGCTTATGGTTATTTCCTTAATTACACCTTGCTCGTCATTCTTTTTCTCGTTTTCGAAGGTTCATAAAAGGAACTTCTATGTATTTGTATAAAAGGAAGGACAAACAAATTGTTATAATCCAAAAGAGCGCATATTCATATCCCCAACCAGCCTCTGCTTCGTGTCTTTTTAAAAGGTTGTCATTTAGCACAAATTTGATGACGACATGAATCACGACGTTTAGGTTGATCAAATACATGGAATAAGAAATCAGACTGATGGTGGTGATCCATTTGGCGATGGAAAAGTTAAATTGTTTCCAATTGGAAAGATAAGGAAGCATTAGCACCACAGCGATGGATTTAAGGGAAGGAACCCAGACATAAAACTCGTAACTTAAATTAAACTTCAGAAAATAAAGTAATGAAACACCCGCTATTACAAGCCAAAAACTACTCCCTCTTTTCCATATTAGTGGATAATAATGAGCTATAAATACAGCCCAAACACCATACATGATAGAATCTAAACGCGTAGACACTTGCATCAAAAAATGACTTCCTTCTCTGTAGGAAGTGATGTCAATTTGATGGAAAGAATAAAGTCGATAAACAGTTACCATTACGATCACTAAAATAATCACGCCTAAAAAAGCATTTTTAACAGAACATTTAAGAAAAAAAAGACTCGAAAAAATCAAGATGGGTATCAGTAAATAAAACCATTCTTCTATGCTTAAACTCCAAGCTTCACTAAAAAAAGAAGGTTGATAATCGAAAAAATTTTGAATAAAAAGATAATATTTCCATAATTGCTCGGGCAAGCGTTCGGGTTTCATGAAATAGGTGAAAACAGCTAGAAAAGTCAGCACAATAAAGTACATCGGCAAGGTTCTTAGCCATCTCCTATTCCAGAAATTCAGCAACAACTTAAATGACGGTTTCGATTTTTCAAGTTGTTTGATTAAAATTCCTCCGATTAGAAATCCACTCAAAACAAAGAATATGGAAACACCATCTAAAACAATGAATTGAAGGTTCTTTTTTAGGTGTTGAGGAACCAAAATCATACTATGACCATATACTACAAAAAAAATAGCGAAAAACCGAAGTAAGTCCAGTCCGAATATTCTTGATTTACCTTGATTTATATTGAAAGAGCTCATTGAATTAGAATAGTCCTCACCTGTTAATTAGAAAAGGAAGCACGAAGTTACATATTTTTTGAATTTCCTAAAATGCTTAATGACTAATCTTCGGTTTAAATCTGTATTTCAGCCCATACCTACAGCAATATTTTATGGGTGCTTTTTTTAATCAATTTGTTTTCAAATTGGTAAAGTCAAAAGATTGAATCCCTAACGAACCAAAAAAAGAGATGCAACAAATCACATCTCTTCTCTCCTATTTTTCTGCTTAAACGTTAGATCACCTCTTAACTCACCACCTCCTCTTCCTCGGAAATTGGTTTTCTGAACACGATTTTTCCATCAAACACATCCATTACCACGTTTTCACTTGCATCAACTTTCCCTGCTAATAGCGATTTGGAAAGTTCGTTTAGTACTTGTTTTTGAATGACTCTTTTTACTGGTCTTGCCCCAAACTGCGGATCATAACCAGCTTCAGCTATCCAATCAAATGCATCTGTTGTAACAAATAATGAGATGTCTTTTTCTTTCAACAAGCTGGACAATTGATTCATTTGGATTTGTACAATTTGTCTCAAATCTTTTTTAGTCAAAGGTCTAAACATCACAATTTCATCGATTCTATTCAAAAACTCTGGACGTATCGTTGCTTTTAGCAATTCCATCACTTTGTATTTGGCTTTTTCTTGAATCACATCCATTTCGTTTTCTTTTGCACCTTCAAACTCGTCCTGAATCAAATGTGAACCTAAATTGCTGGTCATGATGATGATGGTATTTTTGAAATTCACTGTTCTTCCTTTATTGTCTGTCAATCGTCCATCGTCTAAAACTTGCAATAAGATGTTGAACACGTCTGGATGCGCTTTTTCAATCTCATCCAAAAGTATAATGGAATACGGTTTTCTACGAACAGCTTCGGTTAATTGCCCACCTTCGTCGTAACCAACGTATCCTGGAGGTGCTCCTACCAAGCGACTCACGGCGTGTTTCTCTTGGTATTCACTCATATCAATACGGGTCATCGCATTTTCATCGTTGAACAAATATTCAGCAAGTGCTTTGGCCAATTCTGTTTTACCAACACCCGTTGTACCGAGAAAAACGAAGGATCCGATTGGTTTTTTAGCATCTTGTAAACCTGCTCTACTTCTGCGAACTGCATCTGAAAGCACTTCAATGGCTTCTTCTTGACCAACCACACGTTTCTTCAATTCATCTTCTAATTTCAACAATTTAGAAACTTCAGACTCTATCATTTTAGAAACGGGAATTCCAGTCCAACGAGAAACGACATCTGCAATCTCAGCTACATCCACTTCTTCCTTGATCATTTTAGAATTGGATTGAATTTCCGCCAAGTTGCCTTTTGCAGTTTCTAATTTCTGTTCTGTGTCTTTAATTTTTCCGTATCTAATTTCAGCCACCTTGCCATAATCTCCCATTCTCTCCGCATTATCTGCTTCGATTTTGAAATTTTCGATGTCTTCTTTCATCTTTTGAATGCCGTCAATCACATCTCTTTCAGCTTGCCATTTAGCTCTGAACGCATCTCTTTGTTCTACCAAATTTGCCAAATCTTTTCCTAAAACTTCTAATTTCTTGGTGTCATTTTCACGCATCAACGCTGCTTTTTCAATTTCCATCTGAAGAATTTTTCTTTCCAGTTCATCCAATTCTTCTGGCTTGGAATTGATTTCCATTCTCAATTTAGAAGCCGCTTCGTCAATTAAATCAATTGCTTTGTCTGGCAAATGGCGCTCGGTAATGTATCGTTGTGACAATTCCACCGCAGCAATAATCGCTGCATCTTTGATGATTACTTTGTGGTGATTTTCGTATTTTTCTTTAATCCCTCTTAGGATGGAAATCGAATCTTCGGTGGTTGGTTCATCCACCAATACAGTTTGGAATCTTCGAACCAAAGCCTTGTCTTTTTCGAAATATTTTTGATACTCGTTCAAAGTCGTTGCTCCAACAGCTCTCAATTCTCCACGAGCCAAAGCAGGTTTCAAGATGTTCGCAGCGTCCATTGCCCCTTCTCCACCTCCAGCACCAACCAAGGTGTGAATTTCATCAATAAACAAAATGATTTCACCATCGGCATTGATTACCTCTTTGATAACTGCTTTCAAGCGCTCCTCAAATTCTCCTTTGTATTTTGCGCCTGCGATTAAAGCTCCCATATCCAAGGAATAAACAATTTTGGATTTAAGGTTTTCGGGAACGTCGCCGGTGATAATCCGATGCGCTAATCCTTCCGCAATTGCCGTTT
This sequence comes from uncultured Chryseobacterium sp., assembly GCA_964488745.1. GTDB lineage: Bacteria > Bacteroidota > Bacteroidia > Flavobacteriales_D > Crocinitomicaceae > JAQVCM01. Next base: position 81,850 of record CAZAVP010000006.1, on the reverse strand, counting down.
TACCAACACCTGGCTCACCGATTAATATTGGGTTATTTTTGGTTCTTCTGGTCAATATTTGAAGAACTCTTCTAATTTCTTCGTCGCGACCAATTACTGGATCTAACTTCCCAGCTTTAGCCAATTCATTTAAATTTTTAGCGTATTTCTCGAGTGATTGATACGTTCCTTCCTGACTGTTGGAAGTTACATTTTGTCCGTTTCGTAAGTCCATGATTGCTTCTTTGAGTTTTTTAGGTGTAATTTGTTGATCTTTTAAAAGTTGTCCAATGGAGTCATTTGCACTGAGCAAAGCGTAAAACAAGACTTCAACCGAAACAAATTCATCTTGAAAATTCTTCATTTCAACCAAAGCTTGATTGAGCGTTTTATTTGCTGCTTGCGATAAACTCAACTGTCCACCAGTTACTTTGGGGTAATTCGTAATAATACGATCCAATACCGTCTCTAATTGAGCTGGCTGAACATTCATTTTTTGAAGAATATAAGGCAATACATCCTTATCCGTAATAAAAATCCCTTTCAAAAGATGTCCTGTATCAATGACACCATTTCCGTTACTTTCAGCTAAATTTTGTGCTTGTTGAATCGCTTCTTGCGTTTTGATTGTAAACTTATTAAAATCCATTTTTAGCTATTTTAATTTACAATCAAACGTCAAAATTTGAACCGTTTCAAAAAACCATTTCTAAATCGGCAATTTTGTCATTCACAAATGGTTCGACCTGAAAAATTGTCGCATTACGCGATCTTTTGATAGATTAAAGATAAGGTTTTAGTTGAGCTATATTGTATGATAAGTCAAAATAATTAAATTAAAGGATAATAGAAAATAAACAATAATGTTTAAATATTCAAACAAAATTGAATATATTTGTATTAATAATCAAACATTATGGCGAACAAAAGTCCGATAGTACTTCCAAATCTAAAGCGAATATTGAGTGAACTTGGTGAAAACATCAAGCTTGCACGATTGCGGCGGAAATTAAGCACTGAACAGGTTGCACAACGAGCTGGAATCAGCAGGTCGACACTTATTGCAATTGAAAAAGGATATGAAGGCGTAGGGATTGGGTACTTCTTGATTGTTTTATCCGTTTTGGGACTGGAGAAAGATTTTCTTTTGCTAGCGAAAGATGATGTCTTGGGAAGGAAATTGCAGGATATTGGGTTGATTACCAAGGAGCGTGCTCCAAAAAGAAAATAGATCAATGGCAAAGCAAGGAGAAAAACGAAGCGTGTATGTGTACGCAGATTGGCAGAGAATGGCTAATCCGCTGTACATGGGCATTCTCCAAAGTGTACTTTTGCGGGGTAAGGAAGTTTTTTCCTTCGAATATGATTCGGAATGGTTAAAAAACAACCAAGCATTCTTGCTCGATCCAGATTTACACTTTTATGAAGGAATTCAATATTTGAACAGCACAAAAAAAAATAATTTCGGTTTATTTTTGGATTCTTCACCAGATAGATGGGGAAGAATCTTAATGAGAAGAAGAGAGTCAGCTTTGGCGCGACAAGAAAAAAGAACCGAAGTCACGCTATTTGAAACGGATTATTTATTAGGTGTTTTTGATGCACATCGAATGGGTTCATTACGATTTAAAGAAGATCAAAATGGTGATTTTTTAAACAACAACGAAGAAATGGCTAGCCCACCGTGGACATCTATTCGAGAATTGGAACAAGTAAGTTTACGCTTGGAAGATGACGATGTTGTCAAAGATCCTGAATATTTGAGATGGTTAAATATGCTGGTCGCACCAGGTTCATCGTTAGGTGGTGCCCGACCAAAAGCAAGCGTGTTGGATGAAAATAAACATTTATGGATTGCAAAATTTCCAAGTAAGATGGACCAGACTGATGCAGGCGCTTGGGAAATGGTAACTTACGAATTGGCGATAGATGCTGGTGTAATAATGGCTGAAGCTAAGGCACAAAAATTCACCAGTGCACATCACACATTCTTAACCAAACGATTTGATCGAACCACAGCAGGTGAACGTTTACATTTTGCATCTGCAATGACCTTGCTTGGTTACATGAATGGAGAAAGTTCTGCAGAGGACGTCAGTTACTTGGAACTTGTTGAGTTCATTACAACCAACGGCGCAAATGTAGAAGTCGATTTAGCGCAACTTTGGAGACGCATTGTATTTAATATTTGCGTTTCAAACACGGATGATCATTTGCGAAATCACGGATTTATTCTCACCAAAACTGGTTGGATTTTATCTCCTGCCTATGATATAAATCCGGTAGCAACTGGAACTGGATTAACGTTAAACATTTCAGAAAATGACAATGCCTTGGATCTTGCTTTGGCAATGGAAGTTCATTCATACTTTCGATTGAGTGAAAAACGTTCGAAAGAGATTATTGCAGAAGTTAAAACTGCTGTTGGAAAATGGAGAACTGTGGCAAAGAAATATGGTATTTCAAATTCGGAGCAGAAATTGAAGATGAAGGCGTTTCAGCAGGCTTATTAAATTCCTATCCAAACCAAACATCCGTAATGATCTCCGAACCAGCGGTCTCATTTACCCTTTGAATGATGATCGTTTTTCCATGCTGTAATTCATCACGCATCACGGAAGAATCCAATTCCAAATACAAGATTTTATTTTTGATGTAAATGTTTTTGGTACGCAAGAAAACGGCACGTCCCATCATTTCTTCCCATTTGGAGAGCACGTCGATTTCTTTCAATTTTCCGTCCAAGCGATACGCTTTCATTAATTTATCGACCACGTCGCCTAATAAACTGTGATCTGATCCGCGTTTTCTTTCGTCCATTAGTCGTTATTTTGGTTCATTATTTCGGGTTGAGCATCCAACTCAAAGCATTTGAACGGCAAATTGTTTTTATCAAAAACTGTTCTCACGCGACTCGCTTCGGTATCGGTTACGAAAACTTGTCCAAAAACTTGATCAGACACTAAAGATATTAATTTTTCAACGCGATAACTGTCTAGTTTATCAAATATATCATCCAACATTAGCACTGGCTTTTTGTTCAAGCGTCTTTTTAGCCAATCAAATTGTGCCAAGCGCAAAGCGATGAGGAATGACTTCTGTTGTCCTTGCGAACCGTATTTCTTAACTGGGTGACCTTTGATCGTAAAAATCAAATCGTCTCGGTGCGTTCCGCCGGTGGTGTATAAACTAAAACCATCTTTTCGGCGATTTTGCTCCAACAGTTCTGAGAAACTAATTGTATTCAAGGATGATTTATACTCCAAATCAACCGATTCAGATTCTTCGCCGATGAAGGCGTAATACTGTCTAAAAAGCGGAATGAATTCTTCCAAAAACTCTTTTCGTCGCTCGTGAATTACATTTCCAGCTTGAATTAATTGTGCATCCCAGATTTCCATGCTTTCACGCTCGAAGAAGCCATTTTCGTAAAAGCGCTTCAGCAAAGCATTTCGCTGATCAATGATTTTCCCGTAACGAACCAAATAATCCAAATAATTTCGGTCAAATTGCGAGATGATTCCGTCCATCCAACGACGTCGAACTTCACTTCCTTCGGAAATAAGATCGCGGTCGTAAGGCGAAATAATCACCGATGGAAACAAACCAATGTGATCGGCTAATTTTTCGTATTCGGTTTTATTCTTCTTGAAAACTTTTTTAGAACCCGCTTTCACACCGCAATAAATCTCCGTTGTTTTTAGATCTTTTGATTCCCATAGTCCTTGAATGACGAAAAATTGTTCTTCAAATTTGATGTTCTGCTTGTCCACTAAGTTTAAGTAAGATTTGCACATACTCAAGTAGTGAATCGCATCCAAAACCGTCGTTTTCCCAGAACCATTTCTTCCAACAATGCAATTAATTCCTTGATCAAACTCCAATTCAGTTTGCGCATAATTCTTAAAATTGACGAGGGAAATGGACTTTAGGTACATGAAGCAAAGTTACAAATACTAATCGAAAACGAACGTGATTCCAAGCTTATAATTTAGAATCATACGAAGTGTTTTATTCATCAAACCGGAAATAAAAATTGCGACCAGTATGTTGTTGTTCGAATAAATGTGGATAATGCAATTTCATTTCGTCGTGCATCAACTCTTTGGGTACATCTGCAAAATCGCCGTAGAAATGCAAATATTCCATGAATTGCTTTCCTTTGGAAAACTCTTGAAACAAGGAATCCGTTTTTCCATCCCAATCCAGTGGCTCGACATTCGCCATCATGCATATTTTTTGATCAAAAGCGGGAGTACATTTCACCCATTTACCATCCAAAAACAATTCAACATAGCCGTGAAAAACAATTTCTTTGGATTTCAAAATATCCGTTAACCTTTCTACACCAATGTGATTGGTAACGATGGCATAAGCCATTCGAGATGGAATACCAAACCTACGCGCCAACGCTGCCAATAAAGTCGATTTTTCTACACACCACCCCCTGCTTTTTAGCAATAAAGCGCTTGCTCTCAATCCTTCTTTCCGTAAATCCAATCGATATGGATCGTAAATGAAACCATCTCTCACTTTATAATACAAAGCAATGGCAGTTTCTTTTGAAGATAAATCTACTGGGAAATCTTTCAAATAAACATCAAATGACGGATGGTTAAAGTCTAAAAAATAAGTTTCTTGGAGGTATTCTTTGAATTGCGTCATGGATTGAAATATGAAAAATTGCTCTTTTATTTTACAAAAATCGGAAGTTTTTATGGGTTTTGATGAATAAAAAGCGGATAATTGTTGTAAATCCATATCTTTACGCATCAATACAACCAAGTGCAGGAAGAATCATCATATCATACCAAATTCAACAGTCCATTGCCATTGCTCATCACAATCCGCAATGCCATATTTGGAAAAAAAAGACCAGATGGTTATACGAGGATTACTTTTTATCTCAGCACTTTAGTTTGGTTTACATTTCTAGTTTGGCATTTACTCAGTTATTTTGCTTTTTCACTTCGAGATTTGATTTTTGAGGAAAAAAAAATTGACGTCACAACTTTAATTTATTGTCGCGGTGAAGCGTTGGGTTTTGAAGCTCGAGATTTTTTAAGTCGTATTTTAAATTTATACCTTTACAGCGCCATCATTTGGACTGTTTTCTTTCTTGGTTTGGTATTGCTTTGGAGAAAAAGTCGCTGGGCGATTTACCTAATTTCAGGTTGTTTTACTAGCTATTATGCACTTCTCATTTTATACATGAATCTGGATTATTTCAATCAAGACGTGACTTATTTTGACAAGGTATTACTTTCATTGACTGGGATTAATTTACTGATATACTTCGTGATAAATAAATATCGCACCAAGCGTGAAATTGCATTCTTGGAATCGTTAAACGAAAATCAAGAAAATTAATACGCTTAATATTTTAGCACGGTTTCAATAAATTCTGGCGTTTGTTGATCTCTACCCAAAATGTATTTTGCCTGCTCGTAATAAGGACTTCGAATTGTTAAATTCTGTTCAATGAATTCTGTTAATTCGAGCTTAGATTTCCCCATAACCAAGGGTCGTTTCCGCTTTGCATGTGTCAATCGGTGAACCAGCTCTAAAACGGAGCGTTTGAGGTAAAAAGTTTTTCCTAATTTATTTAGCAAGTTCATATTTCCGTTAAAACAAGGCATTCCGCCACCTGTGGCAATGATGATATTCTGTTTGTTTTGTAATGAGACTAACAATTCATGTTCTAAATTTCTGAAATATGTTTCACCAAATTTCTCAAAAATTTCCACCACAGAAATTCCTTCTTTTTCTTCAATGGCAACATCGGTATCTAAAAACTCGAAATTGAGTTTCCGAGCAATTCTCTTTCCCAGAGTGGTTTTTCCACTTCCCATGTAACCGATTAAGATGATAACTGACATGTTAGTTTTTGATTATGACTCATATTAGTCAAATAATTGTTGTGCTTTTTTGGCTAAAGCCGACTTAAATTTAATAATTCTATTTGGAATGGGCTGAAGTGCCATTCCAGTTGAAATTTAATTATTGTTTGAAATTTAGATTATTTTTTCATTTTTTGCAACAGAAATAATTATTGTTTGGCTAAAACCAATTGAATTTTTATCAATTCTTGTTGGAATGGGCTGAAGCGCCATTCCAACTGAAATTTCAATTATTTTTTTGAATTTGAGATTGTTTTTTCAATTATTACAACAGAAATGATTATTGTTTGGCTAAAGCCAATTGAATTTCATCCATTCTAATTTGCAATTCAATCATTCGGCTTTAGCCAAAATCTTTATGCTTCTCAAATCCATACATGCTAATAAATTCATCATATTCTTTCTGAAATGTTTTCTTGCTATGGTGTTCCTCCTGATTTTTGATATAATTTCTCACGTTTACAATTCCAGATTCGGAAACAGCAACTGCATAATATTCATCTTGCCATTCGAATTTTTCTTTTGTTAATCCATTTTTATTGATCCAAAAAGATGATTCGCCTTTAATCAATTGCATTATTTTTTGTAATGTTTGATCTGTTCCCAACGACACCAAACAATGACAATGATCAGAATAGCCATTTACAAAATCAACAAATATTCCTTTTGCTTTTGCATTTTCCTGAATATGATTCCAGACTTTTAACCTCAGCTCTTTGGAGTCTAGAAATGGGTACCTGTTTTTGGTACTCCAAACAAAATGGATGTAAACATTAACAAAAGGCATAATCTTAAATGTTATTTGGTTAAAGCCGGTTAATTTTTTATCAATTCTTGTTGGAATGGGCTGAAGCGCCATTCTAGTTGAATTTCAATTATTATCTGAATTTAAGATTATTTTTCAATTTTTGCAACAGAAAATAAATATTGTTTAGCTAAAGCCAATTGAATTTTTATCAACTCTTGTTGGAATGGGCTGAAGTGCCATTCCAGTTGAAATTTAATTATTATTTGAATTTAAGATTATTTTTCATTTGCAATTCAATTAATAAAATGTTTGTCCCGCTTTTACCATTTTTCTTAGCAATGGATTTGGGCGATATCTGTCCTCACCATATTCGTCAAACATCATTTGTAATTTTTCTAAAATAACAGATAATCCAATTTCATCTGCCCATTTCAGCAAACCTTTTGGATAATTGACACCGTTGGTCATTGCCGTATCTACATCGTTGCGAGAAGCTATGTTTAAGAATACAGCGTCAATCGCTTCATTAATTAACATCGCGATGATGCGATCAAAAATTTCTTGTCCGAGCTTTGCGTCTTCATTTGCTTTTATTGGAACCGCATTTTCGGAATAATCAAAAAATCCTTTTCCTGATTTACGTCCGTAAAATCCCGCTTCTTTGTGGCGCTTTTGCGTAAACGATGGTTTGAATCGCGGGTCGTAGTAAAACGCTTCGAAAACGGTTTCGGTAACGGTATAATTGACATCGTTTCCAATGTAATCCATCAGTGTAAAAGGTCCCATTCTAAATCCGCCGATGCTTGTCATTGCCCAGTCGATGGTTGCAAAATCAGCAATTCCTTCTTCGTAAATGCGCAATGCTTCGCCGTAAAACGGGCGAGCAACGCGATTTACAATAAATCCAGGTGTATCTTTTACGATTACCGCTTTTTTCTTCCAACTATCGATTAAATCTTTGGCGGTTTTTAGTGTAAAATCCGATGTCTGAATGGCAGGAATTATCTCCACCAATGGCATCAAAGGCGCTGGATTGAAGAAGTGAATTCCGATGCATCGCGCTGGATTTTGTAAAGCCGAACCGATGGATGCAATGGACAAGGAAGAAGTATTGGAAGCCAGAATACAATCCGCAGAAACGATGCTTTCCATTTGTCTGAAAACTTCGTGTTTCACTGATAATTTTTCAACAATTGCTTCGATAATTAATCCGCAACTTTTAAAATCATCAAAAGAACTTGAAAATTGAATGCGATTCCAGATTTCTTCCTTCTGATTCTCGTCCATTTTACCTTTCTCGACCAATCGGTCTAATACTTTTTGCAAACTGTCACTTGCTTTTTTCAGCGCTTCTGAATTGACATCTACCAAAACCACCGAGTGACCACTTTGCGCTGCAACTTGTGCAATTCCTGTACCCATCGTTCCAGCACCTAAAACTCCTACTTGAATTAAACTCATCGTTTTATTTCTATTATTTTCCTGTAAAAACTGGTTTTCTTTTTTCCATAAACGCAGTTACACCTTCATTGAAATCAGCTGTGGAACCAGCAATTGTTTGCAATTCCTCTTCCACTGCCAATTGCTGCGTCAAGTTATTTGACAAACTTGCGTTCACCGCTTTCTTTGTCAAGCCTAATCCGCGCGTTGGCATGGTTGCTAATTGTTCTGCGAAAGCTTTCAAGGTTGAATCAAAACTTTCATCGTCAACCGCTTTGTAAATCATGTTCATGCGATCTGCATCTTCTGCGGATATTTTATCACCCGTCATCATCAAAGCCAATGCTTTTTGCGTTCCGATGATGCGTGGCAAGAAAAACGTTCCTCCAGAATCTGGAATTAATCCAATTTTGGAAAACGCTTGAATGAAGCTTGCAGATTTTTTGGCAATGGTAATGTCACACGCCAAAGCAATGTTTGCACCAGCGCCAGCAGCTACGCCGTTTACACCTGCTATGACAGGTTTTTCGATGTTTCGAATCAATTCGATGATTGGATTGTAATGATCTTTCACAATTGATTTCAATTCGGGGCCATTCGGATCTGTTGCTTCCGCTAAATCTTGTCCAGCGCAAAAAGCCTTTCCTTCACCCACCAGAACAATTGCACGTACTTCGTCATTCGATGCTGCACTTTTCAAAGCATCTTGCAAAGCAAACGCCATTTTTTGGTTGAAAGAATTAAAAACTTCCGGTCGGTTTAGTTTGATAGTACAAACATTTTTCTCAATAGCTACAATCAATTCCATTTCTACAATTTTTTCAGCTAAGTTAATCAACAAATTAAAATTGAAAAGACAAACGTGTGATTAATCTGCGTGCTTCATATAATTGTTGCAAAATTTTCAATCTTTGCAAGCCGTTGATATCAGCAGATGAATTCCAAAAATGATTTTATTAACATAAAGATAAAATTCAACCCTGTTATTTTTACAATAAAATGGCCTTACTTTGCAAAAAACATCGATGATCTCCTTGAAGTTTTATACTGAAACCATCGATTAAAAAAACAATAGAAAACAAATAATGAACGCACTTAGGGCTTTATCTACCATCGCTTTATTTTTATACCTTACTCCTTTATCTGCTCAACAACCATCACTCCGAATAAACGAAATTTCTCAAGGAACGGGAACACAGGAATATGTAGAGTTCATCGTCATCGGAACACCTTCTACGGCTTGTAGCCCGCAAACGCTAGATCTCCGAGGATGGATTTTCGATGACAACAATGGGCATTTTAAGACTGGTTCTGGCTCAGGAATCGCTGCTGGTTCCATGCGTTTTTCAAACGATGCGTTGTGGCAAGCCGTACCAGTTGGAACGTTGATTTTAATCTACAACAATGCTAGTTTTGATAACAGCATTATCCCAGCGCAAGACCTTTCTTTAACAGACGGGAATTGCAGGCTAATCCTTCCTGCGAACTCTAGCTTAATTGAGAAAAATAGTTTACCCGACTTGAGCTCATCAACTTACCCGTCAACGGGTTGGTCGACTAGTGGAGATTGGAATTATGTCGGCATGGCAAACAGCGATGATTCTTTTCAAATTTACGCTGCCAATAACACCACCACACCAGTGCACGCTGTCAGTTGGGGGAATAACAATCAAAATAACACCCTCTATTTTTCAGGAGGAGCAGGTGGAAAAGTTTTCAGCGCGATGAACACCACAAGCAATGACCTTTCCTTGCAGTCCAACTGGTCATCACTTACAGTAAATTCAAGCAATCAAACCCCTGGTCTGCCCAATTCTACGCAAAATGCGGCTTACATTTCATTTTTAAACAACAACTGCTCTTTGCCATCTGGAGGAATTTCGGTAAGTGTTTCTGGAACAAACGTATCTTGTAATGCAACTTGTAACGGAACGGCAACACTAACCATTTCCAACGGAACAGCCCCTTACTCAATTTTATGGTCAAATAACGAAACGAGTAATTCCATTCAAAATCTATGTCCTGGAATTTACTCAGTTACCATTACGGATGCATTGGGATGTGAAGATACGCAAACGGTAACGATTGGAAGTGATGCTGTTTTTTCGATAACAACATCAGGCAACACCACAATTTGTGCAGGAGAAGCTACCACCATTTTTGCGAATGGAGCCATGAATTATGCATGGATTCCTAATATAGGAACAGGAAATTCACATGTTGTTTCGCCTGCTAATACCACCACTTACACTGTTACTGGAACAACCAATGGATGTGCTGTGAGCGAAACGATTGTTGTTACTGTAAATCCAACCCCCATAATTAACGCGGGAGACGATCAGGCTGTTTGCCTAGGAGAATCTTTTACTTTTAACGCATCAGGCGGTGATGCTTACAGTTGGTCAGACGGTTTTGCAAATGGAGAAAGTTTCATTCCAGTAGCAGGAATCCACAGCTATGAAGTTGTTGGAACGATTGGTGCGTGTTTTGGATCAGATTCAATCGAAATCAATGTGATCACATGCGATTGGGAATTAGAGCTTCCCAATGTTTTTACTCCAAACGGAGATTTGGTGAATGATTTATTTGTTCCAGTCAAGGAATCCAATGTTACCATTCAAGAATTTTACATTTTTAACCGTTGGGGAAATTTGGTTTATCAATCCAATGCCCCTATTTTGACGTGGGATGGAAAAACCAATGTGGGAAATTTTTTGGAAGACGAGTTGGTAAATGGAGTTTATACTTATGTGATTCGTTTTACACCTGTTTTATCAGAAGAAAAAACAGCACAAGGATTTGTCCATGTACTTCGTTGATTTCATTAGACCACATGTTAGAAATTATTTTCCAAGACAAACATTTAGTAGCAATTAATAAGCCGCATGGACTTTTGGTGCACCGAACCAAAATTGCGAATGACACAGAAGAATTTGCACTTCAACTTTTAAGAAATCAATTAAATCAATCCGTTTATCCCGCGCATCGACTCGATCGAAAAACAAGTGGTGTTTTGCTGTTTTCGCTTCACAAAGAAATGGATCAATTGATTCAAACGGCATTTTACAACCAAGAAATATCCAAGAAATACTTGGCAATTCTTCGGGGTTTTTCACCCCAATCAGGAACCATCGATACCGATTTAGTAAAAGAAAACGGAACTATTCAAAACGCAATTACACATTATAACACTTTGCAACACGTCGAAATTCCATTTCCGCAAGGTAAATTCGAGTCTGCACGTTTCTCCCTGATTGAAGCCAAACCAGAAACAGGAAGATTTCATCAGCTTCGCAAACATTTCGCCCATTTAAGACATCCAATTATCGGCGATCGACCGCACGGTTGCAACAAACAAAATAAATGGTGGAAAGAAACATTTGCAATGGAAAAAATGATGTTACATGCCTCTGAATTGAGCTTTCAGCATCCGATTAGTGGTGAAGCAATTGTACTGCAAGCGAACCCACAACCAGAATTTATCCGAGTTTGCGAACTTCTGAAGATAGACCAAAAACTATATTGCAATAAATAATGTTTTAATCTGGTAACTTAAAAACGAAAAAATCCTTTCTTTTTAGGTTTCAATTTTGGCGTATTTTCAGAAGAAAGAATCTGATAAATTTCTCCCCAACCCAAAAATCCACCAACGTTCCGATCATCAATAAAAATATCGGCATTTAATTTACGACGGGTATTCTCGTTCAACTGTTCCTCTGGAAAACTTTTATTGACTGCATAAAATTCAATCCCATTGTTTAAACAAAATTCAACTGCTTCATCCAATTCCTTTCCATGGCGGTAGGTCCATAAAATCAAACTATGTCCATCTTTTTGCAACATCTTTAAGGTCTCAAAAGCAAAAATCAAGGGCTTGCCAATTCCAGGGTATCTATCTTCAACAATGGTTCCATCAAAATCAACAGCAATTGTCAATCGGTTTGTAGAGAAATTCATGAATTTTAATTTTGGAAACAAATTTACTAAAAGTAAGTGATATCAGAACTTAATAAAGGAGGTGTTAAGCTGATTCACTCATTTTATACTGTAGAAGGCTGATTTCTAAAAATAAAAGAATTATTTATTTCATTCAATTTAAAAAATGAGTACCTTTGCACTCTAATTTTTAGAAAACTGTCAATTTCAGTTTAGACCGTTTTATTTTTAACTTCTTTCGAAAGTACTGGAATTCTTCGAAATACAACACTTAAAATGCCAAATGGCTGATACAAAAAAAATTACCGGGCAGGGAACTGCTGACTTCGACTGGGAAGCATTAGCAATGGATGGATACACGAAGATCCAACGTGCTGAATTGACTGACAAGTATGAAGGAACATTAACCTCAATCAATGAAAAAGAAGTAATTGAAGGAGAAGTTATTGTTGTTACAAAAAGAGAAGTGGTTATTAACGTTGGTTACAAATCCGAAGGAGTTGTTCCTATTAGTGAATTCCGCTACAATCCAGATTTAAAAGTTGGTGACAAAGTGGACGTTTACGTTGAAAACCAAGAAGACAAATCTGGACAATTGGTTATCTCACACCGAACTGCGCGCATGCACAAAGCATGGTTGCGTGTTAACGATGTGTTGAGAACTGGAGAAATCATTACTGGTTTCGTTAAATGCCGTACAAAAGGTGGTTTAATCGTAGATGTATTTGGAATTGAGGCATTCTTGCCAGGTTCTCAAATTGACGTTAAACCAATCCGTGATTACGACATCTATGTTGGTAAAAACATGGAGTTCAAAGTTGTTAAAATCAACCAAGAGTTCCGTAACGTGGTTGTTTCTCACAAAGCACTTATTGAGGCTGAGTTGGAAGAGCAGAAAAAACAAATTATCTCTGGTCTTGAAAAAGGTCAAGTATTGGAAGGAACCGTTAAAAACATCACATCTTATGGTGTATTCATCGATTTAGGTGGTGTTGACGGTTTGATTCACATTACAGATCTTTCTTGGGGACGTGTTAATCACCCAGAAGAAATTGTTGAATTAGATCAAAAATTAAATGTTGTAATTCTTGATTTCGACGACGATAAAAAACGCATCGCTCTAGGTCTTAAACAATTACAAGCTCATCCTTGGGATGCTTTACAAACTGACTTAAATATCGGTGATAAAGTTTCTGGAAAAGTGGTAGTTATGGCTGATTATGGTGCATTTGTTGAAATCGCACCAGGAGTTGAAGGTTTGATTCACGTTTCAGAAATGAGCTGGTCACAACACTTGCGTTCTGCACAAGACTTTATGAATGTTGGCGATACTGTTGAGGCAGTTATTTTAACATTGGATAGAGAAGAAAGAAAAATGTCACTTGGTATCAAACAATTGATGCCAGATCCATGGGAAGCAATCGAAGCGAAATATGCTGTTCAAACTCGTCACAATGCGAAAGTTCGTAACTTTACAAACTTTGGTGTATTCGTTGAGTTAGAAGAAGGTGTTGACGGATTGATTCACATTTCTGACCTTTCTTGGCAGAAAAAAATCAAGCATCCATCTGAATTCTGCAAAGTAGGAGACGAAATGGAGGTAGTGGTATTGGAAATCGATCGTGAAAACAGAAGAATTTCTTTAGGACACAAACAATTGGAAGAAAATCCATGGGAAGTGTTTGAAACGATTTTTGGAGAAGGATCTGTACACCAAGGCACAATCATCGAAATGAAAGACAAAGCAGGTGTTGTTTCTCTTCCTTACGGTGTTGAAGGTATTTGTCCTTCTAAACACTTGAGAAAAGAAGACGGTACCAATGCAAAAGTGGAAGATACATTAGAATTCAAAGTTATCGAATTTAACAAAGATGCTAAGAAAATCGTTGTATCTCACACGCGCATGTTTGAAGAAGGCGAAGATCGTCCAACAACTTCAACTCCATCTGCTTCTACAGGGAAGAAAGGCGGAAATGCTGGAGCAGGAAGTGCAACTTCTCAAGCAGTTAAAGCAATCAATTCTAGTTCTGAAAAATCTACATTAGGTGATTTAGATGCATTGACAGCTTTGAAAAAATCAATGGAAGACGAAGGAAAATAGTTCTTTCCTAATCTAAAATACAAATCCCGGTCAGCAAGAGCAGATCGGGATTTTTTTTGTGGTGGTTTTTGGACTTCGACTCCTGGTTTCGACTCCGCTACCAGAGCGCCGGCAATAAAAAGACTGCGACAACCAGTGGCGACAAAAAGAATTCGCAGCTCAATTAGAACTTCTAGGACAAAAAAGAGGCTGAACATGCATGAACAGCCTCTTTAAAAAGTTTTGAAAAAAATCCTAGAATGGCAAATCGTCGTCTGCTTTTTCTACATTCATTTCAGCGCTTGCAGCGGTTACCGGTGCTAAATTCATAGCAGATGGTCCTGACGCTGGAATCCCTGAGCCTGCTCCTGCGCGATCCAACCTCCAAGCATCTAAAGAGTTAAAATATTTTACTTCACCTTGTGGAGAAGTCCATTCACGTCCTCGAAGGTTGAAAGAAACTTCCACTTGATCGTTTACGTTATATCCATCCAACAAAGAACATTTGTCTTGTGTCAATTGAAATAAAATGTCTTGTGGATACATGCTTGAAGATTCTGTAACTACAAATTCTCTTTTAGAAAATTTTTCTGACACTTGAACCGTTGGATTCAAAACTTTGAGCGTTCCTGTTAGTTTAAACATAATTATACTTTTATTTATTTTTATTATATGTGGTTCTTCTTATTTTTAATTGTTGTAAGCTAAAAGCGTCAGCCAAGCTTCCTCAACTTTGTTTTCTGCCAACAATTTTTTAGCATTTTCGTGCAAAGCGGTTTCCAGTTTTGCTGGTTCATTATCTAAAGTTATAAAAATTTCGTTTAACTCCAACAATTTATATTCATTAACAGCCGATTCATCTGGAAGAATTTCCACACTGGCCAAAATCGCCAAGTCGTTTCCACTTAAAATTACAGATGTCTTAATATCCAAAGGCAATTGATCAAAACCAATGCCGATGGTAGTTAATGGTTTTGCTACCTCAAACATCGATGCTTCATTGGCATGGCAATACCAATTTCCTCCCATTCGCGCAACCAAATTGATTTTATGCTGATTAATTAGTCCATTTTCATCCATGATTTCTGCTGCGATATGGATTTTTACAACCTCACAAATAACCAGATTCCCTGCACCGCCTTCAGTTCCCAATTCTTTGACTTCAATGACTTTGCATTCAAATTGAACAGGTGATTCACCTACTCTTTTCGGCTGAATCAAATCCGAATCCAGCGCGGTGAAACCTGCTTTTACAAATTCATCCACATTGGGTGCGTATGGTGAACTGCTTAAACTAACTTGTTGAACAATATCCAAATTGACTACATTGATAACCACTTCTGGAACCATCTTTACGTTTTCATACGTGTCTTTCGTTGTATTGGTTCTTCCACTTCTCGCAGGAGAGAAAATCAAAATTGGTGGATTGGCACTGAAAACATTGAAAAAACTAAAAGGCGACAAATTGTGATTTCCATCTGAATCTACCGTTGAAGCAAAAGCAATGGGTCGTGGCCCAATTGCTCCCAACAAAATTTGATGCAAATGGGGAATTGGTAATTCCTTGGGGTCAAAATGTAACATACTTTTTTTTCGACAAAGATAAGTCAAAATAAAGAGTCTTTTAGAATAGCATTTAATCTTTTCCAACGAAGTTTCAAACAATCTGGGATGTTAAGGCTTGAAAAAAGCGATACCTATCTACCGTCTGATCCTGTTGAGATGGATGGATGCAAGGAGCAATGTTCCTCGGTCAGCGAATCAAGTTTTGGTGAAATGGAAATGAAAACCTCATCATTCAACTCGTAAGCAAAATTGAGACAACCACCTCTGTGAATCATGAAGTTTCAACTCGTAAAACCGTTCCAATCCTTTCTCCTTTAAATTCAAAAGTTTGTTTCAACCAAATTCAAGAAACGAAAGCCATTTACTAAATCAAAAAATAACAGTTATGCATTATTAATTGAAAAAACTATAAAAAGTTTGATGCTGAATAAAATAATTAATTAACTTTGCACACCATTAGAAAATGGTTTTACCAAATTCAATCGTTGCAATCGAGCGGATGGATTGAATTAGATGCAGATGTGGTGGAATTGGTAGACACGCTAGACTTAGGATCTAGTGCCGCGAGGTGTGAGAGTTCGAGTCTCTCCATCTGTACTTATAAAAGTAAAATGGTATAAGAATTCTTATACCATTTTTTGTTTCTATTTAATGTAAACTGATTGTTGAAATGAATGTTACTCGTGAAGATGTAAATGCAATGAGTGCAATTTTGAAAGTTCAAGTTGCTCCTGCTGATTATCAATCTAAAGTAAATAACGCTTTAGAAAAACAAAGAAAACAAGCTAAAATACCTGGTTTTAGACCTGGAAAAGTTCCAATGGGAATGATCCAAAAACAATACGGTAAAGCAATTCTTGCAGATGAAATGAACAAAGTGGTGAATGAAGCACTTTACAATTACATCAATGAAAATAAAATTGCCATTTTAGGAAATCCAATTCCCAAAGAAGATGCAGACGTAAAAGGAGATTTCAACAATCCAGGCGATTTTGAATTTTATTTCGAAATTGGTTTGTCACCAGAGATTAATTTGAATCTAACCAACAAAAGCAAATTTGATTACGTAAAAGTAAAAATTGATGCAGATTTGGTAAACAAACAAATGGATGATTTACGTCGTCGATACGGTAAATTGATTGCTTCTGAAAAAGTAGGAGAAAAAGATTTAATCTTGGCTCAATTTGTTGAATTAAACGAAGATGATTCCATCAAAGAAGGTGGGATTTTGCATTCTTCTACCATTTCAATGGAATTTACAGAAGATCAGAAAACGAAGAAAGCGCTTTTGAATGCGAAAGTGGGCGACAAAGTAATCGTTAATCCTGCGGATGTTTCAAAAGGTCCAAAAGATACGGCGGCCATGCTGGGAATTACAGAAGCGCAATTGCCAACGATTTCCAATAAATTCCAAATGACCATCAACGAGATTCGTCAAATGGAATTAGCAGAAGTGAACCAAGAATTGTTTGACAAATTATTCGGTCCTGAAGTAGTAACGTCTGAAGAAGAATTGAGAACCCGTATTGCTACAGATTTGGAACAAATGTTTGCAAACGACTCAGATAAATTATTGACCAGATCTGTTTATGATTACTTGGTTTCAGAGACAAAAGTGGATTTACCAACTGAGTTTTTGAAAAAATGGATTCAATTATCCAATGAAAAACCAATTACCATGGATGAAATCGAAGCGCAATTCGAAGGCTATGAAAAAAGCATGAAATGGCAATTGATTCAAGGTCATATTTTCAAATCAAATGAAATCAAAGTTGATCAAGCGGAAGCAGTGCAATTTACCAAAGGTCTATTGGTTAGCCAATACGCACAATATGGAATTCCTGCTCCTGAAGACAAAGAATTAACGCAATCAGCTATTCAGGTTCTTTCCGACAAAGAAGAGTCTGCTCGTGTTTACGACATGTTGGCTGAAACTAAATTAACGGAATATTTCAAAAATACAGTGAAACTAAATGAGAAGTTCGTTTCTTACGATGATTTCGTAGAGCTTGCTTCAAAATAAGTTTACTTAGAATAAATTGCTTAAAAAGACTGGTTTTCGAACTGGTCTTTTTTTTTGTTAAAACTTTTTTAAAAGTAGTGCAAGACATACTTCTTAGACTGTACATTGTAATTTTTTTGGTACATTTTAAGAAAAAATAAAAATTCATTCTCGTTCCAGTTTAAATACTTACTTTTAATTAAACTATCAGAAAATGAAAAACAAATTTACACTCCTGATCCTCTCTCTTTCCTTGACTTCTAACTTCTTTTCACAAGAAAAAAAGCCGTCATGCTCTCATGTAAAATCGAATAAAATAAAACCAAAAAGTGGTTCATTATCAGTAAGTCAAATTGCTGAAACTGAAAAATACGATGTTCATTTTTATTCCCTGGATTTATCCATGACGAATTTAAGCACCGATCTTTCAGGAACTGGAAGAATTTACGGAAAAGCGAGACAAGCTGTTGATAGCGTTTGGTTTGAGCTTTTCCCAACGTTTACCATTTCCGAAATTCGAATCAACAATGTAGTTACTCCATATCATCGATTAAATTCTGCAATCAAAGTTCCTGCAAACCTGACAACTGGTCAATCTTTTAAAATTGAAGTGGATTACAACGGAACTCCTCCAACTGCTGCAACCAATCCGTTAGGTGGTTCCGGAATGACAAATGCGTCTTCACCGTCATGGGGAAATCGTGTTACCTGGTCTTTGAGTGAACCGTTTTCTGCTTACGAATGGTTTCCGTGTAAACAATCATTACGCGACAAAGCGGACAGTGTTTCTGTTAAAGTAACGGTTCCCAATGCTTGTAAAGCAGGTTCAAATGGCATTTTAGAAAATGTAGTTGATTTAGGGAATGGAACCACACGCTACGAGTGGAAACACCGTCATGCAATTAATTATTATTTGATTTCAGTAGCAGTTGCTGAATATGTAGATTACACGATTTACGCCAATCCGGTTGGTTCTCCAAATCCAATCATGATTCAAAATTACATTTACAACAATCCTCAAACCTTGATTAATTTTCAAAATAACATTGATGAAACAGTTGATTTCATAGAATATTTTTCGGAAATATATGGTCTATATCCGTATCACGATGAAAAATATGGTCATTGCATGGCGCCCCTCAGCGGAGGAATGGAACACCAAACCATGACCACTCAAGGATTTTTCGACAATACACTAACTGCTCATGAATTGGGCCATCAATGGTGGGGAAATCAAGTTACTTGTGCTTCTTGGTCGGATGTTTGGGTAAGTGAAGGGTTTGCTTCTTATTCTGAATATTTGATGTTGGCAAAATTGTATCCAGGACAAGAAAGTGGCGATATGCTGACCCGTCATCAAAACATCATGTCACAACCAGGTGGCAGTATTTGGGTGGAAGATAGCTTATCCGATGCTTCCATTTTCTCATCGAGATTGAGCTATAACAAAGGCGCTGCTTTTGTGCATACTTTGCGTTTTATACTTCATAACGATACTGTATTCTTTCAAGCCTTGCGTGATTTTCAAGCGCAATTTAAAGACAGCGTTGCCGCTGGAATTGACGTTAAAAACACCTTAGAAAATGTCTCCGGTTTAGATTTAAACGCAGTTTTTGAACAATGGTATTTCGGTGAAGGATATCCAACGTATTCCGCGATTTGGAATTCAGTTGGAAATGATTTACACCTTAAAATCAATCACACATCTTCGGCTCCATCCGTTACACCAACATTTACAAATCCTATCGAAGTTCGCTTCATGCGTGCAGGTCAATCGGACACCATCATTCGTTTTAACATTACCGGAAATCAGAACAATTTCATCGTTAATGGAATTGGAACGATTTCTAATCTGACAAGCATTGATCCCAACAACTGGGTTATCAATAAAACGGGAAGCATTCAGAAAAATCCTACTTTAAATTTATTAAGTACAGAAAATCCGGAAGCCAGTCTCCTGTTTAATATTTACCCAAATCCGGCAACTGATGTAGTTACCCTTGAATTTAAAACAGCTGAAGAATGTCAGGTTAAAATGATGGATTCAAAAGGAAAAGTGTTGAAAACCGTTGATTTTTCAGGAAATACAACCGTAGATCTAAGTTCCTATTCGAAAGGTTATTACATCTTTCAGATAAAAAGTTCAATGCTTCAGAAAACATATAAAATTATTAAGAAATAGAATACTGTCTATTTAAGAATCAGTTTATACAAACTTACTGGCATCATAGGCTCTAAAAAATGAAAAAAACAATTCATATAAAAAAATATTCTGGTGAACATCAAGCTTTTGATGTAAATAAACTCATCAATTCCCTTAGGCGCTCAAGAGCAGACGAAGGTCTTGTACAAGAAATAGCATATAAAATACAAGAGCAAGTTGAAGAAGGAATGACCACCAAAAAAATCTATCAATTGGCATACAAGATGTTAAATTCTAAATCGCGGGTAAGTGCTTCAAAATACAAACTCAAAAAAGCATTGATGGAATTGGGCCCAACAGGTTTTCCTTTTGAAAAACTGGTAGGCAACCTCTTGGCAAGTGAAGGATTTTCAACACAAATCGGCGTCATCGTTCAAGGCGATTGCGTGCAGCATGAAATAGATGTGATCGCTCAAAAAGACAACAAGTATTATATAATTGAGTGTAAATACCATAGTGATCAAGGTAGATTTTGTAACGTGAAAACGCCTTTATACATCCATTCCAGATTTCTGGATGTCGAGAAAAAACTAAAGTTGCAAAAAGGTCATGAATCTAAACTCCACAAAGGAGGTTTATACACCAATACGCGATTTACAAGTGACGCTATACAATATGGTACCTGCGTTGATTTGTTGTTGACCAGTTGGGATTATCCAATGGGAAATGGACTAAAAGACCGAATAGACGCATCAGGTTTACACCCACTAACCGCTTTAACAACCCTTACCAAGGCTGAAAAGTCAAAATTACTGGATACAGGAATCGTACTCTGTGCAGAGCTGCATGAAAACCCTGAACTTTTGGAAGAGGTAGGAGTTCATAGAAAAAGACACCAAAAGATTTTAGAAGACTGTAAAGAATTATCTAAAGGAATTTAAAATATATTGATTTTAAAGTTCAATAATGTGAGGAAACACTTCTTGTTGTAATGGATACTAAAATAAAATGAAAATGAAAAGCAGTAAAATAAAAATCCATTTCTTGGGAGCAGCAGGTACAGTTACCGGATCAAAATATTTGATAAATACTGGTGACAAAAAAATACTAATCGACTGTGGGCTTTTTCAGGGTCTGAAAGAATTACGCCTTAAAAATTGGGAACAACCTCCTGTGGCAGTTTCTGAAATTGATGTTGTATTACTCACCCACGGTCACATGGATCACACTGGCTATTTACCAAGATTGGTGAAACTAGGTTTCAACGGACCAATTTATGGTACCAATCCTACTTTGGATATTGCAGAAATTATTTTGAATGACAGTGCGAAAATTCAAGAACAAGAAGCCGACCGTGCCAACAGTGAAGGTTATTCCAAACACAATCCTGCCAAACCTTTATATGATTTAGAAGACGTTGAGAAAACCATTCCCCATTTTAAATCGGTTCCTCAGTCTCAATGGATTCAATTGTTTGATGATATCAGAGCGCGATTTCAATACAACGGGCATATCTTAGGTGCCATGTTCATCGAATTAGATATACGCGGAAAGCGTTTTGTCTTTTCAGGAGATATTGGCAGAACAAACGATTTATTGCTCTATCCGCCACTAAAACCCAGGAAAGCAGATGTTCTTTTCATTGAATCTACTTATGGAGGAAAATTTCATCCGGATGAAGAAGAAGTAATTCCTCAGATTGAAAAACTAGTCAATGAGACTTTCAATAGAGGTGGTAGCTTATTTATACCCAGTTTTTCGGTAGAACGTGCCCAACTGATCATGCTTATTTTTTGGAAATTACTAAAAGAAAATAAAATTCCAAAAATGCAAATGATTATGGACAGTCCTATGGGAAACAGTGTACTAGATTTGTTTCACCATACAAGAGATTGGCACAAGTTGGAAAATAAAGAATATCATGAAATGTGTTCATTCTTCACAATCGTTAGCAGCTATCGCGAAACCATGGAGTTACGAACCGATAATAAACCGAAAATCGTAATTGCAGGAAGCGGAATGCTCACCGGTGGAAGAATGTTGAATTATCTTGAAATTCAAGCGAAAAACCCTAATAACACATTGCTTTTTGTAGGTTATCAATCAGAAGGTACACGTGGCAGGAAATTATTGGAAGGCGATAAAGAATTAAAAATATTCGGAAAACACGTTCCATTTAACATGCAAGTGGAAAATATTGAAGGACTTTCCGCTCACGCAGACCATGCAGAACTAATAGATTGGTTACGTAAAATAAAGAATAAACCTGAGAGAATTTTTATTGTACATGGTGAAAAAGAAAGCGCTGAAGCCCTTCAAAAAGGAATACGGGAAACCTATGGTTGGGATGCTGAAATTCCACAGCTTTATCAGATTGTGGAAATAGAATAAGTTTTAGGACGATATGATTACTCTTGTAAAATTAGGTTTAGGATTGATAATTAAGCTCATATTGATCATTTAGTTTCCCTTCTTTGGAGGAGGATTAAGGAGGAGAAAAGTTGAAATCCTAAAGTTTTATCCCAAAAACATCTCCTTCACGAGTATCAAAATCCCCATTACCAATACAAAGTATCCAAATATTTTCCGTAAATTTTTATTGGCGATTTTGGTATTCACAAAAAGTCCAGTCCAAACTCCCACAAGTGCGATGGATGAAAAGATTAACAGAAGTGTCCAATCAATTTGCACGGTACCAATGTCGCCAGAAAAACCGATTAATGAATTGAAAGAAATGATCAACAAGGAAGTCGCAATGGCATTTTTCATGGGTAAACGGGCTAAAATCACCAAAGCAGGGATGATCAAAAATCCACCGCCAGCTCCTACTAAACCAGTTATCAATCCAACGGCCATTCCTTGCAAAACGAGTAAAAGGTAATTTTTCCTGTGTTTTTTTTCTTTTTCTTGGGTAATGGGCTTTTCTTTTCGGCCAATTATCATCGAAATACTCGTTGCCAACATCACCAACGCAAATAAAACCATCAGTGCGGTTGATAAATCAATCGTGAAATTGTCCCCTTTATATAGTATTTGTGGGATTGTCGGAAGTAGAAATTTCCGCACACAAAAGATGACCATAAAAAGAGGGATTGCGAAAACAAAACCTACTTTGTAATGTATCAAACCTTTGTTTAAATTTTGAAGTGTAGCGAGTATGGAACTAACGCCTACCACAAAGAGAGAATAAGAGGTAGCCGTGTGCGGATCAATTTGCATAAAATACACAAAAACGGGAACAGCTAAAATAGAGCCACCACCTCCAAGTAGGCCAATATTGAATCCTATTAAAAGTGCACTAAAAATTAAAATCAATAAAAATACTTCCATAAAATTAAGGTCAAATTTCGGTTTTATATTTCAGTTAAACGGTATAAATCAATCTTAAAGTATCCTAAAATCAGTGCAAAGACGTATCTTTACACTCAATTTATAAAAAACAACATGACTTTCGAAGATTTCAATCTCAGCAAACCTCTACACAATGCGCTCAAAGATTTAGGTTACGAAAAACCTACAACCATTCAGCAAAAAGGATTTTCTGTGATGATGTCTGGAAAAGATGTCATTGGTATTGCCCAAACTGGAACAGGAAAAACCTTGGCTTACCTTTTGCCCTGCTTGCGTTTGTGGAGTTTTTCCAAATTGCGTTTTCCCCAAATTTTAATCATCGTTCCAACCAGGGAATTGGTGGTTCAGGTGGTTGAAGAAGTGGAGAAATTAACCAAATACATGAATGTTGTAACCGTTGGCGTATATGGTGGTGCAAATATCAATACGCAAGCTGCTGAAGTGGCTATGGGTTTAGATGTATTGGTCGCAACTCCAGGTAGGTTACTCGATTTGACTCTAAAAGGAGATTTGAGTTTAAAAAAGATCAAACGCTTGGTGATTGATGAAGTAGACGAAACGTTGAACCTCGGATTTAGAAAGCAATTGACCAGCATTTTGGAAATCCTTCCTGAGAAAAAACAAACTTTGCTTTTCTCAGCAACCATGACAGAAGAAGTTGAAAATCTAATCGAAGAATATTTCATTGTTCCTGTAAAAATTGAAGCAGCTCCCACGGGAACTCCGTTGGAAAATATTGCGCAACAAGTTTATCACGTTCCGAATTTCAACACAAAATTAAATCTACTGAAACACATTTTAGTTCACAACAAAGACCTTTCAAAAACATTGATTTTTACAGGAAGCAAGAAAATGGCCGATCATTTATTTGAGGAGATTGATTCTTTGTATCCTGAACAAATTGGTGTCATTCACTCCAATAAAGCACAAAACACGCGTTTCAACACCGTGAATTCATTTCAAGATGGGACATTTAAATTCCTGATTGCCACCGACATTATTTCCCGTGGACTGGATATATCCGAAGTAAGTCACGTCATCAACTTTGACACACCTGACGTTCCTGAAAACTACATTCACCGAATCGGTAGAACGGGGCGATACGATCAAGAAGGCGTTTCCATCACCTTGGTAAGTCAGTTTGAAAACGATTTTTTAAGTCAGATTGAAGACCTGATGCAGATGAAAGTTCCAATTGCCGAATTACCCGCAGATTTAGAAATTTCAGACGTGTTAATCGACGATGAAATGCCTAAAATCACCATGCCAAATATTCAACTCAAATTGGCTAAACGCGAGGGAGTTGGAGCGTCTTTCCACGAGAAAAAAGACAAAAACAAAAAAGTGAATAACAAAATTCGCTTAAAAGAAAAAATGCAAGCCAAATACGGCAAACCAAAAACGAGAGGGCAGAAACCAACGAAAAAGAAGAAATAAGATTACCTTACCTTGATTCCAATCACATTGGGCAAAGGCCAAAATTTCATGTTGTCATCATTTGGAAAGGTTTGGGAAACATAACTTCCCACCTTGGCGATCGTTCGGTTGCCCACTTGAATGAACAAACTCGTCTGTGGCCCGCCTTCCATGTAAATTGCATTCGACAAGCGGAACGGAAAACCACGCATGAATTGAATCATTTGGTTGTGGGTATAAGGTGAACGCGTAAAAATGTAATAAATATTATCAAAGTCGTCAGTTGAAACGACGAGCATACTGCACGACTGCGGTTTGTTCCAACTCAAAGCGGAGCCGTTGCAATCAATCATTCTCAACCCTTGAGCATAACACTGAAAATCGTTTTTAACTTGGTGCCAATCATCGCATTTTAAATCCAAAACTTTGAAATTATTCTCCAAGCTGTCGTGCGGATTGAAAGCAATCATGGCGTTATAGCCAGAATATAGTACGGAATTGTTGTGATAATTGCCGTTTTGCAAAAAACCTTTGCTAGAGAGTTTTCTTTTAAGATCGTACATTCCAGCATTGATGACCACGTTTAACCCGTAAGTTTCTGCCCAACAATATGCCGTTAAAGGCATGCTGTCATTTTGAGATGCAGCTAGCATTTGGAAATCCACTTTGTTGGGATTGACTTTTAAAATACTGATTTTCGAATCGTTGAGGGTTGATTTTTTGGGAGCATCCATTTCGATGTAATCCAATCCGTCTGCTAAATTGAACCAAGTATTGTGATAATCCGCATAGGAAATGGAGTCAATGCCAAGTGAATCGACGTGAGAATATGTTTTCTCTTGACTACACCCTAAAACAGGAAGGACGAGGAAAAACAACCAATACAAATCCGCTTTTTTCATCTATAGACTTTCAATTTCAGCAAAATTACTCATACAAATTCAATCGAGTTCGCAGGGAACGTGTTTCTTTTTGCAGTTCGCTGATTTTCTCTAATAAATCAGCAACGACATCCAATGAATCAATCCCAATGTCTAAATCGTAATGTAAGCGAATCCATTTTTCCAATACTGCCAATTCTGCTCGAGATATATACCATTCTTTTTCAATGATTTGAATATTCAGCATTCCATTTTCAGACAAAGATTCGATGAACCTCCACTCTACTTCGTGAATTTCACAAACTTGACGAACGAGAATTAAGTTACTAATTTCCATGATTTCTGAGTTTTGATAATTCGACAAATAATTCTTTTTCTTTTTCGCTTAATTTCGTTGGAATGGCAATGGAATACGTGATGTACAAATCGCCAAATTCTCCTTCTCTTTTATAAACTGGAAATCCTTTTCCCTTCAATTTCACTTTGGAGTCGTTGGGTGTTTCTGGTTGTATTTTGAGTTTTGCTTTACCATCAAATGTATCCACCGTGATTTCTCCTCCTAAGATGGCCGTGTAGAAATCCAAATCTACGGTTGCGTACAGGTTTTTACCGTCGCGTTTGAATTTCGTGTTGTTTTCAATCACAAAGGTAATGTACAAATCGCCTTTCGGTCCGCCATTCATGCCTTCACCGCCGTGATTGGCGATTTTGATGGTTTGTCCATCTTCAATTCCTGCGGGAATCGTCATGCGAATGTTTTTGCCGTTGTATTTAATCGTTCTTTTGTGGGTTTCGTAAACATCTTTCAAAGTCAAATGCAATTCAGCATTGAAATCTTGACCGCGGAAACGACTTTGCTGACCACCGCCAAAGCCGCCACTGCCGCCAAACATCGACTCAAAGAAATCAGAATATCCACTGTTAGCATAATCTTCAAAACCGCCGCCCGAACTTCCGCGTTGATATTGTTGTTGCTGCTGTTGTTGACGTTGTTGCTCAAATTGTTCGCCGTGCTCCCAATCTTTTCCGTATTTATCGTATTTCTTCCTTTTCTCAGGATCGCTCAATACTTCGTTGGCTTCGTTGACTTGCTGAAACTTTTGTTTAGCTGACTCGTCGTTCGGATTCAAATCCGGATGCAACTTGCGCGCTTGCTTGCGGTATGCTTTCTTAATTTCCGCTTCACTAGCAGTCTTGCTGATTCCCAGTAATTGGTAATAATCTATAAATCCCATGCATTCAAAAATTAAAAATTGATGGTCAGAATAACCTTGATTGTTCTATCAAATTTAAAGATTTTATTTAAAGAAAGAACGGTTGTTCTTATTACCCAGTATGAAAACCGGATTGTGTAAGATGAAAACAGGCATTTATCCCCATGAGCCATCTCTTTTTTCAAACCATTTTTATTTCCATGTCCTGCACCAAAATCACATCTCCAACAATCAACTTCGCACGTTTCCTCGTCTCCAACTCTCCATTTCGCGTAACCATTTCTTCGTCCACAATCATCTTAGCATGACCGCCGGTCGAAGCCATTCCGATTGCTTTTAGTAATTGAATCAATTCGATGTATTCTCCTTCAATTTTGAAATCCGTTTTTTCCATGGTTTTATTTCAGTTTTTGTTTGTAATCGGTATATAATTTTTCTGCTGCGTCGAAAGAAGTCATTTCGCCACGGGTTACTTTTTGTTCGAGTTCTTGAATGGCTTTTTGTTGGGTTTTATTTTCGAAGAAATCGCTTAAAATGAGCTCTTTCAAGGTTTCGTGCATCCAGTATTTGTCTTGTTCTTGTCGGCGTTGGTGAAAAGATTGGTTTTCCTTGGTGTGCAATTCGTGTTTTTCAATCAGCTTGAAAATCAAATCCATGCTGTTGTTGAGATACGCGCTGCAGGTCAATACTTTCGGAATCCAACCGTTTTTATTCGGTGGAAATAAATGCAAGGCATTTTGATATTCTTGTCGCGCTTGGTTGGCTTTTCGAACATTTTCGCCGTCGGCTTTGGTAATTACCAAGGCGTCCGCCATTTCCATAATTCCGCGCTTGATTCCTTGTAATTCATCGCCAGCACCAGAAAGCATCAGCAACAAAAAGAAATCCACCATCGAATGAACGGCTGTCTCAGATTGCCCTACGCCCACGGTTTCTATCACGATGAAATCGTAGCCAGCCGCTTCACAAAGCAAAATTGTTTCCCGTGTCTTTCGCGCGACTCCACCAAGTGAATCTCCGGCGGGCGAAGGTCGAATGAAAACATTTTTAGCAATCGAAAGTTCATTCATACGGGTTTTATCGCCCAAAATACTGCCACCACTTTTGGCTGAACTGGGATCAATGGCCAATACCGCCAACTTTTTACCTTGCGAGAGCAGATACAGTCCAAACGACTCAATGAAAGTGCTTTTCCCAACGCCTGGAACACCGGTAATTCCCAATCGAACGGATTTTCCTGCGTGTGGCAAACACAAATGAATCAATTGCCTCGCCAGCACTTTATCGGATAAAGTGGTACTTTCCAACAAAGTAATTCCCGTCGCCAAAGCTACGATGTCGCCATTCAAAATTTGGTTCGATAAATCCTCCACATTGATATTCTTGCGGCGATTGATACGCTTTTGGAGCCAGTTATCGATTTGACTTTCTTTCATGGAAAATGTTTCTAAACAAATGTAAGGATTTAAGACGATTTTTTTGAGCTTTCCGAAAGATTTTGCAGATCGAACGTAAATTCCAAGTAATTTTGAATCAAAAGATTTTTTTTTCAATTTACACCGACTTTTATGACGCGCATAGGTTTGCTTTCCGACACCCACAGTTTTATCGACCCTAAAATCTACGATTATTTCAAAGACGTCGATGAAATTTGGCACGCTGGCGATGTCGGTTCCATCGAAGTATTGGACGACCTCCGAAAATTCAAGCCCGTCCGTGGCGTTTACGGAAACATTGACGATCATTTGATTCGCACCGAATTGCCCGAATTCAATCGTTTTACCATCGAAAAAGTAACCGTTTTAATGACACACATCGCTGGAAAACCAGGGAAGTATTCCAAACCAGCCTTGGAAGAATTGCAAAAAAAAGCTCCCCAATTATTCATCTGTGGGCATTCCCATATTTTACTTGTTAAACACGACCCGCTTTTCAACATGTTGTGGATGAATCCTGGTGCTTGTGGGTTTAAAGGTTTTCATCAAGTAAAAACGCTTTTGAGATTCCACATTGATGGAGATCGAATTCAGAATTTGGAAGCGATAGAAATCGGGAAAAGAGTTTGAATTTAATTGTTGAAAAAAGAACCCCAAAAAGTCCTAACTAGAGATTGACCCGGATTTGTAGGGAACTCCAGGGGTATCAACAACGCGAAGAAAAAACTTCTGAGAAGAGAATTTTACCATTCGAAAGATACTTTCAAAAAAAAACTATGGCAAGATTTGTCGTCTTGCCATAGTTTAATCTCATTACTTTCCGCCACCGAAAACTTTTTTCAACAAATCTGTTACTTGCGCTCCAGGATCTTGTCTGATTTTTGCTTCCTGTTGGCTGATCAAAATCATCAACCCGTTGACTGCTTTTGTATTGACATAATCCACGATGTCTGGATTTTGCTTTTGAACACCTGGGATTTTATTGTAAGTTGTTACGAGTGAATTCCAATACGAAGTCACCTTCACTTTTTCAATTGCTGCTTGAATAATGGGTTCAAATTTTACTTTTAAAGGATCGAAAGTCGTTTGTCTCAAATAATGCGTTGCAGCGGTATCACTCCCTTTCAAAATCGCAAAACCATCGCTTACACTCATTCCTTTTACGGCTCCAATCAAAATGTCTACCGCTTGTTTAGAAGCTTCTTCTGCCGCTCGATTCATGGATTCTTCAAATTCCAAAACTTTTTTCTCCATTCCAAATTGAACGAGTTTGTCGCGCATTCCTTTCGCTTCTGCTGGCCACGGAATAAATACCGCTGGATTTTTATAAAAACCATCCACTTGCGCTGCTGACTTAGAAGCCGTTTGTGCACCGATGGTCAATGCTTCTTTCAAGCCTTCAACGACTTCACCGTTGGTTAATCCACTTGTTTTATCGCCACCGATAGCAGCTTTTCCTTTATTTAAAGCATCTTTAAAAACCTGTGCTTGACCTTGATATGAAATTGCCATCGTCCATGACAAAACAAGTATTTTCAATTTATTCATGTTCTTTTATTTTGGATTTGTATGTATTTATGATTCTAAAATAGCTAAAGTCATGCTATAAAATTGACCGTTCGTGGGTTTTAACAATTATAAAACGTTTGAAAACTTATCCTTTTACTTTTTTTTACAGCATTTTACAAAAAGTGTTGTTCTACTCATGCGAGGAATATACCGTGCTTATCCAAAAAAATGTATTTTTGCGGATATCAATAAACTAGTTTAGATGAACAACAACGACATTCTTAAACGCCTGCGCTATACCTTGGATTTTAACGATACCCAAATGATTGAATTATTTCAAGCTGCGCCGACTCCAATTTCACGTGTAGAAGTTAGTGATTGGTTGAAAAAAGAAGAAGATGAAGATTTTAAGGAATTGTCGAACTTGATGTTGGATGTATTTTTAAACGGACTGATTGTTCTCAAAAGAGGAAAGAAAGAAGGTGTTGAAATCGTCGCGAGCGAAAATTTAAGCAACAACGACATCCTTAAGAAAGTGAAAATTGCGCTGAACCTAAAATCAACAGACATCATTGCGATCATGGCAATGAGAGAGCGAAAAATGAGCGAAACCGAATTAAGTGCATTCCTGCGAAATGAGAATCACAATCACTTCAGACCATTTCACGATCAATACTTGCGAAATTTCTTTAGTGGGTTGCAACAAACAATTAGGCCAAAATAATTAATAATCAAACAATTAAATATTCGTAGAGAATTTGGTGTTTTTCTTAAAGAATAATAAAATTTATTAAAACTTCATTTTTAGTGTTACTTTCATCCTATCTTTAAAATAAAAAAGGATGTCGCAACAGCACAAATCTAAAACACATTGAAAATCAACAGATTAATCACGGCGACATGGCTCATTTTCATCAGCATCAACTCGTTTGCTCAACATGCGAAATTTGTTTACGCAACGGAACTATGTGCTTGTACAGCAAAATTTGACTCGACCAAATATTCCCGACAGGAACTTCAAAATACCATGGATTATCTTTGGAATTCACAATACATCAGAGCCGATGCAACAGCCTCTAAACTAGATAATGTTGACAAATTAAGTGTTGCGGATTTACGAAAAGAATGTGATGATAAAATCATTAAGCTAAAATCACTGCAATTCGTAAATGATGCTTTCTGGACACAAGTTCTAGCTGAAAATATCGCCTTTTATGAAAGTACGTGTCGCTTGAAAGAATATACCATTTCAGCATACGCCAATCCGAACATATTATTGGAATATAACCTGGTGGATAGCACGTGTATTTATTATCGAAACGCACTGATAAATGGCGGAGATGAACTTATTAAAGCTTGGTTTAAATTGCATGAAAAACAAAAATCAAATAACGGAAGTCCCGAAAACTTGCAGAAGCGTTTTGACAAAAAATATTATTCAGCATATCGATTGGAGTATGCCAGATTGGAAGTGATGCAGTTTGGTTGGTGGAACAGTGCAAATCACATGCTACCACACGTCAATATTTATTACAACTTTGAAGAAGAATTTGAAAAACTGCTTATGGATGTGAATTGTGAGTGCGACGAACCGTGATGTATTGGTAGAATATAGATTTCGTTTGAATTTTTCAGTAAACAAATAGGACAATTGCCCGGATGTTTGCAAATAAACCTGAAAGCTAAATCAAGCAAATTAAAAATTATTTATTAAATTCGTTTACCGTTGTTTCCAATTATCAAAATGCATTCTTATGATTTTAACACCACTTCAAAACGAAAATACCTCAGAAGAAATAAAGTCCGATGTACTTTACATACAGTTGACTCAATTATTCAATGAATTGAACAAAAGAGAAGTTCCAGATTCGGTGGTTAATCAGCTGAATCACGAAATTTATGAAATAAATCAAGCCATAATTCTTAACCAAGGTTGGAAGCATGTTGCCAAGAAAAAACAACATCAAATCATCAAATTGATTGAAAAAGAACTCCAATTAGTTCCCAAAAACCATTATAAAAACATGTGGCTTGCAATTGGAATTGGGGGAATTGGGGTTCCGATCGGTGTAGCATTAGGAAGCGGATTGGGAAACATGGCATTTTTGGGTTTGGGTCTTCCCATCGGACTAGCGATTGGAATCTGGGTGGGAAAAGCAATGGATCAAAAGGCGTCCGACGAAGGAAGACAGTTGAATGTGGAGCTAAAATAGTTAACATTTGAAATGAATTGACTCGCCTAACGGGTCTTACAAAACTAAAAACACAAAAGAAATGTATTGTCCAGGATGTGGAAGTTTCAATACCTAAATACCTATTAAAAACTTCAGCAATTCCACGAGATTTTTGTCTTTCGTTCATTTCGATGATAGGTGTTTGAAATTAACTTTTTAAAATAAACCGAGCAATGACAGAATTCTGGGAAGAACACTTCATTAAAAATCAAGAAACTTGGGGCTTTAGTCCTGCTGTTTCAGCGGTATTGACAAAAGACTTCTTTGTTGAAAAAGGCGTAAAAAGCATGCTTATTCCAGGAATTGGCTACGGTCGAAATGCACAAATATTTCGCGACAATGGAATCGCGGTTACCGGAATAGAAATCTCGAACACAGCGATTAAATTAGCTCAAAAACATTACGGAACTGACCTGAAAATTCACCACGGTTCTGTCAGTGATATGCCCTTTGACGATAAATTATACGACGGAATATTTTGTTACGCCTTGATCCATTTATTAGCTGAAGAAGAAAGAATAAAGCTCATCCAGGATTGCTACAATCAACTAAATGATAATGGTTACCTCATCTTTGCAGTCGTCTCCACCAAAGCGCCACTTTACGGAAAAGGAGAATTAATTAGCAAAGACTACTTTGACTTATTCAACGGAGTGAAAATGTTCTTTTACGATGAAGCGTCCATCAAAACAGAATTTGAGCAATTTGGATTGTTTGAAATTACAGAAGTGGACGATATTTTCCCTTTCTATTTGGTTAAATGTAAAAAATTCGAATGATAAAAACGTTAATCATAGTTACATTTCTCCTAATCGGAATCACCTTTGACCTATACGGACAAGTGCTGCCGAAATTCATATTTGGGACTCAAAAAGACACTTTAAATAAAAACATTCAAGCAGCAATTTACGGTCAAGCTATCTATAAAAACACAGATGAAATTGTGCCGTTTGGAAAAATCGAACTTCTTGATTCTTTAAAAAAGAACCTGAAAACTTTTCACACACAAAGCGACGGAAAGTTTCATTTTGATAGCCTTATAAGTGGAAATTACAACCTGCTATTTTCGCTAGACAACCACATGAAACACATGATTATAAATATTCCAGTTTTAGCCTTCGATTCAATTTTTGTCAATTTTGGAATTGCAAAACCTTGGCCGAGTTACGGAAATGAAATCAAGATTTGTCCGAATTGTAGCTCTGTCAAAAAAGGAATTCGTATTTTTAATGGCTCATTACCACCTTCATCAATTAACCCAGAAGCACGATCACTCATTAGACAACACAGAAAAGCTAAAAAAAGAGGTTACGTAACTTATAGACTAGCAGATGGAGAAGAAGTTCTGATCGAGTTGCACATCAAAAGTGAAGCACAGAAAATGAAAGAATCCGGTATGGATTGGTTTTGTAAAAGGTGCAAAATTGTTTTTTAGAAGATATAATAAGAAAAAAGAGCTTATATTCAGTCGGATTTTGACTTTAGGCTATTCATATTTAATGAAATAAAAATCGAAATAAAGCAAGAGCCAATTGAAGTATCAAATCATTCTTTTGTATTTTGTCAATAACTAGTAAAAAACTGCCATTTTGTATGTCAGTAAGGTGTTGATAAATCCTTAATCTTGGTTCTTATTTAACGCTTAATTTAATGTACATTTGAGAAACTTTTTTTTAATGAGAAATAATTTATTTGATTCTTGAATAAACGCTCAGTAAAACAATAAAATAGATTCTAACTTATACCTGATTACATGTTCGAAACTTTAGCAAACCTTGACCCGCTTCTAAAAACCTTTTGGTATTTGGCCATTCCCGTGAGCGTCATTTTCCTGATTCAAACAATTATGACCTTCATCGGAGGTGCAGCTGAAAGTATGGATGTAGATTTTTCTGCGGAAATGGATGGAAACGACACGCCATTTCAACTTTTCTCGCTGAGAAACCTCATCAATTTTTTACTCGGTTTTAGCTGGACTGGAATTTCATTTTACACCACCGTTTCCAGCAAACTATTCTTAATCATCTTCTCCATTTTAGTTGGTTTTCTATTTGTCTATTTGTTTTTTATCATTATCAAACAGATGCAGAAATTAGCAGAAGACAATTCGTTTAAAATTGAAAACACGATTGGCAAAACAGCAGAAGTTTACCTTCCAATTCCAGCGCACAAATCCGGAAAAGGAAAAGTAATGATTAGTGTAAATGGAGCTTTTCACGAATTGGATGCCATGACTGCCCACGACAGAATCCCATCCAATGCGATTGTTAGAGTATTGGCGGTCGACAGCAATATTTTAATAGTAGAAACAATTTAATAAAAATAGAACATGATTGAAAACATGACCCCAATTATCATCATCATTGTAGCAGCAGTCGTTTTTTTCTCGCTGATTACCGCATTAGTATCGCGTTACAAACGTTGTCCGTCAGATAAAATACTTGTCATCTACGGTCGTACTGGCGGAACTTCTGCTAAATGCGTTCACGGTGGTGGTGCATTTATTTGGCCCGTGATTCAAGATTACGCTTTCTTAGATCTGAAACCATTGTCTATTGATGCGAACTTGATGAACGCATTGAGCCGTCAAAATATTCGTGTGGACGTTCCATGTCGTTTTACGATTGCAATTTCTACCGAAACGGATAGTATGAACACCGCTGCAGAAAGATTGTTAGGCTTGTCATCAGAACAAATTCAAGAATTGGCAAAAGACATTTTATTCGGTCAATTGCGTTTGGTTATTGCAACCATGACGATCGAAGAAATCAACTCAGACAGAGATAAATTTCTAGATAACATTTCAAAAAATGTAGACAGCGAGCTGAA
Organism: uncultured Chryseobacterium sp.; assembly: GCA_964488745.1. Classification (GTDB taxonomy): domain Bacteria; phylum Bacteroidota; class Bacteroidia; order Flavobacteriales_D; family Crocinitomicaceae; genus JAQVCM01. Next base: position 47,186 of record CAZAVP010000006.1, on the reverse strand, counting down.
GAAAATTGGGTTAAAATTAATCAACGTCAACGTTACAGATATCAAAGATGAATCTGGTTACATCGAAGCTTTGGGGAAAGAAGCGGCTGCAAAAGCAATCAACGAAGCTAAAATTAGTGTTGCCGAACAAGAAAAAATCGGTGAAACTGGAAAAGCATTGGCTGACAGAGAAAAAGACACCCAAATTGCAGAAACGCACCGAGACAGAGATGTTAAAATTGCAATAACACAAAAAGACAGAGAAGTGAGTATCGCCGCTGCGCAAAAGGACGAAGCGATTGGGAAGGCTGAAGCCACGAGAGATACTCGTGTGAAAACTTCTGAAGCAAATGCAATTGCCATTCAAGGAGAAAATACAGCGAAAATTGACATTGCAAACTCGGAAGCATTGCGAAGAGAAAAAGAAGCAGAATCTTTGCGTATTGCAATCACAGCGGAGAAAGTTCAACAAGCACGCGCTTTGGAAGAATCGTACGTTGCTGAGCAAAAAGCAGAGCAAGCCCGTTCAGAAAGAGAACGTTCTACACAAATTGCCAACATCGTAATTCCTGCAGAAATCGCCAAACAACGTGCCATCATCGAAGCACAAGCGCAAGCAGAAACCATTCGTGAAAACGCAAAAGGAGAAGCCGATGCAATCTTTGCTAAAATGGAAGCCGAAGCGAATGGTTTATTTGAAATCTTGACAAAACAAGCAGAAGGTTACAAAGAAGTTGTTGCTGCCGCTGGCGGAGATCCAACACAAGCATTCCAATTGTTGTTGATTGAAAAACTTCCAGAATTGGTAAGAACACAAGTGGAAGCAGTTAAAAATATCAAAATCGATAAAATCACCGTTTGGGATTCTGGAAACAATGCAGATGGAAACGGTTCCACCGCAAATTTCGTTTCAGGAATGATGAAAACTGTTCCACCATTGAATGATTTGTTTAACATGGCAGGATTAAATTTACCAACGTATTTGAAAGGTGCTGAAAACGAAGCCCTGAACGAAAGTGGATTAGGTAGAAGTTCTATAATTAATGAAGACAACGAGGAAGAGAAGTAAATTTCCTGCATAAAAGATAGAAACCTGAAAACCGTAGAAAAACACATCCGCGAGAAACACAAAATACTCCGCGCAAATCAGCGTAATCAGCGGGCAATACTTCTTTGTTCCGCAGACAGCACAGATAAACGCAGAAAAACTCATCCGCGAGAAACACACAATGCTCCGCGAAAATCAGCGTAATCAGCGGGACATATTTTTTTCTCCCGCAAACAGCGCAGATGACCAAAATTCAAATATTTTCGTTACTTTTAAATTTCAATCAAAATAACATGAAACAATTTATTCTAATGACAACCTTTCTCCTTTTCGCAGGATTTGCAAAAGCTCAAAAAGTATATTCCGTGCAATACGAAAGCCAAGCGGACGTTAAAGTTTTTGTGGTCGATTATGAAAGTCAAGCTGATTTAAAGGTTTACAAAGTCAAATACGAAAGTCAAGCTGGGAAGAATGATGGAAAATGGTTTTTCACCCAGTATGAAAGTCAAGCCAAAAAGAAAGTCTATTTCGTGAAATACGAAAGTCAAGCCGATTTGAAAATCTATTTTGTAAACTATGAAAGTCAGGCTGGTTGGAAAAACAACTCGAAAATGAGTTTGATGTATTGAAGATTTTAGGTTTATTCAAACCATCACGAACATCTGTCGAACTACAAATCACTTAACTTCAAAACACGCTCATCTTTTTTTGATTGATTTTTCGTGTTGAAAAAAAGTTCACAACATTTCTTAAAATCCCAAAAGTATTTGAAATTTCAGTTTTAAATTTACGAGAATCATAAAAGAAAAGTTCCTTTTATTCTTAAAAAAAACTAGGAACAAAATATTTATTTAAAACTAAAAGTCATGAAAATAAAAGCACTACAAGTATTATCGATTCTATTTTTAGGAGCAACATCCCTATTCGCTCAAGATATACAAGAAGCACAAGTTCCTTCTGTTATCGTAAATAACTTTAAAAAAGAATTTCCAAAAGCGAAAGACGTGGAATGGGAGAAAAAAGGAGATCAATACAACGTCGATTTTGAAATTGGATGGGGAACAGATTACGAAGCGTGGTTTTCCGAGTCAGGGAAATTAATCAAATACAAACAAGAAATTTCAGAAGCTGATTTGCCTCAACCCATCAAAGATGCCATCCAAAAAGAATATGCAGGATACCGAATCGATGATGCTAAAAAAATTGTCAAAAATGGTGTAGATACCTATAAAGTTGAAATTGAAAAAGGCCAGGATGAACGGAAATTGGTCTTTTCCAAAGATGGTAAATTGCAATAAGTCAGAGAAAACTATCTTTGATTTAATGTGTGGAATCGTAAAACTTTGATTTAAAAAGCATAAAGAGGTTACCATGTCTGATGTAACCTCTTTTCATATAAATTGATTTTACCAAAATTGACGTGAAAATTAACGAGAATTCACCCCAAACAACTTTCCCTCAAAAAAATCCAAATACTTTAATTATCTTTAGAGCCATAAAAGGTATTCACAACGAGGAATACCAGTAATTTGGAACAAATTCAGTCACTTAATATTTCAAAAGGAGCTATTAATTATTATCAAGATGAAAAAAGATCAGCAAATATTCGATTTAATCGAGGATGAAAAAAACAGACAATTACACGGTGTTGAGTTAATTGCTTCTGAAAATTTTGTAAGTGAGGAAGTAATGCAGGCAATGGGTTCTGTGTTAACCAACAAATATGCAGAAGGATTACCAGGTAAAAGATATTACGGTGGTTGTGAAGTCGTTGATAAAGTTGAGCAATTGGCAATTGACCGTTTGTGTGAATTGTTTGGTGCAACTTGGGCCAACGTTCAGCCGCACTCTGGTGCACAAGCAAACGCAGCTGTTTTCTTGGCTTGTTTGAATCCTGGAGATACGATTTTAGGATTTGATTTGTCGCACGGTGGTCACTTGACACACGGTTCGCCAGTGAATTTCTCAGGAAAATTATACAATCCTGTGTTTTACGGTGTTAATAAAGAAACTGGTCAAATTGATTACGATGCCATGGAAGAAGTGGCGCGTAAAGAAAAACCAAAAATGATTATTTGTGGTGCATCTGCATATAGCCGCGATTGGGATTATGCCAGAATTCGCAAAATAGCAGACGAAGTTGGTGCTTTGATTTTAGCCGACATCTCTCACCCAGCTGGTTTAATCGCTACTGGGCTTTTGACAGACCCTTTGGATCATTGTCACATCGTAACCACAACAACGCACAAAACACTTCGTGGACCTCGTGGTGGCGTTATTATGATGCGTAAAAACTTCGACAACCCATTTGGTTTGAAATGGAACAACGGAAATCCAAAATCCATGGCTGCGTTGTTAGACGCTGCAGTTTTCCCAGGAATTCAAGGCGGACCATTGGAACACGTGATTGCCGCAAAAGCAGTTGCATTCAAAGAAGCATTATCGCCAGAATACAAAACCTACATGCAACAAGTTCAGAAAAATGCCCGCTTGATGGCATCTGAATTGGTGAAATTAGGTTATCAAATTGTATCTGATGGAACAGACAACCACAGCATGTTGATTGATTTGCGTTCGAAAGGGGTTAACGGAAAAGATGCAGAAAACATCTTGGTTAAAGCAGACATCACCGTGAATAAAAACATGGTTCCTTTTGACACAGAGTCACCATTCGTAACATCAGGAATTCGCGTTGGAACAGCTGCCATTACAACCCGTGGTTTGAAAGAAGACGAAGTAATTCAAATTGTGAAATGGATTGATTTGGTATTGACAAACGTTGATAACGAAGCAATTATTGAACAAGTGAAAAAAGAAATCAATGTTTTGATGAGTAAATATCCGCTTTTTCAAATGTAATTGATTATAAAAAACTTTGAAAGCTACTTATTTTTATAAGTAGCTTTTTTTTAATAAATAAAACGGATTTGATTTATTATCTTTGTGGATATTAATTAAACTAAATAACAATTATTTATGAAAAAAACTCTACTAGTACTATCATTAATAAGCTTTGGCTTTGTAAATGCTCAACTTGAAAACGGAATGGTTGCTCATTTTCCTTTTAATGGGAATTTAACAGAAATTTCAAATTCAGCTATCGTTTCCACTAATAACGGAGGAATTACTTTTGGAATGGATCGTAATTCAATTTCCAACAATGCAATTGTTCTTGGGAATGGAAAATACGTGTCATTTAATAATAACGCTGTCAAAACTCAATTTCCAATTACCATTTCTGTATGGGTGAAATTTAATAGTTTTGCTCAAGATAATATCATTTTTTCTTCAGACAATGTGAATCAGAATTATCATGGTTATTGGATGAACGTGGTTCCTTCTGGTCAAGTTGCATTGAATTTTGGTGCTGGTCTTGGAACATCAGGTCCTGACAATAGAAGAAGTTGTATAACGAGTCAAGCAATAACTACAGGAGATTGGCATCATATTGTTGGTACAATTCGTTCTTCTAATGATATGTCTATCTACATTGATTGTCAAAATTCACCAGTTACTTATGGCGGTACAGGTTCAACTAGCATTCTATATTCAACAACTAATTCACGTATTGGAAATGGGATTTTACAAAATGTGGTACCACAAGGATGGTTCTTGGACGGTTCAATTGATCAATTAGCAATTTGGAACAGAGATTTATCTATTTCAGAAATTAATAATTTATGTAAATTGACTAGCACATTAGGTGTTGAAGAATTAGAAAAAACTCCAAAAGAATTGGTTAAAATTGTAAATGTATTAGGTCAAGAAGTGAAAGCTACGCCAAACACTCCATTAATTTATATCTATAGCGACGGTTCAACTGAAAAAGTTGTAATTGTTGAATAATTAGAATTAAAATAGATGAAGGCTGTTTATGAAAATAAGCAGCCTTTTTTGATGGTCTAAATCAGAGAAGAAATCAACATCAGCATCAAAACATTCGCCACTACAATAATCGCTAATTGAATCAGCTCTTTCTTCAGTTTTTGTTTTTGAATTTCTTTGTCCCTCGATAAAGAAGCATTGTCAATCCTCTCAATAGGCTTTTCTGCAACTTCAATTGGTTTTTCAGGAATTTCTTCTTGAATTGGTTCAACCACAAAACTAAGTGGTTCAGGAGTTACTTCTTCTGGTTTGATTTCAAAATCTAAAGAAGTTGGCGTTACAATGACTTCGTCAACGATTTCAGCGACTGGTTTCTCAACTGGTTTTTCACTCTCAACTTCTGATATTTGACTTGCTTCAACTTCAAATTGTTCTTCAACTTCCGAATTTGAAAAAATACTTTTCCACAAAAACAATTCATCGCCAACGTGAACCACATCGCCTGCTTTTAGCAAAGCTATTTCTGAAATCCGATTTCCGTTTACATACGTTCCTTGCTCAGAAGACAAATCGTTGATGAAGTATGAATCATTTTGATCTTGCGTTATTTCCAAATGATTTTCGGAAACAGTTGGCGCATCGATGATGATGTCGTTTGAATTAGAACGTCCAACTTTAATTGTTTTGGATTGATTGATTTTCAAAATGGATTTCCAATCAATCTCTAGCCCTTCGCCCAAAGTCACTTTGTCGATGGATTTCAATTCAATTGATTCAATTAATTTCTGATTATTCACAAACGTGTCTTTGCCAGTATTCAAATCTGTCAGAAAGACATTTCCTTCCACATCTACAAATATCTCAGCGTGTTCAGGAGCAATAGAAGGATGAGACAGAATTACATCGTTGTCATCGTTTTGTCCGATTTTGATTAGCAAAAAACTCATTTCTTAATTCAATTAAATTGACGAAACTAAGTTAAGGATAAAATCGAAAAATGAATGCGATCTGAAATTTAGTTGTTAAAAGATATTTTAAATAAAGTCGACTAAATTGATTTTTAAGTAACTTTAGTATCAACATAATAAATCACTCTATGAAATTCATCTATCTTTTCTTATTTGTAGGACTTCTTTTTTCATGTAAAAAAGATAAAATAGAACCAGTTGTTCCAGTAGAAAATACGGATTTGGTTTTAACTGAATCGATAGTTCCTTTTTCACCAGTTGCCAATGGAACAAAGTTTTACAAAGACATTTCTTATGGAAGTCATGCGCGAAATAAAATTGATTTATTTCTTCCTGCTTCTGGATCTCCGACGGGATTAGTGATTTACATTCATGGCGGCGGATTTATTGGTGGAGATAAAAATTCCGCATACAATAATCAACCTTCACAACTTTTCATTAATCAATTGCTAATCCAAGGAATTGCATTTGCAACCATCAATTATCAATTTTTAGTAAGCACAAATACAGGTGGAATTCTAACGCCAATGAACGACTGCAAAAGAGCATTGCAATTCATGCGATTTCATGCTAGTACCTTGAACATCGACAAGAGTAAAGTTGTTTTAATGGGTAATTCAGCCGGTGCTGGAACGAGTTTGTGGTTGGCTTTCAGCGACGATATGGCAGATTCAAATGCTAGTAATCTTCTTTTAAGAGAATCGACCCGTGTTAAAGGAGTTGTTGCCGGCGAAACACAAGGAACGTATGACATTGCAAATTGGCACAATACCATCTTTTATGAGTACCAACAACAAGGATTTAATTTTGAAACGGTGAAAAATTTAGTTACTGAACCTTTATTGAAATTATTCCTTGGAGTAAATAATTTGAACGACATCAATACGCCAGAAGTGCTTGCTAAACGTCAAAAATGCGATTATTTAAACCATTTATCTAGCGATGATCCAGAAATGCATTTGGACAACTCTTCGATTAACTACACTTTTCCTGCGGATAACAATTCCTTATTGCACCATCCTCTACACGCAAAGATTTTAAAAGATCGAGCTGGATTTCTCAATGTTCCTTGCAAAGCAAATATTCCAAAAATGAACATCGATACCCGAAATGGTGAAAACATGTTGGATTTTGTGATTCGAAAAGTAAATGAATAATTAAAAACTGCGCATGAAAATAATTTCACTCATCTTTTTAAGTTTTTTTGCTTTAGAATTCGGATTAACACAAGAAGGTCCGAAAATCTCCAAAGCAGCCATTGAACTAACCAAACAAAAAGTAAGCTATGACGGTAGTTATTATTCCATGCCTTATCCCAATGGCGATGTTCCGGCAGACAAAGGTGTTTGCACAGATGTGATCATACGGGCACTTCGAAAACTAGACATTGACTTGCAGAAAGAAGTTCACGAAGACATGCTCAGAAATTTCTCTAAATATCCAAAAAATTGGGGTGCAACAAAAACCGATCGAAACATTGACCACCGTCGAGTTCCCAATTTAATGACTTACTTTGATAGAAAAGGACTTTCTCTGCCGATCACGCAAGATCCAAAAAATTACATTCCAGGCGACATCGTATCTTGGAAATTAAACAACGGAATGACACACATCGGAATTGTCATCGATCAAAAATCAAACGACGGAAAAAGACCATTGATTGTTCACAACATCGGAAGCGGTCAAGTAATTGAAGATTGTTTATTTAGCTTTAAAATAACTGGACATTATCGCTATTAAGCCTAGTCGATTTCTAGAATATAAACACTAACTTTAAAATCCTATTAAAACAAATTTTTTGTATCGTGAACGACTTTAAAAACAAAACAGCTTTAATCACAGGCGGAGCTTCTGGGATTGGTAAAATCATGACACGCCTTCTCATGGAAAGAGGTGCAAAAATCATTATTTGGGATATCAATCCAACTGGAATCGAGAACATCATTTCCGAGTTTCAATCCATAGGCGAAATCTCTGGCTATGTGGTAGATGTTTCCAATCCAGAACAAATTCAACAAATCGCTGATCAAGTTAAACTTGAAAAAGGAACGGTTGATGTTTTAATCAACAATGCAGGAATTATCGTTGGGAAGTATTTCCACGAACATTCAACTGCCGAAATTTTGGCAACTTCAGCTATTAATGCAAATGCACCGATGTTGATTACGCATCAATTTCTGCAAGGAATGTTAGATCAAAATTCAGGTGTCGTTTGCAATATTGCATCTTCTGGCGGATTGATTTCCAACCCAAAAATGTCCGTTTATGCTGGGAGTAAATGGTCGTTAATTGGTTGGTCTGACAGTCTTCGCATTGAGATGCAACAATTGAAAAAAGATGTTCAATTCACCACCATCATGCCCTATTACATCAACACCGGAATGTTTGACGGTGTGAAATCTAAAATTGCCATTCTAGACGCAGAAGCCGCTTCGCTTTCCATCATCAAAGCAATAGAACGTAAAAAGAAAATGGTCACTTTGCCGGGTTACATTTATAGAACCACGCGATTTGCGCAAGCAGTGATGCCGATTTCCATGTTTGATTGGTTTACTGGCGGTGTTTTGGGGATTTACAAAACGATGGAGCATTTTACAGGAAGAAAAAAGTAATCAAAAAAAAATGTCCGATTGCGATTGCAACCAGACACTCTCTTTTGTTTTAGTTAATCTTTTAATTCACAATCAATTTTCCATTTGAAACTTGATTTGTTCCTTGGTCTTTCAACTCATAGAAGTAAACTCCGTTAGACATCCAATTGCTTTCAATTGTAATCAGTTTGGTATCTGAATAATCTTGTGTGAAAATCAATTTTCCAGAAATATCACGGATGTTTAATTGAACGTTGTTAGCTTGTTCTTTCATCGAGAAATTCACGATATCGTTCGCTGGATTTGGATAAACGGTTACATTCAAATCAGAAGATTTTAGAATAGAACCAACACCCAACGGGTTTTCAATCGTATTGAATGCAGTTGGCGTTTCAATCGGTGCGTTGTAATCAAAGTAAATAAATGCTCTGTTTTCAATTCTCGTTTCAGGAGCCAAACCTTGAACCATGTCTATATCAAAAGTCACAAAACCGTGACTTGCAGGTTCGTTCGAAACGCTATCCGCTAAATTGATGTTGTTGAACTTGAATTCAATCACATTATTCGATTTCCAATTTGGAACCATTGCATGACTCGTTGCAACAATTTTCATGGTGTTTGGAATGATGTTGGCTTTCAGCGTATCTAAAACTTTTACATTGATTGCCGGAGCATTTCCTGTATTCTGAAAATGAATGGTATATCGTAATTTTGGCGTAGTTGCACTGATGTAATTTTCAGCACCAATTCCTTTCGGCAAAACCTCTTTGATGTTTGGATCAAATGAATTGACAACCGTGCGACTAAAAGTATGTGTGTTATTAGCAGCATTAATATCATTTCCTGGAACGTGCGTCCAAATTTTAAAATTCAATACATCTCCAATGTTCACATTTACATTTGGCGTTAATTCAATTGAACTAATAAATGAATTCCAATACGCGCCGTTGCTGATGTTTGAAAGATTGGTGTAATTCCAAATCAAGGTATCACCAGAAATACTCGTCGGAGGCGTTGGACTATTTGCAGCATTGTACGTTACATTTGGATCTAATAAAACTTTCAAAGTTCCCGAAATTGGATCACAACCCACATTTCTAACGTGCGGATACAAACGAAATGGAACCATCGGACGAACCCAACCGCCAGTTTGAGCGTGAACCGATAAATCCAAATCCGCACATTGAACTGCGAAATTTGCATTTGTTTGAGGTAAGCTTGTAAAAGTTTGAGTTAAAGAATTACATGCGCTTGGTGGATAAATAAAAGCATAGATACTCGGCAAATCCAATCTAAAACTATCCAACCATGTTTCTTGTAATGTTTTATCGAATGTACCGTCAGTATGCGACATCATGCCGGTTCCCGAGCTATACTGTCCACTTCCTGTTGGGTTATAATAACCTTTCACCTGAATAGAGATCCCTTGAAGATTTTGATCACCTGAGTTAAAAGTACAATCTGAATTATTATCCACAAATACTTTTCCCGAGACAGTATTATAGGTACATGGATTTACCACGGAAACGTTGATTGTACCAGGATATACAAACATCGTGTCTGGACCAGAAATTATTTTATAAAGATTCAGTGGCTCGGTTGAAGTAACCATTCCTCCAACGACATTATAGTCATCAATACCCCAAAAAGTTGTAATGCTTGCCGTATTGACATTCCAATTGGCAAGGCCACCACTATTTTCTTCAGCGTAAATCAAGAAGCCGTTAAAATCAACAAATTTGATAGAATCGCCTACAAAAGAGTTGGAAATTACGACATATTTAGAGGATGTAAAATCAGTAGAACAATGACTGCTATTTCGATTATCTGTGATCATTGCATTGTATTCAATGTCACCTTCTGTTTGATATTGAGCTTTTGCTGTTCCGATGCTGCAAAAAATACAAGCAGCAAGAAACACGTTTTTTAAAGTTTTCATGATATAATATTTAGTAGTATGTATTATTCGTCACATAGAAAAAACGATTGATTCAGCAAAGCGTTGCTTTACAAAAAAACAGGATTGGCACAAACTACAAGTATTTTGAATTATTCTAAAAGATAAACACTTAGCTATCAACCTAGAAACAACCTGTTATTTTTTATCAAAAACATTCCCTTAACCATTTTCAAATCCTTACTTTTGTATAAAATTCAAACAAATATGGAAGCAATAATTAAAACCAACAAAGGAGACATGAAAGTTACTTTCTACGATCAAGATGCTCCAAAAACCGTTGCAAATTTCGTGAAATTAGCCAACGAAGGATATTACAATGGTTTGACTTGGCACCGTGTTTTACCTGATTTTGTAATTCAAGGGGGTTGTCCAAAAGGAAACGGAACAGGTGGTCCAGGATACAAAATTGATTGTGAATTAACAGGAGATAATCAGTACCACGATCGTGGTGTTTTGTCTATGGCTCACGCAGGTAGAAATACGGGCGGATCTCAGTTTTTCGTTTGTCACAGCAGAAACAACACAGCTCACTTAGATAGAAATCACACATGTTTCGGTAAAGTAATCGAAGGGTTGGAAGTGATTGACGCAATTAAAGAAGGTGATAAAATTGAATCAATTACGGTTTTGTAATTTGGAATAGTTAAATATTTAAAGCCTGAAACGTGAATGTTTTAGGCTTTTTTGTTTAGTATGAAAAATATTGAAATTTAGAGATATTTTTTTCGTCAGTAACACCACATTTATCAAACGGTAAAAATTGTTTAATTGAAAAGTATTTACTAATATTACTTAACAATTAACTACTGACTTATGAAAAGCACTATTTTTAATCGCATTATTAAATTGGAGTTTAATAAATACACAAATAAACTTACAAGATAGTATCTATATTTATGACGACAATCCATACTCTCAGTTCAACTGAAATTCGTTTTAATCCCAACTCAAATTCAAATAATAGACTAAATTTTATTGATTATCTCTCTTCTTTGGATGAATTTGATACGTATGCTAAAACTCTTACTAAAAATAATGAAACATACGGCAAACCCTACAAATTAGATTTAACAAATTTTGAAAGAGGAATTTATCTTATACAGGTGTTGGACATAAATGGAAATAATTTTGCCACTAAATTAGTACGATAAATGAAACAATTTTTCGTTAGTATATTAATGTTATTATTAAGTCTCTCTGCGTTTACGCAGGGGGCTTTTATTCTTAAAAACAATACAACACAAAGTAGCGAGATTATTGGAATAGCAGAATTTGAAAAAGGATATTTACTGGTTGGTATAAATAGTCCAAATAGCTCTATTTCTGACTCCTATCTTTTGCTTTTAGATTTATTCGGTAATACGATATGGGAAAGAATTATTCCTGCCTATTTACCCGATCACATTGAATATTATTCTTCCGTAACGTATCATCAAAATTACTTTTACATTGGGGGATATGGACGAAAAAATAATGAAAACTTTAGCACTTTGACAAAAGTTGACCTTTTAGGAAATATTATTTTTAAAAAAGAAATTGGCTCTGCCAGTGTTTTAGGTTTAGATAATCGAATTGCTAAATTATTAGTGAATGAAAACGGTATTTTAATTGCAAATTCAGGCTTCAATAATAATAAATCGGAGGGTGAACTGGTTCAGGTTGATTTTAATGGAAACATCATCTGGAACCATAAATATTTTAGTTATGACTCTACTTCAGCTAGCTATTGGGAGTATTTTGAAGATATGAAAATGGATGTGAACAAGAATTTCATTCTCACACTTTCAACAAATGCGAACAATTTGAATTCTTCTTATAAAACGATTCTGAAAGTAAACTCCAACGGTGAAGAAATTTGGAGAAAAACGTTCGAAACATTAGTTCCCTCAGCTTTAACAAATGATTCTCTAATATTTCTAGGTGTTGCTACAGGTAAAAATGGACACATATTATCTTATTTTTCTACTTGGACATATCAGCAATTTGGTTTTAGAACAGATTTTGCAATCATCGAGTACGATGCTGACGGAAATGAATTGAATTATAATCGATATTATAATAACAACGGTTTCAGTAATTCCAACATTTACACCAATTCTAAAAATGAGATTTTCATTGCCGGAACGCGTCATTTCGAAGATTCATTGAGGTTGTCCGTTCTTAAAATAAATCCAAATAATGAGATTGAATGGGATAAAACATATTATAAAGAACGCGATTCGATAGTGGATTCGAATTGGTTAAATTCGGGTGAAATAGCTAATCTTGGTATGATTACTAATGATAATGGTTTCATAATAGCAGGCGTGGATCTTTTTATGATTTCAAATGAGTTTTATTGGAATCCCACAATTGTAAAAGTCGATTGCAAAGGAAATACATTCTGGGATTACAGCAGTTGCATCTCGCCAAATTTTGATGAACTTATTATATTTCCAAATCCATCTTCTGATAATTTCATCGTTCAAATACCCAATATAAATGAAGGTAATCGTGTACAGATTAAGGTTCTTGACGTGATGGGGAAATTGATTTACTCTTCTGATAATTTGAATCAAGATGTCATTCAAATAAATGCATCAGCTTGGGCAGAAGGAACGTATATCTGTAAGATTACAATCAATGAAAATGCAGTTAAAACACAGAAAATAATGAAATTGGAATACTAAGCTCTAGTTTTTTTGGTGTTAAATCATCGATGACATCAAAATTAGCACCAAAACATCTCTATTTAATCCCTCTAACTTTTTTCAAGTTATCGTAAGCTTCTTGTACTTTTTGGAATTTTTCTTTGGCACCTTTCTGATATTCTTCGCCCATTTGTGCTACTTTATCGGGGTGATAGCGAATTGCCATTTGTCGGTAAGCTTTCTTGATTTCGTCGTCTGATGCATTTTGTTCCACACCAAGTACTTTGTAATCAGAATCTGCACTGCGATAGAACATTCCTTTTACGCTTTCAAAATCCCGAGATTGAATTCCAAGTAATGTTGCAATTCTCCGAATAACCATCAATTCCGTTTCAGAAACCAAACCGTCAGCTTTCGCAATGCCAAACAAGTAGTGCAACAATTGAACGCGAACTTCTTCTTTGGTGCGCATTTGAATGTCTCTACAAATTTGCTCTAATGGAATGTCGTCCGAATCTAGAAAATTCTTCAATGCTTGCAAGTGATTGGTCGAAAATTGGGGGCCAAATTGTTGTTTAAAAAATGACTTTACATAATCCAATTCAACTTTCAACACTTTGCCATCAGCTCGCATAATTGCAGCTGATAAGGCGATCAACATGGTTGTGAAGTCCGTATTGGAAGAAGTGCGTTGTTGGTAATAGGAAAACAAATCATCCGCAGAATAATGTCTTTTATTACCTTGTTGTGCATTGGTTGCTTTGGATGGTGCTATTAAATTGTCGATGTAACCGCCAATAAAAAATCCAAAAATAGCGCCTGCGATACTTTTGTCAAGAACAAAATACCCTGCAATGGCTCCGAATAATTTAAACAAACTTTTAATTTTTAGGATCTTTTCCTTCAAAAAGATCAATTTTTCTCAAAGATAGTTTTTTGCCTTGAAAATCTGCTTTCAAGGCAAAAAACGTTTCCAATTTAACTTAATTTTATACTAATTCAATGCTGCGCTCAATGAACTTACTCAAAGCTTCTCCTTTTAGCATTCCTTGCGAAAGCATGGCTAAATCGGTTAGTTGTTTTGCTTTTTCAGTACGAACTTGCTCATCTGCATCTCCTAAAATGGCACCTACTTTTGGATGATTGCTGTTGACAACCAATTGGTATGTTTCTGGAAAAGCGCCAAAAAATCCAGCTCCACCCATTTTTTGTTGTTCCATCATTCGACGAATGAATTCTGGTTGCGTAACAATAATCGGAGCTTCGGTCTCACTCATGCTGGCAAATTCAACTTTGAATTTTTCTTTGTTGACAGCGCCTTCAAAAATGACTTTTAATTTTTCTTCTTCGTCTTTCGACAATTTAGACGGAATTTCATCGTCTTTCTTGATCAAATTGTCCAAAGTATCAGAATCAACACGAGCAAATGTCAAATCGCCTTGGTCTTGCTCCATTTTTGAAACCCAATGTGGAACCAACGGTCCTTCTAATTCAATTACATCGTAAGAGCGATCTTTTGCTGCTTTCACAAATCCGTATTGCGCTTCGGTGTCATTCGTATATAAAACAACTACTTTCTTGTCTTTATCCGTTTGAAGTGTCGCAATTTTTTCTTTATATTCTGCAAGCGTATGGTATTTTCCATCCGTAGATTTTAACAAAGAGAAGGTTTTGGCTTTTTCGGCAAACTTGTCATCCGAAAGGGTTCCGTACTCAACGAATATTTTCAAATCTTCCCATTTAGATTCAAAATCAGCTCGGTCTTTTTTGAACATTTCTGCCAATTTATCCGCTACTTTTTTGGTAATGTGACTCGAAATCTTTTTCACATTGCTATCGCTTTGCAAATAAGAACGAGAAACGTTTAAAGGAATGTCTGGTGAGTCAATTACCCCGTGAAGCAAAGTCAAGAATTCAGGTACGATCTCAGAAACGCTGTCCGTTATGAATACTTGATTGCTGTATAAATTGATTTTATTTCGTTGAACCTCCACGTTTTCTTTAATTCTCGGGAAATATAAAATTCCAGTCAAATTAAAAGGGTAATCCACATTCAAATGAATGTGAAACAAAGGGTCTTCAAACGTCATCGGGTACAATTCACGGTAAAAAGAATTGTAATCTTCGGTCGTTAAATCAACCGGAGCTTTGGTCCACGCTGGAGATGGATTGTTGACTTGATTGGGCACGTCAATCGCCACGCGTTTTACTTTTCCATGCTCATCTTTTTCGCCTTCAGGAGAATCGATGTATTCTGTTTTCGTTCCAAAAAGGATTGGAATGGGTAAGAATTTACAATATTTATCTAAAATTCCTTGAATTCTAGCTTTTTCTAAAAACTCAATGGATTCTTCGTTGATGAACAAAACGATGTCTGTTCCACGATCTTCTTTTTCAATTTCTGTGATAGTGTATTCTGGCGAACCGTTACTTTCCCATTGCACCGCTTGGGAGCCTGCATGCCTGGAAAGTGTTCTGATTTGAACTTTTTCAGAAACCATGAAAGCAGAGTAAAATCCCAAACCAAAATGTCCGATGATGCTCTCCGCTCCTTCTTTTCCTTCGTATTGTTTCACAAATTCTTCCGCACCTGAAAAAGCAATTTGGTTGATGTATTTATCGATTTCATCGCTGGTCATTCCGATACCACGATCAGAAATGGTTAGCGTTTTTGCCGCTTTGTCTAAAATGACATTCACTTTCAAATCACCTACTTCGCCTTTGAACTCTCCAGTTGAAGCAAGAACTTTCACTTTTTGAGAAGCATCCACTGCATTGGAAACCAATTCTCTCAAAAATATTTCGTGGTCTGAATACAAGAATTTTTTAATGATCGGAAAAATATTTTCCGTCTGCACATTAATTTGACCTTTTTTAACCTGACCTTTTTCCATTTTTATGTTGATTTAAAATTATTGATTGTAATTGAATAGCATTTTCGCTGTGTTCGTGCTCGCAATCACTATGCCAACGGATTTCAGATGACAAAATGTCGGAAAAAGCACGCGAGTTGTCAGTTTTTAAATGTTAATCTTTTCATAAAGTATTCATTGAAAAAACAAATCATTTATCTTCGATAACATGAAAGGAATCATTTTAATCTTCAGCTTGTTTGTTTCAGTTGGTTTTGTTCAACAGAAAAGTTATAGTGCCACAGGAAAAGCCAGTTATTATCATTCTAAATTTCAAGGAAAAAGAACGGCTTCAGGAGATTTTTTTGATCAAAATAAATTGACAGCCGCACATAAATCTTTGCCTTTTGGGACGATGGTTGAAGTTCGAAATTTAAGTAATGATTCAGTGGTAGTGGTAAAAATCAACGATAGACTCAGTAAAAAATCGGGTTTTATCATCGATTTGAGCACAATGGCGGCTAAGCGGTTGAACTTTATAAGGAATGGGCATGCAAGGGTTGTGGTGAAAGAACTTTGAAAATGATAGTGATGCGCGCTTTTATAAAATGGTTTGAAGTGGATAGGTGTTAGTTAAGCACAAGAGAACACGGAGGATGAATTTGACAGTAAGACGCGTTGTTTTTTACCGCGGAGAACGCGGAGGACGCGAGGGAAAATAAAAATGAACAAACCGACCACCGATCACCGACGCCCGTATAAATCCATTGAGTCTTTTGGGGAGAAATGATAGCAGTCTCCGACAAAAAATATAAATTTGCGTTATGATTTCATCTTTAAAAGTAATTGACGCTTCCACTGTACTTGCGGGACCATCCGTGGGCATGTTTTTCGCTGAATTAGGTGCAGATGTCTTGAAAATTGAAAATCCGAATTTCCCAGATGTGACGAGAAGTTGGAAGACGGCATCTGAACCAACAGACCTTAAGATTTCTTCTTATTTTTCTAGCATTAACTTTGGGAAAAAATACAAAAACTTGGATTTAAAGATGGAATCTGATCGAACGGAATTCTTGAACTTAATTTCCATCGCAGATATCTTGATTACCAATTTCAAAAAAGGGGACGATGTAAAGTTTGGAATTACAGATGAAATCTTGCAACAAATCAATCCACGTTTAATTCATGGTAAAATCTCTGGCTTTGGGTTGGATTCAGATCGCGTGGCGTATGACCTCATCCTGCAAGCAGAAACGGGGTACATGTCCATCAACGGAACACCAGCGAGTGGATCATTGAAAATGCCAGTGGCTTTCATCGACGTGTTGGCAGCGCACCAATTGAAAGAAGCGATTTTGATTGCTTTGTTGAACCGAACACAAACCAACTTAGGGAAAACGGTTCACGTTTCGTTGTACGACGCTGCGGTTTGCAGTTTGGTCAATCAAGCTTCTGCCTATTTGATGACGGATGCCATTCCCCAAAAAATCGGAAGTTTACATCCAACCATTGCCCCTTACGGTGAAATTTTCAGGACTCAAGATCATCAAGAAATTACTTTTGCGATTGGAAGTCAGTCGCATTTTCAAAAATTGTGTGATTTTCTCGCTTTGGCGAACTTAGTGACCGATTCCCGGTTTGAAAGTAACCAGCTCCGTGTGATTCACCGCATGGAATTGTTTGACATTTTGCAAGGAGTCATTCTCAAAAAAGATTCCTTGGAGATTTTAAATTGGATGGAATTGCATCACGTTCCGTGTGGGAAAATCAAAAATATCGCCGAAGTTTTCGAAAGCCAAAAAGCCAAAACATTGATTCGAACCGAAATCATCGAAGGCGAAAAAACCCAAAGAGTCAGTTCAATTGCTTTCAAATCATGATGGAAATTCGCACACCACAAACCGAATTGGAATGGAAGAATTATTATGATTTGCGCTATCGCATTTTGAGAAAACCCTTGCTACAGCCAGCTGGAAGTGAACGAAACGAAGGTGACGCAACTGGAATTCACTTTGCATTGTATGAAGACCTCGTCTTAAAAGCAATTGCGCGTTTGGATTTTCAAGCTGAAAATTCGGCGCAAGTTCGCTTTGTTGCGGTAGAAAATGATGCCCAAGGAAAAGGTTTTGGCAAAAAAATAATGCTCGAAATTGAAAAGTATTGCAGAAAAAATCAGTTGGTTAAAATTGAATTACAAGCGCGTGAAAATGCAGTTCCTTTTTATTTGAGTTTACACTATGAACTTGTTGAACCGACCCATTTGTTGTTTGGAAAGATTCAACATTTTTTGATGACGAAGGAAATTATTTAATTTCTACAGACTCTCTCGTCAATTTTCTTTCCCATTCATTGCATGCGAAGAAAGCACAAAAAAATCGATGGAAAAAAGAGAATAATCTTTGTTGATTGGGTAAAACTCATAATTCAACTTGGACTTGGATTTCATTTTAATGTTGATGAATCCCAAACCGGAACCGCCCTTGTTGGCCAAAATGGATTTGCTTAATACATCCGTGAAACGGTTTTTAATTTCAATTTCGGACAAGGAATTCAATTCATCCAAGCGATGAACCATTTGATTGATCAAAGAGTTTTGAATCAAGTTTCCGAGTAAGATCTTGTAGCCGGTGGGAGTTTTAGCGAAAATCAGAATCCCATTTTGAATTCCCTCGCTGTTGGACTCTCCGTGTTTGCGGATATTTCCCAAACCTTCAATTAAAATTGAAAACATGCGGCGAATCAAATTCTTTTTTTCATTGAACGAAATCATTAATTCTTCAGAACTCTCCGCCAGTGAAATAATCAAATCTTCGGAAAAAATCCCACAATGACGCATGATCACAGAAACCCCTTTTTCTTTTTTAAAATTGGCTAAGATTTTATTAAATACAGCTGCCGATTCGGTTACGGTTAATTGTTCTTCAGAATGATTCATAAAAATGATTTCGTTCTCAAATATACATAAATTGGAACATTTTTATTTGCTCGTTTCTTTGATTTTCGTGAAAATTTCACTCACCGCTGGACAAATCAATGAATTCGTCAAAGTCAAATCTAAAATTTGATACATGTTTTTACGATCCGTATGCGGATATTCGCGGCAAGCCAACGGCCGGTCTTCGTAAATGGAACAGGTATTGTCGTCATTCAAAAAAGCGCAAGGTGATGTTTTTAAAACATAATCGTTTTCTTCATCCATTCTCAAGTAAGTCTCGGTGAATTTACCAATGGGCATGCGGAGTTTTTTCGAAATTCGTTTGATATCCACATCTCTAAAAACAGGACTGGTTGTTTTACAGCAATTTGCGCACGACAAACAAGCCATTTTCTTAAACACTTTGTTGTGCTCTGAATGAAAAAGTCCGTCCACTTCTCGGTTGTTGGACTTCTTTAACTTCTGAACCAATTTTCGATTGTCCAGGTAATTTTCTTTTGACTTTACCAGCTGATTTTTGTAAATCATAGCGGTAAAGTTAGGAAATAATTGAAGATTTGCTGAAAATGATTCTGTAAATAGCTAATTTTACCCCTTCAATACGTTTTCCAACAGATGGGCAAAAAATTCTTTCATTTTCCGTTACTTATCAGTCTTCTCGGGACGGTTTTGCTGGTTCTTTTCTATGTCTTCCATTGGATCGCAGATTCAGAACTCATCGCTTGTCTTCTGTTCTGTACCGGATTTATTGCAACGGGGGTGGCTTTTTCCTTGTTAAAAGAAGCCAAACCCTGCATCCTTCAAATCGGCGGTTTATCTGCACTTTTAGGATTTACGCTTTGGACTTTAAGTGTTTTTCATTTTTTAATCCTTCGTTCCTTTTGGGAAATCAGTTTATCGCTCATCGCATTTGCATTGATACTGGGAATGTTCAGTCAAAGTCATTTTTCTAAAACATGGAATCGAATTACGCAGATTATAATTGG
The DNA here is from genome assembly GCA_964488745.1 of uncultured Chryseobacterium sp. Classification (GTDB taxonomy): domain Bacteria; phylum Bacteroidota; class Bacteroidia; order Flavobacteriales_D; family Crocinitomicaceae; genus JAQVCM01. The sequence continues at coordinate 27,412 of CAZAVP010000006.1, read as the reverse complement.
TTTGTTGTGTGTGTTTTTGATTGGAATTATTGGAAACATCAAACACGCTTGGTTTTACGATGTGGGGATTGGCCTATTTGTAGCGCTTGCAGTTTTAACTTTGGTTGGGATGTTGATCGGAAAAAGGGGTTGATTTCCATTTTTAATTCGATCAATAATTGTTTTTTTCAACAAACAGCTTTTTGTTAAACCCTCAAGTCATTTCTTATCTGTATTTTTAGATTTCATAAATATCTAAAAAAATTAAGAGAATTTTCATTTAGTTGGTTTATTCTCGAAAAAAATAAAACATTCAAAAGCATGGAAAAAATCAAATCACAGATGGGAACGGAACTTTACCAAGTTCGAATGGAATCACCGAGCGGAAATCGTTTGATTGCAGATGAACCAGTCGCGCTTGGCGGAAAAAACTTGGGCTTTAATCCGATGGAATTGTTGTTGTCGGCTTTGGCTACTTGTACTTCGGCAACAATACGAATGTATGTGGATCGCAAAGGTTGGGATTTGCAGGAAGTGAATTTGGATATGGAAATCATTCCCGATACCGCGAATGGTCAAACGCAAATTAATCGAAAAATTGAATTGATCGGTGATTTGGATGAAAAGCAAAGAGAAAGAATTCTTTTGATTGCCACCAAATGTCCTATTCACAAGATTTTGACAGGAAACATACAAATTGATTCGGAATTGAAAAGTAATTTGACGATTTAACGATCGGAAAATGACGCTCTGCCCGGGCGAAGGTGGAAATTTAGCGAACTGAAATACCGCAAGAACTGTTTTTGAAAAGCGACTTTAGAAGCTCTTTCAAAAGCAAGTGATGCGTGTATTTTCAGGAGAAAATTGAAGCCGTAAACCGAAAAGGCAGCCAAAATAAAATAAATAATTCAAGCTAGATTCCTACTTTAGATTCTCAAGGTTAGCTTGAGGTTAAACCTTCTTTGGGTTAAGTAATTGGGAATGGCGTAATATTTTCCAGAGACGTCTTGAATCCATTGTTTGGAAAGTACATTGTTTACCCCCAAGAGGTTAAACACCTCGAAAGACAGAATGGCATCGCTCAACCAACGTTTTGCTTGTGGTTCGTTGATTTTTTTATTGTGTAAGAAATCATACGAAACCCCTAAATCAACGCGGAAATAGGATTTTTGGCGCAAGGTGTCTTTGTAGCGATCAAAGTCTGGCGGTCCATAAGGCAAACGGGTTCCGAATAACAAGCCCAATTGTGCGCTCAAACTTTCAAATCCAGGCATGTTGTCTTGAAACAAAATGGCGAAATTCATTAATTGATCGGTTGGACGTGGAATGTACCCCGGATTAATTGTCGCACTATCCACAACGGTTTGATCTTCGCTGTAACCAAAGATTATCTTTTCGCCTGCGGCGTTGTAATATTCTTTGTAGAAATCATTTTGGATATCTTCTTTGGTGGATAAAAAGCCGACTTTGAAGAAAGATTGAACACCTGGAACAAATTCTCCGTGCAAGTTCAAATCGATTCCATACGCATACGCCACGGCATCGTTGTTAGCATAATAGCGGGTTCGTACATTATCGACTTCGTACGGATTGACATCCCACAAATATTTGTAATACGCTTCGGCAGTAAATTTGAAAGGAACATCGCGCTCCCACATGTCGAAATTGAATTCGCCCCCAGCAACCAAATGAGCTGATTTCTGAGATTGAACGTTGGTGTTTAATTGTCCGTTAAAAGTTCGCAACTCGCGGTAAAATGGCGGTTGATAATACATTCCTGTCGTCAAGCGCAAAACGGTATTTCGGCGAATGATGCGACCATTTTTGTAATAAAAAGAGCGAGGATGGAAATTAATCGAAGCGCGAGGCGTGATGTAAAATTCTTGATTCACTTCGGTGTAACCTGTTCTAAATCCAATATTGGTAACCCAACGTTGCACCGACCTCGGCAAAGTATCGGTGTATTCGCCTCGGTATTTTTTTCCTTGTTCGTTGATGTATGTTCGGCGAACCGTTACTGGAAATTTGTCTTCGTATTTGTTTTTATCCAAACTGTATTGGAAAAATCCGCTGTAGCGTTGCGTGAATAACTTCAAATCTCCCTTGATGACTTCTTTTAGCTGAATGGTATGATTGGATGGCGTTTGTGGCAAACTAAACCCTGCGGAATCAACCATTTTCCATTCGCTCAAATGATCTGTAAATTGATCTACTTGCAAGTTTACTCCCCAAGTTAACCGTTGCTTTAGCAAAATATCATCTTGCTTTCGATTTTGCTCGTCCCCCGTGATTTTGAATTTCTGCACATCGCTCAATTCATAAGATCCGTTGTGATATACGTTATAAATGGTTGCTTTTAATTTATTTCTAGCGTGATCTAAAAATGTTCCTACTCCTGTTGTACCAACAGAATCCCCAAAACTTTCTTTTCCAGGATCGGTTTCCAACAAGTTGATGTAGTATTGCCCTTGAATGTCAAAATTTTCTCGTTCATCGGTATTGAATACACTGGCATAAAAATCCAATTGTGTCTTTTTACTTTTTGCCCATTTCAACGCTGTTCCACCAGTCATGGTTTGAAAACGAGATTGTTCTTGTCCATCAAAATAAATCATCAAACGGTAGGCTTCGTTCACTGTACCAAAATCAGTTTCAGCTGTTTGCGGCTTAAATCGGTAATCGTTGGAAGAAAAATGTCCGATGGTACTCCAAACCAAATTTTCAGTGATGTTGTAATTCAACAAAAACTGCGCATCCCAAAAGACGGGGTTGTAATCGCCTTTTGTGGGTAAAGAATTCAGCAAATAGCCGTTCGCACGGTACCGCGCTCCTACCAAATAATTGAAACGTGGCGTAACTTCCTGCATCACACTTGCCTCAACTCCCAGCAAAGAAGCCATGATGGATGCGTTGAGCGAATCTGGTTTGAGGTAATCGATGTCCAACACCGAACTCAATTTGTCGCCATATTTCGAATCAAATCCACCGGCGCTGAAACGAATTTCTTTTACCAAGGCAGTATTGATAAAACTCAATCCTTCTTGTTGACCAGAACGCGTTAAAAAAGGCCTGTTGATTTGAAAACCGTTGACATACACCAAATTCTCATCGTAGTTTCCACCGCGAACGGTGTAATTGGAAGTCAATTCGTTGTTGGAACTGGCAGCAGTGGTGTAAGCCAATGTTCTACCGACATCCGAAGTAATGACACCGCCTAATTGAATCGGAGCAAGTGTTAACGCATCTTTCTCCTCTGCGCGAACAACCACGCTTTCTTCCACCAAGATATTGAACACCACATCCCCTATGAATTTATTTTCGTTGGGACGAATGTTTACATTTTTTGTAATTCTTAAATCGTTGTAATCAAACGTTATTTCAACTTCCGTATTAGATGATATGGGGATTTTAAATGCGCCTTGATATTCTGAGAAAAACACTTGCATTGAATCTGTGGATGTGCGAATGCGAATATTTTCAATGCCTTTACCGTTTTTACTGATGCAATTTCCATTCACAAAACCATTTTGCGCAAAGAGAGTTGCGCATGAAAATGTGATAATAAAAGCAAGAAAAATTCTCATAGTTTTAAATGACGTTTAGCGAACGTTTAAATTGGATTTATATTTTTAAAAAGTCTAAAAATTTGCATCCGCTACAAAACTAATCTAAATTCAATACGATGAGTTCATTTTCCAACGGATCGATGGCAGATTTTATCTTTTCAATAAATGAAAATACTTCTCCATTGCCACAATAATTCAAAAAGTTTTGATTTCGCTCCTGAACTCCATTTTTTGGAAACAAACTTTCCTTCACTTCTTCCAATTGGCGCATGGCATCTTCAAAATTTCTTCTTTGGTGTTTAAGCAATTTTTTCTGAATGTTTTGAATTTGTTTATTCAAACGTTTCATTTCCGCCGCTTCAAATTCTTTCAATGGTATTTTCACTTGTTTGATTTGTGCTGAAATTTGTTGACTTAAAGTGGCAGTCGCTTCGTTTAAGTGGTCGAAATTCAAGACACCCTCAGAATTGTTGAGTACGTATGTGTTTTTCAATTCATTCAAATCTCGGAAAACATCCTCTAATTGCAATTCCAATTTATCCATTTTACGCTGTGTATTGGAATCAATCAATTGGATGGAGTTTCGAACTTGAATCAAAGGAAAAGGAATGTTGTATGTGTCAAAAACGCCTTTAAACTGCAGCCAATAAGCCATTTCACCACCACCACCAATGTATGCCAAGTTGGGTAAAATACATTCTTGGTAAACAGGTCTTAAAACCACATTGGGTGAAAATCGTTCTGGATTTTGACGGATTTGCTCTTGAATTTCTGCCGTACTGAAAATTCCAACGTTGGGAATTCTCACTTGTCCGTTTTCCCACATCAACCGCTCTCGACTTCCTTTTTGGAGGTAGAACAAATTAATCGGTCTGGGGAACACTTGCGGCTTAAAACCCAAATCTTCCAAAACTAAATTGCTTTTCAAAACGGCTTTTTCTGCCAATTGATGGACGACTTCTTCCGACATGATGGAAGAAAATTCACGTTTGAATTCGACACAATTCGGTTCAATAATGACCAAACCTTCTTTGCCAAAAAGGTGATGTACCAATGCTTTGGTTGCTTCCGACAAATTCTTTCCGTTATAGCTTTTCAAGGCTTCCCAAACTTCGGAGTGCAAGTGATTTTGAAACAAACTGAAAACCTCGTCTTTCAACAAGTCCCAATTGTTTAATTCATATTCTCCCACTGCACCGCCTTGTGGTTCATTCCAAGTAATTTTTTTACCAAACAAATTCGTGTGGTTGATTTCTTCAAAATCATGGTCTTCGGAAGCCATCCAAAAGACTGGAATAAATTCGCTATTTGGATACCTCTCTTTTAAAGTCTCGGTCAACCGAATGACGTGTAATATTTTGTAAATGAAATAAATTGGACCCGTCAACACATTGAGTTGATGCCCTGTGGTAATTGTAAAGGCATTGTTTTTTTGCAATTTTAAGATGTTCTCCTGAACTACTTTTGCATTTTCAAAACCAGCGTATTGTTCTTGTAAAGTCGCAACCAAAACCCTTCTTTTCAATTCTGAAAAATGCTGTGCTTTGCGTTTCATTTGATTTTCAAAAGCAGACAAAGAAAAGGGTTCCGTGATTAAGTCAGAGAAAGTTTGCTGCCTGGTTGTCAATTGATTCGACAAGTCTGAGAATAAACCACTTGCTTTTCTGGATACGATACTTTTTTGCATGTGCAAATATAATTAAAAGATTGTAGATGGCAGATTGCAGATTAGCAGATGGTAGATAGCAGATGGCAGATTAGCAGATGGCAGATGGCAGATGGCAGATTGCAGATTGCAGATTGGGTGGATTAGCAGGTTCGTTTTTACGATGATACCAAAACACCTTCTTTGATCGAACAAGGGGAAACAAATACCTTTTTGATTAACAATTGATTTAAAATCCAACGGGTTTTCACCGCAGCAATTGGCGCCATTTTTCGGCGAATGGGAATGATGAATGGATGATGATTCCGTTCGAGTTTGGTGGAATGAATAACCCAATCCAATACGTTTGAAATGTCCTGCATGTTCAGCTCTAGCGCTTCACAATTACACGAAAACTTCTGTTGATGAATCATTTCGTGAAAAGTTTCAAAAGTACCCGAAGCGCCTACCAACACATCGCATTGCTTGGTTTGAAAAAAACCATGGGAGCGTTCGTCCAACCAATTTTCAATTCTTTTGACATCTTTATCAGACATGGGATCTTTCAATTTAAACTCTTGATAGATTCTAGAAATTCCAATATTCAGGCTTACCTTCTCTTCAATGCCTTGTTGTGTGGCAAAAATAAACTCGGTACTGCCCCCACCAATATCCATGATTACTGCCCGTTCGGAAAAATCATGCGACCATAAAACCCCATTGTAAATGTAATCCGCCTCTTGCTCACCCGAAACAATCTTGGTATGAATATTCGTTTTGAAATAAATTTCATTGGTAAAATCCAATGCGTTGATCGCTTCTCGAATCGCCGATGTTCCAATTGCTCGGATTTCATTTACACCGTAGTGGTCACAAATCGTTTTGAACTTTTCCATTGCTTTAATACCCCGTCGGAAAGCAGGCATAGCAATGAACCCTTTATTGATTCCACCCATTCCAATGGCCACACCGATTTTCTCTGTGTAAATGGTCTGAAATTGATTCGAATAAACATCGGCAATCAACAAGGAAAAAGTGTTGGTTCCCATATCAATCACCCCCACTCGGCGGGAACTTCTTTTATCTCCTATGGGATTCAAATTCATCATGCGTTCGAAGTATCTCGTAAAACGGTTTATCTCTTTTATTTTTTGCTACTCCATTTTACCAATTGCTTCATCCCTAATCGGTGACCGAATTGAAGTATGCCGTTTTTGTATAATCTGGTGGCTACTAGTAAGACGAAGACCGAACTTAAAAGTAAGATGAAAAATGAAATAATCAAAAGATATCCTTGTCCCGTTGGATATCCTTGTGATAATTTAACCATGCAAACCACTGGAGAGGTAAATGGAATATAAGAAAACCAAGCTGTCATTTCTGCCATTGGATTTTCCATGGCGTAATAACCTCCATACAAAGCCAAAATCAACAAGAAGATTAAGGGGATTACAAATTGTTGTCCGTCACTTTCTGACCCTGAAACTGCACCTAATGCAGCGAAAAACGTACCGTAGAAAAGGTATCCAGCAATGAAAAACAGAACGAAATAGGTCAACATGCTTCCATAATTGATGCGCTCAAAGACCAAATCTACAAAATCGTTGTATTCTCTTGCAGACATCATTTGTTGTTGCAAAGTTTGATTTCGAATCGCTTCTGTCATTTGCACCACGTCCATTTTGGAAGCGTCTAACAAATCTGGAAACAAATTCATTCGCATAAAATACAATCCAATGCCGATCAACACCACCCACAAAACAAATTGTATGATCGCGGATAAGCCGATTCCGGTTATTTTACCCAACATCAATTGTCGGGGTTTGACACTCGCCAACAAAACTTCTACAATTCGATTCGATTTTTCCTTGGAAATACTTCTTAAAATGGTCATTCCGAAAAGGAAAATAAAAAAAACAATCACCGTTCCGAAGAAAAGTCCAACCCAACCACTCAAATCAGACGCTTCGTCTCGGGGATCGTAAACATTCCTAAATCCAACCTGAATGGGTTGTTTGATTTTTCTAAAATCAGCAACTGACAAATCTGTAAATTCACCAATCATCACTTCTTCCAAACGTTTTTCAAAATGATATTGAATTTTGGTTTGCATTTTAGTCGAAGGTTTTTCTCGGTAAAACAAGTAAGCCACTTTGTTATTCAGTACTTTCTCATTCACTTCCAGCATGGCATCAAATTTCTGAAAGCGATTGCCTTGCGCAAAATCATTGATTTCAAGGTAATTATTTGCAAAACTGTACGTTATCGATGCATCCTTGCCAGCCATGATTTTATTTTGCATGATTCCCGCAGGATCCGTGATTAATACGTTCCAGTGCGTTTTATGCTTTCCGCCCAAGGCGAAGAGTAAATACGTTACCGCCAACACCAGAAGTGGTCCGATGATTGCCATTGCCCAAAAGGATTTCGAACGAAGACGCTCTTGCAATTCACGCATTGATATAATCCAGGTATTTCTCATCTTATTTATTAACTTCTTGAATAAAAACCTCTTGCATGCTCGGCAACATTTCCCAAGCTGCTTCTATCTGAATTTGCCCGAGCAACGCTTGCAACAAATCTTGAAAATTATTTTCGCCACGCATTTTTACATACGCTACAAAACGATTATCTCCTAATATTTCTTTGTCGATTAATTCAAATCCTGTCCACAACGCGTTTACAAAAGCAATCATACTCCCGCTAAAGCGAATGGCGTAATTACCCGTTTTACGTTCTTCTCGAATTGCAGAAACTCGCCCTTCTAATATTTTTTTCGATTGATGAATCAACGCCACACGATCGCATATTTCCTCTACGCTTTTCATGTTGTGACTCGAAAGTAAAATGGTTTTTCCTTGCGCTTTCATTTCAATCAATTCTTGCTGAATCAGTTCGATGTTGATTGGATCAAATCCACTAAACGGTTCGTCTAAAATCAATAAATCGGGTTGATGTAGCACCGTCGAAACAAACTGAACCTTTTGTGCCATTCCTTTGGAAAGTTCTTCAATGCGTTTTTTCTCCCAGTTTTCCATTCCAAATTTCTCCGCCCAATAATTGTAATTGGTGCGAACATCCGATTTCGACATTCCACGCAAGCGACCTAAAAACAGAATGTGATCGTAAACTTGCATCGTGCGGTATAAACCGCGTTCTTCCGGCAAATAACCGATGCGTGACAAATGTCGGTCGTTGAGCAATTCCCCTTTAAAACGAATCGTTCCTTTGTCTTGTTCGACAATGCGGTTGATGACGCGAATCAAGGTCGTTTTTCCCGCGCCGTTTGGACCTAAAAGTCCAAAAATCTCGCCTTCGTTGATCGAAAGAGAAACCTCATCTAAGGCCAATTTTTGAAAAAATGATTTGGATATTGAATCTAATTTCAGCATTTCCATTTTGAATTTGCTCTAAAAGTAAGTTTTTTTTCAGAGGTTTGGTGTTTTGATTAACGTAGAAATTTAAATATTCAGGTAATTAGGAATATTATCTACAAGTTTAACTTGATGAGTAAATTTTCTTTATCTTTCAAATTGATTTTTAATTTGAACCTAACATTTAATTTATGAAATCATTAATTATCTTATTTTGTGTTTTCAGTGTTCGTGTATTATCTCAGGATACATTGTTATTCACTCATAGATACGTCTTTGAAAACGATACATCAACAAACCTAAAATCAATATACTATAACTCACAATATTTGCCAGAATATACAATTTCAGTGAATTACAAAACAATGGATACGACCGAAGTTTACACTTCGTATAATGAGAAAGGGCGAAAAACCAGCTATGTAGTAAATGGTCCTTATTTTCGTGAAAAATGGGATACAACTTTATACACATACAATGGTGATACAACAATTATTTCCAAAATAACAAAAAGTCCTCTTCAAATAAGCGAATATCTAAGAAAAGAAGATGTTTTAGGTAGACAATTGTTGTCTTGGACTAAAACTTATGATGAAACAGGAATATTAATCTTTCAAAAGATAGACAGTATATTTTACGATGATGAAAACGATACAGAAATTGGTAGAGAGTATCGCATGTATAATTTTCCTGTAAATAAACAAACTCCTAAAGTAAATCTAAATCCAAGTGAGCCATTTTTTAGGCATGAATCAATTGAAGAAACTTTTAATCAAAGCATGGTCGACATTCAAAGTTTTCCATTAATTAAAACGACAAACCCTAAAATGAAATTACAGTTAACTCACAGTAGATTTACTCAAAGAAACAAACAAGGTCAAGTCTTGACATCCATGACAAAATACCTGAATAAGGAATACAGCTCTGGAAGATATGAGTATGACTCTTTAAATCGAATACTACTTGAGGATGTAATTCAAGATCAAGGTAAAAAGCGACAAGTAAATCGATTCAATTATGAAATTGTTGGAGATACATTAATTAAAACAAGTTGGCGAACTACCTATTCAAAAGACACCGTTTCAATCAAAGGGTTAACTATCAAAGAATCTATTGTCAAAATAAATGATAAACCTCTTTGGACGCTGGGTTATTTTAATGAGGAGTTAATTTCTGAATACTACCAGGTATTTGATTCTGAAAATCGACTTCTCAATTATTGTTCTCGTAGAAAAGATAAGGGAAAATGGATTGAAACCAGAGTTGTTTTTGAATATAAGAACTTTGAATGACAAAAATACAGTCAACAAAATACATTGTTTTTCACAATCAACATTGATTCTAGTTCTTTTAAAACTCAACGTTTTTAGTCTTAAAAATCTTCCACCATTCCAACCAACCAAACACGGCAATGACGGTGAAAATGAAATACAACACCGATGACAAATACAAATCTCTGCCTGCATAGAGGTAGATTGAAAATACATCGATGATGATGAGGTAAATCCAGCCTTCGTGTACTTTTTTGGTAATCATGAAAGTAGCTGATAAACAAAATGAGAAGATAAATGCATCCAAATAAGGAAAAGCTTGCGCGGTATGAGTTTTGAAGAAATAGCCTAAACCTACCGTTGCAATTCCGCTCAGAAAGATGTTGATAACGTTCCATTTGATTCCCCAGGTTCGAACGGTAACTCTTTCTTTTGGACGATTCCACAGAACCCAGCCAACAATTCCCATCACGAAGTAGAATAGCTGTAAGATGGATTCTAAATATAAGTTGGCGAAAAAGCAGAGATAAACATAAGCAGCTGAGCTCATCAAAGCAAAAATCCAGCACGAAATTTTGCTTTTAGCTGCTAGAATGACGTAAATGATTCCTGTGAGTACGGCAAATCCTTCCAGAACACTGGTTTCTATAATTCCTTTCCAAACATTTGCAAGCAGTTCGTTCATTTGTATTTTTTATTACTTGCGAAGATAATTTGATTTGTTGGAATGTAAGGTTTTAGGGTGTTAAATTTGATTTTGAAGTTTGGCTAAAAGCCAGAGCTAGGTATTTATCTTTTTCGTTTTTTTTTTTGAATGGGCTAAAGCCCAATCTAATTAACTAAAGTCCAATCTAACTGGCTAAATTTTATTTTTCGACGAATTTCTAGTTGAAGATTAAGCCTCATCTGTTACAACAAAGGTGAGAGTAATCTTGCAACTTTCTCTAGTAATCTCCGCAAGAAAGGTCGTTTTTTCCAAACTTCAAATAAAATTTCGTTGGAATGATCCAAATCTTCTAGGAAAACATCTCGCACTTGCTTGGCGATTTCAACATCATACACAATGGCATTTACCTCAAAGTTTAAATCAAAACTTCGGATGTCCATGTTGGCAGTTCCAACAATGGCAATTTCTCCATCAACAACCATGCTTTTGGTGTGCACAAAGCCTTTTTGGTATTCATAAATACGCACGCCAGCGTGTAATAATTCCCGATAATACGATCTCGCGGCAGAATTAACGAATAAAGTGTCGGAATTCGCAGGAAGTAAAATGTGTACTTCCACACCACTCAACGCTGCAATTACAATGGTTTCGATTAGACTTTCTCCAGGAATAAAATACGGCGTGGTGATGATGACTTCTTTCTTAGCCAAGCTAATCGCTTTCATCAGGGAATAGAGAATAATCGGCGTTGTTGAATCTGGTCCGCTGGCGGCAATTTGAACCCATTTATTTCCGTTCGATGGCGCTAAAATTGCCTTTGGAAAAAAGCTCAAATTAGGTATTATCTTCTCGTTGGCGCAGAAATTCCAATCGCATAAAAAAATATGCTGCAAATAATAAACACTCGGACCGTCGATGCGTAAATGCATGTCTCGCCAATATTTCGAAGCGCTTTCTTCTTTGTTGATGTACCGATCGCTCACATTAACACCGCCAACAAAGGCCGTCAAACCATCTACCACAATGATTTTACGGTGATTTCGGTAATTAATCCGATTGGAAAAAGGAATGAAATAAATCTTCATAAACGGAAATGCCTGCACCCCACTTTTAACCAATCTTCTCGCAATGTTCTTACGAATGGATCGACTTCCAAAGTCGTCGTATATGAAACGTACTTCAACTCCTTCTTTGACTTTTTGAATTAAAATCTCTTCAATCTCTCTTCCTATTTCATCGTTTTCATAAATATAATATTCGATGTGAATGTGTTTTTTAGCCGCTTTTAAACAAGCGATTACTTCTGGAAATTTTTGTTCCCCATTGAGCAATATTTTCACATCATTTTTATCCGAAACAGGACTTTGCGTGTCGTTCAGCAACAAATACATCAATTGTTTTTCTTGTACATTTCCATCTGAATTGCTGTCGATTATTTGCTCTGAATTTTCAACGATTTGCCGTTTGATTCGCATCGACATTTCAGCATCCAAGTGTAATTTTTTACTGTACATCTTCCGCTTGCGGTAATTATATCCAAAAGCAAAATAGAAAAGCGAACCTAAAAAAGGAACAAAAACTGCTAACAATAAATAAGCCAGTGCCTTATTCGTCGTGTCAGTTTCATAAATAATCCAAACACATACAAACAATGTGATAATTAAATACATGATTTCAAGCCAAACAATCCAATTCATGGGATTTAAGTTCAATTAATTAACTTTAAAACTTCGCAATCGCAAAGAATTCGCAATAACGGATACTGAACTGAAACTCATCGCCAAAGCGGCAATCATCGGAGACATTAAAAGTCCGAAAACTGGATACAAAACACCCGCAGCGATGGGTACACCAATGGCATTATATATCAAGGCGAAAAATAAGTTTTGCTTGATGTTTTTCATCACTTCATGACTCAAAGTATAAGCTTTTACCAAGCCATGAATGTCGCCATGCAACAACGTGATTTGTGCACTTTCAATTGCTGCATCTGTTCCCGTTCCCATAGCAATGCCCACGTTGGCTTGTACCAAGGCAGGCGCATCATTGATTCCATCTCCAGCCATGGCCACTTTTTTGCCTTCGGATTGCAATCTTTTGATTTCATTCATCTTGTCCTCTGGAAGCATTTGGGCTTTGAATCCGTCTAAACCTAAGGTGTCGCTTACGTATTTTGCAGTGTTGGCATTATCGCCGGTCAACATCCAGACTTTGACTCCTTTGTTTTGCAATTTTTGAATCGCTTTCTGGCTAGAAGCTTTGATTTTATCAAAAATAACCACATAACCGACAATGGTATTTCCTTCCGCAAAATAGGAAACTGTTTTCCCTTGTAACTGTTGCGCTGCTACTTCTTTTTCCAATTCGGGAGAAATGGTCGCATGAATCATTTCCATCAAAGCAACATTTCCCAGTGCAATGGATGAATTGTTGAGCATTCCTTTAACGCCTTTTCCAGTTACGGCTTCAAAATCACTTAATTTTAAAAATTCTTGCCCTTTTTGTTTGGCGTAATTCAAAGTTGCTTGTGCCAATGGATGTTCACTGTTTTGATTGATGGTTGCAATTTTTTGAATCAATTCCATTGCTGAAATTTGATGATCCACAACCACCATTTTTTCAACGGAAGGTTTTCCTTCGGTGACGGTTCCTGTTTTATCCACAATCATCACGTTGATTTGATTCATGGTTTCCAGCGCTTCTGCATTTTTAATCAAAATACCTTCTTGTGCACCTTTACCAATTCCAACCATTACCGACATCGGAGTTGCCAGACCGAGTGCACATGGACAAGCGATAATCAGCACCGCAATGGCGTTCACAAAAGCAAATACATAGCGCGGTTCGGGATCTAAAATCAGCCAAACAACAAATGTAATCAACGAAATTCCAACGACTACGGGTACAAAATAACCCGAAATGCGATCCGCAACTTTTTGAATTGGCGCACGAGATCGACTCGCAGAATTGACCATTTCAATTATTTGAGAAAACAAGGTTTCTGAACCAATTCGCTCGGCTTGCATCACAAATGTTTGATTTCCATTGAGGGTCGCTGCATGAACGGTATCGCCTCGTTGCTTGCTAACTGGAATTGGTTCGCCTGTCAACATCGATTCGTCAATGGAAATATTGCCTTCCACAATCTTGCCATCAACTGGTATTTTATCGCCGGGTTTTACACGCAGTAAATCATTTTTACCAATCTCATGAATGTGAACTTCTGTTTCTACTCCATTCACAATTTTAATCGCCGTATTGGGTGATAATTTTAATAATTCTTTGAGTGCAGTATTTGTTTTTCCATGCGCTCTGGCTTCTAGCAATTGTCCAAGGAGCACCAAGGTTAAAATCACAGATGCAGCTTCAAAATAAACGTGAACAGTTCCGTGCATTTTAAATTGTTCGGGAAAAATATCTGGAAACAACAAAGCCACAATACTAAATATCCAGGCGGCTCCAGCACCGATTCCAATCAACGTGAACATGTTCAAATTCCATGTAACAACTGATCTCCAAGCACGTTCAAAAAACATCCACGTGGCATAAAACACCACTGGTAGCGACAAAATAAATTGAATCCAATTCCAAACGGTTGCGCTCAACAATTCATGCAAGGGTTTTCCTGGAATCATGTCCGACATGGCAATGATGAAAATTGGAACGGTAAATCCGACAGCGACTTTAAATTTTCGAACCATTTTCAAATAGGAAGTATCTTCTGTTTCCGTTTTCACAAAATTGGCGACCAAATCCATTCCACAAACAGGACAACTTCCCGGTTCATCATACACTTTATCTCCTTCACAATGCATGGGTCAATAATATTCCGTTCTCATGTGCAAAGCTGGTTGTTCTACCAGATCCATTCCGCAAACCGGACAATCACCCATTTCGGAATAAGTTTGATCACCTTCGCAATGCATGGGACAGTAAAAAATTCCGTTACCTGCAAAGTTTTCCGGCTTGGGTGTAACTGTTTCACAACAAGATTTAGCAGGTTCTGGTTTTGATGAACAACAAGATTCTTCCGATTTTACTTCTACATTTAATGGTTCTTTCTTAGAAGAGCAACAAGAACCGTCAGATTTAATTTCTTCTTTTTTAGCTTGAACTTCTGAAGAACAACAACTAGTTTTTTTCTCTTCAGAAGGACTGTTTGTATTTTCCATGATCTAATCTTTAAACATTTTCTCATTCGCTTCCATGCACCAAAGTAATTCGTCGATCAAATTCTTGGCTCTTTTATCCATGTTTTCTTTGTCTTTTGGAATTCCTGTTTCATCCATAACTTCATTCACTAACGGAACAGGAAATTGTGCTGGAACAACCCATGAGCGCATTTTCCACAAAATAAATTGCAAGGAAACCAACACTTGGGAACCACCAAAAGAACCGCTAGATACCGTTGAAATGGCGATTGGTTTTCTTCTCCATTCTGGATGCAATAAATCAATGACATTTTTTAAACTGGCAGGATATCCACCGTTATATTCTGGTGTAACGATGATGACGCCGCTTGACGATTTGATTTGATTGGCAAATTTCACTGCACCATCTGATGGTGATTTCTGATAACTTAATCGCTCCGCAAAAATGGGAAAATTCAATTTTTCCAAATCAATAATTTCAACCTTCTGTTCTGGATGATTTTCTGATAAATAATTTTGAAGGTATTTTGCAACTCGGTGACTACTTCTATCGATGCGAACACTGGATGAAATGATGCTTATTTTTGACATGGTTAATTTTATAACAAATGATTTTAATAGAAGCTAATGTAAACATATTTTTTGATTTTGCGAAATTGCAAAAATGTTTCACCAGGGCAAACGCATTTAACTTCAAAATTGGTTTATGTCATGGTTTTTAAACAAAAACGCATGCCACAAACAACTCTTCTCAGTTTGCAATCAAGCGGTGGATGAATCCACCGCTTAATAAAGTTGTCTTTTCTAAAATTTAGACTTACAAAATTTTAAATGCGTTTGCCCTGAATGTTTCACCGCTATGGAGTTTACTGTAGGTTGGAATTACCATGACAACAAAGATCTGGATTCAATGAAACTGTATCTTTTTGCCCAAATTTATTTTGAGGTATCGGTTTTTGAGACACCAAAATCAAGTCGTTTGGTGGTAACATATCTCGGAACGTAATATTTGCTGGACTTAAAATTGTCGATGATTACACCGCGCGAAGTCGATGAGTGAATGAATTTAATGGCATCTGGCGCTACTTCAACCACCATTCCAACGTGTCCAATTCGATTATTTTTGATGTTGGAACCTTTGAAAAACATCAAATCTCCGGGGCGAACATCGGCTAACTTTACTGTTTTACCGTATTCAGCCATTCCATAGCTGGAACGGGTGAGATTCATCCCAAAATTGCCCATGATGTAGAAAATAAAACCTGAACAGTCAAATCCAGAAGGTGTCATGCCAGAACTTCGATATGGCGTTCCCAAATACTTTTTCGCATAACCGATGATTTGGTCAACCTTTTGACTGTTTGGCTCAGGTAGCGAATCCATTTTGAAATTCAAAGAATCCATCTCTTTCAACACCGCTTCTGCGGATGCAATTTCACGCTCTGCATTTTGTCCGAAAGTCGTTGAAAACGAGGCAAAAGTAAGCAAGAATAAAAGGTTGTATTTTGACTTTATTAAAAACATGTGCACAACAAAAATATGACAATTTTCAAACCTTCGGGCAAGAGCTTTAAACAATCCTTTAAAGTTGATCCGAAATTAACTTTTTTAATTCTCCGAAAGTAAGAATTCCAGCTTGTTTCCATACCATCTTTCCCCCTTTCAAAAGCACCAAGGTAGGCACATTTTGAACCTTGAAGTGTTGCGCCAATTGGCTTAATTGATCTACATCCACTTTGAGGACATGAATTTTGTTTTCAAATTCTTTTTCAATGCGTTCGATAATCGGTACCATCGTATGACATGGACCACACCAAGTAGCATAAAAATCAATTAAGGTCCATTCGCACGCTTCGGATTTCATGTTGTTTGATTTTTCAATTATCAAGTCAATGAGGGTTTACGGTAATGTCCCCGTCTCTTTTCCGCAATCCATTCGAATGACGTACCAAACTACGGGGAAATTCGTATTTCCAGTTAATTCTCCACCCAACTGGGGAAATTCCAAGCTAAAGCCCCAAGTTCCTTTTTTCTTTGTCGTTGTCATGCAATCAGATTTAAGAACTTTTCCTACTTCATCACCATAAACAGAATACCAATCCACCTGATAGCTTGTTTTCTTTTTCAAGCCTTCAATTCGCAACCGTTTTTTTGGTCGCACATCATCCCAGGAAAATACACTTAAGGAGTTGTAAATCTCTTCATCAAAAGATGTACATTTTTTTGTGTCTGCTGTTTGATTAACCATGTTGTAGGTTCTATTTCGAACATATCCAACTGCATTCCTTTTATTTTCTGAAATATAATGTTGATGTTCAACTGCTTGTTTATTTCCTTTCGTTTCTTCCGCTTCGCTTTTTCCATGCGTCCAATTGCCATTATCTTGACTCAAAGCGCCAATCATTTCTTGTCCGTTCATTTTTTCTTGTGTGTTAATGGTTGCAGGCCAAAGGTGTTTTTCTTCGGTCTCTCGCCATCCGTACCACGACAAATACCCAGTAACACCAGCGAAAGGAAAGGTCATCATGTCCACAGCGTGTTGCGTGTAATCAGAACATGTTTTATAATCTTCACTTAGTCCACCTTCAGTGAATAAAATCGGTAGTTTACTGCCACGAGATTTCCACAGGGCATCCACAATTTGTTCTTTTCCAATTTTATACAAAGCAGCTGGAGAAGCATAGTAAAAATTGGCGCCCGCAACATCTATTTTGGGAAGTTGAACAGATTGTAAATCAATGGAAACATCATATCCCATGTTGATTCCTACCAATTGTTTTATCTGAAGAGAATCTTTTAAATATTCCGATATGACTTGATGGTAATTATAAATCGCCACTTTCGCAATCAACTCCTTTTCATAAGGTTTTAATTGAGGAATAACCACTTTGCCTTGGGCATTTTTTACTTCCGATTGACCTCCCAAGTGAAATGGTTCGCTTAAAATTTCAAACTCCATGATTTTTGTCGAATAACCGTAACGAGCTAAATAATAGCGTGTTCTTTGTTTGTGATATTCCAAATCAGATTTATTGATAAAAGATTCATGCGCTTTCTTTTTACCTTGAGGTCGATCGTTATAAGCGTATCTTGGTTTTTCATACACCCACGCATCGGTTACGAGATCTCCATTCTCATTGCGAATGTCGTAATCCCAATCCCAATCGGTTGTTCCATAATGATCGTATTGAAAATGTGGAGATTGCAGTAGCAGATTGAAAATCATCAAGGCGTCATATTTTTCCAAGCTGTCTAAGATTTTATCTTGTTCCCACGCATAATGCAATCGTTTGTAATAATTTCCTTTTTCCTCAAATTCAATCAAAGAAGACCAAGGCATTTGAATGGTTCGAATGTATTTTCCGCCAGCTTGAAAGTAATTAGAAAGCGTTTTCAAGTATTCATTCCAAGCGTACACATTGGAAGCTTTTTCAGTATTGGAATTGGAATACAAATTATGACCGTAATAAATGGTATCCTTTCCACTCAACCTGCGAACTGGATCTCCAGGAATTGAATCGTAACAAATTCCACCCCAAGCTACACAAGGAAAATCTGCTGGAAAGTTGGTTCCTACAGGAAAAATCAGTTGATCTCCGTGTTGCAGATTTCGGCCATTTTCAAAAACTTTCACGTAACCAGGATCTCCACTTTCGATGGCATGAAACCAAAATTCATTGGAAAAATAAGTTGGTTTTTCCTCTTGATTGATTCGAATACTCACAACCGATTTCCATTCACCATTTAATGGCGGAGCAAATCGCACCCTAAAAGCGAAATTGGTTGCAAGCTCATCCCAATCATCGGTTTGGCTGTTGGCAACGTAGTCTCTGGTGTAAAATCCGTTTATTTTATGGCTAACTCCCGTTTCCTCGTGATAAAAAGTAGCCTCTACATCGATTTCCCATTCCAAAAAGGGATTCAGCTCTTGCTTGTGCATTCCTTTTTCATGTAAAAAATGGTTGATTCGGGTGTTTAACTCTGTGGGGATTTCAATGCCCAATTCCAATTTCTTATAGCGCAAAATGGTTTTCAAATCTGGGTAATTCATCACCGCCACGTGAAGCGATGAATTTTCCAATGGATAACTTTTTTTCATTTCCTTCGAGTAAGGCGCTTCATCCAAATGTGCATTTCGGAGCGACCATCTATTTTTAGGATAAGTCGCCGAATCAAAAACAGAAACTTGGGAACTAGCGGTTGAAATCGAAGAAAACAAGGCACTAAGAAGAAAACACGGAAGATATTTTGATTTGAGTTGAAACATAAAATGGAAAAACACCCCAATTTACAAATTTCAAACCAGAGTTTGAAAGCCAAAAGTGAAATTAATTCTAAAATTCAGGTTTTGATAAAAGATCGTGCAAATTACAAGAGGAACAAATGTAAAAAATTGAAAAATAGCGCAAATTAAATAACAAGTCAACCTAAAAATTCTTATTTTCACATTTCAATACGGAAAATTGTGAATCAACTGGATGAAAAATCGTTAACAAAAGCATATTACACCATTGGTGAAGTATCCGAAATGTTTGCTGTAAATGCTTCGTTGATTCGATTTTGGCACAAAGAATTCGACCAAATCAAACCAAAAATCAACGCCAAAGGAAATCGGTTGTTCACTCCAAAAGACGTGTTGACCATCCAGAAAATCTACCACCTGGTAAAAGAGAATGGTTTTACGTTAGATGGGGCAAAAAAACACCTCAAACAAAAATCAGTTCCAAAAACAAGTGTTTTACAAACTGAAAATCATTCAGCAGTTATTGAGCGATTGGAAACTATCAAAAGAAGATTGATTGAGTTGAAAGGTTAAATAGATTAAACCCTTTTGTTCTTTTTGCTGTGAAATATTAACCCTAAAGCTTTGTGGCTTTAACTAGAGCACATCTCACAACTATGAAAAGATATTTTTTACTTCTGATTACCCTTCCTCTTTCAGCATTACTTCTCGCCAATTCAGGAAAATTAAATGCTTGGAATGATACACTTATTGTCAAAAATAAAGTAACCATCAAAAACACACAGGGAGTTGTTGTGGAAAGCTATCAGCTAAAAAAAGGGGAGAAACACGGGGCACGAAAAGTTTTTAACAACCAAGCAAGCTTAATTCTGCTAGAACAGTATAAGAAAGGGAAATTGGATGGAACAAAAACTATTTACGAGTCTGATGGAAAAATTCGAAGCATTGAAAATTACCGCTATTTTCCAACCGAGCAAAAATCTCTTTTGGATGGTAAACAAAAGAAATTTTTTAATGAAATCTTGATTTCGGAAATCACGTTTAAAAAGAACTTGAAATTTGGATCATACCAATATTTCTACAACGATGGCAAAATCAAAGAAAAAGGAAGCTTGGAAGGTGATTTGAAAACAGGAAAATTTCAAGCCTACGATTCCAAAGGTCAACTGACGAGAGATGAAAACTATGTGATCATTCGAGAAGAAGAACAAGCTAAAAAACAAACCAATCTTACTCCGAATAAAAATGAAAAATCGAAGGAAATTCAAGGTCCAAAAATTCCTCGATCCGTTTTAGATGGGATTTGTAAATACTATTACAACGGACTTTTGCAGAAAGAAGCCAATTATAAATTGGGTAAACTCGACGGTTTGGTGACGGAATTTTATGTTCAACCAACGTATCTTTTAAAATCAGAAGAAACTTACAAAGACAATTCGAAACACGGAAATTTCATCTTTTATCAGGCAGATGGAAAAGTTGAAAAACAAGGTAAATACTATCAAGAAATAAAAGTTGGTGATCAAGTTTTGAAAAATGTGTACGACGGTGAAATCGTTTATTATCATCGAAATGGTTTCATCGAACGCATTGAAAATTGGAAAAACTATCAGCGACAAGGAACTTGGAAATGGTTTAACCAAAATGGAATTCAAACACGCCAAGCAGAGTACAACCAAAATTTGAAAGTTGGAAAGGAGATTTATTGGGACAATCAGGGTGATAAAACCAGTGAAGTAAGTTACATTATTCAAATTGAAAATGGCATCCCGAAAAGTGTCAATCACGGCTTGCAAAAAAGCTGGAAAAATGGCTCGTTAATTTCCGAAACGCCGTATGTCAATGGTTTACGCCAAGGAATTCACAAAGAATATTACCCAAGTGGAAGTTTGAAAGAAGAACGCAATTTTGTGAACGATTCGCTGAACGGGAAATATTTCAATTATTACGAAGACGGAACCTTGCAACGAACATCTTATTATCAATCGTCCAAATCTGGTAACCAGCTAATTGGGTGGAACAAAAGTTATGATGAAGATGGGAAATTAATCAGCGCCTCTTACGGTGATGGCTTGGGAAATAACGTGGTTTCAAAAACCTCTGGAAAGGATGCAATGTCCCGTCTATTAGTCAAAGATCTAATGCAATTGGTACTTCATCCAAATGGGGAAGGATTAAGTATCCAATTCGCAAACAGTTATCAACATGGTTTTGCGTTTTATTCGACGGGTCAACTTCGAAAAATTCACTTTTACGATGCTGCTGGCAAATCGGTCACCGCAAGTTTTACAGCGCAAAAAGAATTGTTGCAAGTGGTTTCAAACAACGTGATTGAACACGATGAAACAACCAATCAAACTGCTCGCGCAATCGCACAGCAAGTCAATCCTAATTGGGGAAAACACCCTTTTTTCACCGATTCAATTAAAAACGGAAACTATGTTTTGGACTATGCCAACGGAAAACCATTTCTGAACATTCATTTTTCAGACGATTTACCCGATGGAAAATGGTTGATTTCGGATGCCGTTTCTAACGATACCATTTTTTATGCGAATTTTGTAAAAGGCAAGAAAATCGGGCTGTTCGTTCGCAAAAAAAACTACGGTATTCCAGTGGAAAGAAAAGAATACGGCGAAGGCGAACAAATCATTTCATCCATCAGCTATTACGCAAATGGAAATCGAAATGAAGAACGAAAATACGAGCACAAGATTCAAATTTACACCAAAGAATATTATGAGAACGGAAAAGTAAAACGAATTGCTGATGAAATCAATAAAAATTATTTCACTTTTAAAGAGAGTGGTCACGTTTTTTACAGTACTGAAACGTTTTCAAAGCCAGACAGCATCCGAATTGTTACGAATTATTTTGAAAAATCAAATCAACTGAAAGATTTAAGAAAGATTAATTTCAGTTTAAATACAGGTATTCGAGAAACCTATTATGAAAACGGTCAACTCAATTTTCACATCGAAACAGATGCCAAAGAAAAACAAACCGGAGCTTATAAGCGATATACCGAAAAAGGAATCCTGATACTTTCAGGAAGTTTCAAAGAAGGAAAGAAAGATGGAATTTGGTTGAGCTATGACGAAGAAGGAAAATTGCTCAAACAAGAAGATTTTAAAAACGGAGAATTGATCGTCGATCCGTTGAACGAAGAAGAATGTGCTTGTTACGACAAAACCATGTCGCATGCTAAAGTTGGATTTGCGCAACTTGTAAACTTTTTCACTTCGTACAAAGACATTAAAAACACACTTCCAAAATACATTCAACCGGTTGACAGTTTCAATTTTAAAAGTATATTTTTCATTCATTTTCAAGGGATGACGGACGGGTTTTCGAGTATGAAATTGTTGCCTGCAAGAGAACTTTCTTTTTATACTTCATCCACCAAAAATTTGAAAATAAATCTGACTCCTTGCAATGCTTCAGGCTATTGGAATAGCATCGAATCCAGATTCACAGTATCACGCGGACAACTTGCTTATGCAACTTTGGATGTCAAAAGAATTGCAATTAGCTTAGAGAAAAACCCGCTGACCAACCTTGATGGAAAACCATTTAAAGCATATTTTGATGCCAAAGAAATAGAACTTCGGGATGGCAAATTAAATCTCGCTTTTGCCAATTCCCAAAACGAATGTTTTTCAACTGGGCTCGTTCACGATTTTATAAAAATTAGTAATGGCAAAGGAAAAGCCATTTTGAATCAAATGTCCTTTCAAAATCAATACATGGATTGGTCTGATTTGCCCGTGACCAAAACCGAAAAAGAAAATTTCAATGGAATTGTAATCCAACAAGCCGACATCCATTTCATCAATGAAATAATAACCGACAACCTGACAAGCAAGGATAACCTTCTGGGTGAACTCGTAGGAACAAGTAATTTAATAATCGCTGGAGACCATTGGCTCGCTGGTCAACTTCTGTTTGAAGGAATTTTAGAAGAGGGCGTTTTCATACAAAATAACGCACAAGGTGAAGCACGGATGGAATTAAAAATCTTGCTTCAAAAATTAGAAGTTCGAAAGCTTTTGCGAATGACTTCAACTTACTTAGAAGAACAAAAAGTTTTAAAAATCGATTTTTTCGTCGAGAAGTAGTCTTTAAACTCACATTTACAACCATTTGAATATGAAAACACACAACATAAAATCAATTCCAACTCTCTTGATTTTCATCTGGATGAGTATGGATTTGAAGGCACAAGTCTCAGATGTCTTTACCAACACCATTTACAATTCTATTTCCACCCGGGTGATCAAAAAAGAAAACAAAATGGATTACATTCCTGGCGAATTGGAGTTTTACCAAGATTATATTCATCACGAAAATTTCTCGGATGTTTTGTTTGAAAAAATCCAACAGAAAGCACTTAAAAACATCAACGACAGACTTTACTTTCAAGTTATTTTCAACGAGCTTTTAGAAAAAATCAAGCGATCCAATCAAATTTTCAGTGACAACGGCGAGGAAATCGAATATCAAAATCCAAAGTTTAAAAACCTCGAGATTTCACTCGTGAGTATTTTGAACAATCAAGCCATTTTTTCATTCAGTTATGATTTTGATGTTTACACTTATTCAAACAGCAATAGACCAGAGACTTTCTCGATTCAACGTTTTTATCAAGTCGATTTAAAAACGGAAAAAATGGAAAGATTCAATCCACATTTAAGCAACTATACCAAGGTAATCCCCAAAGTAGTCGTTGAAAAGTTGAATCGTTTGTATGCGATTAGCACCAAAAAGATTGAATTTTCAAAACTTGAAGATACGATTCCAAGAAATCATTTTGATGGATTTTTGTCGCGCTTGAAAATCGAAGAAGCAAAATTGATACCTTATTTCGCTGGAGCACTCATCGTTTTTGACGCATATTCTGAATCTAGTAAAAACTTTCGAGGTAAAGCATTTCAGCTTTATTTAGATTACGACGAACTAAAAACGTTCGCCAACCTTCTGCCCTATTATAAATCGTTTTACGGAAATTTTAATACCAACTTCGCAGGAAATCCTTTGCTTACTGAAATCGAAGAAAAAGTAAAAAAATTTCGTCAAGATCCAAGTGCTTTAGACTTTGTTGATTCCAAAATAAAAATAAAAGCGTTGGAAATTGAACAGTATCAAAACGATGATAAATTGTATCGAACAGAAAGATATCAATTCGACGCATCGGGAAAACTCATTTCTAGCGAGGTTGGGAATGTCGGAAACAAAGTACAATCTCAAAAAGTATACAACTATTTCGAAAATGGAAATCTGAAAAGAATCGCTAAATTAAACTCAAAAAAAGAGGTTGAAGAACTGCAAATCTACGATTACAAAAATGGAAAAGTTCATAGTTATCAAAACATCCAGCAGGAAATAGTTGACTATGACAATTACTATAAACAAAACTCAAACAGAAAAAGCATTGAAGGTGAACTTGTTCAAGAATTTTATTGCTACAACAAAGACTACAAGTACACCTTTCGAATGGATGCTTTTAGAGAATCGAATAGAGAAAACGTTTACGTCAATTACCTCAGCGGAAATGAATACTGCAATGGCGCACGCTGCTTGGTTCTGGATGAGAAACGTAATGTAATTGGCGTCAAATCTTCCAAATACCCAATGAATACCGCGCAAGTTTTGACCAACAAAGAAGGCCAAGTTACCGAATACCTTTACGATAACGACCGTCAAATCAATTACTACACGTATGACGATTTTCACCGAATTACGGGCATCAAAAAGTACAGTGATTACAAACTGGTGAATCAGATTTCGTATGAATATGAGAACGATGGAAAAATCCCTTCAGCTGTGATTTACAAAGGGAAAGCTGGAAATCATAAATTCGTTTACCAGGTCGAATATTTTTGAGAAATGACGATTACCATGGAATTTTTTCAATAAATTGAGGCAAACTCATTTTTTTAGCCTCAATTTATTGAAACTTGTCATGATAGTTCATCCATTCTCCATCTGAATTGATGGTTTTCCACTCTATTTTTCGATTCGGTTGTTGAATAATGAAAAACTTCCAATCTTTTTCTTTCCGATTTCCTTGAATGTATTTGAGCCATGCATCTGAATCCCATTTTTGAGCAGATTCTACATAAATCAACTCATTCAGATTGCACAAAAGCAAAATTCCTTTTTTTGAAAACTTCGCATCCGTTCCCATTGGAATCGAACGACATGTAGCGCCAAAGCAATCTAACCAATTATATAACGCATTTTCAGCTTTTACTTTGGATTGAAATACCCATCTCACAAACACCAACGAATCAGCAGCGGTTTTCGAGTACCATTTCTCTGAATCAGTAGCTCCAAAACGATCTGGAAAAAGCATCGTATCTATTAAATGGATTGAATTCAGCTGTAAATTGAATGAATCCACTAACCCTTGAGAAAAAGGAGAAAGGGAATCAAAATAATTAACATGGATTGTTTTTTCAGTAGGGAAACGCATTGATTCCGCGTATGCTTTAGAAGCTTCTGACACATCATCTAAACTCAAAACATCCTCTTTTTGTTTTGATTGACAAGCTGTAAAAAACAAACTCGTTAAAAGAAGATACATCCAAAAAAATACGCTTATTTTCATTGTATTTTTCTTAAAATATCGCAAGTTTTAGCGATATCACTTTCCGACAAATCTAAATGCGTTACAAAACGAATCATTTGTGGACCAAAAGCACTTACCAATATTCCTTCTTCCTTTAATCTAAAAATGATTTGATCTCTAGCAACTAAGTCATTTAATTTAAGGATGATGATATTTGTTTCAACTGGTACAACTTCAGCAACCCAGTTCAAAGAATTCAATTCATTCTCTAAAACTTGAGCATGATAATGATCAACTGAGAGGCGAGACAAATTAGATTCCAACGCATAAATTCCTGCAGCAGCAAGAAAACCTGCTTGTCGCATTCCACCGCCAAAAACCTTTCTTACCCGAATTGCTTTTTTTATAAATTCTTTAGACCCTAATAACAATGAACCAACTGGTGCTCCCAAACCTTTAGATAAACAAATGGAGATAGAATCAAATTGTTTTCCATATTCCACCAAAGGAATTTCTGTTTCGTGCAAAGCATTGAATAAACGAGCCCCATCCAAGTGCAACGGCAGGTTATTTTCCAAACAGGTTTTTCGAATTTGTTTGATTACTTCAAAATCATAAATTGCTCCACCACCTCGATTGGAAGTGTCTTCAATACTAACCAATTGGGTTAGTGGTAAATGAATATCCTCCTTATTGTTGATAGATTCGACAACCTGTTGATTGGTGATCCTTCCACGATTTCCGCTTAAAAGTCGAACCGAAGCCAGAGAATTTCGTGCAATTCCACCACCTTCGTATTTATAAACGTGACTTTCTTCGTGACAAATGATCTCCCCGCCTGGCTGTACGTGAACATTGATTGCAATTTGGTTAGTTTGTGTACCAGATGAACAAAATAAAGCTGCTTCCATACCAAACATAGATGCTCCTTTTTCCTGTAATTGGTTCACTGTTGGATCTTCCCCATACACGTCATCCCCTACTTGAGCAGCAAACATGGCTTGCTTCATTTCTTTACAGGGTTTGGTAACCGTATCACTACGAAAGTCGATAATTGGTGTCTTCATACAGCGAATTTAATCTTTTTTTCGAGTCAACATCAACCCATCTCGCAATGGCAACAAAACCGTTTCTACCCGTGGATCATCACTCACTTTTCGATTATAATCCATTAATACTCGGGTATCCTTATCCAAATTCTGATAGTCGCCTAAAACTTTACCAGACCATAAAACATTATCTGCTAAAATGTAGCCTCCTGGTTTTACTAAATCGAACACCAAGTCGTAATAATTACAATAGTTTTCTTTGTCTGCATCGATAAAAACTAAATCGAATTGATCTTTCAAGGTTGGGATAATTTCAACTGCATTTCCTATAAGGTATTCAAATTGTTCATCCGCATGGAATTTAGAAATAAATCCACGAACCATTTCTTCCAATTCTTCGTTTATATCGATGGTCGTAATTTTACCATTTGCTTGTAACCCCTCTAAAAAACAAAATGCAGAATAACCGGTATAAGTTCCCAGTTCAAGGATACGCTTCGGCTGAATCATTTTCGAAATCATACTGAGAAACCTCCCTTGATACGCACCGCTTAACATACGCGGATTTAATACTTTGAGATGTGTTTCTCTGTTGAGTTGGTAAAGCAATTCTGATTCTTTAGAAGTGTGTTTTTCAACGTAGTCGTCTAATTCTTTAGAAATAAATTCCATTGTCTTATAATTTTAAACAAAGATAGGAAAGATTGGCAGATTACAGATTAGCAGATTACAGATTAGCAGATTACAGATTTCAAACAGAAGTAATGCTAGAAACACCCATACCTTTTTTGCAATCTGCAATCTTTCTCTTTAACACCCACACCTTCTGCAATCTGCCATTTGCCATCTGCCATGTTTTTTTTGTATTCCTTTTTTGAAAAAAAAGAATACAAAAA
>CAZAVP010000005.1:0-139843 GCA_964488745.1 uncultured Chryseobacterium sp. | reverse complement strand
TGTTTTTCTAGCTTTTAGCGTTGAAATCAATGTTTATTCTTGAAATTCCGTATAATTTTTTGATATTATGAGCCTGTTTAAAATTTTATTGCTAATGTTTTTAGACAAAAGCCCCCTTTCGTTAAAAGACTTACGCAGCTGAAATTTTAAAAGTCGTAATATCGTCTTATGTCTTTCATCTTTTGTCTAAAAAGTCCTACTTTTGCACCCAAATTTAGAAATCCACAAATGAAAGTATTAAAATTTGGCGGTACGTCTGTCGGGAGTGCAGTTAAGATTAAAGAACTAATTAATATTGTTGACAGGAGTAAAACGCAAATTGTTGTATTGTCTGCCGTCTCGGGAACGACCAATACATTAGTTGAAATAGCAAAAGATTTTTCCGAAAATAAAAAGGAAGACGGCTTGAACAAGTTGCAAAATTTACGAAAAGAGTATGCCATAATTATTGATGCATTACATTCAAACGCTGATTTTAAGCAAAAATCAACGGAATTAATAGACAGTCATTTTTCGTTAATCGAAGGTTTTTCCAATGATTTGGTAACGCTTGTCGAGGAAAAAATAATTTTGGCACAAGGAGAATTGATGTCAACAGGTTTGTTTTTCAATTACTTGCAAGAAATTAACGTGACTTCAAAATTACTTTCTGCCTTGGATTTTATGAAAATTGACGAAGATAACGAGCCTGTCATTGATTTTATTACAGAGAAATTAACGCCTCAATTAGACGTGCAAACAGACCCTGCGATTTACATTACGCAAGGATTTATCTGTAAAAATTCGTTTGGCGACATTGATAATTTGCGCCGTGGTGGTTCGGATTACTCGGCATCGTTGATTGGTGCAGCAATTCAGGCGGAAGAAATTCAGATTTGGACGGACATTGACGGAATGCACAACAATGACCCACGTGTGGTTTCGGGAACAACACCGATAGCACAATTGTCGTTTCAAGAGGCTGCCGAATTAGCCTATTTCGGTGCGAAAATTTTACACCCACAAAGTATTTTGCCTGCTCAAAAATACAACATTCCTGTGCGTTTGTTGAATACCATGCAACCGTCTGCGAAAGGAACGTTAATTTCCGAAGCAACCGATGACAACGTAACTATTCGTGCCGTTGCGGCGAAAGACGGCATTACGGCAATTCACATTCATTCAAGCCGTATGTTAATGGCGTATGGTTTTTTAAGACGTGTTTTTGAAGTGTTTGAACGCTACAAAACGCCTATCGACATGATTACAACTTCGGAAGTGGCGGTTTCGGTAACGGTTGACAACACGACTTATTTGCAGGATATAATCAAAGATTTAAAAGATTTTGGAAGTGTCGAAACAGATGAAAATCAAGCCATTGTGTGCGTTGTCGGGAATTTTAACCGCAATTCGCATGGTTATGCAGCACGTATTTTAGATGCTGTCAAACATTTGCCGGTACAGATGATTTCCTACGGGGGTTCGGATTATAACGTTTCATTTTTACTTGATGCCGACCACAAAAAAGAGGCATTGAGGTCACTTCACGCAAGATTATTTTAAGATGAGAATTAAAGATTTACAGTTGCCCGAAGTATTCCAAACGCCTTGTTATTATTACGATTTGGCGTTTTTGGACGAAACTTTAAAATCTGTCGTTCAAAATAGTCAGTACAACGATTTTCATGTGCATTATGCGTTGAAAGCAAATTGTAACGACAACGTTTTGCGACGCATTACCGCACATGGTTTAGGCGCAGATTGTGTCAGCGGAAATGAAGTTAAAAAAGCCATTGAAACAGGATTTTTACCGTCCAAAATTACATTTGCAGGTGTCGGGAAAAGCGATGAAGAAATTCGTTATGCGCTGTCGCAAAATATTTTTGCGTTTAATGTCGAGTCCTTGGAAGAATTGCAGGTTATTGACGAATTAGCGAACGAAATGAACACTGTGGCAAATGTTGCGGTGCGTATCAATCCGAATATTGATGCCAAAACACACCATTATATTACCACAGGTTTGGACGAAAATAAGTTTGGTA
Source organism: uncultured Chryseobacterium sp. (assembly GCA_964488745.1). GTDB lineage: Bacteria > Bacteroidota > Bacteroidia > Flavobacteriales_D > Crocinitomicaceae > JAQVCM01. Next base: position 137,822 of record CAZAVP010000005.1, on the reverse strand, counting down.
TCAGTTCGTATGATATGCCCGATGTGTTGGCGATTTTAAAACGTTCTTCACATTTACATTTTGTTGGTATTCATTTTCATGTTGGCTCGCAAATTTTAGATTTGAACGTTTTTAAAAGTCTTTGTGTGCGTGTTAACGAGTGGAAATCTTGGTTTGAAGAACGTGGGTTTTACTCGAAAGTTATCAATGTCGGTGGCGGTTTGGGAATTAATTATCACCAACCTGACGGCGATATCTCGGATTTTGAAACATATTTTAAAATTTTCAATGATTTTATCGAGCGCAGGGCAGGGCAGGAAATTCACTTTGAATTAGGCAGAGCGATTGTCGGGCAATGTGCGGCGTTGATTACCAAAGTTTTGTATGTCAAAAAAGGGATTAAGAAAAATTTTGCCGTTGTTGATGCAGGAATGACCGAATTAATGCGGCCTGCGTTGTATCAAGCCTATCATAAAATTGAGAAATTAAACGATACTTCAGCAATTCAGGTTCCGTATGATGTTGTCGGACCGATTTGCGAAAGCTCGGACGTTTTTGGGAAAGAAGTTGAATTGCCTGTTTTGCGCCGAAATGATTACCTTATCATTCGCAGTGCAGGTGCTTACGGCGAAATTATGGCATCACGTTATAATTTGCGTGAGCTGAACTATATTTATTACCGGGAGTAAAAAAATTCCGTAAATGTAACATTTGATACAAAAAAGTTGTTGCGAAGTACGTAATTTTGTGCCGTTAATAAATTAAAAAGTAAAACAATGGATATGAATAATGTCACGGTAATTGACGTTCGCACACGTGAAGAATTTGCGGGCGGTCATGTTGCGGGTTCGGTAAATATTCCTTTATACCTATTTTAGTTAATCTTCTGTAAATCAACGATAAATCCGTTTTTAACCGTTTGACGTTCATTTTTAATAATTCAAAAAAGGAAAGTTTCATAGCTATTGTTGATTTCTGGATGTAAATGTATATAATTCATCTAAATATCCAACAAATCCATCGGACTTTTTAATTGTTCCATGCCTTTGGTGCTAATCAATCAAAACACATCAAACGACAACGCTATATGTTTGGTGAAAAATCGGTTCCGTTCAACAGCGTTTTCATCTCTAGCCCTTCGGGCAAGACGAAAACTTAGTTATTATAGGCAGTGTTTTTTATATGTTCTCAATACTCCAAATTTCTTTAATCAAATTATTGATGGCGTTTGTTCTATCGTCAATACCATCTTTAAAATTTGTTAGTGGTTTGAAACCTTTTTGAATTAAAAAGTCTTGGTCGTTAATATTGTTATAGTAATTGTTAGTTAGGCAGTTAGATAATTTTAATTCTTTCTTAAGTGTATTAACCTTGCTAACTTTTTTATCAGGTGTAAATTCAATAGATACTGGATTAGGTATAAGGATAAAATTTCCTAGTTTCTTTTCGGTTGCGTAATATGTTTCTTCATTCTCAAAATGATTAATATACTTGTTATATTCCCAAATTATCGGAGTAAGTACAAATCTATTATATTTTCTAGTGGCCATTAAATCATTCATTTCAATATTTTGATTTGAGTAAATATTGTTTTCTACATATAGAGTACAACGAGCAAATAAATAATGAATGAATTTTCTATTCCCATTATGGAAGAAAAACTTATCCACTTCATTAATACTCTCTTTACTTGATAAAAGTCTATCTTTTAATATTGTTCTTAATTCTTCAATCGACTTATTTCTTATGTCTTTAACTAAAGTGTAAATTATATATCTTAAAAACGATTGAGAACTACCTTTATAATTTATGGCTCTAGTAACAATTAAAATATCAATAAATGTAGAAACAGCTCTTAATTTCTCTTTTATAATATCCTCATTGTCAAGCTTGTTTACAGAAGACATTAATAAAGGATAACTTAAGGATGAAGCTATACCCCAATAAGATGTCAAATACAATCTTTCAACTCCTTCTGTATAATTGTTTTCATACGTTTTAATTTTTTCGTACAAAGTAGAATAAAATTCAAAGTCGCCCTTTATAAAATAGTAGAACTGATCAGAGTTAGATAGCCCAATTTTTTTATGATTATCTTTAACCCATGTATGAAATCTTGTTCCTATTTTTTCAAAATCTTCATTTTCTGCACCCCTTGCACCACTTCTTATAGTGTCTGCGTATTGACTTCTTAACCATGCTCTTATAAACTCCAAATCTTCTTGTGTTGAGTATTTATGAAGATTCGATATCTTTTCTTTCCAGATTATATTTAGTTCATCAATTTTAATTGGGTCTTTTAAGTGTGTTAATAAATAACCTTTTAACATTTCAGTAGGAGTAAGGTTTAATCCTCTATCATTCATTGTTTCAAAGATTGTATAGGCATTTTCATCACTATAAGCTAAGATTTCTACAAAAACTACTTTTTCCTTTAGCCACTCAATGAATAAAGGCAACTTTTCATTTTTCAGTTCTTCAGAGAAAATATTTGAAATATCTGTATATCTTTCATACATATTTCTGATTGATTCGTCAGTCTCATTACTTAAGTCAAACTCTTCACTATTAAAAAGTGCTTCTAAAATTTTAGTTCTATCAGGAACTTCTATATTATATGTTTTACGACCTCCTTTTTTAGAATAAATCAAAGGAATTATATCTTCTGGGTCATTACTTTCCTTTTGGAGATTATTAAGATAAATTAAAAGCAATGTTATTGACGTTAATCTTTGCTGACCGTCAACAATTGAACGGATACTACCTTTTTCGCAAATTACAACAGGACCTAGGTAATAAGAATTATATTTACTATTGATATCTTGAATCGTATCTCCATTATCGTAATTTGACAAAAAAGATGCTTCTAAATCAACTAATAATTGCTCAATATGTTTATACTCCCATTTATATTCTCTTTGAAAGTAATCTACAATATATTTATTTTGTAGCAATTCAAATAGTTTTCTAGCATTTGCTTGTATGTTGTTACTTAAACTCATTAGTCAAGAGATTTTATTAATTGTTTTAACATGTAAAAAGCCGGTTCGTAAATCTTTAAATTATCTTTGCTCGGTTGTATTTCACCGTGAAAAAGAATACATCGAATATTGTAAAGAATTTCTATTATTGCGTTTGATAATAAAAGGGTGTCGTTTTTAAAAAAAACTAGTTGTATTGTATTTAATGATTCATTTTTTCTATCAACGATTAAAGACTCTTTTAATTTGGGATTAATTGCTTCAAATCCTTCAAGAATAATATCTTTTTTTTGTTGAGAAAGAGCTGTGAAATTAACATCTGAGATTAAATGTGCTTTATCATATTTTGTATGATTATATAAAAAAATGTTACTACCTATAGCATTAAGTATGTCAATTCTAATACGATAATTATTTGGTGGTGTTGGTGTTATAATTTCAACTTTATAATTATGATTTCTATGTGCTTTTACAAAAGAAGTTTTAGGGTTGACTCTAAAGTTTAAAGATTTAAAACTAATATTTTCTATCGCATTCGGTACTTTATAACTTTCTAAATAATTATGAAGTTTAACTAAATTACTTTGAAAAATAGTTGAATCTTCATCGCTATTTTGAAGTAATGCAATAATTCTTGTTTTGAATAAATTATTGTCCGATTTCATTTCTTCTAAAATTGGACGATCTTTATTTTTGTGTTGAGGATAATTATTACAATACCACGCATTAAATGGCAACCAAGATTTTATAAATAAAATTGGATATTCAAATTCTCCATTCGCAATAAGTAACCATCTGTCTTTGTGGTCTACAAAATTATTTGCCATTTATAAATATGTTCTTTTATCTTCTAGTTCTGTTAACATTGTCTACAACAATTGGCTTTACCCAATTAGCTAAAGCTGCTACTTCGTGGTGGGTAAATATCCATTATATCTATTTTAGTTAATCTTCTGTAAATCAACGATAAATCCGTTTTTAACCGTTTGACGTTCATTTTTAATAATTCAAAAAAGGAAAGTTTCATAGCTATTGTTGATTTCTGGATGTAAATGTATATAATTCATCTAAATATCCAACAAATCCATCGGACTTTTTAATTGTTCCATGCCTTTGGTGCTAATCAATCAAAACACATCAAACGACAACGCTATATGTTTGGTGACAAATCGGTTCCGTTCAACAGCGTTTTCATATCTAGCCCTTCGGGCAATACGAACCGAGTTTACGAGTTCAGCGTAGCTGAAACTTAGTTGTTCTCTGTCCTTCTCTTTTTTCCTGCATCAAAACGCATTCCTGCAACCAGCCGAATGGTATAGCTGTTATTGCGATACGTTAATTCATCGAATCGAACGGATTTATTGTCTAATTCTGCCGAAATCATGGCAAACCAGCGTGGAACGTTGTAACCTCCAATGATGCGAAAGTCATAGCGTGGAGCCATTCCTAAAAATCCACGCGTGTTGCTGTTGATGACATAAAATTTGGATTGAATGATTGGACCAATCCCAAACATGGCGGCATATTGCCAGTTTTTGTAACGGTTTACATAAGCATAACCTGGAATTGCACCAAAATCCAAGGATGAAATAGAGGTAGTTTGCGTTTTACTATTCAAGGAATCCGTCAGTTGGTTTGGAATAATACTCCCTAAATTACTAACTCCTTGCAAGGCAATGGTAGATTTAATGTACCACGTATGAACTTGATTTTTATAATTGCCTTTTTGACCTTTTAGGTAATTGATTTTAAATTGTTTATTGTTTAAATAATAGGTGTTGATGGAGAAACTTGCTGTATTGACTTCAGGTACGTGTAGGTGCTTTTTGTTCAAATCATAGGCTGAATTCCAAGCATAGGCATTCTTAATGGCGTATCCTTTGTAGTTTTTAAAGTCCACTTCAAAGTGCATTTTTTTTATCGGAAATTCAAATCCAATATCGACATAACTGGTTTTACCATATTTTTCAACAGACCGAAGGTTTTTGGACAACGCAAAACCGATGCGCAAGGAAAACCATTTGTAAGATCCTCCAATTCCCATAATGAGTCCCAAATTGTTTTTGAATTGCAACTTGGAGATGTTGGTAGTGCTGGATTTGAATCGAATGTTGAAGGGAGAAGTGGAATACCCAAAATCCGTATATAACACCAATTTATCTCGATAAGAGTTATATTGTTCAGTGGTGTCGAGCTTTGATTTTTGAGCTTGAACTGCTGAAAACACAAGTAAAAAACAAATGAGAACTTTATTTTTCAATGCCTTCTAAATTCAAAATAAATGAATATTCTTTTGCAATTTCCAATCGTTGCGTACTTCTTCCAGATCCGCCTCCGTGACCCGAATCGAGGTTGCAATCAAAGATTAATGGATTTTTATCGGTTTTAAAATCTCTCAATTTCGCAACCCATTTCTGCGGTTCCCAATATTGCACTTGAGAATCGTGATAACCCGTTGTGATGTATAACGCTGGATAAGCCATTTTTCGTACATTGTCGTATGGAGAATAATTCAACAGGTACCAATAAACTTCTTCCTCTTGCGGGTTTCCCCATTCTTCATATTCGCCAACAGTGAGTGGCAATTCTTCGTCCAACATTGTCGTTAAAACATCAACAAATGGCACTTGCGCGATGATTCCTTTCCAGATATAAGGTGCCATGTTGGCAATTGCACCCATCAACAATCCGCCTGCGCTTCCGCCTTGGGCGTATATTTTATTCGCGTCGCAATACTGCTGATTTCCCAAGTATTCTGCTGCATTGATGAAATCAGTAAACGTATTTCTTTTCTTTTGAAACTTTCCATTCTCATACCAAGATTCGCCCATGTATTTTCCGCCTCGAACGTGCGCAATTGCATATACAAAACCGCGATTGACCAAACTCAATAAATACGGATTGAAATTCGCTGGATAGGTGATTCCATAAGATCCATAACCTTCCAACAATAACGGTGACTGGGAACGATCGGTATGTTTATGATATAAAATCGAGATCGGAATTTTGGTTCCGTCGTTGGCGGTTGCAAATATTCGTTCAGTTTGATAATCTTCTGAATTAAATTTCGGATCTAATAAGTGTTTCTGGAAAAAGACAGTCGTTTTATGATTGTTTAAATCATATTTAAATACCGTTTTCGGCATGGATAACGACGTGTAATTCAAATAAAAATCACTGGTATTATATGTTTGATTGAAAGCAAACGTACTCGAATAAGTTTCTTCAGGATACTGAATATATTCACTTCTTCCGCTGGCAATTTCCTTTACCTCAATTTGTTGCAAGCCATGGATTCGTTTTTGAATCAATACATGATTTTTCAAAACTAAAATATCTTCAATTAATACATCTTCTTGATGCGCAACGTAAATTGTTGGTTTGGCAGTGTCAGTCAATAACTTTTCGTAAAAAAGAATTTGCTGATTGGGTGCATTTTTATTGCTGGTTACGTAATATCCTTTTTCATGTGGATGAACTTCATACAGATGTCCCTTTTCACGGCTCAAAAATACTTGTGGAATAGTGCTTTTCAACGTGGCGTCAATCAAGCGAACTTCTGAAGTAAGCGAACTTTCAATTTGAATGAGAATAAATTGATTGCTAATGTCTTTTGAGATTCCAACGTAAAAACGTTCATCTAATTCTTCGTAAACTAATTCATCCAAACTGGAATCGGTTCCTAAATCATGTCGGTAAACTTGAAATTCGCGCAAGGTTTTGAGGTCTTTTCGAATGTAAAAAACCGATTCACTGTCGTTTGACCAAATGCAAGTACCATCGGTGTGGTGAATTTCATCTTTTAGAATTTCACCCGATATTTCATCCCGAAATCGGATGGTATAATTTCTTCTTCCGATGAAATCTTCGCTAAATGCAGTCAGTTGATTATTTGGAGAAATCATCCAATCTCCCAATTGATAATACGTTTGATTTTCTGCACGTTGATTCTCATCGAAGAATATTTTCTTTTCATCACCAATCCATTCAATGATTTGATGATAATCCTTATTTTCAATGCTTTGATATTGAAAGCTCCGATTTTGAATAAAGAAAACCGCTCCAACATCGTTGGGATTAATTCGAGCTTCGAATTCATTCAATAAAATCTCTTGCAAGGGAAGCAAAGGTTTAAAATAACGAGCAGCGTATTCATTTTCTTCGTGAATATTCGCCAGTACCGCAGCACTGTCACGTTCATTCATCCAATAGTATGGGTCGTTTCGTTCATGTCCGTGTTGGATTAAAACGTGATCTTTTTTCGGAGCAAACGGAATTTTATCAGACATGATTTCAAGATTAAGTCAAAAGTAATAAAATGCTTTTGAAGATTAGTTTGTTTTAACTCAAATTAATGGTCTTATTTATTTTTGAGGCACTGTAAGGTTTTTTTAGTTCAAATTAAACAATAATTAAATACCAATCAAGTAATTTATATTCATTTAATATCGTAAATTTCAAAAATTAAAAACATTGTAACTAATCAGTACCCTTGCATTTGACCATTCTTTTATGAAATGACACCAGTGAGGGTGCAAACCCACGATTTTGAGATGGGAAAATAAAGGTTAATTGGTCATTCTGCCATTTCCAGATCCAACATTTTTTTCGACAAAGATCACCTAACGCAAATCAAAAACTTCACCCTAAGTAGTTACCAAAGAGTTAGTAACAATTGTGGATAAGCTCTCTGTTTTTTTGAAAAAAACAAGGAATTGAGTTGATAAATTGTTGACAATTCTGCAAAAACGGTATATTAGTGGTTTTACTGATTAGTTACATTCGTTTTGTTATGAAAATACATTGTCAAATTTTTTCAGAATCAAAAGAGCTGTTAGAAGCTTCAGTATTTAAAACTTCGATTATGAATATTACTTGCTTCGAAGCCTAGCACATCAAAATGATTCTAACTCAAATTAATGGTCTTTATGAATTCCTGCCAAGATTTGACTAATTTTGCATCGTGGAAAGAAATACAATCATCATCGCATTAAATCAATTGGGAAAAGTGTTAATTTCTCTTGGGGAAAATCAACCTTGGAAAGATAATTCGTTAGGCGTTACGCAAGAAGAATACGAACGTTTGGAGTACATCATCGCACGGCAGTTTGCTTTGAACGGTTGGTTTACCGCAGACTCTGTTCGAAATGCTTTGAAGTCGATTGGAAATGATTTAACGGTTGAGAAATTAACTGCTTGGACAGATAAATACCAATTTACAAGCAATCCAAAAAGAGTAGGAGTGATCATGGCCGGAAACATTCCTTTGGTGGGTTTTCATGATTTTTTGTGTGTGCTTTTGTCGGGACATAAAATCACGGCTAAAATGAGTTCGGATGATAAAACCTTGTTGCCAGAAATCGTTTCTTTGTTGATTCAATTTGCGCCGGAACTTGAAAAACGAATCACGCTTTCAGAAGGAAAAATCGGTGATGTCGATGCGGTGATTGCCACAGGAAGCAACAATTCTATGGGCTATTTCGAAAGCTATTTTGGAAAGTATCCACACATTTTTAGAAAAAATCGGACTTCGGTTGCTGTTATTCGCGGCACGGAAACCAAAGAAGAATTGGAGTTGTTAGGAAAAGATATTTTTACTTATTTTGGATTGGGATGCAGAAATGTTTCGCAATTATTGGTTCCCAAAGACTTTGAATTGAATGATTTTTTTGGAGCTATGGTTTCTAATTCGGAGATTGTCAATCACCACAAATACGCTAATAACTACGATTATAATAAAGCAATTCACTTGATGAATCAAGAAAATATCTTGGACAATGGATTCATGCTTTTAAAAGAATCGGATCAATTGTTTTCTCCGCTGGCGATGTTGTATTATCATCGTTACAATAGTCAAGAGGAAGTGGAAATTTATTTAAAAAACAACGAAGAACACATTCAAGCCATTGTTGGTCAGAATTACATTCCGTTTGGACAAGCACAATGTCCGAATTTGGATGATTATGCGGATAATGTGAATACGATGAGTTGGTTGGAAGGTATTTAGTGTAATTCAATTTTTAACCACAATGAGCGCTGAGTTATGCGCAAAGAGGTCGCCAAGTTGATAGAAGAAATTTTAAACGCCAAGGAGTAGGCAAAGGAGTTGCAGAAAGCAATTTGACAAAAAGCCACTCAACTCGTCTTTCTCTGCGATCTCTGCGCTTTCACTTCCCGCTTTGCAGTTAATTAACACCCAGTTCAAGTAGTTAATTCAACGTAAAGTTTTTCATTAAGATTGAGGAAGGATTCTATTATGTATAAGCATAAGAGAAATGGAAATATTGTGGGATTTTGGTGGAATGTGAGCGTGTTATTTTTTACCGCAAAGAAGGCGCAAAGTTTTTCGCAAAGTACGCGGAGGAGTGACAGAGAACAATTTGAGTAACAAGCAACTCAGCTCAGCTTTTCCTCTGCGAACTCTGCGCCTTCACTTCCTGCTCTTTGCGGTTAATTAACACCCATTTTAGGTAGAAAATTTAACGAAAAGCCACACAAAGTTTTTCGCAAAGGACACGAAGGAGTAGTGGAGAGTAATTTGACAAAAAGCCACTCAGCTCGTCTTTTCTCTGCGAACTCTGCGCTTTCACTTCTCGCCCTTTGCGGTTAATTACCATCCTTTTAGGTAGAAAATTTAACCTAAAGTCACGCAAAGTTTTTCGGATAACACGAAGGAGTTAGTCACAAAAATCAGTACGTTCTGCGGTAGAATAACACGCTTCGCATTTCAATTAATGTGATTAGAACAACTCCTGCAATTCTTTTTTCAGAAATTCAATTGTAATTTCCGTCGGTAAAACGCCAACTTCAGCTACTAATTCAAAAATCTTTGCATTTAAATCAGTCGCAGTAGAAGTTTCGTCCATTTGTTGTCCTGCGATGTTGATGATTTTTATCGTTTCTTCTTTGGAATTGCGAACCATTTCCCAGGCTTGTGGAGATATGAAGATTTGTTGTGCTACGTTGTGATCGTATTCTTCGCGAATGGCTTTTAAAAATTCAGCTTGCATCATTTTGGCAGGAAATCCAGGATTGTGCAAACGCATAATTAAGGAGTTTGGCGAAATACGCTCTAAAAACAACACTGCTCGTTGACAAGCTTCCACACGATTCGGCAAGAAATAAGATTGACGTTCTTTCTTTAATTCCAAATGCACATTGCGCATCTCTTTTTCAGCTTGATATTTGAAAATATCGTTTTGTTTTTTCAAAAAATAAACGGCAGTAAAAATTACTGCGGCTGTTGGCAAAATGATCAGTGCAAGTTGAAATAAGATCTCCATAGGTGTTTCTTTTTGGCAAAGATAAAATTCAATTCAATTGTATGAAATGTTCTGGTAAATTATTTCTCATTTTACATTTTTCTGAAACCAACCAAATAAGACAGCATACGCGTTTTCTCGAATTGATTTTTCCGACAAGATTAAATCGTGCATGCCGTTTTTAATTTCAATCGTTTCAACATTTCCATGAATCGATTGTGCATATTTTTTCATGTCTTCCACGTTCAAAACAGCATCACCCGTGTGCAAGACAGGATTCCATTTTCGAGAGAAAACAGATTTGTCGGAATGCAGTATCAATACTGGTTGTTTGATTCTCAAGCCTGCTTGAAGTTTTAATTGTCCCAGTCGAATGGCGCGAATCCAGCCGTAATTTACTTTGGGAGGTGTGTTGGGTTTCCACTTTAAGTCATAACTCCATTCTCCATGATAATCAAGATGTAAGCTTTCTCCGTAGCCAGCAGTTAAACCAGCGTTTAAAGGCTTATTGGGCTTTTTTTCTCCTTTTTTCACCAAGCGAGGAAGTACATTCTTTAACACAAATTTGTTGATGTTAATTTCAAAAAAAGGACTGTTTAAAACAAGTGCATCAAACATTGAATTCGTTTGATGATCGGCTGCATATAAAGAAATCAATAATCCGCCCGTGGAATGCCCCATCAAGATGATTTTTGTGTTTCTTTCTGCCTGCAAGATTTTCAAACTTTCCGTAATTTCAGGATAATATTCCTTCAAATCGCGTGCATTGTTGAGTTTTTGGTGTGGCAAGAGTGAGCGACCGTATTTTCGTAAATCCAAAGCGTAAAAGTGGACTCCTTGCTGATTGTACTTTTCAGCCAATTCAGCTTGAAAAAAGTAATCATTAAAACCATGAATGTACAAAACTGCAGTTTGAGATGCTACCGAGGAACTTTTTTTAATCAAAGTTGCTGTAACGTTCCCTTCGTAATCAGCAGGGAAGTGAAGCGTCGTTTGTAAGAAATCTCCTCCTAAAATATCGGTTTGATAATCCATTTGTGCTTCGGTTTTTAAAGTGTTAAAATCAAACCACTTGTAATGTCATCTTTTACAAACGGTTTGATTGCCCTATTTTGAATGCTTCAAATTATGATTTTACTTAACAATTTCCATCGATGTCGCAACTTCCTCCGACAGTAGAATCTACTTGTGTTATTTTGTTTTTGCCTTCCCAGCCGTCGTATGCTTGTTCCAACGTCTGGATAAAAAGTTCTTCTGGTTGTGCACCTGAAACGGCTAATTTACGATCGAACACGAAAAAAGGAACGCCACGAACGCCTATTTTTTGAGATTCTTCAATATCAAATTTTACATCGTCGGCGTATGCATTGGATGCTAAAACCGCTCGAATTTCATCTGCGTTTAAACCAACTTCTGTGCCTAATTCTATCAGTATTTGATGGTCGGAAACATCTTTTCCTTCTGTAAAATATGCCTTGAAAATCAATTCTTCTAATTCGTTTCCAACGCCATTTTTCTTTGCGAAATGCGATAAACGATGCGCGTCGAACGAGTTTGCAACAACGATTTTGTCAAAATTATAAGTAAGTCCGATGTCTTTGGCTTGTTGTGTAATACTTTGATGCATTTCCACGGACCAAGCTCTATCTCGACCATATTTTTGAGCAACGCGATCGTAGGTGTCTAATCCGTCTGCTTCATAATTTTCTTTTTTTAAATCCGGATCAAGCTGAAAACTTTTCCATTCGATTTCAAAATCAGCAGCATGTTCGTATTTGTCCATCGCGTTTTCGAGTTTTCGTTTGCCAATGTAGCAAAACGGACACATAATGTCGGACCAAATTTCGATTTTGATTTTGTTTGAAGTCATGTCTGTAAATTTTTAAAATGAGTATGTTAATTTCGATGAGTAAAGTTAATAATTTAAAAGACTAAAAACGAACTTATAACAACAATTCACTTTTTTTAAGAATCTTTAAACTTCACTTTTTGACAACCAAATTTTACGAATTCCAATCAAGATGAAAAAGAATACAGAATAAGCAATCATAAAAGGAATAATCCAAGAAATCAATCCAAAAGATAGAAATATGGAGATCATTAATAGTTGAAAACCAAGTCCGTAAATAGAGACAAATGTCATGAACCAATTAGGGAAATTGCGACATTTAGAAGCAGCATGATCTATAAAATAAATGATTCTATCGTATGGACTGTACAGAATTTGGTACAAGACAAACAAGACATTCACAGCCTTCTGATTCTCATAAGGAAAAGCAACAGGAATTTTGGTTTCAAAAATTTGACTTGTCGAATCGCCACCAACTGAATTTGTTCTTAGAATCACATAGTAGTAATTATAGAGCGTTCCTTGCAATTGCATGGTAAAATAGGCGAGCATGAAAATCCACCATGAAACACCCACTTGAATTGCAATAGCAAGCAGCATGAAAAAATTAAGGATGTTATCAAAAACGGAATCCAAATACCTTCCAGTGTAAGATGGTGTTTTTTTTAATCTTGCTAATTCTCCATCCATTGCATCAATGATTGATTTCAAAATGAGAAGAATGGCTGCTAAAAAATAAAATGAATTGAGAATGCTAAAAACAGCGAGTGTTCCGCATAAACCAAAGATCAGCGTAACGTGAATAGGTGTGACGGCCGTATTGACTAAAAATTTCACAAAGAAATTCGCAATGTGTCTTCCGTAGTCGGATAAATCAAAAAAATGATTCTCAGCGGATAGCTTGGCCATGTAAAATTAATGGAATGTTGAAAAAATAGACTTAAAAAGAGAAAGAACACTCCTCAAAGTGTTCTTTCTCTTTATTTATGATAAGTTTATTTCTCTAATTTAACGTCAACGGCGTTCATTCCTTTCATACCTCTTTCCATGCGGAAAGTCACTTTATCACCTTCTTGAATTTGGTCGATGTGTGAATTGATGTGAGAGAATACGCTTTCTTGAGAATCGCGGTCTTTGATAAAACCATAGCCTTTAGAAGTATCAAAGAATGTTACAGTTCCATGTCTGTTTGGATCTGCTACTTCCTCTGCCTCACGAGTTGGAACGCCAATTTCGATATCAGCAGCAATAATTTTTTTCTTTTTCAATGGATCTGGCGGCGTGTCCGTTAAGTTCCCGTTTTCATCCACATACGCAATCATGTCATCGAAAGAACTTGCTCCGCCTTCGGCTTTGCGTTCCTCTTTCAATTTTGCTTTATCTTCTTTCTTCTTTTTTCTGATTTTTTCTTTTTCCTTCTTATTCCAAGTTTCTTGCGATTTCGCCATGTTTTAATTTGTTCTTTTAAATGAATACAATTCAAAAGGCAAATTGGATAAATATGGAAAATGACGGCTAAGTGTTTTCGATAAAATTGCCTTTTCGCAAAGATACGAAAAAAGATTGAATAAATCTGCAAACTGAAATCTGTCACCCCGAAGGCACAACGAAGTCAATCCGCAATCCGCAATCCGTCAATCTGCAATCCGCAATCTGCAATCTGTCAATCTGCAATCTGTAATCTGTCAATCTATCATCTATCAATCTGTAAACTTTTACGTCATTATTAACCCTTTAATTTGAGTATTTGCTTAAATTCGCACTCTCATTCGAAAGTTGGATTTTTCCAAACTTCCTTTTTAATTTTAAAATGAAAATTTCTTACAACTGGTTAAAACAATATGTAAATACGGATCTTTCTGCTGAAGCGATAGCTGAAATCCTTACTGAAACAGGTTTGGAGGTAGATGGAATCGAAAAAATTGAGAGCATCAAAGGCGGATTGGAAGGCGTTTTCATTGGTGAAGTTTTGACCTGTGAACAACATCCCGATGCTGATAAACTAAAAGTTACGACGGTAACTGTAGGCAGTGAACCTTTGCAAATTGTTTGTGGCGCGCCGAATGTAGCTGCAGGACAAAAAGTAATCGTTGCTACAGTTGGATGTACCTTATATCCGAAACCAGATGAAGCGTTCAAAATCAAATTATCCAAAATTCGCGGCGTTGAATCAGCAGGAATGTTGTGTGCGGAAGATGAATTGGGAATGGGTGTTTCACACGATGGTATTTTGGTTTTGCCTCATGATGCAATTGTAGGAACTCCAGCTGCTCAATATTTTGAATTGGAAGACGATTATCAAATCGAAATTGGATTGACTCCAAATCGCGCAGATGCATTGGGACACGTAGGTGTGGCGAGAGATTTAGTCGCGTATTTGAATGTTCATGAGAAACAAAATTTAAAAATACAATTTCCAACGGTCGAACTTCTGGTCAAGAAAAGCGACAACGTACAAGTTTCAATTCAAATTGACGAAGTTGAATTGTGTCCACGTTATGCGGGAATTAGTATGGACAATGTGAAAATTGAAGCGTCGCCAGCTTGGTTGCAAAAAAAATTGCGAGCAGTTGGATTGAGTCCGATTAACAACGTAGTAGATTGCACCAATTTCGTGATGCGTGAATTAGGAACACCTTTGCATGCTTTTGACGCCACTAAATTAAACGGAAAAATCGTCGTTCGAAACGCGAAAGAAAATGAACTATTCACAACTTTGGATGGTGTCGAAAGAAAATTGAATAGTTCCAATTTAATGATCACCAACGGAATAGAAAATCTGGCAATCGCAGGAGTTTTTGGCGGATTAGATTCTGGAATTTCCAATGAAACGACTTCGATTTTTATTGAGTCTGCTTATTTTAACCCAGTTTGTGTTCGTAAAACGGCGAAACAATTTGGCTTGAATACGGATGCAAGTTTCCGATATGAACGCGGCGTTGATCCTGCATTGACGGTTGTTGCTTTGAAACGCGTAACAGCTTTAATTCAAGAAATTGCTGGCGGTGATATAGCCATGGATTTGGTAGATGTTTATCCAACTGAAATTAAAAATAAAACAGTTGATTTTGACGTAAAACGTTGCAACCAACTTATTGGGATGGAAATTCCTACGGATACGGTTGAAACGATTTTAATCAATTTAGACATTCAGATCCTGAATAAAAATAATTCTATTTGGAAATTGGAAATTCCAGCCTATCGCGTGGATGTGACCCGTGAAGTGGACGTTATTGAAGAAGTTTTGCGAATCTACGGATTCAACAAAGTACCGATGCCTGAAAAGTTAAACACTTCACTTTCAATGAGTAGCAAGCCAAACTTGGAGCGAATTCAGCGGTCTTTGTCGGAATTGTTGGTTGGACTTGGTTTTAGTGAAATGATGAACAATTCTTTGACCAATTCAAATTACGTTGAAAAATTAGGCGGAGAAACTTTGAGAAGTGAGCACGATGTGAAAATGTTGAATCCATTGAGTGCAGAGTTAGACGTGATGCGTCAGAGTATGATTTTCTCTTCGCTGGAAACTGTTTCACACAATAGAAATAGACAAAATCCGGATTTAAAATTATTTGAATTTGGAAAAATATATCAAAAAATAGGCGAGAAGTACCTCGAAAACAAAAGACTGGTATTGGTTGTAACAGGAAGCAAATACCAAGAACAATGGAATTCTTCCAAAGAAAAAACGAACTTTTACACCTTAAAAGGAATCGTAACTTCCTTCGTTTCTCGTTTAGGCTTGACTTCTTTGTGGAACGAAAAACCGTTGGAAAATAGCATTTTGGAAGATGGGATCGATGCTTTCGTTTTAAAACAAAATGTTGGACAATTGGGTTGGATTTCAGCGGAAACGAAGAAAGCTTTTGGTTTGAAACAAGATGTTTATATTGCCGATTTGGATTGGGATGCTTTGTTGAATGCCTTGAAATTAAACAAAGTTCAATACAAAGAAATTCCGAAGACGTTTGAAAGTCGAAGAGATTTTTCCCTGTTGTTGAATGAGTCGGTAACTTTTAAATCGATTGAAGATGCAGCCAAAAAATGCGATAAAAAGATTTTAAAAAACGTTCAATTGTTTGACGTTTACGAAGGGGAAAAATTGGAAGAAGGTAAAAAGTCGTATGCAGTTTCATTTCATTTTCAAGATGCTCAAAATACGTTAAAAGACGAACAAGTGGATCAAGTGATGGCGAAGATTCGTCAAGAATTAGAGGTTCAATTGGGCGCTGAATTGAGATAATCCATGGGAAAGCTTACATACGTAATTGCAGGAATTGGAACAGACGTTGGTAAAACGGTTGTCAGCGCGATTTTTGCAGAAGCTTTGTCTGCTGCGTATTGGAAACCCGTTCAGGCTGGAGATTTAGACAATTCAGATAGCATGAAAGTCAAAAAATATTGTTCTGAAAATGTTACTGTTTTAGCCGAAAGACGCCTTTTAAAAACGCCAGCATCACCACACTTAGCAGCGAAGATAGATGGAGTTCAAATTTCACTATCTGATTTTGAAGTTCCGCAAACCGATAAAAATCTCATCATCGAATGCGCTGGTGGATTGATGGTTCCTTTGAATGAACAAGGAGATTTGTATTTGGATTTATTGGAGCAATGGAAATTTCCAGTCGTTTTAGTTTCTAGAAATTATTTGGGGTCAATCAACCATTCTTTGTTGAGTTTAGAAGTTTTAAGACATCGAAATATTAAAGTGGAAGTTTTGGTTTTTGTCGGCGATACCAACGAAGCCACAGAAAGCATGATCTTGAGTCAATTTCCAATTGCTAAAGTTGTTCGTATCCCGATGGCAGATGTGGTTGATTCAACGTTTGTTCAAGAATGTGCAGTTGGGATTAAAGTTGAGTTGACTGACGATTGATTGTTAATTCACGTAAAACTTTCCGACGAAATATTTATAAAAGACGGACATCGAAGATAAAACGAAATACATGAACAATCCTATTTTACCAAATGCACAATAACTTTTTTAAGTTTATATTTGTTACCTTTGAAAGACAATCATTGAATTTTAAACGCAAATTAATTTAAACGAATTTATTAAATCGAATGGAAGAAAATTACGAAAGACCAGAATACAGTGAAATGAAACAAAGTCAACAGCCTCATGTTGTACTGGAAAAATCTTTGCCAAATGCTACAGCAACTTTGGTTTTGGGGATTCTTTCCATTGTGATGTGTGGAGTTGGTTTGGTGATGGGTATCATTGCCATGGTTTTACATAAAAAAGACAAATCTCTTTATGAAAACAATCCTGCCGTTTACGACCAATCGTTCAAAACTGCAAGAGCAGGTTATATCTGCGGATTAATTGGAACAATTCTTTCTGCATGCATCATTGCATTTTATGCTATTTATTTCATGTTTATCGTTTCCGTTATCGCTTCATCGAACGCGTTTAACGTATAATGATTCCCTGTTTTTGGAAAAAATATTTTGGAGTTGAATGCATGGGTTGCGGTTTACAGCGATCCATGCATTTACTGTGGAAAGGAGAATTTACGGAAAGTATCTTGCTTTTTCCTGCGGGAATTCCGTTGTTGCTAACTTTTGTCTTCCTGATTTATCACTTGATTTTCAAACCCAAACAAGGCGCAAAAATCATTACCGTACTCTTTATTATTACGGCAATCATCATGATTGTGAGCTTTATTTATAAAATAGTATCGCAAGATATTTTATAAGGTTTGCGAAATAGTGCATCAATCTTGACATACGTTTAACAAATCCTCCCTCTTGATCTCCCTCCAAAGGGAGAAACTAGCTTACCGTTCTTTTGGATGCTAATAAAAAACAAAGACCTAATCCAACAAAAAGAAAGTGCATCAATCTCACCTCTTACAATCCGCTTTCAAGCTTGAATTTGTTTATTATTCTTATCTTTGGCTTTCTCATTTTCAAAGATTATGGCAGACGATAAAAAAGTAATATTTTCGATGGTGAACGTTTCAAAACTGACGCCTCAAGGAAAACCAGTTATTAAAAACATTTATCTTTCTTTCTACTACGGTGCAAAGATTGGAATTATCGGACTTAACGGTTCAGGAAAGTCAACGGTGATGAAAATCATCGCTGGTTTAGATAAGTCTTACCAAGGGGATGTCGTGTTTTCTGACGGTTATACGGTTGGATATTTGGCACAAGAACCAGAACTCGATCCTACCAAAACGGTGAAGGAAATCGTGATGGAAGGTTGTCAAGAAACGGTTGACGTGCTGAAAGAATACGAAGAAATCAACAACGCGTTTATGGACGAAGAGGTTCTGAACGATCCAGATAAAATGGATAAATTGATTGCGCGTCAAGGACAGGTTTCCGACAGAATTGATGCTTTGGACGCTTGGGACTTAGATTCCAAACTCGAAAGAGCAATGGACGCATTGCGTTGTCCTCCTGATGATCAATTGGTTGAGCATCTTTCTGGAGGAGAACGAAGACGAGTAGCATTGACTCGTTTGTTGTTGCAAGAACCGGATGTACTCTTGTTGGATGAGCCTACCAACCACTTGGATGCCGAATCCATTGATTGGTTGGAGCAACATTTACAAAAATATGCTGGAACGGTAATCGCGGTAACGCACGACCGTTACTTCTTGGATAACGTTGCTGGTTGGATTTTGGAACTCGATAGAGGTGAAGGTATTCCGTGGAAAGGAAACTATACTTCTTGGTTAGAGCAAAAAGGTGATCGCTTGAAATCTGAAGAAAAAACAGCTTCAAAGCGTCAGAAAATGTTAGCACAAGAGTTGGAATGGGTTCGCATGAATCCGAAAGCACGTCAGGCGAAAAGCAAAGCGCGTTTATCTAATTACGATAAATTGCTGTCGGAAGACATGCAAGAAAGAGAGGCAGTTTTGGAAATTCCAATTCCAAACGGACCGCGTTTAGGAAACAATGTCATTGACGCTGAACACGTGGCAAAATCTTTTGGAGACAAATTGTTGTACGACGATTTGAATTTCAAATTGCCACCAGCAGGAATTGTAGGTGTTATCGGTCCAAACGGGGCAGGTAAAACGACTATTTTCAAAATGATCATGGGTGAATTGCAACCGGATGCTGGAGAATTCAAAGTGGGTGAAACGGTGAAAATCGGATATGTCGATCAAGCGCACGAAGACATTGACCCTGAAAAAACAATTTTCGAAGTTATTTCTGGTGGAAACGAATATTTGGAGATTGGAAATCAGAAAATCATTTCTCGCGCGTATATTTCTAAATTCAACTTCGCAGGAAGTGATCAAAACAAGAAAGTAGGGGTTTTATCAGGCGGTGAAAGAAACCGTTTACATTTAGCGATGACCTTGAAAACCGAAGCCAACGTATTGTTGCTCGATGAGCCAACCAACGACATCGACGTGAACACACTTCGAGCTTTAGAGGAAGGAATCATGAATTTTGCGGGCTGCGCAGTGGTTATTTCTCACGACAGATGGTTTTTAGATCGTATTTGTACGCACATCCTTGCTTTTGAAGGCGATTCTCAAGTATATTGGTTCGAAGGCTCTTATTCTGATTACGAAGAAAATCGAAAAAAGCGATTGGGTGACGCGGCTCCAAAACGAATTAAATACAGAAAATTGACAAACTAATTTTTTGCTATTAAATTATTGATTTATGCTTCAATCGATTCAAAGGATTTCCATCATCGGTGCAGGCAATGTAGCCAGTCAATTGGCGCAAGAATTAGCTCGTAACGGAGTGGAAATTCTTTCCATTACCAGTAAGTCAAATACTTCTGCTCAAACATTGGCAACACAATTGAACTGCGAAATGGTGTCAGATTTAGCGCATTTACCGCCTGCTGATTTGGTGTTGGTCTGTGTGGATGATGATGAAATCAATGCTGTAATTGCAAAAATACCAGTAAATTTATCGGTTGCCTATACTTCTGGGAGCGTGGAAATTAAATCGATTGTAGAAAGAAAAAATTTAGGCGTGTTTTATCCCTTGCAAACCTTTTCCAAAACGAGCCAAGTTCAGATGTTTGAAGTTCCTTTTTTAATCGAAGCGAACAACATGCATTTTGCACAAGCATTATTTGATTTGGCTTGGAAAATCAGCAGAAATGTACAATTTATGAATTCAGAACAGCGGAAGAAAATTCACGTCGGAGCTGTTATTGTCAATAATTTCACCAATCACTTGGTGTACTTGGCAGATCAATATTTCAAAGAAAACGAATTGGATTGGAAGATTCTTCAGCCGTTGTTGAAAGAAACGATGGCCAAATTGGAAATTACCGCACCTTACGATGCTCAAACTGGACCTGCACGTAGAAATGATCAAGAAATCCTAGAAAAACACCTGCAAATGTTAGACGGAAGCACCAAAGAAATATATCAAATGATCTCTGAAAGCATTTTAAAAACGTATTCAAATAAAAAATAATCATGATTAGCTACAAAGAAAGATTACCCAAAATCACCACTTTTATTTTTGACGTAGATGGTGTTTTGACCACTGGAGAAGTACTCTTGTTGGATGGAAACGTGATTCGAATCACCAATTCAAAAGATGCGTATGCACTTCAATACGCTGCCAAAATGGGATATCGCACCATTGTACTCACCGGTGGAAATTCAACAGATGTGAAAGAAAGAATGTTGAGTTTGGGTGTTACTGAAGTCTTTTTAAGTTCCCATGAAAAAACGAAAATTTATCAAGATTGTAAAGACAAATACGGATTTGATGACGAAGAAGTTTTGTACATGGGCGACGACATTCCCGATTATCATGTGATGAGACAAGTAGGAATTGCAGCTTGTCCACAAGATGCTGCTGTTGAAATCAAAGACATTTGCCATTATCAATCACCATTAAGTGGTGGAAAAGGGTGTGTCCGCGATGTGATTGAACAAACGATGCGAGTTCAGAAGAAATGGTTCTCCGCAGAAGCTTTTACGTGGTAATTTTAAATGAAAAAATCATTCTTAATTGCGGATAGCGGTGGAACCTCGACCGATTGGTGTTGGGTAGATTCAGAAGGGAAAAGAAATTATTTCTCTTCTGAAAGCTATCACTATGCCAATTTCAATGCAGCTTTTTTCAACAGAATGAATCAATTCTGGAAGGATAAAGCCTTGCCTTCAGATGTAGAGATTCATTTTTATGGTGCAGGTTGTTCGATGGAACAAAACCAAATCATCATCAGAAATCATTTTAAAGATTTAGGATTTTCAAACATCCACATCGAAAACGATTTACTGGGTGCTTGTCGTGGATTACTGCGACAAGCTTCTGGTTTGTTAGGAATTCTTGGAACCGGTTCTGCCTTGGCGGAGTACGACAAAGACGAGTCCATTCAAATTTATGGAGGATTGGGCTATTTGATTGGCGATGAAGGGAGTGGATTTTATTTCGGCAAATCACTTATTCATAATTTGTTAAACAAGAAGTTAAGCGCAGAATTAAGCTTGCAACTTCATTCCATCTTAGGCGATGAACACGCGATTTTGCAATACATTTATGGTGCTGAAGGCAAAAAATGGATTGGTGAATTAGCCGGTCGAGTAGGGCAATCAGCAGAAATACAAGAAATGCACCGTGAAAACATTCGACTGTACTTGCAATTACACCTTCCTCAAATCAAACAGAAGTACACAGAAATTGCCTTTGTAGGTTCTTACGCACATCATCAACGCGAAATAATAGTTAAAGAATTAACTCCTTACGGATTGACTGTGAGTAAAATAGTCCAAAAACCAATCCAAGAAATGGTAGATTTTACAATTGAGAAATTCCAATAATCTGCCAATCCGCAATCTGCCAATCTGCAATCTGAAAACCCCAACTACCTCAACTTCACATCAATCGTCACAGGCAAATGATCCGAATATCCGCCTAAATACTTTGAACCAGCATACGTTCTGAATGGAACCACATCCCCTTTAAAAGTTTCCATTAAATATTTCGGGGAATGAATTTTCCCAGATCCAGAAACAACCTTGAATCCTTTCGTTTTGGCAACCAGATTATTAGAAACTAAAATGTGATCCAATACATCCCATTCGCCTTTGTAAGAATAGGTACCGCCAAATTCGCCAGAAGCTTTACAGATTTGTGGGCGAAGTTTTTCTGCAATCAATTTCGGACCATCATTCGTCGGGTAATCGTTTAGATCGCCCATGAAAATGATTTTTGCATCCGGCTGCATCGCCAGTACCGAGTCTAAATATTGTTTTGCATTTTTCGCAGCTTCCATGCGATTGGGTTCACTTTGTTCTTGACCGCCACTGCGACTTGGCCAGTGATTAATTAAGAAATGAATTGTATCCTTTTTCGAAACAAATTTTGTCCATAAAATATCTCGGGATGTTGGAATGTCTTTCCCTGGAAGTGTAAAACGAATAATTCCTTGTGATATCAAATGCAATCGAATACTATCGTAAATCAAAGCAACATCAATTCCTCTGGCATCCATGCTTTCAGCATGAACGACTCCATGCGTTTTGGACATACTGGGAGACAAACGGACAATGTCCCGCACAACGGCTTCATTTTCAATTTCACAAACGCCAACTGCAAGCAAGTTTCCCATTTCAGCAAAAACGGTGTGGATGCGATTGATTTTTTCCATGTAACGTTCACCAGTCCAGTTGTTTTTTCCTGCTGGAAGAAAATCTTCGTCATTTTTGGCTGGATCGTTAATCGTATCAAATAGATTTTCAACGTTATAAAACCCAATGCGTAATTTTTGAGCTTGACCAGAAAATGCGATGAAGAACGCACAATATAAAAGTATCTTTTGCATGAGAACAAAAATAGAGAATCTATCGACAATGCAAAGCTTCATTTTTAATATTAACAATAAATTGATGTGTGAATTTGAATGTTGGAAACTGTTTGTTCATTTGGTGAAATAAATTGGTTTTCAAATCAATTTTAATTTGAGAATTAAATAAGCTTCCAGTAAATCTGAAATATCCCTATATTTGTAAATCAAATTATTAAAAGAATCGAAATTGGCACATAAAATCAAATTTGGTACGGATGGTTGGAGAGCAATTATTGCAGACACATTCACTGTTGAAAACGTTGCAAGAGTTGCTTTGGCAACTGCTGTGTGGACGAAAAATAAATACGAAAAGCCATCGATAGTAATCGGCCACGATTGTCGTTTTGCGGGCGAACTTTTTGTTGAAACGGCTGTGAAGGTGTTTTTAAGTCAAGGAATTCACGTCAAAATGGCGAAAGGATTTGTTTCAACACCAATGATTTCTTTGGCTGCTACCCAATACGATTGTGGAGTTGGGGTCATCATCACTGCAAGTCACAATCCACCGGCATACAACGGTTATAAATTGAAAGCTAATTTCGGCGGACCCTTGGCACCATCCGATGTTCAAGAGATTGAAGACATGATTATGGATGTCAATTCCATCGATTTGAATTCCATTTCAATTGACGATGCAATTGCTGCCGGAGATGTTGAAATTGTTGACATTGAAACAAGATACGTAGATCACGTAAAAGCTAATTTTGATTTGGACGCTATCAAGAATTCAGGATTGAAATTCGTTTACGATGCGATGTACGGAGCTGGTCAGAATGTCATGAAACGCATTCTTCCAAACGTTACTTTTATGCATTGCGAGCCAAATCCCTCGTTTTATGGGCAAGCACCCGAACCCATTTCTAAGAATTTACAAGAATTGGAGACGTATTTAAAAGCAAATCCAGGATATGATTGCGCACTTTCTACCGATGGTGATGCCGATCGAATAGGGTTACATGACGGTAAGGGTAATTTTGTTGATTCTCATCACATTATACTTCTTTTGTTAAATTACTTAATTAAACATAAAAAAATGACTGGCGAAGTGGTAACGGCTTTCAGTTGTACGCCACGCATTGAAAAATTGGCCATGCATTATGGGTTGGAACATACCACAACCAAAATAGGATTTAAAGAAATTGCAACCATCATGGTGCAACGAGATGTGTTGTTGGGGGGAGAAGAATCTGGCGGAATTGCGGTAAAAGGACACATACCTGAACGCGATGGAATTTGGATGGGATTAATCATCTGGGAATTCATGGCGAAATCGGGCAAAACCTTGGATGAACTGATTCAAGAGGTTTATGAAATTGTGGGTGAGTTCAAATTCGAACGCAACGATTTACACATCACAGAAGAATTGAAATTAAGCATCGTCGAAAATTGTAGAAACAATGTTTACCAACAGTTTGGAGATTACCCGGTTCGAGAAGTGAAAACCATCGACGGTTGGAAATATTTCTTTGACGATGAACGTTGGATGATGATTCGCGCTTCCGGAACAGAACCTGTTTTGAGAACGTATGCTGAAGCTCCAACCTTGGAAGAAGTTCGTAAAATCTTGAAAATGACCCAACAAACCATTTGTAAATAACATACAATGGCTGGATCTACGTTCGGAAAATTATTTACAGTAACTACTTTTGGCGAGTCGCACGGCGTTGCCATTGGTGGAATTGTCGAAGGTTTTCCAGCGAATTTCCCCATAGATCTGGATTTGGTTCAACAAGAATTAGACCGACGGAAACCCGGTCAATCCAAATTGGTGACACAACGCAAAGAATCAGATGAAGTTCAGTTTTTATCTGGAATTTTTGAAGGAAAATCAACTGGTTCGCCAATTGGATTTTTGATTCCAAATACAGATTCAAAATCAAAGGATTACGATCATTTAAAAGCTGTTTTCAGGCCTTCGCATGCGGATTTTACTTATGAAAAGAAATACGGTCACCGAGATCACCGCGGTGGTGGAAGATCGAGCGCACGGGAAACGGCTAGTAGGGTAGTTGCTGGTGCTTTGGCAAAGCAGTTTTTAGCTCACAAAGGAATTGAAATTCAAGCATTCGTGAGTCAAGTTGGGAAAATTAAACTTTCTGAAAATGAACTTTTAAGGTTGGATTTGAGTTTAACAGAATCCAATTTGGTGCGTTGTCCCCATCTGCAAAAAGCGCAAGAGATGGAGAATTTCATTTTAGAAACACGCAAAAAAGGCGATACCATCGGCGGTTGTATTTCTTGTAGAGTTACTGGAATGCCAATCGGTTTGGGTGAACCTGTTTTTGACAAATTACACGCAGAACTTGGAAAAGCGATGCTCTCTATCAATGCAGCAAAAGGATTTGAAATTGGCTCTGGCTTTGCAGGAGTTGAAATGTACGGTTCCGATCACAACGATGCTTTCAATCCAGATGGTTCAACACAAACAAATTACAGTGGCGGTGTACAAGGTGGAATCAGCAACGGAATGCCTTTGGAATTCACCACTGCTTTCAAACCAGTTGCTACCTTGATTCAAAATCAAGCTAGCATTGACAAAGCTGGAAATAAAGTTGTTGTGGAAGGAAAAGGTCGTCACGATGCCTGCGTCGTTCCGCGTGCCGTGCCCATTGTAGAAGCAATGGCCGCAATGGTGATTATGGATTTTTTATTAAGACAGCATGCTCAAAGTGTTTAAAAAATTAATTCAACTTTTATTTTCTGTAATAAATCTGCCTAGATTCCCCTACATTCTGCTGGTTTTTTTGACCTTTTTCCTTTTTTTTAAAAGCGAGGATTATTATCATTTTATCGATTCTTCAAAATACGAACGCCGAATGATTGAGAGTGATGGAAGTGGATATTTTGCTTATTTACCTCAAACTTTGATTTATAAAACGAACAACTTTGAATTTATCAGTAAATTAAAAGAGAAATATCCAGACATAAAAATCGATCAAGGAGTTTCTGCTGCGGATGTTGATGGAAAACGCACCAATAAATATTTTGTTGGTACTTCCATTTGCATTGCACCGTTTTACTTCGTTACTCACCAAATTGAACGTGCCAGAGGAGGAAATACCGACGGCTATTCCAGTTCGTATGAGCTTTCTGTTCTTTTAGCTGGAATTGCTTTTTGGTTCATCGGAATGTGGAGTATTGTTCAATTATTTCGAAAATTTTCATTGTCCAATTTTACCATTGTTTTCAGTTTAATTGGTCTGACTTTAGCTACAAACATTTATTATTACACCGTTTTCCATCCAGATTTCTCGCATATTTATGCTTTTGGTGTAGTTGCTTTTTTGCTTTTGCAATTCAAAATTTACGCAGATAGAAAAGAATCAAAACGCTTGATTTACATTGGTTTATTGTTGGGATTATTGACCATCATTCGTCCGACGGATTTTTTTGTAATCCTTTTATTGCCCTTTTTTTTCCAATCTTTCAAAGAATTTAAAGATCAGTTAATTTTCATTTTTAAAAATCAAAAAATTGCTTTTATCCTTGGCGTTTTATTATTTCTTGGAATGATCGGAATTCAATACCTAAACATTTACCTACAAACAGGTCAATGGCGTTTCAATGAATACTTGATAGTTCATGAGGGGTTTGACAATTGGTTAAGTCCTAAAATTGGGGAGGTGCTTTTCAGTTTTCGCAAAGGATTCTTCCTTTACACGCCTTTTTTTATTTTACTAATTCCTGGATTTATTGAGTTGTATCGTTGGAACAAATATTTCTTCGTGGGAATCCTCAGTTTCTTTGCAGTGTTCATTTACATGATGGCTTCTTGGTGGTGTTGGTGGTATGGAGGAAGCTTGGGGATGAGACCCATGATTGATGTTTATGCAGTCCTTATCCTTCCCGTTGCTTTGTTGTTTGAAAAAGCCAAACCGTACTTTAAGGTGGTTTTATTCGTATTCTTATTTGCGATGATGGATGTGAATTCAACCTATACCTATCAATTGCAAAATGGGATCTTACATTATTCAGAAATGAACAAAGAACGTTTTATGCATACTTTTTTGCAAACAGGAAAAAGATACGAATGGATGGTTTTTATAGAGGAACCCCGTTTTGATAAAACCAAGTTTAAGAAAGAAGAAACATGGAGTTATGAGCCTTCAAATCAAAAATGGAGTTTAAATAAGTTGAAACAGTTGGACAAGGAGGAATTTACTGGACATATAAATTGGTTGTTACTAACACCTGATTCAACAACGAAAAATTCAAAAATCACCTTGGAAGTTAAGTACGATGTTTTAATTAAAGATGAAGCAAGTATTCCCAAAGTTACGTTATTCGGATTTCAACAAGGCGAGCGAAGAGAATTGTCTGTCAATTATTTAAAATTTCAAGTCCCGAGATTAAATCGATTTTACGAAGTGAAAGCAGTATTAGCATCGGATGAAAAATACAGTCAAATGGATTCCTTGAAAGTTTTCGTGGATAATGATACCCTTGGAGGGACGATTAAAAATCTTCGCTGTGATGTGTTTATTCCTAAATAACCGATTAAAGAATTACAGAGTTTCGTTAATTACCCTTACCTTTGCATACAAATTGTTATTTCAACACCAATGATTCAAAGAATTCAATCCATTTTCCTGCTTTCCACAATTGTCCTGTTGATAATTTTAAGTTTCGGCACACCTTTATTGAATTTTCAAACAACAGATTTCAATTATATTTTGAATGCAACGGCGCTGAAAAAAGTAAGTTTAGATGGTGTGGTAATCCAATCTGATTCCATTCCTTTTTATTTTATTTCCTTGGTTTTAATTGTGTTGACTTTCTTTTCCATGATTTTATACAAAAACCTTAAAAGACAATTATCGGTCTTGCGATTAACCATTTTACTTTATTTTATTGCGTTGGTAGCCCTCGGATTTACCTTGTTTTTAGGCAAATATTTTACTGGCGAAGAAGAACAAAGTGTTTCAATTTCGCTGGGTTTTTACCTTTTCATTATTGGCTTTATTTTTTTATTATTCGCTTCTTCAGGAATCAAAAAAGACAAAAAATTGATTGAATCGGTTGATAGAATCAGATAATCAATACATTTCATTCTCATTTCTTTATGAATTATTTATCAGTTGAAAACCTCACCAAATCTTTTGGTGACAGAGTCTTATTTTCAGACCTTAACTTTGGAATCGATTTAGGACAAAAAGTAGCCATTGTTGCTAAAAACGGTAACGGGAAAACAACCCTATTGCGTTGTTTGATGAATTTGGAACAATACGACGAAGGCAGAATCGTTTACCGAAATGACATTCGCGTTGCGTTCATGGAACAAAGTGAAAACTTGGAGGAAGAACAAACGATTTTAGAAGCTGTTTTCTCGCACGATTTACCAGAAATTCAAGCTTGTAAAAAGTATAACATGGCGATGGCTTCGGGCGACGAAGAGGCCATCAACGATTCTTTTCAAGAAATGACGGATTTACACGCTTGGGACATTGAAGTTCGCGTGGAACAAATTTTATCGGTTTTAAAATTAGATAACACCAGTTTGAAAATCGGAAGCCTTTCGGGAGGACAAAAAAAACGGGTTAATTTGGCGAAAGTATTGGTTTCTGATGCGGATTTCTTAATCTTAGATGAGCCAACCAACCACTTGGATTTGGACATGATTGAATGGTTGGAGGAATACCTTTCGAAGTCTAGATCAACGATTTTAATGGTAACTCACGACCGCTATTTCTTGGAAGTGGTTTGTGATACCATCTTGGAAATCGAAGACAAAACGATTTACAAATACAAAGGAAATTTCTCTTATTACTTAGAGAAAAAAGCAGAGCGACAAGAAAACCTTCAATCTACGATAGACAAAGCCAGAAATACATTTAAAAAAGAATTGGAGTGGATTCGCCGTCAACCCAAAGCGCGAGGAACCAAACAAAAAGCACGCATAGACTCTTTTCAAGATATTAAAGCGACTGCCAGTCAGCGAATTGATGATTCTGAGGTAGATATTCCCGTAAAAATGGAACGTTTGGGAACGAAGATTTTAGAATTGCATAAAATCAGTAAATCATACGGGGAAAAGAAAATCATCGATAATTTTTCTTACGATTTTCAACGCAAAGAACGGTTGGGGATTGTTGGAAATAATGGAACTGGAAAATCTACCTTCTTGAACATGATTCAAGGTTTGGAACCGGTTGACAGTGGGAAAGTTGTGGTTGGAGACACCGTTGTTTTTGGATATTACAGTCAGGAATTGATCAAAGTAGATGAAAACAAGAAAGTGATTGACGTTATTCGCGACATCGCTGAATACATTCCCTTGGAAAAAGGAAAGCAAATGACTGCTGCTCAGTTCTTGGAACGCTTCCTTTTCAATCGAAGCATGCACTACAATTATGTGTATAAATTGAGCGGGGGAGAAAAACGGCGCTTGAAATTAATGACTGTTTTGATGTCCAATCCAAATTTTTTGATTTTAGACGAACCCACCAATGATTTGGACATCTTTGTAATGTCCGTTTTGGAAGATTATTTGCGTAATTTCGGAGGTTGCTTAATTGTAGTTTCCCATGACCGTTATTTCATGGACAAAATGGTGGATCACGTGTTTGTTTTTGAAGGACAAGGAGCGATCAAAGACATCATCGGAAATTATACCGAATACAGAAAGCAAATTGCTCAAGATGGCAAACGCGATAAGAAAAACGTGGAGTCGGAAAAGGTTGAAACTGTTAAGGTTACTCAAATCTCGAGTAATGCTGAGAAAAAGAAACTCTCATTCAAAGAAAAAGAAGAGTTTAAGCAATTGGAGAAAGATTTGGAAAAACTGGAAGCTGAAAAAGAGAAATTAACCCAAGTTTTATCAGATGGAAACGCAAGCAATGAAGCGGTGATGGAAGCAGGAATGAAGCTTTCTGAAATCGTTGATAAGATTGACTCTACCACCGAACGATGGATGGAATTGGCAGAATTTGCATAAAATGATTTTTT
Organism: uncultured Chryseobacterium sp.; assembly: GCA_964488745.1. Lineage (GTDB taxonomy): Bacteria > Bacteroidota > Bacteroidia > Flavobacteriales_D > Crocinitomicaceae > JAQVCM01. The sequence continues at coordinate 108,014 of CAZAVP010000005.1, read as the reverse complement.
GATCTCAGTTTTCTCTAAATACAGCAAAAGGTAATTAACAATGAACCGATGATAAAAGAATGCGATTTTCATTTATTGCATTTTAATTTGATTTAATTTTATCTAAATTCAATTTTACATGAAGTTAAAGCAAGCCAAAACAATTCAAGAGATTGCAGCTATTTTAAATTGTCGATTCGTTGGAGATCCAAATCACTTGGTAACAGGAATTAATGAAATTCATCGGGTAGAATCCGGCGATTTGGTTTTTGTAGATTTTGCAAAATATTATGACAAAGCCTTAAACAGTGCAGCAACTACGATTTTAATTGACAAAGAAGTGCCATGTCCAGAAGGAAAAGGTTTGTTGATTACGGAGTTTCCTTTTGATGCTTACAATTACTTGACAAAATTGTTTTCACCTTACATTCCTCAAAGTAAAATGATGGGTGAAGAAACCGAAATTCATCCAACAGCAACGGTATATCCAAATGTGTTTATCGGACACCGTGTAAAAATTGCCGCAAACGTGATTATTTATCCAGGAGCCTATCTTGCGGATGATTCCACCATCGATGAAAATGCGATTATTGGACCCAATACGGTAATTGGTCATTCCGCATTTTATTACAAACAAAAGCCAACTGGTCGTGAACGCATGCATTCCTGTGGTGGAGTTTGGATTCAAAAAGATGTTGAAATCGGGGCTATGTGCACAATCGACAAAGGTGTTTCAGCATTGACAACAATTGGTGAAGGAACTAAGATTGACAATCAAGTTCACATTGGTCACGATACCATTGTGGGAAAAAACTGTTTGTTTGCAGCAAATGTAGGGCTTGCTGGATGTGTAGAAATCAAAGACAATGTCATTTTATGGGGACAAGTTGGATGTGCGAGTAATGTGGTGATTGAAGAAAATGTGGTTGTTTTAGCACAATCTGGAATTTCAAAAGATTTAAAAGCAAATCAAACTTATTTTGGAAGTCCAGCCGGAGAAGTGAGAGAAAAATTTAAAGAAATGGCTGCTGTCCGTCAATTGGTGAAAAAATAAAGCATGTTCGAAAAGGCAACGCAAGAATTAGAACAAAGGGTTTTAATGCAAGATTTTAAATTAAATTCTTTGCTTGAAATTACCAATTCCATCAACAACAATCAACCAGTTGAAAAATTAACTCAGATTTTGGGATTCATTCTCAAAGAACAATTGGGTTTTGACAAATTTATTTTGTTTCATAAACAAGATGATTGGCAGAGTTTACTAAAAACTGGAATCAAAGGAAAAGTTAAAAACATCGATGTTCAAAATGACCTTTTTAGATTCAAAGAAATTACGGTTATCGAATCATCACCTTCTAAAATTTTGGATGAATTTGATGTTGTGGTACCTGTTTTTCACAAAGGCCAACCTTTGGCTTATTTGTTAATTGCAGGATTGGAACATGAAAAATTGCGCTTGAAAGAAACACTCTCCAACATCAGTTTTATCCAAACCTTGGTGAACATCATCGTGGTAGCTGTTGAAAACAAGCGAATGACCAATTTGGGAATTATTCAAGAGCGCATCAAAAAGGAATTGGAAGTGGCTTCTGAAATGCAAAAACTATTTTTTCCTGACGATTTGCCTTCCAACAAACGCATGGATGTTTCGGCAAAATATACCCCTCGACACGAAGTGGGCGGAGATTATTACGATTTCATTCCCCTTGGTGATGATGAATACATCATTTGCATTGGAGATGTTTCGGGAAAAGGAATTGGCGCTGCGATGTTGATGGCCAATTTTCAAGCGACCATCCGAACGTTGTTTAGTTACCAACGATTTGAATTGAGGTATTTAATTGAAGAATTAAATCAAAAAGTCATGAAAAATGCAAAAGGCGAGAAATTCATTACCTTTTTCATTGCGCATTACAATGCCAATACTCGAAAATTGACATACATCAATGCGGGGCATAATCATCCGTTTGTGACCAATGGAAGAAAGGTACAAATGTTGGATCAAGGAACAATCGGGCTGGGAATGTTGGATGAATTGCCTTTTATCAATCAAGGTTCGCTTGACTTAAAACCAAACACCACGTTGGTTTTGTACACGGATGGTGTGATAGAGTTAGAAAATTCTAAGAATGAGTTTTTTGAATTGGAACGTTTAATCAAGTTGATTCACAATTATTACCCTTTGTCGATGGAAGATTTGAATAATTTAATTTTCTCCAAACTTGACGAATGGCGCGCCGCTAAAAATCTGGTAGATGATACGGCGATTTTCACGTGTAGGTTTTTTTAAATCAAGTTACGCTTAAAATTTCGTGTTTTTTTCCTACAATTGAATAAAAATCTCCTTTTTTCAAATTGAACATCACTTGCGCTACGGGAGAATTCATTCCAACACAAAAATAAATTTCGTTTTCTATTTTTACTTTCCCCAGCGCGATGGACAAATAAAAATTCCCTTGCGTCGTTTTAACTACTGCGCCCAAGCAACAATTCGTCCGTTCGACAGTAGGTTCGAGAATACCCAAAATGGATTTCATGCGTTGGGCTTCCATCAAATATTTCCCTGCTTTCTCCACTTCCAATTGAGACATAGCACGTGCCGTTTCGTGTTTGTCGCCAGCAGAACTTTTGGTTTCCGATACCACCGACTCGTTTGCTTCATCATACACTTGTTGAGCCAAAAGAATTTTAGCGTGAATTTGATCAGAAACGAATTGATGTAATTGAGATTTCCTATTTTTCATAATTCAAAAATGAGGGTAAAAAAAACTGTAATCCTAAAAATAGAATTACAGTTTCAAAATCTGGTGACGCATTAAATCAATACGTAATTTCTTCGCCTTTCGCGTTTACGAAAGTGTATTGTAATAAATTATTGGCAGTAATACCACGAACAGAAACCCATTTTTTATATTTCAAGAACCATTTCATTTGTTTTGAAATCAATCCTTTCTTAAAAAAAGCCTCTAAATAGGGGTGAACCAACAAGGTAATTTTTGCTTCTTTTTTATCTGCCAACAAGAAATTCAAATTATTTTCAATTTCTTCAGCAAACAAGATGGTTGCTTGTACTTCGCCCGTTCCATTGCAAGTTGGACAAGTTTCAGCTGTAATGATATCCGTTTCTGGTCGAACACGTTGTCTGGTGATTTCAACCACTCCAAATTTTGAAGGAGGAAGGATGTTGTGCTTTGCACGATCTGACTTCATGTACTCTTTGATCTTCTCAAAAAGTATTTTGTTGTTCTCTCGTTCGTGCATGTCAATAAAGTCAATGGCTACGATTCCACCCATATCCCTTAACTGTAAAACACGTGCAATTTCTTCCGCTGCTTCCACGTTGGTAGCCAAGGCGTTACTTTCCTGTCCGTCCATTCCTTTGCGGTTCCCACTGTTTACATCTACCACGTGCATGGCTTCAGTGTGTTCAATGATTAAATAACCACCACTTGGAAGTGGAACTTTTTTACCAAATAAAGTCTTGATTTGTTTGCTGATTCCAAATCGTTCGAAAATATCAATTTTAGCATCGTAAAACTTGATTATCTTCTCTCTACCAGGCGCAATACCACTTACAAATTCCCGAATTTCATCCGATAAATTTTCGTCGTTGACGTGGATGTTCGAAAAGTCAGCATTCAACAAGTCTCTTAAAATAGAAGAAGTTTTGTCAATTTCACCCAGAACTTTACGCGGAGGCGTAGCCGTTTTTAGGTTAGAATACATTACTTTCCATTTTTCGAGCAAGTTTTTTAAATCCTGATCTATTTGTTGGACCTTTTTATTTTCAGCCACTGTACGGATAATAACTCCAAAATTCTTTGGTTTGATGCTATCCATTAATTCTTTTAGGCGCTGTCTTTCTTCAGGGTCTTTTATTTTTTGAGAAATCGATATTTTATCTGAAAAAGGAACTAATACCAAATACCTACCAGCTAATGTAATTTCCGCGCTTAAACGAGGTCCTTTACTGGAGATAGGTTCTTTAGCAACTTGAACTAAAATGGGTTGAGAAGAAGAGATTACCTCATTCATTTTCCCATCTTTAGGAATATCCTTTTCAGCTTTAAAATAAAGAAGGTCAGCTACATTTTGCTTATTCTGAAGCGTATCTTTTGTAAACTTATTGAGCGAATTGAATTGTGGGCCTAAGTCGAGGTAATGCAAGAAAGCATCTTTCTCATAGCCAACATCTACAAAAGCAGCATTTAAACTAGGAACTATTTTACGCACTTTACCGAGGTAAATATCACCTACGGCAAATTCCGTGTTTCCACGCTCTTCATGCAATTCAATAAGCTTTCCATCACGCAACAAAGCAAGCCATATCCCATTTGGACGGGAATCGACTACTAGTTCTAAACTCACGAAAGCTTATATTAAGACGTTAAAAAATAGAATATCTTGATGGATTTTTCCATCAAGATATTCAACTAAATTCGCAAAGAATTATTTTTTCGTTTTATGGCGATTTTTTCTTAATCTTTTTTTACGCTTGTGCGTAGCCATTTTATGTCTTTTTCTTTTTTTACCACTTGGCATAACTGTATGTATTTGAATGTTAAATAATCTAATTCTAATTAATTCGTGTTTATTCTAAAAAAAACACTCCCGCTTTTTACAACGGGAGTGCAAATATAAATATTTCAATCGATTTTTGCTCATGTGAAAGCAAAAAGATAGAAATTATTTTACTTTGACTTTATTTTTAACCTCTTCTACAAAAGTCTTAGCTGGTTTAAATGATGGAATGTTGTGAGCTGGGATGATAATGGTTGTGTTTTTTGAAATGTTGCGTCCCGTTTTTTCAGCTCTTTCTTTTACGATAAAGCTTCCAAATCCTCTCAAATAAACGTTTTCCCCTTTAGATAGAGATGTTTTTATGGCTGTCATAAAAGACTCAACCGTCTTTGCTACGTCATTTCTTTCTACTCCTGTTTCTCCAGCTATTTCAGCTACGATGTCTGCTTTAGTCATTTTTATTAACTTTAAAGGTAAATATAATATTTTGATTTTCAGATGCAAAGATAATTAATCAAAACCTTATTACCTTTGTTTTTCTTAAAGTTTTTTAAAAAATAAATCTAAATGGCTAATTTTCACCTATTAATTGTCAATTGGTACAGACAAAACATGCGAAATCTCCCGTGGAGAGATACAGATAATCCCTACTTTATATGGCTTTCTGAGATAATTTTACAACAAACTCGGGTGCAGCAAGGAATGGATTATTATTTAAAATTCATTCGTACATATCCAACCGTGGATCTTTTGGCAAAAGCAGATGAGCAAGAAGTTTTATCTCTTTGGCAAGGATTGGGCTATTATTCTCGAGCAAGAAACTTACATGCCACCGCAAAAATTATCCATTCTGTATATAAAGGCGTATTTCCTTCGACATACGATGAAATTCTAGCTTTAAAAGGAATTGGATCTTATACCGCTTCTGCAATTGCCTCTTTTAGTTTCAATCTTCCTCATGCGGTTTTGGATGGAAATGTTTACCGTGTTATTAGCCGTTATTTGGATATTGATGTGCCCATTGATACGGGTTTAGGCAAAAAAACATTTGAAAATTTGGCTGCCGAATTATTAGGAGAAAACAAATCAGCAATTCATAACCAGGCTATTATGGAGTTTGGAGCATTGCAATGTGTGCCTGCAAATCCTAATTGTGAGGCATGTCCTTTGGTTTATCAGTGTTTGGCTTTAAAAAACAAGACCGTTTCACTTCGACCTGTTAAATCTACTAAAATTAAAACCCGTAACCGTTATTTTCATTTTGCTTTGTTTGAAGAGAATGGGGAAATGATCATTGAAAAACGATTGAATAAAGACATTTGGCAACATTTGTTTCAGTTACCTCTGATTGAGACGGAAGTGGAGATGGAGGTAAATCAAGCACAAGAACTTTTATCTAAAACGTATGATGTGAAACCTCTATTCGCTTCTGAACCAATCAAACACATTCTTTCGCATCAAAAAATTCACGCCCGTATCTGGAAATTCTCCAATTTTCCAAAAGAAACTTTTCGCTCAGAAAACTGGAAGATAATTTCCTCTAAAGATCTTATCGATTACCCAATTCCGAAACTGTTGGACAGATATTTCACAGGGATAATTGAGCAGTAATTATTAAAATGTTACCTTTGTTTTAAAAGCAAGAAGATGGCAGGTACGGTAAATAAAGTAATCCTTGTTGGGAATGTAGGAAAAGATCCAGAAGTTAGACGGCTAGAAAACAACGGTGTTGTAGCTTCCTTTCCGTTAGCAACATCTGAATCTTACACAGATAGAAATACAGGTGAAAAGCGGGAAACGACAGATTGGCATAACATCGTGGTCTGGAGAGGATTGGCTGAGATTTGCGATAAATATGTCAAAAAGGGAATGAAAATTTACGTGGAAGGAAAAATAAGAACGCGTTCTTGGCAAGACAAAGAAAATCAAACACGCTATACGACTGAAATTATTGCCGATGAGATGACCATTTTAACATGGTTGGACAATCCAAATAAGTCTGCAGGAGAAGAGAAGTCTGTTTATTCTCAGGAGCAAACACCTTCCAATCCATCTCCAATTGAAGGTTTGATGGACGACGATGACGATGATTTACCTTTTTAATAGCTGATGGTAAACCTCTTTTTTATTTTAATTCAAAACCTGACGATTTCTTCTGAAATAGCCGGTTATCTTTTTTTGGTGATTTTTCTCTTGCTTTTTTCGGGATTAATCTCTGGTTCGGAGGTCGCTTTTTTATCCTTGCGACCAATTGATAAAGAAGCATTGAAAAAAGACCATTCCAAAACCGCTGACATGATGCGTGAATTGTTGGAAAAACCGCAAGAATTGTTAGCCACCATTTTAATTGCAAATAACTTCTTAAACTTTGGAATTGTAATTACGCTGAGTGCTTTGATCAATGTTGTTTATCCTATACACACCAATAGTTGGCTTTTATTTGTTGTTGAAATTCTAATAATCACATTCGTTGTTGTTCTTTTTGGCGAAGTAATTCCCAAAGTGTACGCAACTAAAAATAGGTTGTTTTTTGCTAAAATAATGACGAGACCTTTGGTTGGTATTGGTGCATTGCCCCCTTTTTCTTGGTTGAAGTATTTTTTAGTAAACGGAACGAAAATCATACGTAAGTATGCCCATAAAAAAGGAGTGAAGCTTTCTTCTGATGAGTTAGAACAAGCGATAGCATTGACAAAAGGTGTTACAACAACCGAAGAAGAACAAAAAATGTTGGAAGGCATCATTCGTTTTGGAAACATCGAAGTCAAGCAAATTATGAAATCTCGAATGGACGTGGTTTATTTAGATCACGATGCGAATTATCAGCTTGTACTGCAAACTATTTTAGAAAGTGGTTATTCGCGTATCCCAGTTTCTAAGGAAAGTTTTGACGAAGTAATTGGTGTTTTGTATATCAAAGATTTATTGCCTTTTACCAACGAAACAGCGGATTTTAAATGGCAGGACTTACTGCGTCAACCTTTCTATGTTCCTGATAATAAGAAAATTGATGATTTGCTGAAAGATTTTCAAGAAAAGAAAAATCACATGGCAATTGTGGTTGATGAATACGGTGGTTGTAGCGGAATCGTAACGCTGGAAGACGTGTTGGAAGAAATTGTAGGCGATATTACCGAAGAGTTTGATGAGCACGTAATGAATTACGAACAAATCAATGAGCATACCTTCATCTTTGAAGGTCGAACTGCGTTAATTGATATGTATAAAGTGTTGAATATTAATGGAAAAGAGTTTGAGTCCGAAAAAGGAGATTCGGATTCAATCGGTGGATTTTTAGTTGAAAAAGCGGGTAAAATATTGAAAAACAAAGAATTTTATTTATTTCACAACTTCAAATTCATTGTGGAATCAGCGGATAAAAAAAGAATCAAATCTGTTAAGGTAATTGTCCTTGACGTGCACATTTAAGTATTTGAAATGAAAAAAACAATTGGATTATTGATGGTTATTGGGCTGCTTTCAGCGTGTGGCGGGAAAGAAATTTTAATCCCTAAACCTCCGACTTATTTAAGGTTAAATCTTCCAGAACATAGTTATCACTTATTTTCGGACGCTTGCCCGTACGAGTTTGAGATTCCCAAAATATACAACGTTAGAGGCGTAACAGAAGAAGGAAATCCAACTTGTCACAAAGACATTGAACTGGGACCTTTGAATGGAGTCATTAACTTTTCGTACATTGAAATGAAAAGTCCTTTAGCGGAATACATTAATTTTGCAATCAACAAAGTGGATGAACACAAGGTAAAAGCAACTGCTATCGAAGACCTGTCCATTGTTCGCTCCGATGATCAAGTTTATGGAACTTTTTTTGAATTACAAGGTGATGTAGCTTCTCCATTTCAATTTTATTTAACGGATTCTACTTCCCGTTTTGTGAGCGGAGTAATTTATTTGAATGCTGTTCCGAAATACGATTCGCTTAAACCGAGTTTGGAATATTTGAAAGTCGATTTAATTCATTTCATGGAAACATTCAAATGGAAATAATGTTTTTGTGATTTTCATTCGAAAAGTGAATGACCAATCATTGCAGAGACATTATCCAAGTTTGAAGCCACCTTTTTAAACTCTCTCAGAAGACGTTTGGTTTTTAATTTCTTTTATTGGCGTCATTCTGTTTTTTTATATCGAAGAAAACCTTGTCGATACTCAAATATTGTCCATTGGGTTTTGGACTCAGGGCGGGAATGCTCACAATGTAACCGATGGGATCAATCAAAATATAAAAAGGGTAGGAAGCAGGTTTAAAAGTTTTAAAGAGCTGATCATTAGGGTCTAATTCAAAAACCTCCCAAGGAAAAGAGTGGATGTGATCTCGGTTCTTCTTGGATAAATTTTCATCTTTTTCATAAACGGAAATGAAATTTACTTCGGATTTATAACGCCCATAAATGCTTTTCATTAATTCCATTTCGTTGATGGATTCTTTGTTAGCAGCACTAAAAAAGTGAATATATAAATGTTTGCCGGCGTAATTTGTCAAGGTTCGAATTTCGTCTTTTTTATTGGTCAGTAGAAAATCCGCGGATTTAGCTCCTGGAACCAACGCTGTCAACCTGTAAATTAAATTTTTAGCAATTAATTTATTCTCAGAAAAGATACTGTGCGCTGAAAGACTGTCTAAAATTTTAATGATGTTGGTTTTAGGATAATCAGGAGAATAATAGACATTGGAAAGTCCTTTAATCATAATGAGTTCACGCAAGCGAGCGTTTCCAATCAACATTTCGCCTTTAGGTGTGTTTACAAGTGTTGGACGCAAGGTATATTCTTTTGCCAAGGCGTTGATGATAAGCGTCGGACTGCTTTTGAGAATGCCCAAATACACTTTGTCATTTACTTCTTTGGAAAGTTTGGGGATGATGTTGGAGTAAAAATTATTAATGTAAGACATGTAGGCATCTGATTCATAAATGATAGGATATTTATCGATGTAAAAGTCAAATTTTTCAAATCGATTTCGTGCGCCAGCAAACTGAATGTCATCCAAGGCAGCAATTGAGAATTGAACATGCGTTTTTAAAAATACACTGGTGTCGCTTTCATAATACTTTTCCGCATTTTCTTTGAATTTTTCCAATTGAAGTACAAACTCAGAGCCGTTGACTTTTTTGGAAGGAAAATAGACTCCTAAAAAAGAATTCACCCATTTATCAAAAGCTAAGATTTTATAATTGATGTCCGTTGAATCGAGGTTAAAAAACCCAATTTCAACCTCGTTTCCCATCGGACGATACGCGTCATAACGATTCCTTGAAGGCAAATATACCTCGTATTCACCGTTGGGTTGAATGTATAGAAAACCCGTGTTTTTATTTGATTTAACGATTACTTTTTGCGTTTTAGGATTGAAAAACTGAAAGTTAAAAGTACTGTCTTCTTTGACGATGGTAGTTGCAACCAATTGTTCCCGCATGGAAAAATAATCTTCGATTTCAAATAACTCTACTGTCTGTCCTACATAATCGGGAGCAAATCCAACGATTTTGGTAACGGATTGCGTTATACCCATAAATGGAAAGAGCACGAATAGAAAGGCGAGTGAAGGGATAAATTTTAGCATATCTAAGAAACGAGCATTTCACAATTGGTTACAAAGGCAGAAATATCACCGTCATTTTTAACAATTTCACGAACGATTGTTGCACTAATTGGAGCTACAGAAGGTTCGGTCATGAAAAAAACGGTTTCTACGTCGGAAAGTTTATAATTCATTTGTGCGATTGATTTCTCGTATTCAAAATCTTTGGTGTCGCGTAACCCCCTCAAAATAAAATCACAATTGGTTTCTTTGCAATAATCAACGGTGAGTTTTTTAAAAACGTTGATGGTGATTTTGGGATTTCCTTCGTAAATTTTTTCGATGTGTTTCAACCTTGATTCTAAAGAATAGTAATAATTTTTATTGGTATTGAATCCAACACCAATGATGATTTCATCAAACAAAGGAAGTGCTTTGGTGATAACACTTTCATGTCCTTTGGTGAATGGATCGAATGAACCTGGAAAAAGAGCTTTTCTTTTCATGATGGATTTTTTAAATTGATTTAATCTTCTTCCTCATCAAGCGATGTGGAGAAAAATGAAAAATACACGTTGCCGTATTTTTTCGTGAATTGGTAGTTTGGAAATGAAGTTAAATCTGTTTGTTTGCCATGTTCCACAATCAAGGAACCTCCTTTATTCAATAAGTTTCGCGCAAAAACAGTTTCAACCAATTCAGCGTGAATAGGCGAATCATAAGGTGGATCAGCGAAGATTAAATCGAAAGTCAAGTTGGTTTTCTTTACAAAATCACGAACATCTGCGCGAAAAACATCGATTTTACGTTCTAATTCAACTTTTTTCACCAATTCCTTGATGAATTTCACACAATTGAAATTTTGATCTACTGCTGTAATGTGACCGCTTTCTCTGGAAGCAAATTCCAAGGTAATGTTTCCTGTTCCCGCACAAAGATCTAAAATGGCTAAATCAATCAATGCAAATTTATTTTCCAATACATTGAAAAGTCCCTCTTTGGCAAAATCGGTTGTTGGCCTAGATGGAAATCCTTTAGGTGCTGAAAATCTTCTTGATTTTAATATTCCTCTAATTATACGCAAGTGTTCTGATATTTAACTGATAAATGTTTACTATCCATAACCGTGAGTTTTTTCATATCGGTTAATTGTTTTATGTTGGAGAGAAAATGAGTCATGAAATTGGGATTTGTTTCCTTCGTTTCATGTAAAAATAACTGACCTTCTTCACCCAGCAATTGTTTTTGTTTTAGGGTAAAGGTAAGATAATACAACACATCGTCTTCGTTGTTGTAGTCAAAATGATTGTAAAATAACAATTCATTGTGCTTTACTACAATCAACAAGAAATAATTCTCATGAAATGCAAGGTGAATTCCCAGTTTGAAAGTGCCGTTTGAAAAAATACCTCTCAAAAAATGAGAACCCTCGTGTTGCATGATGATTCTCGGATATTTAATCACAAAAAAAGATTTTACCCAAAGTGGAATTTCATAAATGTTGACGATGGACAATTCGGCCAATCGGTTGTAATCTATGTCATTTGAAATAATTTCATTCGTGAAACAGGCTTGAAAGATGTCGGATGCTGAACTGACAGAAAAAATATTCATCGGAACTAATGTAGATAGCCTGGTGCTCCAAGAAAGTGAATATTCATCGTATTCGGTGTTGATTAATTCATTCGACTCTAGAAATTGTTGAATTTGTTCTTTGATTTGAAAATCTTTTTTACTTTGAAAGGTGATGGCTCCAATAAAAGTTACTGAATTTTCATTCATCCAAGATGCAGAGAAGGAGGTTTCAGAGAGAATAAATTCAAGATGTGTTTTTGACATATTCCAAATTTCTTATAAATAGGACAGATTGAGCAAAAATACTATTTTTTCTTGAGTTTTAATGTCATAACTTAGATCAATCCTTCAAATTAGCGCTTTTATTTGAAAAGGGCATTTCAAATTTGCCAGCAAAACTAAAATGTTTTTTTAGAGAGTAAAAACTTGAAATAAAATTTTAAGTATATTTGTCATGGTTCGTATTTTTGAATTTAATTCTTTCTATTGAAAAACGTAGTTTTGGATTTAGGCTGAAACTATTGATTAAACTACAAATCCATTGAAATCAACTAATATCAACTTGATGAGTAAATTTCTATTGTTTATATTTTTAACCTGTATCCAATTAGTTGTAGCTCAATCTGATAATTTTAGATTTAAAAAATTATTAGAAACGGCTCCAACCATCCCGGTCTCTTTTGCCATCAAAAATGAAGGTGCAAAAACGTTGAATTACCTCCAAGAAAATAAAATCAATGCCAAATACATAACCAAAAACTGGGTTTATGTCACTGTTGCCCCTCAAAAACTAGCTGCTGCTCAAAAAAGCGGTGAAATTCAACAGTTTTATTTTGAATTTGCACCTCCAACGGCCTTAAATGACACCGCACGTGTATTGCATCAGGTAAATCAAGTGCATCAAGGAGCTGGAAATTTACCTCAAGGATATACTGGTAAAAATGTAATTATGGGGTACGTAGATCAGGGATTGGATTGGAATCACCCCGATTTTAGAGATGCAAATAACCATACCCGAGTTCTAAAATATTGGAATCATATTGCTCCGTCAAATTCTTCTTCTCCAGCGCCTTATGGTTACGGACAACTATGTGACTCGATAGCAATTGCACACGGGACTTGCCCTTATCTAGAAAATAGCACAGGTCACGGAACGACTGTTACGGGTGCAGGATCGGGAAATGGACGTGCAAATGGAAAAGAAAAGGGAATGGCACCGGAATCAAAAATCATTGTAGTAGAAACCAATTTTAATCTTCCAAATTGGACCTTGACGGTTGCAGATGCTTGTGATTTTATTTTTAAAACTGCGGATTCGCTCGGACTTCCAGCGGTAGTTAATTTAAGTGTAGGAAGTTATTACGGTTCTCACGACGGCAATGACCCTGCTTCTGAAATGATGGAAAGTTTGTTGGATGAGAAACCCGGACGAATCATCGTTGGTGCTGCTGGAAATGGGGGAAATAGTGTGACTCACGGAAAGTATCACCAACAAGGAATCGTAACGAGTGACACGTCATTTGTCTGGTTTAAAAACAATCCAACCAATCAAATTGCTGCTAATTCTATTTATTTTGATTTATGGGCCGATTCTATTGATTTTAAAAATGTTTGGTTTGGCTTTGGTGCCGATAAACCTGCACCCAATTATAAATTCAGAGGTTATTCTAATTTTCATCCTGGAATGGTCACTGCCATTCAACCGCTTCGCGACACCATTTATAGCATTTCAGGTCATCGTTTGGCTGCTATCGAAGTGTACACAGAGATGTTGAATTCCACTTTTCACATGGAAGCTTTGTTGACAAAACTTGATTCAGCAGATTATCTGTTTCGATTTTCTACGACTGGAAGCGGAAAGTATGATCTTTGGAGTGGGAAATGGGCTCAGTTAAATGACATGGTAACTGATATTCCCACCCCGATGGATTATCCAGCCATCCTAAAATATAAATTGCCAGATAGTTTACAAACGATCGTTTCATCTTGGAATTGTTCTGAAAAGGTGATTTCTGTTGGAAACATTCGAAATCGAAAAACCCACATGAACAACAACGGTGTTCCATACGTTACAGCCGATTTAACACCTGTTGGAAAGTTAAGTCCAAACTCCAGCAAAGGACCTTCTCGACATGGAGTGGTAAAACCAGATGTTTCCGCTTCTGGGGATGTGATGTTGTCACCAGCTCCGCTTTATATGCACACCAATGCAGCTTATAATTCTGCACTTGAATTAGGGGGTTGGCACGCAAGGAATGGGGGAACATCCATGGCTTCTCCTGTAGTTGCGGGAATAGCAGCTTTGTATTTGGAGAAATGCAACACGTCAACGTATGCCGATTTTAAAAGAGATTTAATTCAAAATGCTTATACTGATTTTTACACAGGAACGACTCCAAATTTTGGATATGGTCACGGTAAGGTAAATGCTTACAAAACACTTGTTCATTCTGGTAAGTTAATCCACGATTCTGTGTATTGTGGATTTGACATCCCAATTACAGCGATTGCAGGAATGAACATTGACTCAGTTCATTGGTCGAATGGATTCAACGGAAACCCGTTGTGGGCAAATCAAGAAGGAACCTATACCGCAACGATTTACTACAACGGAAATTGTGAAGCGATTGAAACTGCTATACTCCCTGGTGGCATACCGCCCGATTCTCCAACTGTTTCTTTGTCTGGAAATGTTTTTACAGCTTCCATTTGTGATAATTATCAATGGCACCGTAACAATGTTTTGATGCCTGGAGAGACAAATCAAACGTTAACGATTACAACAGGCGGGAGTTATATGGTTTCAACAACAAATTTATCAGGTTGTACCACATACTCTTTTCCATACAGCTCAACACTTGATGTGAAGGAGGTGAAAAGTAATGGCGTAGGAGCGTTTCCCAATCCAACTAAAAACCTAATAAACTTGACTGGAATTTTAGAAAAGGATCAACTTTCGTTGTGTGATGCTTTGGGGAAACAAATTCAGGTTAAGTTTTTGAATAACAGTGTAATAGATTTGACTGACTGCCAAAAAGGAGTTTATTTTTTAACGATAAATCGAAAAACAGAGATAATTTATCTTAAATTAATTCGAAATTGATTGTTTTCAAGTGAGAACTTCTTATTTTTGACACAAATATTTATAATAAAGCATGAATTTATCAGGAATTATTGCCATTTCAGGTCGCGCTGGCCTTTACAAAGTTATTGCACAAGGAAAGAATAACTTAATTGTGGAGTCATTGGAAGATAGAAAACGTTTTCCCGCTTACGCTTCCGATCGTATTTCAGCCTTGGAAGACATCAGTATCTACACATACGACGAAGATGTAGCGCTGAAAGAAATCATGGATTCTATCTACAAAAAAGAAAGTGCTGGTGAAGCTATCTCTCACAAATCTGATCAAAAATCGTTGGAGAAATATTTGTTGGAAATTTTACCAAACTACGATAAAGAACGGGTTTATATTTCTGATATCAAGAAAATTTTTCAATGGTATAACTTACTTCACAAAGCAGGTGAACTGAAAATGGAAGAAGAAGAGAAGGAAGTTGAAGAGAAGAACGCCAAGAAAGACGCTACTCCAAAAGCTGATTCAGAAACCAAGAAAGAAAAAGAAACGGCTAAAAAACCAGCAACAAAAAAAGCACCAGCTAAGAAAGCAACTGACAAACCTGCAAATGCAAAAGTCACTGCAAAATCAACTGGTACAAAAAAAGTTGCAACCCCTAAATCGGGTACTAGCAGAGGAAAATAAGTTTTTACAATACAAAAGAGCGAGTGCTGATGATTGGGTTTTCCTCGATTGACAGCACTCGTTTTTTAATTTTAAACCATTCGCATCATGATAATTAATTCACCGAAAAGAAACTTTATTTCAGCTAACTTAAATCTCAAAACATGGGAAGATATTCAAGGTTATTTCATTGATTTAAGAGACCGTGAGATTTCATCACAAGAAGCATTTGAAAAATGGCTTCAAGACCGAAGCGAATTAGATGCTGTTCTGGAAGAAAATGCTGCGTGGCGGTACATTAAAATGACCATTGATACGAGGATACCTGAACTGACAGAAGCATACACGTATTTTGTCACGGAGATTCAACCCAAATTAGCTCCTTTTGAGGATGTGTTGAATCGTAAAATGATGGATTCAGAATTTATTTCAAATCTTTCAAATTCAAAAGAATATAGCCTGTTATTTAAACGAGTACAACAAGATTTGGATTTGTTTCAAGAAAAAAACATTGCTTTGGAAGCTGAAATTAGTGAACAGACGCAAGAGTTTGGAGCCATTTCAGCAGCGCAAATGATCGAAATAGATGGCGAAAAAATGACCATGCAAAAAGCTTCCGTTTTTTTGAAAAATCAAGATGAAAAGGTTCGTAAGCAAGTGTTTGAATTGATGGGCGAACGTCGTTTAGAAGATGTAGATAAACTGGACGATTTGTTTACTTCCTTGGTCTCAAAAAGACATCAACTAGCTCTAAATGCTGGTTTTGAAAATTACAGAGATTATAAATTAAAATCACTCGGTCGGTTTGATTACACCAAAGAAGATTGCTTTGATTTTCACAATTCTATAAAAACATACATCGTTCCATTGGTAAAGAAAATTCAGCAAAAACAAGCTGATTTATTGGGTGTAGAAAAAATAAAACCATGGAATTTGGATGTAGATCCTTTGGGGAAACCGGCTTTAAAACCTTTTGAGTCAGGAGAAGAACTTTTAGCTGGTACCATTCAAATGTTTGACAAAATAGATCCTTATTTCGGAGATTGTATTCGGACGATGAGCAAAATGGGTCACTTAGACTTGGAGTCTAAAGCGGGAAAATCTCCTGGAGGATACAATTATCCCCTATATGAAATTGGGGTTCCATTTATTTTCATGAATGCGGTTGGCACTTTGAGGGATTTGGTTACCATGGTTCACGAAGGAGGTCATGCGATTCATTCCTTTTTATCGCGAGACTTGAAATTGACAGGTTTTAAAAACCTACCATCAGAGGTTGCTGAGCTTGCTTCCATGTCGATGGAGTTATTGAGCATGGAACATTGGAATCAGTTTTTTCCGAATCGCGAAGACTTAAAAAGAGCCAAAGTGGAACAATTGGAAACGATATTGAAGATTCTTCCATGGATAGCTACCATTGATAAATTTCAACATTGGGTGTATGAAAACCCGACACATATCGTAGCAGATCGCCAAAAGCAATGGGAAGAAATTACCACGGATTTCGGAACAGGATTGGTGGATTGGACAGGATATGAATCCTATAAAGTCAGTGCTTGGCAAAAACAATTGCATCTTTTTGAAGTGCCTTTTTATTACATTGAATATGGAATTGCGCAATTAGGGGCATTGGCAATTTGGAAAAATAGTAAAATCAATCACCAACTAGCCATTGAAAAATATAAAAATGCTTTGAAGTTGGGTTACACACGTTCCATTCCGGAGATTTACGAAACTGCTGGAGTTAAATTTGACTTTTCGGACCTTTATTTGAAAGACATCGCCCAATTTGTTGAGTTAGAATTGGAGAAAGTTGCTTTAGAAACTACTCCAAAATAACGCTTAAGTCCTCCAAACACAACAATGGAAGTGTACTCTTTCTAAAAATAAAGTTAATTTTGCACCATGTCACAAAAACAAGTTAACATACGCAACAAAAAAGCACGCTTTGAATACCATTTGATGGATTTCTATGTTGCTGGCATGCAGTTAACTGGAACTGAAATTAAAAGCATTCGAAAAAGTAAGGCATCCATCATGGAAGCTTATTGTGTATTCGATCGCAACGAGGTTTGGATTCGAAACATGTACATCACTGAATACGACAACGCTTCTTTTTACAATCACAGACCTAGAACCGATCGCAAGTTGTTGTTGAACAAAAAAGAGATTAAAGAGATTGCTAAGTTTTTATCTGTCAAAGGAAACACCTTGATTCCGCTCAAACTTTTTATTTCAGATAAAGGATGGGCAAAATTGGAAATTGCGACTGCCCAAGGGAAGAAATTACACGACAAACGACATGACTTGAAGGAAAAAGATGACAAGCGTGAAATGGCACGTGCTTTAAAGAAATAACATCAAACAAATCCAAGCGTTAAAAGATGCAGCAATCTTTGTTGACTGAGTAGGATGTACGCCACCGCGATGACAATTATGTATTGACTTATATTGTATGCAATGTAAAATCCAGGTGAATTATTTTTATATCGGTAGGTCAATCCAGGAATCAAAAGCAAAATGGTTAAGAAAGGAAATAAATTAACCACAGAGAAATCAACGTGATAATAACGGACGACGTCATTGTATTCATGTTTCACATAAACCGGATTGTGAAAGAGAAAGGAGCGACTGACTTCAATTGCTGGCCAAGCTCGAATCTCTGAATTGTAATCAAAATACGCCAAATACATGGTAAGATTCTTATCGGTTCTAACTTCCATCATGGATTCGTACTGTAATCCTGCGTATCCTCGTGAGTTGGAATAGTTAGAGACAATCAGGTGATTTTCAGTTCGAGTAGGTAAAATGAAATCCACCAATAAAAGGATTCCCACCATAAAAGAGACGATTGCTGAAATTTTAAATATTTTCCAACGAAGCCCACGCGTAAAGTTTTGAAACGCCCTTTCTGAAGCAATTTTCTTATTTCGCATGTATTGCTGATAGCGCTCTTGTCCTTGTCGATACCTTTCTTGACGCTGTTCTGCTGCTGATTTCGTGGAGGTTGTCGTTGTGTCTCGAATATTTCGGGTTGGTCTTGCAATGCTATCATCCATCAATATTTGATAGGCTTCTGTTAAGTCTAAAAACAATTGATGGGCTTTTGGATCTGAATTTCGGTCGGGGTGAAATTTCATCGCCAACTTGCGGTACTTGCGTTTTACTTCTGATTTAGTAGCTGTTTCAGTTAATCCAAAAACCTCATAATATTTCGCTTTCCAACCCACTTATTTTTTGTTTTTTAGCGTTTCAACGCGATTGACCTTGCCACTTTTTGTTTCCACAAAATGATTGATCCAATAAACCTTCTTGGGGATTTCATAAGGTGATAAATGCGATTTAAGTACTGTAAAAAGTGACGACGCATCGAATTCATCGCCTTCTATGATGAGAATCAGTCTTTCACCCAAAATTTCATCTTTTTCTCCAGCAACGAAAAAGCGCTTCTCAATTAATCCATTTATTTTGCGTTCTATTACTTCTGGATGAAATTTTATACCGCCACTGTTAATTGCAAAATCTGCTCGACCGAGCCAATGAAAATGTTTGCTGTCAACCAATTTCACGATGTCATTTGTTTCCAGGGTGTTCAGTCCCAAATGTGGAGCGTGAATGATGAGTTTTCCAGCTTCCAATTGAGAAAAAGTTACTTGTTCCAAACCTTCAAAAGGTTGAAGCTCTGGTTGACTTAATTTTCGAATTGCAACATGTGACATGGTTTCTGTCATGCCAAAACTTTCAAAGAAATTACAGGTAAAATCACGTATTTGATTTTCCAAATCAACTGAAACCGGCGCGCCACCTAATAATAAATTGTGAACTAAATTTAATTTATCTGGACTTTCAGTAAGCACAGTTTGAAGTTGCATGGGAACCATGGAAATAAATCCAATGGGGAAATTTATTTCTTTCAATGGATTTCGTTGAGGGTTCAGGACAATCAATTCCATTTGATGTAAAATGGCTCTGACAATCAGCATTTTTCCCCCAATTGTATGGGGTGATAAGCTCAAAACCACTTTTTCAAATGGTTTAAAACCAAAATACTTTCCAGTCATTAAAGCAGAATTTCTCATCTTAGATTTGTCCAAAAGAATTGTTTTAGGCTTTCCAGTAGATCCAGAAGTTTTGCTTTCCATGGTAGAGGAAGCAGATCTCCATTCTGAAACAAAGCTTTCGATGTCAGTAATTAAAGAAGTGTCTTGGGTTAAATATTTGATTTGGAATGAGCTCAAGTTCTATGGTATGATTGTTGAATGAATGTTGAAAGTTTAAAATTACAACTTTTGAATAAGAAAAATTCATTTTTTTCCTTTTGTATTAATTAATTGTTTAGTTTTAGTTTTTAAGAGTTGGTTAGGTTTATAAATATTAAGATTATGAAAAAAATAACAGTCATTTTATTTTTAGTAGGATTTATTTCGTCTTCATTTTTGCTGAATAACGACAGCATCGCAAAGCAATCAGCTCAAAAGAATGAAATTCAATTTTCTACCATGTCTTTTGATGAAGCATTAAAAGAAGCGAAAAAAACAGGTAAATTAATTTTCTTAGATGCTTATACGGATTGGTGTGGACCTTGTAAAAAAATGAGTGCACATACTTTTACAGATCAAAATGTAGCCAAATTATTCAATTCAAAATTCATTAACTTGAAAATTGAAATGGAAAAAAATCCAATTGGACCTGAAATTGCACGCCGATATTCAGTTCGAGCTTATCCTTCTTTGTTGTTCATTGATGGTGATGGCAAAGTGGTCAAATACGTGGTTGGCTATCAAAATCCAGATCAATTGATTGCCGTAGGGAAATCGTTGTAATTGCTTCGAAAGAGGAACAATTTCTGCTTATCTACCTGCGACTGTTTCGTTAATTTACAACAAAACAAAATATTTTGGTTGAGAAAAAACACATACAATGTGGTGAATTCAGTCTTTCCTATGCTGTCTTTGGGAAAGGAGATAAAATAGTTTTGTGTTTACACGGTCACGGCAAAAGTGCCGAAGATTTTCTTTTCCTACAAGAAAAAAAGGTGCGTGTAATTTCTGTAAATTTATTTTTTCACGATGCGTCTGCTTTTCCAGTAAATCGAATTGAAAAAGATCCAGTTAAATGGAATGAACTGCAAGCGGTTTTTGAAAGGCTTTTTGAAGTTGAAAAGATGTCTTCCTTCCATGTTTTAGCTTTCAGTCAAGGCGGCAGATTTGCTTTCTTATTGTTGGAAAATTCACCTGAAAAAATTGAAACCTTTACTTTATTAGCGCCCGACGGATTGAATAATAATAGTTTCTATAATTGGTCCTCTCGTCAGAAATATTTTAGAAAGCTAGCGCATGGATTTGAAAAGCATCCTGAAAAGTTACAAAATACAGCCAAAGTACTTGCAAAAATGAAGATAATGAGACCCAAAGTCAGGGATTTGGTGTACCACTTTACGGCGGAAAAAGAATCGTTACAACGTGCATTTGCTTCTTGGATGGCATTTCGAAAATTACAACCCAATCCTATCAAAATCGGAGAGCGTGTCCGATCCGATCATTTGACTTTTATACTGATTATGGGGAAATATGATCAAGTAATTCGCATTAAACAGGCAAAAAGATTTTTCAAAAATGCGGGACTTCGTGAAAACATCGTTGAAATCGAAAGTGGTCACGATTTTTTTAAACCCGCAACGATTGACCAATTTATAAAACACTTGCCTTTTTTGGAAAGAGCTGATTAAAGAATTTAGTTTGCGTTTTTTTATTTTTCAGCACCTGTTTTGAGCTGTTATGACTGTTTATACGAATTTCGAGGATCTTCATAATTTTGTTTGCTTGAAAGGAGAAAAATCGCGTGAAATCACTATATTTGCAATTCATTATTTTTAAGCTATGGCAAAAGAATCGACCAAAAAAGAAGTGAATACATTAGATTTTGATACTTTCAAAAATGAAGTAATAGCAGATTATAAATTGGCCTGTCTTTCTCGTGAAGCGTCCTTAATGGGACGTCGGGAAGTGCTAACAGGAAAGGCAAAGTTTGGTATTTTTGGCGACGGAAAAGAATTGGCGCAAATTGCATTGGCAAAACAATTTCAAAATGGAGATTTCCGGTCAGGTTATTATAGAGATCAAACGTTGATGATGGCCATTGGTCAGCTGACCATTCAAGAATACTTTGCTGGTTTGTATGGACATACAGATGTGGATCTAGAACCGCAATCTGCAGGACGACAAATGGGTGGACATTTTTCTACCCGCAACATCGATGCGGAAGGGAACTGGAAAGACCTCATGCAACAAAAGAATAGCTCGGCTGATATTTCCCCAACGGCAGGACAAATGCCTCGTTTGTTGGGATTGGCGCAAGCTTCTAAAGTATATAGAAATCATCCGACTTTAAAAGACAACGAAGCATTCCAAAAATTTACAAACGGAGGAAATGAAGTTGCTTTCGGAACGATTGGAGATGCTAGTACATCCGAAGGTCCATTCTGGGAAACCATCAATGCGGCTGGTGTTTTGCAAGTTCCCATGGTGATGTCGGTTTGGGATGACGGATACGGAATTTCCGTTTCAAGAGATAAACAAACAACAAAAGGTAGTATTTCCGAGGCTTTGGCAGGAATGCAACGCACAGAGGATAAACCAGGATATGAAATTTTCACCACCAAAGGTTGGGATTATGCTCATTTGGTTGAAACGTATGAAAAAGCGGTTAAAGTAGCTCGTGAAGAACACGTTCCAGTTTTGGTTCACGTTCAAGAAGTAAACCAACCACAAGGTCACTCAACTTCTGGTTCGCACGAGCGTTATAAATCGGAGGAAAGATTGCGTTGGGAAACTGAATTTGATTGTCTTGTCAAATTCAAAGAATGGATTTTAAGTTTTGAAGTTCAGGGAACCAAAATTGCCTCAGCTCAAGAGTTGGAGCAATTTGAAAAAGAAGCGAAAGAATCTGTTCGCGATTCCAAAAATAAAGCTTGGGCGGATTTAGTAGGAAGTATCAAAGCGGATTTGAATGAAGCAATTTCGATTTTAGAAACGGTAGCAAAAGATTCTTCTCAAGCTGAATTTATTCAAGGACAAATTGGTGCTTTGAAAAAAGCAATGGATCCAAACCGTAAAGAGGTGATGGGGGTTGCTCGTAAAGCTTTACATGTGATTAACAAAGAAGATATTGCTTCCAAAACCGTTTTGTCCACTTGGATCAAAGCGAAAATTTCCGAAAATTCAGATCGATACAGTTCCCATTTATATTCTACATCTTCTCAAAGCGCAATCCAAATTGATGGTGTTGCACCGCAATATTCCAGCGAATCCAAAATGGAAGATGGTCGCTTAATTTTAAGAGAAAACTTTAAAAAGATTTTTGAAAAATATCCAGAAACATTGATTTTTGGTGAAGACGCTGGAAAAATTGGTGGTGTAAATCAAAGTCTGGAAGGTTTACAAGAGGAATTTGGTGAATTGAGAGTTGCCGACACAGGAATCCGTGAATGTACCATCGTTGGACAAGGAATTGGAATGGCAATGCGTGGGTTGAGACCCATCGCTGAAATTCAATACTTGGATTATCTTTTGTATGCGATTCAAATTTTATCAGACGACCTAGCAACATTACAATACAGAACGAAAGGTGGTCAAAAAGCACCCTTGATTGTTAGTACGCGCGGTCATCGTTTGGAAGGAATTTGGCACAGTGGAAGTCCGATGGGAATGATTGTAAATTCACTTCGAGGAATGCATGTTTGTGTGCCGCGCAACATGACCAAAGCGGCAGGATTTTACAACACTTTATTAGCAGGTGATGACCCAGCTTTGGTGATTGAGCCTTTGAACGGTTACCGCGTGAAAGAAAAAATGCCAGATAACATCGGTGAATTTAAAACGCCTTTGGGAATTCCAGAAATTGTTCAAGAAGGAACAGATCTAACCTTGGTGTCTTACGGTTCTACTTTCAATTTGTGTGAACAAGCTTGTATTCTTTTAAAAGAGCAAGGTGTTTCAGTTGAATTGATTGATGTTCAAACTTTGATTCCGTTTGATGTGAATCACTTGATTGGGCAATCGCTTGACAAAACAAATCGTTTGTTGATTGTTGACGAAGATGTGAGTTCAGGTGCAACCGCTTACCTATTGGATAAAATTTTGGTAGGACAAAAAGGATATTTCAGCTTGGATTCTGCACCAGAAACCTTGAGTGCCAAAGATCACAGACCGCCATACGGAACGGACGGTGATTATTTTAGCAAACCAAGCGTAGATGATATTTACGAAAAAGTATATCAAATCATGCATGAAGCAGAACCTGAGAAATTCCCTTCCTTGTATTAGAGATTGAATGTTTGAGTTTTATAAAAGAGGGATGAAATAACGATTTCATCCCTCTTTTGTTTTTTAGTTTTAAAAGCGAATTCTCTGAGAGTCGTCTATATTTTCTGCATGGTATGTATGGTTGTTGATTTTAAATACGAATAAGAAAGTAGGATGGAAGGACTGAAAATGTTGGATGACTTTTACAACTGAATGTTTTTCAAGTCAAACCAGATTCCTTAATTGGAAATTATTTACCACGATTTGTAACCATTTATTTTGCTTTACCGTAAGAGTTTCTAAAGTTGATAATTTAATTTACAAGTGTGATGATAAATAATGCAGTTAGTTTAGCGCAATACAAGTTGAAGCTTCATTTTGACAGAGGCATGGAAAGTGAATTAAACATTTTGGAGGTAGCAAGTTTGATGGACATTATTCATTTCGGTCCCGTGGAAGTAGAAGTTCATGTCGAGCCCATCTTTTTTCAATTTTCCATGAATTAGATATTTGATATCGTTTTACAAAGTCATTCTGTTTGGAGTGGCTTTTTTTATTTCCAGACAAGGCATGCAAGGTTCTTCTGTTTTGGGTATTTATGCTTTATAATGAGCTACAAAAATAAGTTCCAAATGGATGTCGGTGAATTGATGGAAATAAGCGAATTGGTAATGAAAGCCAGTCTTAATAGATGGTAAATTGGGGTTAACATACTGTTTAAAAGTGATTAAACTTAGTTTATCTAAACAAAAAAGTTAAGAGATTACACCAGAACCAACCAATTCTTCTTCAAAATACCATGCGGCAAATTGTCCAGGTGTGATACCGCGTTGCAAATTGTCGAACAAAATATACATTCCTTCTTCTTTGCGGATTAAAACACCGCTTTGAAGTTTTTGGCGGTAGCGGATTCGAATGTCAAACCGTCTCATTTCACCGATTTTCAATTCAAAGGCAGGATTCACGCTGTGAATTTCACTTTTATCAATAAACAGTGCCCATTTGTTCAAAGCCAAGTGTTTGTCATCCTGTCCAGAAAAAACCAAATTGTGCTCCGTATCAATCTGAATTACAAATGAAGGCAAAGGTCGGCCGCCAATGTGCAAGCCTTTTCTTTGTCCAATGGTGTAATAATGAGCGCCTTGATGTTCAGCGACAACAATCCCTTGTTCTTTCGTGAAATGAAATGTTTGAGAAAGTGCAACCACATTTTCTTCCGTTACGGGCAATTGGTGATAAGCAACAATGCTTGCTTCGTCGTTTGGAATTTCAATGACTTGCCCTTTTTTTGGTTTTAATTGCTGTTGTAAAAAGATGGGGAGGCTAATTTTACCAACAAAGCAAAGTCCTTGTGAGTCTTTTTTATCGGCGGTTACCAATCCCATTTCTTTTGCAAGGGCTCTAACTTCTGATTTTTGCAACTCTCCAATTGGGAATAACGATTTGGATAATTGTGCTTGATTCAGCTGACATAAAAAGTAGGATTGATCTTTGGTTTGATCTTTTCCTGCCAACAAACCGAAAGAACCGTCTTGGTGCGTTGTTTTTCGACAATAATGTCCCGTTGCTACAAAGTCAGCTCCAAGTTCTTCTGCTGCCTTCAAAAAAACATCAAATTTTATTTCTCGATTACAAAGAACATCTGGATTTGGGGTTCGACCTTGCTGGTATTCTTTGAACATGTAATCCACAATTCTTTCTTTGTATTCAACGCTCAAATCAATAACTTGAAATGGAATGCCTAATTGGTTAGCAATCAATAGAGCATCGTTAGAATCGTCAATCCAAGGGCAATCATCCGATATAGTAACGGATTCATCGTGCCAATTGCGCATAAACATGCCGATCACTTCATATCCTTCTTTTTGAAGAAGATAAGCCGCTACGCTTGAGTCAACACCGCCTGATAAACCAACAACTACTCGTTTCATGGTGCAAAATTAAGCATTCCTTCGGACGAAAAAAAATTGAGGTGAATAAATCAACGAATTAGATCGAAGAGCTCTTTTTAAGTTCATTTTATCCTATAAATCGGAATTCGATTATTCCATTGAGTTTATAATGTTGAATCTCAGTGCAAAATAAAAAATGAGAGATTTACTTTTTTCAGCTTTTCAATGAAAGGCATCCTACTTCGTCATTTTAAATACTCATTCACTGTAGTATAAGTCTCAATTTTACAGTCGAACTCAGGTTGTAAATCAGTGGCTGGTATGAAAACTTTCGAAATCAAAAATGATGTAAATAATGGAATCCACATAAAAACAGTGATTTACTACATATTCTCAAAATATATTAACAAAACTTCTGCCTAAAAAATCAACCGGAGATCACGAGAAAAATTAAAATTGGACTTTCTGAAAGATTTTTATAGCACAAGTTGCCATGTTGCATTTGTTACTCAAACGTCCTCAATTGTAACTTTTGAGCATTATTTCTATTTTACGAAAATTTAAGTTGTGTAAACTTCCGTCAACTTATTTTAATTCTCAAGATTATTCCTTATTTTCGTTCTGATGAAAAAAATTCAACTCTTTTTAATTTTTGTAGTATTATTGTTTTCAAACTATTCTCTTGGACAAAAGTGCGATCGTGTTTATTTGTATGGAAAGGTAGCTGATACCATGCACGCTCAAAATTTTTATAATTTAATGATCGTCAATCGAAGCACTGGACAAGGAATATTTGGCCAACCAGATGGAAATTTTAGTTTATACACCAAAGATCAAGATTCAATTACACTTTCTGTGCGTGGATATCACATGATTGGTTTTCGCGTTGAGGCAGATTCCAATTGTCAAATGAAAATCATGGCAATTATTGATCGCAAAGCAGAACAAATTCAAGAAGTAGTGATTAAACCTTTAAAATCTTTGCAACAAATTAAAGAAGAACGCGCTAGTTTATCGATGCGAGAAACCCGTCAAGTTACGGGTATTGAGGTTTTACAATCACCAATCACTGCTTTGTATCAAGCTTTTTCTAAGAAAGAAAAATCAAAAGTTTGGATTTCAAAAATGAATTACCAAGACGACCAACGCAAAGTGATCAAAGAATTGTTGCGCTTATATGTGTCCTACGATGTTGTAGATTTAAACGAAGAAGAATTTGATGAATTTATCTCCTTCTTAAACATGGACGAAAATTTCTTGAAAACAGCTTCTGAAATGGATTTAGTGACGTTTATTAAAGACAAGTTTGATCATTATTTGACCCTATATCCTCATTTGAGGTAATGCCAGAAAAGTAGTTGTAATATTTTAGCATTAATCAGAAGATATAGTATGTTATGGGAGTTAATCTACGGAATAACATTCAGTTTTTTAGATGGTTGGATGTGTTCAAGGAGCAAAGAGAAACAAGTTGAAAATGGACAATCAAAAAAATTAAAGACAAAAATGCTTGACAAACATTGCCAAGCATTTTCAATCTGTTTCTCAAATTTAGTTTAATTTTTCTAAGGCGCTTCTCAAATTGGAGATAATTACTTCAACGTCTGAAACGGCACACGTACCAACAGACATCCTAAACCAAGTTGAATCTTCGGATGTGCCGAAAGCGTAAAAAGGAACAACTGCTAATTTGGCTTCATCCAAAATGTATTTTGTGATGTCTTTCGTATTGGCTAGTCGTGTTCCAGATTCAGTCGTTTTACCCTGTAAATCAAACTGAATGGTTAGGTAAATTGCTGCTTGTGGAGCAATCGCATCGACTTTAAATCCTGCTGATTTCAATGACTGGAACCCATCGTATAAACCTTTCAAACGCAAGTAAACTTCCTTGGTTTGTTTTTCCATGTACTGATCATACAAGAGATTGTTGTTTAAGTAATTAGCTGTTGCTAATTGTTCTGCTTTTGGCGACCAAGCTCCCATGTGAGAAAGCAAAGATTTCATCTTGGAAACAATCGCTTTGGGACCCATTGTCCAACCAACGCGTAAACCTGTTGCAGATAATGATTTCGAAATCCCATCTACAAAAACAGTGTATTCTTTCATTTCAGGACGTAAAACTACTGGGTTATAGTGTTTTGTTTCACCCATCATCAATTGCCAATAAATTTGATCGTACATCAAGTAAACAGGTTTTTGAGTATTGCCCCGACGTTTGTTTTCAACCAGAATTAAATCACATATTTCTTCCAAACCTTCTTTGGAGAAAACGGTGCCTGTTGGGTTTTGTGGAGAGCAAAGTGCAATCAACGTCGCAGTTTGAATGTGAGGCGCGATGTCTTTGGCCGAGGGCATGAAATTGTCTTCTGCTTTCGCTTCAATAATCACTGCTTTCGCGTTGTTTAAATTAGCGTAATGATTGTTATTCCAAGAAGGAACAGCAAAAACGACGGTGTCTTCAGGATCCACTAAAGTTCTGAAAATACAGTAAATGATTGGTCGAGCACCGCCAGAAATTAAAATTTCATCCGTTGTATAAGTTAAATTTCCTTTGTTTTTAAGAAAATTTGAAACCGCCTGTCTCAATTCCAACATTCCATCTGCGGCAGGATAATTGGTCTGATCATCTTCGTATTCGTCAACAATGCATTGTTTCAGTTCAGTTGGAATCGGAAATTGTTTTGGGTTAAAATCTCCAATTGTCATGTTGAAAATCTTTTCTCCTTGCTTGATTTTTTCGTTTACTTCTCCAGCCAACTTAATGATTTCGGAACCAATGATGTTGTCTGCTAATTTTGAGATTTTGGAAACGGGTCTATTTTCTAGGGTCTTGTCCATTATTTTTCTTTCAAAATTAGACAAAATAACTGGATTAATAGGTTAGAAGATGGAAACTTGGATGTAATTACGGGATTTTAAGGTAGAATTATACAATCGGTTTTTCCTTGTTATAAAGGGTGAAAAACAGGGAATTAATTTTTCCCAAAATTGTGAATGTCGTTGTGTCTTTCCTCGATTCCATCTTTGACTCTTTTGATCACTTGTGCTAGAATAAAGATGTCTTGTGTAGAATTTTCTTTGAGCCAAATCCACGATTCTTTTTCCGATTCAACCGCTAAGGCTATGTGGTATAATATTTCCAATTTATTGATTAAGAGCCATTTTTGTGCTTTTTTACTTCCTTCCGCAGCGTGAATCATCGCCATTAAGTGTTGATAACCATTTTTCATCAACCACGTGCGCGCATCCTCTTTGAGGTGAATTGCAGAACAAGCGATCGTGAGTTCTGGATACCCGTTGTTGGTCAGCCACTCCAAAAACTCTTTATCACCTTCAATGGCTTTTACCCAAGCCAAAATGATTTTGGGATGATAATTCATCGGTTTCATGGGAATGACATTCTCCTCTATTGGAATGTCTTTTTCTGCTGCTTTCTTTTTCTTAAACCACTTAAACATGTGCGAAGAATAAATAAGACACAAAAATCGCTGTCAAACCTCCCACGATGTCTGCGATGATACCGCCGATGGCAGCGTATCGGGTGTTTTTGACTTTTACAGATCCAAAATAAACAGCAATTACATAAAAAGTGGTTTCTGTGCCTCCTTGAAAAGTTGCTGCTAATTTTCCAACAAATGAATCCACGCCAAAAGTATCCCAAGATTCAATCATCAAGGCACGTGCGCCACTTCCTGAAAAAGGTTTCATAAATAAAACTGGCAATGCATCCACAAAAGAAGTGGTTGCAATTCCGATGAAAGTAAGGGAAACTTTGATCGCAACCATGATGGCATCCAATGCGCCACAAGAACGGAATACTGCAATCGCGACAAGCATGGCAACCAAGTAAGGCACAATGCTAATTGCCACCTCAAAACCACCTTTTGCGCCTTCGATGAAGGTTTCGTAAACGTTGATTTTTGCCCGAACTCCCAAGCCGATAAACAAGGTAATTACACCCAACAAAATCAAATTGCTTCCCACGCCTGAAATGATCTCAATCCAACCTGGATTATTCACCAAGAACAACATCAAACCGATGATGAAAACCGTGAGCGAACCAATGTAAGCCAAGATCACTTTGCTAAATAAATTGATTTTTTGTCGCAAGCTGACGTAAATCAATGCCGCCAAGGTTGAGAAAAAAGTAGCGATTAAAATGGGTAAAAAAACTTCCGAAGGAGAAGCAGATCCTTTTGCTGCGCGAAGCGCCAAGATGGTCACAGGGATGATGGTAAGTCCTGAAGCATTGAGGACAATGAACATAATTTGCGCATTGGTCGCCACATTGGGTGTTGGATTCAGCGTTTGAAGCTCTTTCATGGCTTTTAATCCCATCGGCGTGGCCGCATTGTCCAATCCTAACATGTTGGCAGATATGTTCATCATCATGGAACCAACTGCTGGATGATCTTCGGGTACTTCGGGAAAAATTTTAGAAAATAGGGGGGAAACTGCTTTGGATAATTTTCTGATTGCTCCGCCTTCCTCACCAACTTTCATGAAACCCATCCACAAACAAAGTGCGCCGGTAAGGTAAAGTGAAATTTCAAAACCATTCTTTGCTGCATCAAACAAGGAATTAATCATGGTTTGGAAAATGTTGATGTCTTGCCAGAAAATCAATTTCATGAGCGCAGTAAACATCGCTATGAAAAACATTCCAATCCAAATTCTATTTAATATCATGTGCGAATATCGAGTTAATTATTGGTTTTTACGGAGGCATGTTTGACACAGATATCAACAAAGTTTTCAATAACAGTGCTTCCCAAGTTTCCAGAAACTTCCGGATGAAACTGAACGCCCATCCACGGTTTGCTGTTGTGATACATCGCTTCGTTGATGCATGTATCCGAAACGGCTAATAATTTAAATCCTTTGGGAATAGAAATCGATTCACAGTGATCTTCAACCATTTCAAATTCAGTTGGTAGTTTATCAAAAAGGGGGTGTTCTTCTATGGTTTCGATGGTTTGCCAATCTCTGTCTTCTTTTTGAACTGAAGCCGTGGCATTGTGCATGATTCCTAAAAGTTGATGTCCAAAGCAAATTCCCAAAATGGGGACTTCGGCATTCAAGATCCAAGCCAATTGTTCGATGTAGGGAATGTTATCCACTTCCGTGACTAAAATGGGTGCTCCAGAAATAATAATTCCAATTGCTTCATCAAGAGATGTTGCGTTAGCGTCCCACAATCCCACGGTTTTAAAATCCATCTGTAAATCGACTGCTTGTTCGATATACGTTGTTTTCTGGCTACCACAATTTATAATTAAAATCATTCAATACCGATTTATGTGTTTTTATGGATGCTTTTGAAAATTAAAAATACGGATTATTTCATTATTCATTCAAGATTCCTACTCCTTGTCGAATGATTTCTGGAACTCCTGATGACAAATCAACCACGGTGGAAGCATTTAATTTTCCGTAACCGCCATCAATAATCAAATCCACCTCGTTTTCAAAACGTTGGTAGATCTCGTAAGGATCGTTGAAATATTCTAAAAATGTATCTTCGTCGTCATGAAGAGAGGTGGTTGCGATCGGACTTCCAAGCACTTCAGCAATTTTTAAAAGAATGGCATTATCTGGAATACGAACACCAATTTCTTTCCGGTTAGAGTCAAATAACCTTGGGATTTCGTTCGTTGCAGTTAATATAAACGTAAAAGGACCAGGCAAATTCTGTTTCAATAACTTAAATGTTGGTCGGTCAATCTGTTTGATGTATTGTGACAATTCACTCAAATTATTACAAATGATTGAAAAACGGGATTTATTTAATTTAATCCCTTTCAATTTTGCCAACTTTGCCAAAGCGGTTTTATTGTATAAATCACATCCCATTGCATACACTGAATCTGTTGGGAAAATAACGATACCTCCTTGTTTTAGGGTTTTTACCGTTTGTTCGATGAGTCGATCATCGATGTTCTCAGAATTGATTTCAATAAGCATGATTTTATTTTTATACAAAGATACAAAAGTTCACGCACTCAAAGGGCAAGATTTGAAGCCTTTTACTTCTTTTAATACACGCTTAACTTCTTCAAAAACAATAAAAAAAAACCACGCAGTTTAACATTTTTTGAGTCCTCTGTTTCTAGAATAAATCTTCTGATTACAAGGGATTTGATTTAAAAATAAATTTTGAGCCATTTCGAAAAACAGCTTTTTTTGTTGATTTTAATTAACAAAATAACTGTTAATTATTTGATAATCAAAAATTAATTGATTTTATATTGCACTATGATTGAAAGAAGATGTGTTTTTTTAAACAAATTAAATGCTCTTTTAATCGAATGTTTTATTAATTATTAAAGAATAGAAATCATGGGAAATTTACTTTATTTTATCGCAGTCATTATTTTAATTTTTTGGGCAATTGGCTTTTTCGGGTACGCTCTTGGAGGATTGATTCATTTATTGTTAGTTCTTGCTCTTATTTTAGTCGTAATCAGAATATTCAGAAGAGTAGCTTAACGATTGATTCTCAAGTTTAATAGATTAAAAATAAAATTATGAAAAAAACATTTTTTTTAGTTTTGGCTTTATCAACTGGTTTTGTAGGTTCGATATGCAGTCAAACAGCCTTAGATTTTCGGGAAAGATTTACGGGTGGATTGAAAATTGGAGCAAATTATGCCAATGTTTGGGACGATGCAGATCAAGAATTTGAAGCGGACGGAAAATTGGGCTTTGCGGGCGGAGCTTTCTTGTCTATTCCAATCGGAAAGTTTTTGGGATTTCAACCAGAAGTACTGGTATCTCAAAAAGGTTTTCGAGCGGACGGTGTATTATTGGGAAACTCTTATTCCCTTAAAAGAACCATTACGTATTTGGACATTCCCTTGCAATTACAGGTAAAACCAGTAGAATTTGTAACACTTGTTGCTGGACCACAATTTGCATTTCAACTTGTTGAAAACAATAGTTATTCTTATGGGTCAAATGCAATTGAGCAAGAACAGGCGTTTAACAACGACAATATTCGCAAAAATTTACTCGGATTTGTTGGTGGATTGGATATTAACATTGCTCATTTTGTGGTCTCTGGCCGATTTGGATTTGATTTTCAAAAAAACAACGAAGATGGAACGTCTGAAACACCGCGCTACAGAAATCACTGGGGGCAATTGACGTTGGGTTTTAGATTTTAGAGATACAAACAAAAGAGTTTAGAATTAACAACTTAAAAATATAGAAATCATGGGAAACTTACTTTATTTTATCGCAGTCATTATTTTAATTATTTGGGCAATTGGATTTTTTGGATATGCCGCGGGAGGAATCATTCACTTTTTACTCGTACTCGCAGTAATTCTCGTAGTGATTAAAATAATAAAAGCCGTATAAAGTTGACGGAATACCATCAAGCGTTAAACTGTGCTTAACGCTTGGTGGTTATGATTTAATTGAGCTAAACTCTTTTGTTTTTAGCTGAATAAATTTAAAATTTTGCGTAGAAAACCAAGCTTTTTTTCTGTAAAAGGGAAATATCGATAATCTAAATCAAACCAATTAACTTGTTTCATTACGCTTTTTTTATGGCTAAAGCATTCAAAACTAGCCTTTCCGTGATAATTTCCAAACCCACTCGTTCCTCGGCCTCCGAAGGGTAATTTTTCATTAGCGAGGTGCAACATGGTATCGTTGACTAACACGCCACCACTTGGAAACGCTTCGATGGTATCGCGAATAAAAGGGGTATCTTTACTGAAAATATAGAGTGCAAGTGGGTTGGGATTGACATCGTAAAATTGACGAATTTCCGTTCGGTCTTTATAGAAGTAAACTGGAAGTACAGGACCAAAAATCTCTTCTTGCATCAAAGGATGATAACGGTCAAAAATCTCTACGATTGTCGGCTCAATCATCCGTTGCTCTGCATCAAATTTCCCACCAAATAAAATTTCAAAGTTTCCAGTCATTCGTTTTTGAATGCGCTCAAAATGCTTTTGGTTTACAATCTTGGTTTGATTTGCTGCATTCTCCACTTTAAATTTTCTTAAATAGTGTGCACAATTCTCCAAAAAAACTTCTCTTCGATCCATCGGAACCAAAGCATAATCAGGTGCGACGCATGTTTGGCCTGCATTGACCATTTTCCCCCAAATCAACCGTTTTACTCCTTTTTTATAATTCACTGTTCTAGAGAAAATAGCGGGAGATTTGCCACCTAACTCCAATGTTACGGGACAAAGTTGTTTGGCAGCCTTTTCGTAAACCAATCGACCAACTTCGGTAGATCCAGTATAAAAAATGTGATCAAAAGAGTGGTCTAATAAGCGGGATGTAAATTCACCATCACCTTGTAAGACTCGGACGAATGAAGAAGAAAAAGTTTCGTTAATTAATTTTTCCAAAATCGCAGCCGTGTGTGGGGTTAATTCACTCGGTTTAACGACGACCGTATTCCCAGCAGCAATTGCTCCAACCAACGGAATTAAGGTTAAGTTGATAGGATAATTCCAAGCACCGATAATCAGAACAACTCCTTTTGCTTCGTGTATGATACTAGAAGATGCAGGTTTAAGTGGGAGCGGAGTTCTCACTTTTTTAGCTTTCATCAACGACTTTAAATTTTTTTTAAAATAGTTAATTTCCAGCATAACCGGTAAAATTTCTGTCAGAACCGTTTCAAACTCCGACTTGTTGAAATCATTTTTAAGCGCAATGACCAGTTCCTGCTCGTAAGCTTTTATGGCTCTTTCTAGTTTTTTTAGATGGTTTAAACGGTGATAAAGTGTTGCATTAACCCTGTTTTTAAAACCATCATGGATGTGATTTAAGGTACTCGTTACTTCCTTTTCAGATATCATTTCTTCTACTTTTTTCGGTTGCACAGACTAAATTCCATAAAGCTCGTGCACCAACATTTGCATCCCAGTCACCCTCATTTCCTGGTGCTACTTCGTTTAAGTCGAAAGCTACGATTTTTTTTCCAGCTTTTACCAATTCAAACAATAAAAAGGAGAGTTCTTCCAATTCGAAACCACCCACCACTGGTGTACCTGTATTGGGACAAAGGTATGGTTTTAAGCCATCAATATCGAATGAAATGTAAACATTTTGCGGCAAAGATTCGATGATTTCATCGACTAGATTTTTCCAAGTTTTCCCGTTAAATTGCGCTTCTTTTAGATCCCAATCAAAAAAAGTTTTCACACGACCCTTGCTGTTGTTGATCAAATCAATTTCACTTTGGGCAATGTCTCGAATTCCAACTTGAACTAATTTTTTCAAGTTGTTGCAATTTTTTAAGGCGTTGTACATGATGCTGGCGTGCGATTGTTCAAAACCTTCGTATGCTTCCCGAAGGTCGGCATGCGCGTCAATTTGCAACAAACCAAAAGGAATGTTTAATTCGTTTACTGCTTCAATTAAACCCAAAGAAACACTGTGTTCACCACCTAGCAGGGCGGGAATTTTATTTTCTGCAAAAAGCGATCTTGCTTTTTCTTTCAGGTTTTCTTTGAGTGCTTGTTGGGCTTCTGCAATTACTTCAATTAATTTTTGGTATTCAGGTTCCTCTTCAATTTTACCACCATTTTCTAAAAATTGGATGTAATCAATCGCTTTGATGCACAATTCTGAATTGATTAAGCTCCATTCTTCAGAGATTTTAGACATGAATACTTTCGTTTCCCAGGCCTTGTCCAATTTGGGGTGAAAAAAGTCTAATTGCGTAGAAGCTTCCAAGATCGCTTTTGGACCGTCACTCGCACCTTTCCCGTAAGACGCAGTTGCATCAAAAGGGATAGGAGTGATGACGATTTGAGCTTCTTCAGCTGTGACGGGAAATCCAAATACATTTCCGTTGGCAATGCCAACTCCGTTTGGGTCAAAGGTCATTTTCTTTTTATTTTAATATAACAATTTAAAAATAAAAAAGGTGGCAAACTTTGGATCAGCATTACCACCTTTTAATCTTTAGCTACAATCTCAAATTAAGAGATTGATTTTACGGATTATAAAAGCTCTTTTACAAAATTTGGAGTTGCAAAAGTAGCCATGTGAATGTCTGCGTTATAATATCTCAATCCGTGATCCTTTGAAAATGAATCCATCAACGAATGATCTACAACCGCTCTAGGATGCTGGACTCCTTTCAAACCGTATTGAAAACTCCACATTCCTGTTGGATAAGTTGGTACATAGAATAAAGATACAGGAGCGTTATCGGCACCAAAAATGCCTCTCAATGTAAAGTTTAATTCAGAAAATGCTTTTTCATTGAATTTTGGAGATTCTCCTTGCGCCACTAAAATTCCGCCTTGCTTCAACGCTTTGTAGCAGTTCTGATAAAAAGAAACGGAAAATAAGCCTTCAGCAGGCCCAACAGGATCTGACCCGTCAACGATCACCAAATCATACGCACCTGCTTCCGCATCGCGAACAAAAGCAATTCCATCATCTACAATTAAATTTAATTTTGGATGGTCAAATTGACTCGCGATGTTTGGTAAATGTTTTTTACAAGCTTCTATAACTTCACCATCTATTTCAACCATGGTTACTTTTTCAACCCCAGGATGACGAAGTATTTCGCGGATGGTTCCACCGTCACCACCCCCAATTACCAAAACATTTTTCACATTGCCATGGGTAAACATCGCCGGGTGAGAAATCATTTCGTGGTAGTGATATTCGTCCACTTCGGTTGTCATAACCATGTCGTCCAAAGTCAACATTTTACCATATTTATAGGATTCTAAAACACGTACACGCTGGAAAGGAGATTGAACATCGTGAAAAACCTCACCGGTAAAACGCAAGGAAAGCGCTTGATCTTCGTCTTTGTCTGTAAACCAAACATTTCGGGTGTACATTTCAGGGTTTCTCCATTCAGTTGCTTTTTCTCGCATCGAAGAAATGTCAAAATCGTTGCGGGTTAACAATTGAATAGCACCTCGTTTCATTTCGATGGCAGAATATTGTTTTGCTCCAAAACATTCCTTCAAAAAGTCGAAAGAAATCCAAGCGTCCATTTCTCCACAAGTAAAAAGATCCACCGCTGCATAGCCGTATTCTGGCCATGTATGTATCGCTAAATGACTTTCTTGGATTACGACAACACCTGAAACACCATACGGTGAGAAGTGGTGAAAAGTAGAATTGATTACCGTAGCTCCTGCTTTTTGTGCAGCGCCAACCATGTCGCGTTCAATGGATGACACATCGTTCATGATGTGAGGGTCGCAACCCATGAATTCAACAAGAATATGATTTCCTAATGCATGACTCATTTTTACTTCTATTATTATAATAATTGATTACAAAAGTAAGGGTTTATGATTTAGTTTGGCAATATATTTTTGTCAATCTTGCTTAAATCCTCGTTAAAATGTGATGCATTCGTTATAATCGATTCCAAATGACTGATTTTTATAAAAAATTCTCCAAAAAATCAATTGTTAAAATGGAGGAGCCAATGGGTTGCCCTAACTTTAATGCATTGCATCTATGTCGTTTAATTGCAGGTGCTTGGATGGCTAATGCTTTGTTTGATGTCTTCCTACTTTGTTGTTTCCGAATGCGACTGAGGTAAAATATAAAGATGTTTTTATCCGAAATTAAAATAAAAGCGATATATTTGTACATAATTTAAAATAATGATGTTTTCAAAAGCGTGTGAATATGGTATTAGAGCAGCAATTTACATTGCAGCCAAAACAAGTCATTCTTCACGTGTTAGTTTAAAAGAAATTGCCGAAAAGATTGATTCTCCAGAAGCTTTTACGGCAAAAATTTTACAACAACTTTCAAAAAGTGGAATCATTGATTCTGTGAAAGGACCGACTGGTGGTTTTGCGATTCGAAAAAGAGAAGTAAAGGAAGTGAAACTAATCGAAATCGTATTAGCGATTGATGGAAATCAAATTTTTGAAGGTTGTGGCTTAGGTCTTACAGCTTGTTCGGAAGCACACCCTTGTCCAGTTCATTTTGAATTCAAAACGATTCGAGATGGATTGAAAAAGATGTTAGAAGAAGCCCATATTCATGAATTGTCTGAAAGTATGATTCAAGGATTGACATTTTTAAAGAGAAATTAAAGTCAAGTATGGAACTTTTTAAGTAATTTAATCGCCATATTGTAAAAAAAATATTAAAAAAATTAAATTTATCGAGTTATGAGCACAGCAAATGTTACCCCTAATCAATCCAGTTCATCTAGTTTTTTTGGGAAATTGTTCGACAAACAACTTCACGCTTTCAATGAGAATCCTTTTGGTTTAATGGCAGCATATATGATTGCACAAAGTTGCTTTGGATCAATCGCATGTTGGATGGCAATAACCAATGGTGGTGGGTATGTTCCAATCGGAATTAGTGTTTCTTTAGCGATGGCCGCAAATGCGTTTTTTATCGCGCAGTACACACCAAAATACACCTTGTTAATTACCAATTTTAGCTTTTTGATTAATGGATTGATGATCTTGTTTTACTTATTTGTGTAGCGCATAAACAATGTAATAAAATGGTTAAAAAGATAGATGACATCGAAGATGTTAAGTTTTTAGTGGACACTTTTTATCAAAAAATTCAAGTTGATTCTCTTTTAGGAGGGATTTTTAATGCGGTTTTAGAAGGGAAGTGGGACAAACATTTACCCATCATGTATCGATTTTGGCAAACCGTTTTATTGAAACAACACACTTATCAAGGTAGTCCATTTAAACCACATGCTAAATTGCCAATTGAAAAAGTTCATTTTGAACGGTGGCTGAAGTTGTGGCACGAGACACTCGATGAAAATTTTATAGGAGAGGGCGTTGATTTAGCAAAAAAACAAGCTGGAGTAATGGCGGAAATGTTTATGCATAAAATTAATTATTACCGCAATGATCCGTCTGCATTCATCTTATAATTTTACCATTAAATCCATTGGAATGAGTAGCGTAGTTTTTATTTGGATTGGTTTTTTATTGGCGATCAGTTTCATGGAATCTTGGTTGAAATTTAAAGCTCCTGGTGTTACGTTGGAAGCAGGACTTTCCATCGGAAGATTGGTATTCAATGCTTTGAATAAAGTTGAAATTGCACTCCTTATTTTGTTGAGTGTCATTGCTTTTTATGAAGGAAAAATGATGCTCTTTAAAGAAATCTATTTTCTAATACCCCTGGGAATTGTACTTATTCAGACATTTGTACTTCTCCCACAAATGGATCAGCGGGTTACGCTTATACTACAAAAAGAAGTGCTGAAACCTTCTCGCTTGCATTATTATTTTGTTGGGGGAGAAGTTGTTAAATTATTCAGTCTTTTTGTACTTGGATTAAAACTAATTAAATAACGCAATACACTATGGATCAAGAACAAATCATCCAATCAATCAACGAGAAATACCAAAATTTAGGAGAAAACCCGGATACGTATTTCAAAGGTTTGTTACAAGCAAAACCGATTAATTATTGGGACTATATAGAGGTTGACACACTTTTGTCACTTCAAAAGCCGCGAACAAATTTCAAAGATGAAGAAATCTTTATTATGTATCATCAAATTACGGAGCTAACGTTAAAGTTGATGGTGCATGAAATTAAACAAGTGGTTGCCAAAGAAACGTTGACGGAAGAATTTTTGTTAGATCGCATACAGCGATTAAATCGCTACACAGAAGCATTGATTAATTCTTTTGACATCATGCGTGATGGAATGAATTACGATGATTACAATACCTTCCGAATGACTTTGGCACCAGCGAGTGGATTTCAAAGTGCACAATTCAGGTACATTGAAATCTATTGTACGCGTTTAAATAATTTGGTTAATGATGCAGGTAAGAAGAACCTTTCTGCTTCCCCAACACTTGAAGAATGTTTTGAGTACATTTATTGGAAAGACGCAGGAACCAATCGTGAGACAGGAGAGAAGACTTTGACCATGCGGCAATTTGAAGAGAAATATTCGGAAAGTTTGATGGATTTAGCACGTAAAATGAAAGGCAAAACCATGGAAGATCGTTTGAATGAATTGCCTGGCATTTCTGAAGAGTTGAAAGAGAAATTAAGAAAGTTCGATTATTTGTACAACATTGCTTGGCCTTTGGTACATATCAATACGGCAAAACATTATTTGGATAAGAAAGGATCCAACACAACAGATGCAACTGGCACGGGTGGATCACAATGGAAAAAATATTTGCATCCAGCTTTTCAACAACGCAAGTTTTTTCCTAAATTCTGGGATGAAACTGAAATTGAAGGTTGGGGTAAAGAGTTGACTGCCGATGACATTTTAGAGCAAAGAAATAACCCAACAGGTAAATAAATTCTCTTTTTAGCAAACCGAGAATGAATATTGGAAATCATGAGCGAAAAAAAACCATTAAAAAGAAGTGAGTTTTTGATTCGAATGAGTCATGATCATCACGATGGATTATTACTTTGTTGGAAAATTCGAAGTGGTATCAAAAATGAGATTGACACAAGCCGAATAAAAAAATACGTTGATTGGTTTTTTGAAAATCAGTTGTTGCCACATTTTGAAATTGAAGAAAAAGACATCTTCCCGGTTTTGGGTAATGATCACGAAATGGTTAAAAAAGCATTGTCCGAACATCGAAGATTGATTCGTTTGTTTCAAAAAAAAGATGCCGTTTTGAAAACCTTGAGTTTGTTTGAAGAAGAATTAGAAAGTCACATTCGGTTTGAAGAACGCGTTTTATTCCAGGAAATTCAATTAATTGCTTCTGAGACGCAACAACAGGAGATTTTGAAAAAACACCAAAAGTTGGAAAAATCCAGCAGCGAGGTTTGGATGGATCCTTTTTGGGAAAAAGAGAAGACAAATTGAGTTCATGTGCTTTTTTAATGTCGTTTTCTAACACAGAAACGATTTAAAATACAAATAATGACAGAATAAATTAAGAATAGTGTTGCAATTAAAAATTAAATGTTTAAATTTGCAATCCAATTCTGAGAATAATAGATTTAATAATATAATAAAATGAAAAAAGACATACACCCAGAAGATTACAGATTCGTTGTTTTCAAAGACATGACTAACGATTATGCATTCCTTGGACGCTCAACAACTGCTTCAACTGAAACTGTTTCTTGGGAAGATGGAAATGAATATCCTTTAGTGAAATTGGATATCTCTCACAAATCTCACCCATTCTTCACGGGTATTGTTAAGTTTGTGGATACTGCTGGACGTATTGATAAATTCAACTCGCGTTACGGTCGTCACAAAAAAGACTAAGATTAAGAAATTTGTAAAAGCTCTCGATTATGAGGGCTTTTTTTTTGCGCAATTTTGCGCTTTTTAACCCTTGTTTAAAATGACTCAGCCAATATTTGTATTAATTTAGAGTTTTAGATTTATTTAGATCAAAAATAAACGTTTGTGAAATACCTTTTTTTATCTCTCTTCTTATCGCTTGCATTTTTCTCATCCGCTGGAAAGATTGAAAAAGCATTTAAAAAACTTGAAATTTACAATTATTTTGAGGCGAAGGTTTTATTGGAAAAATCTTTGAAAAAGAAAGTTGTTCCCGCAAGTTATGGCTTGGCAATCATCTATTATCGTACCGACAACCCTTTTCATAATTTAGATTCTGCGTATGCAGCTATCCTGCGAGCAGAACGTTTGTTTGACACTCAAAAAGAGAAAAGCAAGCTTAAAAATGCAAAATTGGGATGTACCTATCCAGCTATCAGTGAGTTGAGACAATCCATTAGTACAGCGTTTTATAAAATTGCCTTGTCACACAATACGGAAATTGCTTTTCAAACCTTTTTAGATCAACACCCTTGGGCAAATGAAGTAAACACTTCCATTTACAAACGAGATTCCATTGCGCTGGAAACAGCTAAAAATGCAAATGTGAGTGAAGAATACAAGCTATTTTTGAAAAAACACCCAACTTCTGTGTTATACAACCAAGCGCTGGCAAGTTATCATTTGACGCTGTATCAAGAGCAAACCAAAACGGGATCCGTGAATGAATTGATGAATTTTATCAATTTCCATCCCGATAATCCGTATAAAGACGATGCAGAGGATCGCGTTTATAACTTGGTTACAAATAAAAGTCGACTGGTAGATTATTTGGATTTTATTGAAAACTACCCGGATAATAAGAACAAGGATGCCGCGTGGAGAAGGGTATATCAGCTGTACATGTATGACTATTCTGAAGCTCGCATCGACCAATTTCTAAAAGAATATCCAGAATATCCTTTTGAAGATGAAGTGTTACAAGAC
Organism: uncultured Chryseobacterium sp.; assembly: GCA_964488745.1. Classification (GTDB taxonomy): domain Bacteria; phylum Bacteroidota; class Bacteroidia; order Flavobacteriales_D; family Crocinitomicaceae; genus JAQVCM01. Next base: position 66,237 of record CAZAVP010000005.1, on the reverse strand, counting down.
AAAGAAATTGCTTTGCAAAATTTGCTTCCTTTTCGTAAAGGTTCTTCCTTTGGTTGGATGGATTATCAAGGCGCAATTGTTTATTCTCCTGAATACGAATCCATGGGGTTGTTTAAAGAAGGACTTTCTTTGGTTTCTAAACAAGGGAAATACGGTTATGTCGATAAGAGCAATCAAGTGGTGATTCCGCTAATTTACGACGGTGGCTTTGATTTTGAACAGGGTAGAGCCATTGTGGAGATCAATAATAAGTCTGGCATCATCGACCGAATGGGAAAATTGCTTTTTGAAATTGATTTTGAAGATATTGGTCAATTTTCAGAAGGATTAATTTATGCCACCAAGGATTCCATGTATGCTTATTACGACAAATACGGTGTTCAGCAATTTGATACTCTTTTTGAAGAAGCTTTTAGCTTTGTGGATGGTATGGCAATGGTTCAAATTCGAGGCAAACAAACGTATATTGATTTGAAAGGGAATTACATTATTCCACCCGTTTACGAGCGAATCGCTAAATACACAGACAGTTTATTCATTTTCGAACAAGATGAATTATTTGGAATTGTTCATCGAAATGGAAACATGGTTACTCCTGCGATTTACGATGAAATTGGGCAACTTAACAATCAACGGGCAATCGTTGTTTTGGATGAAAAGATTGGCTACCTGAATCATTTGGGGGTGGAAGTAATCAAACCGACTTTTGAAACGTTTCCTAATTTTATGGAAAACGGTCGATTTAGAGGGAAAAATGCCAAAGCACGGTTTAGAAATAAATACGGGGTGATTGATTTGAATGGAAAATGGGTCATTCCAGCTTCTTATAACGAACTTGGAGACGTTTCAACCATGATGGCTTTCTCCAAAGGTAAAAACTGGGGATACATTGACTTGAACAATAAAGTCATGCAGGTTCCAAAATTTGATTACGCGGAAAGCATGGTTAATGGGTTGGCAATTGCAGAATTGTTGATGCAAAAAGGGATGATTAATGGGAAAGGAGAGTGGGTTATTCCAAATAAATTCTCTCACATTGAACGTTTAGAAAATGGCTACTTTTTAACTTCTGATGGTGCGAAATTAGGGGTTTATTCGCCCAAAGGAAAAGAATTGGTTCCTGCTAAATATCAACAAATTCGGATTTTGGATGCCGATTTTATCTTGCTTTCTAGTCCAGGAGAAATTCATTACTTGTATTTGCCTGAAGAAAGAATCGTAAAACCTGTATTAGATTAGTTGTTCACATTTCGTATCTTGTATGCATATCATTTTCAGCAACGACATGTGTCTTATTGAAAAAAATCGTCATCTCGAAAAGGTAAGTATTTGAGAAAGATTATTAACCAAACATTCCGCCGTTGAGGTTAATCGTTTGTCCGGTGATATAACTCGAACTGTCTTTGACAAGATATTCAATGCAATCTGCTAATTGTTGCACTTCTCCCAGTTTATTTTTGGGAATCGATTGGATAATTTCTTCAACCATGGTGGCAGGAAGTTGGTGAATCATTCCTTGATTGAAATAGCCTAAAGCAATATTATTTACAGTGATGTTTTTATCACCCACTTCTGCAGAAATCGCTTTTACCATTCCGAATAGACCTGATTTTGAAGCAGCGTATGCCGCTGTACCAGCTACTCCTGTTTGACCAACTACTGATGAGAGGTTGATTATTCTACCAAAATTATGGGAGCGCATTCCAGGTAGAACTTCGCGGGTACAATAAAATGGACCAGTTAAATTGATCCCAATGGTTTTTTCCCAATCTTCGGCTTTTGTTTTCCATGACATTGAAGAAATTGAAACTCCAGCGGCATTTATTAAAACATCAATTTTACCAAAAGAATCTAAAACGGATTTGATCATCGAAATCACTTCGCTTTCTGAGGTAATGTCTGCTTTAAAAACGTGTGCCTTTGGAATTGATTCCAATCCGCTTTGACACGAATGATAATGACAAATTAGATTGTATTTCGCTAGATCAAAAATTTTCACTAATTCTTTACCAATACCACCAGAAGCACCAATTAGAAGCACATTTTTTTTCGTATTAACCATCTTGAAAGAAACAATTTAATTTTTAGCGAAAATAAGCAATAGATTCAATTAAGTACCATTTTACTTGTTATTTCCTTTCGGGTGATACATCGTAATTCCTTTTTCTTGATAAGCTTGAATCATTTCTTCAAACATCCGTTTGCCATCAAATAATAAGGTCTTGGCATTTCCGATTGTTCCAGTAATAAACACGCTTTTACTTTCAAAAAATGGCAAAAGTTCGTCACATTTTCGCTTTTTAGACCACTCAGGGTTATGCACTTTTGTGCGTACTTTGATTTGTTTAGTGGCCGTTTTGACATCAAATTCAAATTCATCCTTATAGTATATGGGATATTCAAAATCAACTGCGTCTTCAAGTGTATGTAAGTTCGTGCCAGCATTTTCCAGCGTTACACCCGTGTACATAATTTTACCATTGAGTTGATACAGTTTTTGAAAAGGAGAATTGGAAGTATAGGGTGAATTGTCGATATGATGCGAGTTGGTTAAAAAATCCGCATCTTTACCGCAAACCGAAACTGGTTCCGTTGGACTCCAACTTCTCTTTACGTCCTTCATTTTTCTAAAATATTCTGAAATTGCCCCTAGGGCTGAAGGAGATTGATTGATATCAAAAGTGTTGGTACTTCGAGCGTAATCCAACTGCAGCATGGGGTTTGGAGACGTTGGCATCATGACATTTCCTTCTTCGCCGATGTACTCAATTAGTGCATCTACAAACGTTTGAGGACCATTCTCTAAATAACCAATTTTACTCATACTTGAGTGAACCAATACAGTATCGCCTTTTTGGAGTCCAATTTGTTTGAAATCGCTCATCAAATCAGCTTTTGATATCGTTTGCCCCGATAATTTTGCTGCGTTCAACGTCTTGTTTACTTTCGATTTTTTGTATTTTCGAAATCGTTTTAGCACGAATGAAGGCGTTAATTTTCGGATGAAGTTGCGCATGGTTGTTATTTATTTAATTGAAACGATTAAATTAGACTCCAAAGTGGATATCAGTTGACAAATATAAAAGATTTGCTCATTGACTTGTTGAATAAAGTTTTGTAATCTCTTCTTTATTTCCCGTTCTCTTTGTATTTTTGAAAAAAATCAAAAACATGAGTAATTTCAATTGGACTACCATTAAAAAATATACCGATATCAAGTTTGAGTACTTTGAAGGAATCGCGAAAATAACCATCAATCGCCCGAAAGTCTATAATGCTTTTAGACCAGAGACGAATATGGAAATGTTGGATGCCATGGTTATTTGCAGAGAGCGAAATGACATTGGTGTAGTTGTTTTAACCGGTGAAGGCGACAAGGCTTTTTGTTCTGGTGGAGATCAAAATGTGAAAGGAATAGGAGGATACATTTCTGAAAATGGTGTTCCACGTTTGAATGTATTGGATTTACACAAGGCTATCCGTTCGATGCCAAAACCTGTAATTGCAATGGTAAACGGTTATGCAATTGGCGGTGGACACGTATTACACGTTGTTTGTGATTTAACCATTGCGTCTGAAAATGCGTGTTTTGGTCAAACTGGTCCGAAAGTAGGGAGTTTTGACGGCGGATTTGGGTCTTCTTATTTGGCACGTTGTGTTGGACAGAAGAAAGCACGTGAGATCTGGTTTCTGTGTGAACAATATACCGCAGAAGAAGCTGAAGCGATGGGCATGGTTAATAAAGTAGTTCCCTTGAGTGAATTGGAGAATACCACCGTGGCATGGTGCAGAACAATTATGAAGCGAAGTCCTTTGGCGGTTCGAATGATTAAACGTGGTTTGAATGCGGAGTTAGATGGACAGCATGGTTTGATGGAATTTGCAGGAGACGCCACTTTGATGTATTATTTGACGGAAGAAGCGCAGGAAGGGAAACATGCTTTCTTGGAAAAAAGAGATCCTGATTTCCAAAAGTTTCCAAAATTCCCTTGATTCTTTATCAAACTTTAAATTCCAGTTTTTAATTGAAAAACGGACTTGAAAATTAGCTCGAATCGCTGGTAAAATCATGAAATAAACTCGTTTTTGCATAAGATTCGAATCTTCTTATTATATTTGTCTCTCGTTAAAAAATAAGCATTGTTATGTCTATGAAAGAAGTTACCAAACCAAGCAAAACGACTAAAAAAGCCGCGGTTGCTTCGGGGTCTAAATTCTCGAAAGAAACGTATGTAAAGTGGTATAAGGATATGCTTCTCATGCGCAAGTTTGAGGAGAAGACAGGTCAATTGTATATTCAACAGAAATTTGGTGGTTTTTGTCATTTATATATCGGTCAAGAGGCAATTGTAGCTGGGACTGTAAGTGCGAGTCGACCAACAGACAGCCACATGACCGCTTACCGTGATCATGCCCATCCACTCGGATTGGGAACGGATCCACGTGTGTTGATGGCTGAATTGTATGGTCGTACAACAGGTTGTTCGAAAGGAAAAGGTGGTTCGATGCACTTTTTTGATAAAAGTAAAAACTTCATGGGTGGACACGGAATCGTTGGAGCTCAAATTCCAATGGGAACGGGTGTTGCTTTTGCAGAACAATATAAAGGTACAGATAATGTAGTTTTCGTTTCTATGGGAGACGGAGCTGTTAGACAAGGTGCCTTGCACGAAACGTTTAACATGGCGATGTTGTGGAAATTACCCGTGATTTACATCATTGAAAACAACAACTATGCGATGGGAACTTCTGTTGAACGGACAACAACCGTAACGGATCTTTCAAAAATTGGACTGTCGTATGATATGCCTTCTAAATCCGTAAATGGAATGTCGCCAGAAGCGGTACACGAAGCAATTGAAGAAGCGTGTGCCAGAGCACGACGAGGAGATGGACCAACACTTTTGGATATTCGTACATACCGATACAAAGGACACTCGTTGTCTGATCCACAGAAGTACAGAACCAAAGCAGAAGTTGCAGAATGGATAGAAAAAGATCCAATTTTACACTGTTTAAATGTTATTCAAGAAAATAAATGGTTGACGGAAAAAGAAATTGATGAAATCGGAGAATGGGTGAAAAATGAAGTAGAAGAATCGGTGAAGTTTGCTGAAGAATCTCCATACCCAGAAGCGCATGAATTGTATGAAGATGTTTACACGCAGACAGATTACCCATACGTCAAAGAATATTAACACGAGCTGGAGATTTCTCCTAATTCTATAACTTATTAAAATACAAGATGGCTGAGATAGTTTACATGCCCAAATTAAGTGATACCATGACGGAAGGTGTGGTTGCAGAATGGCATAAAAAAGTGGGAGACGAAGTGAAATCTGGTGAGGTTTTGGCTGAAATTGAAACGGATAAAGCAACCATGGAATTTGAATCTTTCTATGACGGCACTTTGTTGTACATCGGTGTAGAGAAAGGAAAAAGTGCTCCAGTTGATGTGGTTTTGGCCATTATTGGTGAAAAAGGCGAAGATGTGGATGCGCTTTTGGCTAATGTATCTGGATCGAAAGGTGCAACTTCTCCAACAGAAACGCCTAAAGAAGAAACGAAGTCAGCACCTCAAAACGAATCCAAGTCAGCACCAGTTGTTGCGGATGCGAAACCAGTTGCAACTGAAACGTCCAAATCGGCAGAATCAGTTTCTAACGATGGAGACCGTGTTTTTGCTTCTCCTTTGGCCAAGAAAGTGGCAGCGGAAAAGGGAATCGACATCAGTCGCGTCGCCGGTACAGGCGATGCTGGAAGAGTGGTAAAGAGAGATGTAGATCATTACGTTCCTTACGTTCCAGCAGCTGGAAATTACATGCAAGCTCCAGTAGGAGAAGAGTCTTACTCAGAAGAAAATGTTTCTCAAATGCGTAAAGTCATCGCGAGACGTTTGGGGGAAAGTAAATTTTCAGCTCCACATTTCTATTTGACCTTGGACATTGACATGGACCAAGCAATTGAAGCCCGCAAAGCGATGAATGCAGACAAAAATGTAAAAATATCATTCAACGATTTGGTGTTGAAAGCATCAGCGATGGCTTTGAGAAAACATCCAGTCATCAACAGTTCTTGGAAAGGTGAAACGATTCGTAGGAATCAACACATTCACATTGGTGTTGCAGTTGCTGTAGAGGAAGGTTTATTAGTTCCTGTAGTTCGCTTCGCGGATACAAAAGGATTGCAACAAATTGGTGCGGAAGTAAAAGACTTTGCTGAAAAAGCAAAATCAAAGAAATTGCAACCGGCAGATTGGGAAGGAAACACTTTTACAATTTCCAATTTAGGAATGTTTGGAATTGAATCTTTCACTGCAATTATCAATTCACCAGACAGTTGCATTTTAGCAGTTGGTGGAATCAAAGAAGTTCCTGTGGTTAAAAACGGACAAGTTGTTCCTGGAAACGTCATGAAATTAACGCTTTCTTGCGACCACCGCGTTGTGGACGGCGCAAGTGGTGCAGCATTTTTACAAACTCTAAAATCGTACTTGGAAAATCCAGTTACGATGTTGGTTTAATCGCTGATTGAAATATAGTTAAAAACGCCTTGCTCTTGAGTGAGGCGTTTTTTGGTTTTAAATGATTAACTTTAGAGGATGTTATTGAAAAATCTATCCGTTGTTATTCTGATTTTCATTCATTTTTTGGCAACCAGTCAACGGTTGTCAAAAACAGATTTGGTGACGGATTTACAATTTTTAAGCGAGGCAGTAGAAAAAGGACACCCTGTCAACTATCAACGATTAGAAAAAATAAATTTTGATTCCTTAATTTCGGTCGTTCAACTTTATTACCCTGATTCGCTTACTTGGAGAGATTACGAAGCTACAATTCGCGAAGCCATTTGGGAATTGGGTTGTGTTCATACGACTTTAACGCATAACCCAACGCGACAAAAAGATTCGATTCGGCAAGGGTATTTTCCATTAAGGGTATTTACAGATGGCATGCAATTGTTTGTTTTGGAGTTATTCAAAGACAGTTTAAATGAAATCCCTAAATCCACGAAAATCACTTCGATCAACGGAGTTTCAAGCCGTGATTTGTTAGTAAAAATGCTTCGATTCAAAGCGTCTGATGGAAAAAGCAAGGATTTTGGAATAGAAATTTTGAATAAAAATTTTGCAGCGCTTTATTATTTATACTTTGGTTCATTTGCAACTTATGATTTGGAATACATTCAGGAAAATGAAGCCAGAATTTTCAAGGTTTCTGGCGTGGATCAAAAAGTTTTAAAATCGAAAGAAAATGCAATTTACATTCCTGAATCTGCTGTTTTAATTCGAAAAGGAAAACAGGCTGCATTTTATTTGCTGCCAGATTCGGTGTATTACTTGCGCCTTGATGCCTTTAGTCGAAATAAATACAAAGCATTTTATAAATCTATTTTTAAATACATGTACCTGCACGGAAATCACGATTTAATTCTTGATTTGAGGGCTAATTTAGGAGGAAATAGAATCAATGTTGAAGAACTTTTGTCTTATTTGGTGCAAGATAAAATTAAATACACCATCGTTCGACCTCATGAAAATATGAAACCTTTTTTGGTAAATGAAAATAAAAAACGATTTCAAATGTCTTATATTTTTTACGATTACCTAGATGTTTTCAAAAAAGAAAAAAGAACTGATGGCGTTGCTTTTGTATATCAAATTAAACCCAAGAAAAAAGTTTATGAAGGTTCTATTTCCATTTTTGTCAATGGCTATACCGCATCTTCCTCCACCGTCACGGCTTCCTATTTGAGACAATACCGAAATGCCCTTATTTTCGGACAACAAACAGCTGGTGGAGAATTTTTCAATTATGGTGGCTCGTATCCCAGTCTTATTTTACCTCAATCTCAAATCGGAGTGAAAACCGGAACGTATAAATACATCATCGGAAAAGTAGGAGCGAACCCCAATGGAATTATTCCTGATTATTTTCTGCAATACGATGTAAATACCTATGGTCAAAAAGATTTGGAGTTGGAGAAATTTTGGGAATGGAAGAAGGGAAAATAACAAAAACGAATGATTTGGGAATGCGATAGATTTGATTAAAACCTACAAAAGGGAGTCTATGAACGTAAAACGTTCTCCACTTTCCGCACGGCTCCTGCATAAGCTTTACTTTCTAGCTCGATTCGTGAATTTAAAACCAATTTCAGTTCACGAACCAACTCAGGATACGGTTTAACCAATGGAACGAGTAGATACATCGCATACGCTTTGAGCGCCACTTTGGCATCCGCATCTTGCAAAAAGGCAAACAAACGTTCAAGCATTTCACCCGATTTATAATCCGTTTCAGGTAATTTCAATAAAACATTACCTAAATTTCGCTGCGCGGAATGATCGGTGCATGTTAAAAACACGTCAATCAAATCAGCATGAAAGGGCAGAAGCTGTTTTAGATGGTTTTCCGCAACGTGCGACAACAACCAAGAACTGTATTGGGGAAAAGGGTAGGAAATGGTGTAGCAAAGTTCAATCAGGTCTGGAATGGTTTGCGGATTTTGAATCGCTTGAAAAGAAAACAATTTGTAATCTCGATTGCCTTTGAATTCAAGCAACATTTCTTTCGTTTTTTCCATCGACTTCATGTGCAAATATAGTATAAGTTTGTTTTAAAGTATGTTCAAAAAAATCGTACTCAACAAGAAATAATCACCAACTTTCATAATTCGACCGATTCGAAATAATAAATAACCTCGCAGCGAGCTGACGAGGTATTAACCTGAGTTCGATTAGATAATCAAACTCAGGTTATGAATAAAATGTCAACGAAGTAAAGCTCTAGTGAATTAACCCAAAGAGATTAAACGGATAAATAGTTAAAAAGCCCGAACACTACAATTATTTTGTTTAAAAAACAGGACAAACGCATTTAAAATTTTGTAAGTCTAAATTTTAGAAAAGATAATTTTATTAAGCGGTGGATTCATCCACCGCTTGATTGCAAACTGAGATGAGTTGTTTGTGGCATGCGTTTTTGTTTAAAAACCATGACATAAACCAATTTTGAAGTTAAATGCGTTTGCCCTGGTTTAAAAAACGAGCCTTTTGGATAATATACATCTTCTTTTCTGATTTTTTGGAAGTCAATAGGGTCTTTACTAAAGGTCTTTTTTAAACCTTTGAACCTAATAACGAATAAAGTAATATAGTACGTTAAGCTTTGTTTCATTATTTATTTTTAATTGCTAAAACGAGTGGGTTTACTCCATTCGTTAGCGCCATTCCTCCGCGGTGCGTATGCATCCACGATGGTTTTTTAGTGAATTTCCCATCAATCACAAATAAATTCGTACTGAGGCGTTTATCATCTTTTTTCCACATTTCAAATGCTGATAATTCATAGGCGTCGTTGATTGATGTAGGTAAATATATACAATAACAACCTTAGAAGATAACAAAATTACTTCCGTTCGCTGAACATTTATGCTGTGTTTATCGAAGTACCGAATAGATCAACAAAAGCTTAAGTTATTGAACCATAAAAAAGCGATGAAGAATTTAAAATTTTATCGTTTTTTTGAGGGTTACTGTTGGCTAGTCGGATAAATTAGTACACGCAGTATTAACTTTTCTTGTAAGCTGTTGTTTTCTTATCTCCAATTTTTGAAATTAATCCCTTTAATACAGCATTTTTTAAATCACGACTCGCAGTAGCAGATGATATATCTTTGAAGTAAGTCATATAATTTTTTCTGGTAAAGTCACCATTATTTTTTTCTAGGAATATTTGAATTCTATCTTCATCCGTTAATCTTTTCGTCGAGTTTTCAAGTAATTCTGCTAAAGAACTCTCAATAATCTTTAACATGTATTCGATGAATTTCGTAGATTTTCCTTCCTTATCAGAAATTGATAAAGCGTTGTAATATTCGTCCTGATTTTTTGAAATCAAAGTTTCAAATGGTAAAAACTCAAAAATAGGATAGTCTTGCATTAAAATTAGAGTTTGCCACAATCTACCCATTCTTCCATTTCCATCCAAAAAAGGATGAATAAACTCCATTTCATAATGAAAAACACAACTTTTGATTAAAGTTAATTCATTTTTATCTTTCAGATATTCAAACAAGTCTTGCATCAAAAAAGATACATTTTCATAAGGTGGAGCAATGTGTTCAATTTTCGAACCTTTTACAATTCCAACACCTTGTTTTCTATATTTCCCTGGATCCTTAATTAACTTTTGTAATAATAATTTATGCGCTTTTAGAAAATCTTTTTCACTTTTAGGTTTAAGTTTATTTATATTTTTATAAACATCTAAAGCATTTAGAACTTCAAGAATATCCTTTTCAGATCCAACAACTCTTTTGTTTTCTAATATTGAAGTAATTTGCTCTTCTGTCAACCTATTACCTTCAATACTTAATGAAGAATGAATAGTTCTAATTTGGTTCTTTTTCCTAAGCGTTGGATTCGTTTTGATTAAATATTTTGCATTTACTTCTCCAATTTTTAACGATATAGAAGCGATATATTTAAGAATTTCTGCTGTTACTTCGTATGGTGGTTTCATTTTATGATACTATCATTTGATACTATCACAAATTTAGAATTAATATTTGAATTTAAGCGTAAAGTTTGGGAAATATTACGTGTAATCGAGTCACACAAATAAGTTTACTCACTTGTAATATTAATGTGTTCGTGAAAATAGCTTACCGCTTTACAGAAAACACATTCGTTCGCTGAACATTTATGATGCGTTTATCGAATCGCTGAATTATAAAAAAAGCGATGAAAAACTTGAAGCTTCATCGCTTTTTTGAGTGCTTTTGTGCACTACTCGGATAAATATTTTATGGGAGTTTTCGTCTTTCGTGTTATCGGCTGTTGTCTAGTCATGTGTTTGCTGAAAAACAAAAAGAGGAAAAGGAAAGAAATGAACAGTCTGAAAGGCAATCTCTTCCCGATTTTTAGGGATGTGCTTGTCTTTGTGCAGTTCGATAACACATGCCTTATTTTGGTTGAATAACTACTTTTTTAAATCTTCCCCACGCGACAAATGTTGCTACAATACCCAAGAACAAAGGTGCTCCGACAAGAGCTGCTTCGTCTCTTGCAATGTGAAATATAACTGCAAATAGCATGCAAGTTGCCAGGCCTGTTGCAGCCCAAGCAGTAAGTGAAGGTTTAATGCGCAATGCAGCAGGTAAAATCAAACCGATTGCCCCCAACACCTGACAAACACCTATGAAGCGTGTTAATGAGGGTAAATCGCCAGCCCAATTCATTCCTGATGCTACTAATTCTTCAATGGGTTGTGTTGCTTTCATTGAACCTGCCATTAGGAACATTACTGTTAAAATTCCTTGTGCTATCCAAAGCGTAATGTTTAATCCTTTTGATACTTTTTGAGTTGTCATAATTATTTTGATTTAATGTTAGTTTGCCCGCAAGCAGAAAGGCTACACAATAAAGTGCTGACAAGAATAAATTTTACGTGCATACAAATTTTGTTTTTTGTGACTGCAAAAACACATATTTCACATTCATGTTATGAAATTGCCGAGATTATATTACTTTTAATCTCGGATAAGTGCTGGTTTTTTCTCACAGACAAAGATGCTAAAAAGCAGTTTCTTATCCAAGTTTCACTCAATTAATTTATTGATAACTCAATTAATTTATTGATAAATAAGTGTTTAAGTTAAAAAAACACTGGAGTGTTGCTTTAACTTTTGATGTATTAACCCCCTAATCATTCTCAGTCAACTGTTTCAGGTACATCTCAGAGTAAATACCGTCTTTCGCAATCAATTCTTCGTGGGTTCCTTCTTCGATTTTTGTTCCATCATCCAAAACGATGATTTTATCCGCATAGCGCAAAGAAGAAATTCGGTGACTGACAATGACGGTCATGTTGTTGGCAGATTGCTCGTCGATGGATTTCAAAATGAAATCTTCGGTCTCCGTATCAACCGCAGATAGGCAATCGTCCAGCAGTAATAAATCGGGTTTTTTAAGCAAAGCGCGCGCAATGCTAATTCGTTGTTTTTGTCCACCACTTAAATTCACACCTCTTTCACCAAGCACCGTATCAAATCCTTCTTTGAATTGAATGATGTTGTGGTAAACGTGTGCTTTTTTACTAATTTCAATGATTTCTTCTTCGGTTACATTTCTGTCGTTGACACCAAATTGAATGTTGTTTCGAATTGAGTCGGAGAAAAGAAATACTTCTTGTGGCACAACTCCAGATAATTTGTGATAATCGTTTAAGTTAATGTCTTTTAAATTTTCCCCATTGACTTGGACGATTCCTTTCGATGGATCGATTTGGCGCATGATGAGGTTTAATAGGGTAGATTTTCCACTTCCTGTTCGTCCTACAACTCCCAAGGTTTCTCCCGCTTTTAAAGTAAAACTCAGGTTTTTAATTGATTCAATTCCAGAGTTTTCATGTGTGTAACTAACATTTTTAAATTCAATGTTTTGGATTTTTGAAAGTGGATCTTCATTGCAGCTTTGAATGGCAGGTTCTATTTTTAAAAACTCATTGATTCGTTCTTGAGAGGCCGCAGCTCTTTGAATGATGGCAGTTACCCAACCCACACTCGCAAATGGCCAAGTTAACATGTTGACGTAAAACACGAAGGCAACAATGTCTCCAGGCGTGATATCACCGGTGAAAGTTAATAATCCTCCAAAGTAAATAGCGAGCAACGTACTGGTTCCAATTAAAAATACGATAGTTGGCATAAACAAGGCGTTCACCAGTACCAATTTCATGGACCTATTTTTGTATTCATCCGAAGAATCATCGAACTTCTTAGACATTTCTCGCTCTCGTAAATAGGCTTTAATTACCCGTATTCCAGAGAAAGTCTCTTGTGCGATGGTCGACATGGCTGATTGTTCTTCCTGAACAAACTTACTGAGCTTATTCATCTTATTGGACACTTTATAAATCATGTATGAAAGAAGTGGAAGTGGAGCCAATACAATTAAAGTTAACATGATGTTAATCTGCATCATGGCAAAAACACACAAGGTAAAAAGAATTGCCAAGTTGATGGTGTACATCAATCCAGGGCCTAAATACATGCGTACTTGAGAAACGTCTTCCGAGATTCTATTCATTAAATCTCCCGTATTACTCTTTTTGTAAAAAGAAAAATTCAATCGCTGGTATTGATTGTAAACTTCATTTTTTAGGTCGAATTCGATGTGTCTCGACATCACGATAATCGTTTGTCGGGTCAAGAACAGAAAGAAACCTTTGCCTATCGACAACAGCATATAAAAGCCGAAAAGCTTCAAACTCAGCATCGCAATGGTGTTGAAAGATTCGTCCGACTTTATTTCGCCTAGAAAACCATTCACTGCGTTACTTACCACTGTTGGCATTTTGACGCCAAAATAATTGGATACGATGATACAAATTATCCCGAAAATCAGGCGCCATTTGTATTTAATTAAATATTTGTTTAGATAGCTTAAAGACTTCATTCGATAAATTTCCTATTTTTGCAATGCTATTTTGAAATAGTTTACAAAAATAGCAAATTGTAATGAGTTTAGGTTCTTTAAAAACGATAGAACATGTTTGAAGTAAAAGACATTAAAGACACAAATCTGGCTGACAACCCAGTGATTGCTCAAATGAGCATGTATAACCACGAACAATTATTGTTCTGTAATGATAATGCAACGGGTTTGAAAGCGATTATTGCTGTTCATAGTACCGTTTTAGGACCTGCTTTAGGTGGAACTAGAATGTGGCCATACGAAAATGAGATGCAAGCTTTGAACGATGTTTTGAGATTATCTCGTGGAATGACTTACAAAAACTCATTGGCTGGGTTAAATTTAGGTGGAGGAAAAGCAGTTATTATTGGTGATTCTCGTACCATGAAATCCGAAGCATACTTGAGGAGATTTGGTAAATTTGTGAATGGTTTAGCAGGAAAATATATCACTGCGGAAGACGTAGGAATCAATCCTGCAGACATGGCGTATGTGAACATGGAAACGAATCACGTTGTGGGGTTAGCTGGCAAAAGTGGAGATCCATCTCCTGTAACTGCTCACGGTGTTTATGTAGGAATGAAAGCTTGTGCAAAAGTGCAATTTGGTTCAGATTCTTTAGCTGGTAAAAAAGTAGTTGTTCAAGGTGTTGGTCACGTTGGAGAATACTTGGTTGAATCGTTGGCGAAAGAAGGAGCAAAAATTTACATTTCGGACATTCATCAAGACACCTTAAACAGAGTTGCTCAGAAATACGGTGCAGAAATTGTTGGCTTGAATGATGTTTACGATTTAGACATGGATATTTATGCACCTTGCGCTTTAGGAGCTACCGTAAATACAGACACCCTTTCAAGACTGAAATGTTCCATCATCGCAGGTTCTGCTAACAACCAATTGGAAAATGAACAAGTTCACGGTAAAATGGTGATGGAAAAAGGGATTATTTATGCACCGGATTATGCAATCAATTCGGGAGGAGTTATCAATTGTTATTCTGAAGTAGCTGATTTGTCTTTGACTTGGTCGATGAACAAAGCAGAAGAAATCTACGGAACGGTTGAAAACATTGTAAATCGCTCTAAAACAGACAGTATTCCAACATACGAGATTGCTAATAAAATGGCTGAAGAAAGAATAGCCGCTGTCGGAAACGTTAAGTTACCGATGTAAAAGATAGATATGTTAAATAGAAGACATTTAAGAATTAAGGTTTTACAAGCATTATACGCCTATTTTCAGTCGGATGAGGATAATTTTCGTCGGACTGAAAATGAAATGTTCAACGCGATAGATCGCATTTACGATTTGTACTTGTATCTCATGTTGACATTTGAAGAATTGACAAGCATTGAAGAACGTAGGTTGGATGAATTAAAAACAAAAATTCGACCATCGGAAGCGGATTTGAATCCCAATCGAAAGTTTGTTGAAAATTCAGTTTTTAATATGCTCATTGAAAACAAATCGTTAAGAAGAGCTGCTGAAGAAAATAAAGTGAATTGGATTGGTGATGAAAACCAAGAAATGTTCAGAAAAATAATGGGGCAAATCCGTGAAAGTGAAAACTATTTTGCTTACATGAACAATTTAGAAACAGGGTTTGAAGCGGATTTAGAATTCGCAATGGCTTTGTTTAAAACTGAAATTGCAAATTCGGAGTTGATTTATCATTTCTTTGAAGAGAAAAGCATTCAGTGGATGGATGATATTGATTTAGCTTGTTCCATGGTTTTGAAGACTTTGAAAGGTTTTCAAGTGGATGAAGTGAATGAAATCATGCCACTTCACAAAGATGAGGAAGATGAGAAAGAATTTGTTCGAATACTTTTAAGAAAAACAATCGATCGAGATCAAGAAAATTTGAAATTGATTGATGAATTGACTAAAAATTGGGATTTGGATCGCATCGCGAAAATGGACATCATCATCATGAAAATGGCCATTACCGAATTGCAAGAATTTAATTCGATCCCAAAGAAAGTAACTTTGAATGAGTACATTGAAATTTCTAAATTTTACAGTACGCCAAAAAGCAATGCGTTCATCAATGGTATCTTAGATAAAGCAATCGACCGATTGGAAAAAGAGAATAAAATCCAAAAAATAGGTCGTGGATTAATGGATTAAAATAAAAAAACATGAAAAAAATAGTGTTGGTAGCAAGCCTTGGGGTTCTTTTATTCAGTTGTTCTAATAATGACACGATTTCCGTTGGGAATAAAACATCCATTCAAGTGAATGAAGTGATTGAAAAAGGGGATGTTATGTGGGGAGAAGATGTGAAGGCAACCATCCAAGTGAAAAACACAGGTGATTATCCCCTAATTTTAGCGGAAATTTCAGGTTCTTGTAGTTGTACAGTGGCAGAATATCCGAAAGATCCAATTGCGCCAGGAAAAGAAGTTGAAATTAAAGCGGTAGTAAAAACGGATAAAGCACCTGCAGGACAATTGGTAAAAGACGTTCGAATTGTTGCAAACACGAATCCTTCATTGACCACGGTGTTAATTAAGGCAAACGTAATTAGAAAATAAATAGCATAAATCTAAATCATAAATTAAAATAAAGTAAAATGGGTCAAGGAGGAAGTCAAATTGTTATGTTGTTGTTGATTGTAGTAGTATTCTACTTTTTCATGATTAGACCACAACAAAAGAAACAAAAAGAGTTGAAAAATTTCAGAGCTAATTTAGCGGTTGGAGATAAAGTGGTTACTATCGGTGGTATCCACGGTAAAGTATTGGAAGTTACAGATACAACCATCTTGTTAAGTTGCGAAGGTGGGAAAATTCGTTTTTCCAAATCTGCAATTGCACAAACAGTTAGCGAGCAGTTAGAAGCTTAAGAATAAACATGTTTCAAAAAAAAACGCGAATCTAATTTAGGTTCGCATTTTTTTTGATTTAATATTTGAAGTTGTTAGAAAAAGCCCAAACTACTTTTTTTCTTTCTTTTTCAATTTCTCTTTTGCTTTCTTTGCTTTTTTGATCGTTCTATTGTTTTTTCGAGCGTCTTTTACATCTTGTCGATATTCTTTCATGTTTTCTTTGAATTCTGCTTTGTCAACCATTTTAGCGGTTCGGTCAAATTCAAGGAGCTCATTTTCGATTTCTAAAACGATTCGCTCGGTTAATTTATCCACTCCAGTTGGATCATATTTCACTTTTAAATCTTGATCCCAGATTTTACCCAAATTATGGTATAAACTCGAACTCCATTTCCCGCGGTATTTTTGAATAATTTCAGCGGCTGTTAATCCCGTTTCTCGGTGAATTAATTTCATTAGCAAAACCCCTTCGGAACGATACATGTCCCGAATGACATAATTGTAATCCGTTTTTAAAGCTTTGTGAGATGCTTTGCTGAATTTTTTCTTTTTTCGTTTCGAATTGATAATCCCCATTTCCAAATCAAATTCGGCTAACAATTCGGATGCATGTAAGGCATAAGGATAAATCTTGCGAACTCGTTCCACTTCTCGCCAGTACGCATTCTGATCTCGGTAAATATCCACTTCATCCAACAGTTTAACCGCTTGAAGGGTATCCCGTTTCTGACTCATGGAGAGAAACGAAAGGAAGAAAATCCAAACCAGCATTAAAGAGAAACGCAAATAAATCATGTTGATGGTATTTAAGACCGTGTTTTTAGAACAAGAACTGTGCTAAAATATTTTACTAAATTTACACTTTTCGATTCAAAAAACGATAATCTATTAAGATAATGAAAATTATAACGGGGACACTCCTTCTTTTAACTTTACTTGCATGTAGAGATAACGCTGTCCAAAAAGAATCGACAAAAGAAATTCCTACAAAAATCGACAGGAAAGAAGATGCAACACTTCCTACTGATGCCACCGGCAATCAAAAAAATAGTTCAAAAGAAATTCAGGTGAATCGGCAAAAAATTGTTGAGAAATTTGGTTCGCAATTGGATTTTTGTTCGTGTATCCAATTTCACGACTCCTTAAACAATGCAGCTCAAAAGGATTTATCTGATCGGCAAATCGAACAATTACTCAAGCGTTGGGGACAAATGGAAGTGAAATGTAAGGAATTGGTAAATACCGAACACCGAACTCCAGAAGAGCGTTTGGCACATGTACAAAAAGTAAGTAACTGTTTGAATGCAAAATAATTATATTTAAGTTGTAAAAAAATAAAAGTCTTATTGTAATGTTGTTGCAATTAGTTTAAATTTATGGTTATCTTTGTTGCATGAATCATTCAAAAGTTTGGATATTTATCGTTTTGGTGTCTTTCGTCGGGTTAATTTTACCCAAGGGTTTGTGGCATCACTGCGACGGTATGCACCTGAATGAGGATCAGCAAGATCAAAAAACCACCCATTTTTCAAAAGATACTACGTGCACCATTTGTGATTTTCATTTCTTTCCTGCAGTTGAAAATAATTTTACGCAGTTTGTATTCAGTAGATTGAATTATCCCATTTTGGAGCTGTTGCTCCATGATTTTAACCTGATACTAGAGGTACATTCCTTTCTCCGTGGTCCTCCAAAAGTTTGATTGAAGCTTAAATTCTCTCATTCTTTTTATTTAATTACATGCACAAATTCATCGTTGTTGCCTTGTTGAGCATTTCTTTTTTTGCTGCTAGTCAGAAAGATAGCTGTAAAATAACTTATGCTGGACAAGTAATAGACATTCACGACCAACAATCTGTTCCCTTTGCCAGGGTTCAAATCAAGGAACTCAATCAAACGGTTGTTGCGGATTCCAATGGTTACTTTTCTTTTTCTGGGTTGTGTCCGGGAGAATACGCTTTTCATTGTATTCACCACATTGGTTGTGAACCAGAGAAATTTAAAAGAATCATTTCCAAAGATCTTTTTGAACAGGTTTTTATTGAATTTCATTTTGATGAATTGGAAGAGGTAACTGTTGAACATACGGTTTTCAAGATGTCAACAATTTCTGTGATTCAACCAACTGAATTGGAAAAACGCTTTGCAGCAGGTAAAACCTTGGGTGACTTAGTGAAACAAATTCCTGGTGTAAATACGCTGAATACAGGATCTAGCATTTCTAAACCTGTTGTTCACGGAATGCATAGTAATCGAGTTTTGGTTCTTAACAATGGTGTTCGACAAGAAGGTCAACAATGGGGAAGCGAACATGCGCCAGAGATTGATCCATTTTTGATGTCAGAAGTTTCACTTATTCGTGGAGCAAGCGCGGTTCGTTATGGTTCTGATGCAATTGCAGGCGTTATTTTGACGAATCCAAAACGACTCTCGTACGAACCGGGAGTTAGAGGTGAAGTTTACACAACCGCTTTTTCAAACGGTCGACAAGGAAGTTTGTCAGCCATGTTGGAAGGTAGTTTTAAAAAGCTGAAAGGATTTTCTTGGAGAACGCAAGGAACTATTAAACAAGGCGGAACGATGCAAGCACCGCGATATTTTTTGAAAAATACTGCCATAAAAGAATATAACTTCTCTTTAAACGGAAAATATGAAAATGACCGTTGGGGAGCCGAAGTTTTTTATTCGCAATTCAATACGGATTTAGGTATTTTTTCTGCCGCACACATTGGAAACTTGACCGACTTAAACAAAGCGTTTGAAGCAGATAAACCACTGGAAGAAGGGAGTTTCTCTTATCAAATTGATAAACCCAAACAACACATTGAACACGAGTTTTTCAAAGCCAGTGGTTTTTACAATTTGAATTCCAAAAATAAGTTGGTGTTCCAATATGGCAGACAATATAATTTGCGGGAAGAATACGATCGACATGCAGTTTTCGACGATTCCATTGCAGCATTGAATTTGCCTGCTTTCAAATTGACTTTAGTGACGCACACAGCGGATCTGAAATGGGAACATCAATGGTTTAAAAACGTGTCAGGTGAATTGGGAATTTCGCATTTGAAACAAGGGAATAATTACGAAGGACGTTTTTTCATCCCCAACTTTGGAAAACAAACGTTAGGAGTTTATTTATTGGAGGTGATGAAATTAAATAATTACGAGTTTGAAATTGGAATTCGCGCCGACCGAACGGATGTGGATGTGTACATGTATGAAAACAAAGTACTGCAAAATTACAAACACCTTTTTCAAAACGTAAGTGGTTCGTTGGGTGCGTCTCGCAAAATTAGTCACCATTGGATGATTCGTGCCAACGCAGGAACTGCTTGGAGAGCACCATCCATCAATGAGTTGTACAGCAATGGTTTGCATCATGGTGCAGCGGCGATTGAAATTGGAAGCCGAGATTTGAAGAAAGAAGTGGCTGTGAATTTTCAAGCTGGATTGACTTTCAAGTCTCGTAAAATCAATGCGCTAATCGATGTTTATCACAATGAAATTCAAGGATACATCCATTTAAAACCCACCATGCCACCGATGTTGACCATCAAAGGTGCGTTTCCTGTTTTTAGATATGAACAAATCAACGCTCGTTTTTCTGGTGTTGATTTAAGTTTGCGATACAATCCTTATCCTGCTTGGAGTTTTGCGTTAAAAGGATCTTTGGTTCGTGCTTTTAACAAATCAAATTCCTCCTTTATTGTAGGGATTCCTGCAGACAGAATTGAACCAGCTGTGGATTATAAGCTTCAATTAAAAAAGAGCCAAAAATTGTCATTTCATGTATTCGTACCTTTGGTTAGAACACAAAATCGCGTAGAACCAAACAGCGATTACGTTGCACCGCCAAAAGGTTATGTACTTGTAAATACACAAATTACCTATGAATTTAAACTCAGAGAGCAAAGAGTTGATCTCAGTTTGGAATTCAATAACATGTTCAATCAATCTTACCGAGATTACTTGAATCGCTTTCGCTATTATTCTGATGAAATTGGACGTAATATCGGGTTAAAAATTAAAGTACCATTTAACATTAAAAAAGATGAAAAGAAATAAAATTGCATTTGCAGGAATCTTGTTATTGCTTGTTTTTACAGCATGTAAAAAAGAAAAAAATCCAATCTCCAATCCACCAGCACCAGCGGTTGAAGAAGAATTAATCACCACCTTGAAAATAACATTTGTAGATTCAACAGGCATTAATCCTACAGTGGTAGCCATGTTCCAAGATGTGGACGGTCCGGGTGGAAACGAGCCAACCGCACTGGATACCATTCGTTTGAAAAACATGTCAACGTATCATGCGACGATTGAAGTACTCAATGAATCCATTTCACCCAGTGAAGACATTACAGTTGAGATATTGGACGAAGCAGCTTCCCATCTGTTTTGCTTTGCAATTACGGGGGCGAGCGCCAGTGTTTCCAGAACAGATTCTGATGGAACCTATGAAATTGGCGTTACTTCCAAATGGACAATCGGAAGTACATCAACTGGAACAGCAGCTGTTGTTTTGAAACACCAGCCTGGAATTAAAAATGGTTCTTGTAATTTAGGAGAAACTGACATCGAAGTAGTGTTTCCCTTGATAATTGAGTAGTTTTTTTTTGATTTTAGAGACCGATGGACGGACTTCCATCGGTCTCTATAATTGTTGTATATTTGTTGTAAAACAAAAATACTTACGAAATGAAAAAAATCATCTTTTCAGTAGTTGGAATCATTCTTTCAACTACTACTTTTTCACAAAACAATTCTTCCAAAGCGGATTGGAGTCCAGAAATTTACCGTGTTGGAACGATTTATCCAGGTTATATTATCAAGTTAGATGGAGACACTATCCACGGTTTTATAAAAGCAGATACCAGATGTTCTAGCGGCGGAATTGGTTCTAGTAATCAAAATTCAGCACAGTTTTTTACCAATAAGACGGATAAAAAACCAGCAGCAAAATACAAACCCACAGATATTAAAGGCTATAAAATTGCGGATAAAATTTATGAATCAATTAATTACAGCGGCGGCTTATTTAAAAAACCAAATTTTAATTTAGTGGTAGAAGATGGTGCGATTCGTATGTACGAATGGTACGCTACGGTCGAAAATTACCATTCGATTTCAAAGCAAAGTGGTGAATCATGGAGTGAATTTGATGCGAGGAGATTTGAAACCAAAGTAATTGTAGCAAAAGTACCAACCGAACCGATCGAATTGAGCATGTTGGGATTATCTTTTGCTAAAAAAATGCCTGATTTAATTGCGGATCACACTGAGTTGGCTCAGAAAGTTTCAGCTAAAGAAAAAGGATATACGTTCCTGAGAATGTATGAAGTGATTCGAGAATACAACGAATGGTCAGCAAATCAAAAATAAGATGATGAATCGATTTTTAACGCTCTTATTTGCCCCTCTCTTTTCTATTAGCTTCGCGCAAGAGGTAAAGGTGGCTAGTTCGCAGGAATATACCAATCAATTTCAAAATGCCTATTGGACCGATGCTTTGGGGCAAGATGACACGGGATACTATTTACTGCGCGAATTTGGTCCGATAAGCAACACAACGATTGTTTTGGAGAAATATTCTCCTGAATTCAAATTGCTTTATGCGACCAACATCGAATCTACTTCTGGAACTTTCAACGATTCCAAACTGCATCGCTATACAGCGATGAGCAACGGTAAAGTATATGTTTTTCTGGTCGGTTGGAACAAAGAAAAACAACAAAATTCATTTCACGTAAAAGTGGTAAATGAAGACGGGTCAGTAAGTGACCAAATGTTTGACTTGGAAATTGAACCAGCAACCAGTCAGATGAAAAGTTCGAATTACCGCTTTCACTTTTCTCCCGATGGATCCAAATTATTGGTTTTGACAGAAAAACCCTTTTCAAAAGGTTTGAAAGAAACGATCCGTTTGCAAGTGTTTGACACCGATATGTTCTCTTCTCTTTGGAAGCAAGATTTAACGCTTGAAAACGAATCAGAAAGGTTTCCTTCTAATGAGATTGTCTTGGATAACAAAGGAACTGCATTTCTGTTGAAGGATATTAAAATCAGCAACAAAGAACATGTTTACCAATTGATTGTCACTGGAAAAGATTTTTCAACTCTTACGGAAATAAACCTTGAAGGGTACGGATTGGGTCAGCGAAAAATGCAATTTGATCAAACAGGTCATTTGTTAATAAATGCAACGCTTGTTCCTGCTGGAAGACGAAATACGGATTGGCAGGCAATTTGGTTTTTTAAAACTGACGCCAAAGGACAAGTTCTTCACCATAAAATAGAGGCGCTGGGTTCTGGTATGTTAAACTTAGTGGTTTCCTCTAAAAACGCTGAAAAGACAGGATATGTTTTGGAAAACTACACGTTGAAAGATGTTTTATTAAAGTCAGATGGTGGCGTGATCTTGCTGACAGAAGAACAAAGACAATCCAAAACGCCAATCGCTCAATCCAATCCTCCTGTGTATGAGCATACGTTGTTTTATGGCAATGTTTTGATTGTTTCATTTGATGCTGATGGAAATAGAGTTTGGGATAAAGTAATCGAGAAAAATCAAGCAGAGAAAACGTTAGATCCAAAAATTGGTTTTGGTTCGTATGCGTACCAATTGAAAAATGATAAATTGTATTTAGTTTGGAATTACATGAATATTCATTTGGAAGCACCTTTACAGCGCTACCGTTATTGGATTGATGACAAGGGAACGAAAAATAACATCGATAATATTTTCGGAAAAGAAGCATTCTTCCCGACCTTGCTGACGGTAATCGACAAAGATGGAAATTTTGATTTCAGAGACCGAACGTTTAAATCTTACCCTTTGGAAAATTTACAAAAAACCAATGCTTTCCCGATGGCAGTAGATCCTGCTATTTTCTTTGCAACTGACAAAGGAATGGTTATTTTATCACACATGCCAGGAATAGCGTCTAAGCGGTATAAGTTTAATACAATTTCGTATTAAGCACCTAAAAAGAATCAGGTAAAAGCCGGTGAATATTTTCTTCATCGGCTTTTGTATTTCGATTCAATTGTTGATGAAATTAGCTGTTTTAACGAAAATATTTCTTCAACTTCAGAAAGTGCTTTTCATATAAATGATAAGAAAGAACAGCAATTGAAAGTGTCAACATGAGTTCAATTATGACAATCAGAAGATCATTTTTAATCCAAACTTGTTTCAGCAACAAGGTGATTACAAACCCACTGTAAACATAAAGTCCATAAGTATATTCGCCTAATTTCTCTGTGACTTTGAAGATAAAACGATTTTGAATTGCTGGTGCATATCGGATTGTCAAGAAGATAATGCTCATGAAAGTGGTAGAAATGAAAATCTTAAAAAGGAAATTTTCTTTAAATAAATATGCAGCTATAATCGAAACCAACAAGACAATCCATGATGAAATAAGGGTTTTGTTTTTAAAATAGAGGTAAGCACCTAAAATCCCTATTGCGAAATTTGCTAAATAATTAAATACATGTGCGTAAGTCGATATTCCTTGTTCCATTGCATAAAGTGAAAATCCGATATAACCGAGTATCAACAAGACAACCAATCCGATTATATTTCGATGTAAAAGAAAACTCAAAATCAAAAAGAGAAGATAGAATTGTTCTTCAACGGCAATCGACCATAAAAATCCTAAAGAAAAGATGCAATCGCAGGTATCATAATTGGATAAAAATAGCCAGTACAAATATTTGTTTTCAGGTAGCTTTGGTACTTCACCAAAATAGGAACTAATCACCGGCAACAAGAAAAATGTAAAAGCGATTACAAGGTAATAAAGCGGAAAAATTCGCAACGATCTACGAATGAAAAAATTGAACCGTTTAAATTCACCGGTTTTGTTTATTTCTCGAAGTGCTAGAAGTGTAAGTAAAAAACTAGAAATGACAAAGAAAAAATCGACGCCCAAGTACCCAAATTCAAAATACATGGTAGAATGAAATAAGAAGATCCATAAAAATGAAAAGAATCTCAATGAGTTTAATCCTAGTATTTTGTTCATGGTTAATATTGAATATCTGATCGTGAGCTTAAAAGTGCAAATTTTATCGGTTACCAATTAAAAAGCCGATGAAGAAAATCCCCCATCGGCTTTTATATTTAAATTTCTATTTTTTATTGAATAGTTAATTTCTTCTCTAAATCAGATAAATAAACTTTGAATTGTTTATCGGTTTCAGAAAGGTTGGAAACTGTTTTACAAGCGTGAAGAACCGTTGCGTGATCTTTCCCACCGCAATGTGCCCCAATGTTTGCCAAAGATGATTTGGTCATTTTCTTAGAGAAGTACATGGAGATTTGTCTTGCTTGTACAACTTCTCTTTTTCTTGTTTTCGATTTTAAAATTTCCAAAGGCAAGTCAAAGTAGTCACAAACCACTTTTTGTATGTAATCAATTGAAACTTCTCTTGCCGTATTTTTGACAAATTTGTCAATCATTTGCTTTGCAAGGTCCAAGTTAATGGCTTTCTTGTTTAAAGATGCTTGAGCTAGGAGGGAAGTCCATGCACCTTCCATTTCGCGAATGTTTGTGTTAATGTTGTAAGCAAGGTATTCGACTACTTCTTTTGGGAGATCGATTCCATTTCCATACATTTTCTTTTCTAAAATCGCAATCCTCGTTTCTAAATCAGGCGCTGCTAAATCCGCGGATAAACCCCATTTGAAACGAGATAACAAACGTTGTTCCATTCCCTGCATGTCCACAGGTGGTTTATCTGAGGTTAAAATGATTTGTTTCCCATTTTGATGTAAATGGTTGAAAACGTGGAAGAAAACATCTTGTGTTTTTTCTTTTCCTGAGAAAAATTGAACGTCATCAATGATCAAAACATCAATCATTTGATAGAAATGAATGAAATCGTTGGTAGATCCATTTTTGATGGCGTCAATGAATTGGTGTGCAAATTTTTCAGAACCAACATATAGAACCGTTTTATTAGGGTACTGTTCTTTAATGCCAATGCCAATTGCGTGTGCCAAGTGTGTTTTTCCCAAACCAACCCCGCCGTAAATTAACAAGGGGTTGAATGCTGTTCCTCCCGGTTTGTTAGCCACGGCATACCCCGCAGAACGTGCCAAGCGATTGCAATCTCCTTCCACAAAATTGTCAAAAGAATAAGCCGGATTTAAGTTAGAATCTACGTTCACTTTTTTCAAACCAGGAATGATGAAAGGATTTCTGATTTGTCGTTCGTTGATGTTCAAAGGCATGTTGATAGGCGCATTTTTCAACGATTTGCCGTCTGAAGTTGGAAGTTTTACGGTATATGGAGTAGCATTTTTTCCGCGGTTTTCCATTACAATACTGTATTCTAGCCGACCTTCATTTCCTAGTTCTTTTTTGATTACCTTTTTGAGAAGTGTAATGTAATGTTCTTCTAACCATTCATAAAAAAAGTGTGAAGGAACCTGAATCATTAAAATGTGATTTTCCAGTTTTATTGGAACAATCGGCTCAAACCATGTTTTGTAAGCTTGCAAGGGAATATTGTCCTTGATTACTTTCAAACATGCACTCCAAACTCCTTCGTGGTTAATAGTCATTGCTTATTAAAATAAATAGTTATTAATAGTATATGTTCAAAACTTTAAATTTGCGATAAACACATGTTTTACAAACTGTCCGTTCTTAATTTCTTTCGAGCGACAAATATTCACATAAAATAGTTTAAAACAAAATCAAAACACTCTTGATTTTGTCGTTTTTTTTACTTCCTTACTAAAACTCGCTTGTTCAGGGTGGAAAATCAAAGTGTTAAATTTTCAAGAATCGAAGTTTTGATTTTTTTTAACTTTTTACGGAAAATCTGTTTTTATTTCTTTTGCTAAAATAGGGGTAAATCTTTAGAGTTACAACTAAATTCAAGAATCTATTTTCTATATTTACATTTGTCATTAAGCGTGAGATTTATGGATGTTGATTTTGAACACAATACGAAATTAAGGGTGAGATACGGCGAAACCGATCAAATGGGGTACTGTTATTATGGAAATTATGCCCAATATTTTGAAGTGGGTCGAGTAGAAGCGATGCGTCAAGTGGGAATGAGCTATAAAGAGTTGGAACGGCAGGGCGTGATGTTGCCCGTCTCGGAATTTCAAGTGAAATACCTTACACCTGCGTTATACGATGATGAATTAACGGTTATTACCAAAATAACCAAACTCAAAGGAGTGCGCTTGTATTTTGAGTATGAAATTTTCAACGAGCAAAAAGAGCTGGTTTGCAAAGCTTCCACTGTTCTGGTTTTTGTTTCTAAAGATACCATGAAACCCATGCCGCCTTCTGATCAATTCATGTCCTTAATTTCTAAATATGCTTTATAACTCCAAATCATTTGAATGGGTTCCGATGTCTGAATCCACTTTAAAAAAGAAAGTAAATGTACGCGAGGGTGAGACCAAAATAGGGCAACGCATTAAAATGGATATTCACAAGGAAGATGTAGCTGTTCGATATGTGGTGATTGGCATTTGTGAAGACATTGGTCCACAAACGAACGGTGGACTTCCAGGCGCACAAAAAGCATACGACGCTTTTATCAACTATTTTGTAAATGTGCAATCCAATGAATTTTTAAATGGGGAATCTATTTTATTGTTGGGTTGTATTCAAACTTTGGTGGATTTCAAAAATCAGCAACAAGGATTTGAATTGGTGGAAGAATTGGATGATTTCGTTCGGCAAGTTTTAACCCCTTATATTGCAAAAAAATACATTCCAATTGTAATTGGAGGTGGACATAACAATGCCTTTCCTTTGATAAAAACGGTGAGTCAATTCTTGCAAAAACCGATTAAAGTTATCAACCTAGATCCTCACGCTGATTTTAGAGCATTGGAAGGAAGGCACAGTGGCAACCCGTTTTCTTATGCGTACAATCAAAATTGGCTGAGTGATTACACCGTAATGGGACTCCATCAATCTTACAATTCACAATATTTACTGGATGCATTGCGGGAAAATGAATTTAAGTTTACCTTTTGGGATGATTATGTGTCGGGGAAATCCAATTTTGAGGACGATTTGAAGCAAATCTCTGAAGCGACTCAAACGGAGGCTTTTGGCTTAGAATTGGACCTGGATTCCATTGCGTATATGCCAGCGAGTGCTTTTACGCCAAGCGGCGTTTCACTGGAAATGGCTCGAAAATACATCATGACCATGGCAAAATTACCGCATGTGAAATATTTACACCTACCGGAAGCTGCTCCAAAAGATGAAATTGCGAAAGTTGGTAAAGCATTGACTTATTTGGTGACGGATTTTATCAAAGCGAGGAATTTGGAAATCGAACAAGAGAATTTGTGAATTGTTAAATAACATCAGTAGGCGTAAAAAAGATGGGGTATTATTTTTTAAAGTTATTATTATTGATAACTTTAAAGCATACTATGAATTAAGATGGAAGAAACGTATAAAAAGTCCTCTTTTGGCAAAACAATCCACTTTTTAAGAGCTTTTTTTCCGCTTCAATTGGTTTTCGGGCATTTAAAGTATAATTTACTGGCTTTATTTTACTGGGTTTTTCTTTTTTTGGTTGTAGGAAATCATGTTGGCGTTAAATTTGGCCTTCCCTATCTTTTTTCATCTCCTGAATATCAAGGAGAAGTAAGTTGGTTGTCATTTTTGTTAATTGGCTTTTCCATTGGCGGTTTTACCATGTCCTTCAACATGTACAGCTACATGCGCATGGGAAGTAGGTATCCCTTTTTAGCGACTTTATCGAGGCCATTTATGAAGTTTTGCTGGAACAATGCAGTCATTCCGATTGCGTTTTGTACTTACTACATTGTCTCCTTCACTCAATTTCAATTAGAGGAAGAATTTGCTAGTAAATGGATGATTTTCAATTATGTACTTGCGTTTGTTGGAGGGTTTATTATCTATGTTTTGATTTCACTTTTGTATTTCTTTCCAACCAACAAAGACTTTTACATTTTTTCCGGTAAATCAACGTTGGATTTTCAAGACGAACCTGTAGGGTCTTTATTTCATAAAAAAGTCAAATGGACGGAGCTTTTTAAATACGAAAAAGACAGGGCATATATTTATATGTCAGATGCTTATCGATTTAAAAAAAGTAGGTCAACCAAGCATTATGATGCAGCTTTATTGGAAAGGGTTTTTGCGCACAATCGAATCAACGCTTCTTTATTCGAGATTGTAACGGTCATTTCATTCATTGTCTTGGGCATGTTCCGAGAATATACGCTCTTTGCCTTACCAGCAGGAATGAGTTTGGTGTTATTGATGACCATTGTCTTAATGCTTTTTTCCATTCTGATGTCCTGGTTTCGATATTGGACTTATCCGCTGATTATTGCTATTTTCCTCATCATGAATTTCCTCAGCCAAAATTCTACTTATTTCCAATACAAAAGTTATGCTTACGGATTAAACTACAAGCATGTAGTTCCTTATGCATCCAAACACATCAGTAAAGTTGCGGATGATTCTTTGACCATTGCCAATTCTAAAAATCAATACATCGCCATTTTAAATGAATGGAAGAAGAAAACAGGGGAAAAAAGACCCAAGTTGGTGCTCGTCATTACTTCTGGTGGTGGTTCCAGAAGTGCTTTGTGGACGGTAAACGTTTTGCAGAATGCCAACAAGCTTTCGAATGGAAAGATGATGCGTAACACCCAAATGATAACTGGTGCTTCGGGCGGAATGGTTGGTGCAGCATATTATCGGGAATTAATACTTCGTCAACGATTGGGGAAAAATGTATTAGCAGATGATCCAAAATATTTGGACAACATTTCCAAGGATTTATTGAATGAATTATCTTTTTCAATGTATGCCAATGATCTTTTTATTCGATATCAAACCATTAATATTGATGGGAACAGATACACCAAGGATCGGGGATATTCTTTTGAACAACAATTACACCGAAATACCAACTACCTGCTAGATAAGCCTTTGAATTCGTATAGAATACATGAAAAAAAGGGCGATATTCCTACCATGATATTTTCTCCGACGATTGTAAATGATGGCAAGAGAATGCTGATAAGCGCCCAATCTTTGGCCTATATGGCAAAAGCTTCTGGTGTGGACAAAAGCAACGTATCTTATGAAAATATCGATTTTCAAACTTTTTTTAAAGAGAACAACACGGATTCTGTTCGTTTTAGCTCTGTTTTAAGAATGAGTGCCACTTTTCCCTTTGTTTTACCCATGGTTTCGATGCCTACGAGTCCAGAAATTGACTTGATGGATGCTGGATTTAGAGATAATTACGGTGGTAAAGTGATGATGGAGTACTTGCATGAGTTGGAAGACTGGATTCGGAAGAATACCAGCGGCGTGGTCGTGGTGCAAATACGAGATTCTAAAAAAATCATTTCAGATGAAAATATCTATGACATTTCTCTTTTGGACAAAATGATTTTACCTTTTGGAAACATGTACGCCAATTTTACGAGAACCCAAGATTTTGATCAAGATCAATTGATGAAGAATGGCTTTCAAGGTTTTCGTTTTCCAATCGATTTAGTTTCTTTTAACTTAAGGGAGATGAAAACCGATAAAATTGCCCTATCTTGGCATTTGACCAAACAAGAAAAAGAAAAAATTAAAACCACCATTAGTAGCAAGGGGAATAAACAATCCATGGATAGATTGATTAAATTATTAAGCGCTTCGAAATGAAAACAACACTTCTTTATTTTCTTTTACTTCTAGCTCCCTTTTTAATCCTGGGACAGAAATACCCATCTCCAGAATTATTTTTATCGCAATTAATTCAAATCGAATCGTATTCGGGCTGTGAAGTTGAAATTGCGAGAGATATTACCGAATGGGCTGTTCATCAAGGTTTTTATGTAACCGATTTCAACATGGACGGTGATGCTAAAAACATCCTTGTTTCCTTGTACCCACTTTCATCCAAAAAACCAAACATTGTTTTTACAAGCCACATGGATGTGTTGACGGCAAATAATTTGGAAAATTGGAAACACAATCCTTTTGGTGGTGAAATCATTGAAGATACCATTTGGGGAAGAGGAGCCATAGACTGTAAAGGACTAGCTGTAATGCAATTGTACGGAATGAAACGTTTCAAAGATTCGTTGAAAGACCTCGAGTTGCCATATAACATTTCTTTTTTAGGATTAGCCGAAGAAGAAACCTCCAGTGAAAATGGTGCGGCCTTGGTATCTGAATTGTTTTTGGACTCAATCAATGCCCTTGTCATG
This sequence comes from uncultured Chryseobacterium sp., assembly GCA_964488745.1. Taxonomy (GTDB): domain Bacteria; phylum Bacteroidota; class Bacteroidia; order Flavobacteriales_D; family Crocinitomicaceae; genus JAQVCM01. The sequence continues at coordinate 35,682 of CAZAVP010000005.1, read as the reverse complement.
TTTGGTGAAGGTGGTGCCGGATTAACCGGTGTATTAAAATCGAACCCACAAGCACCAATTTTCGGAGTTTCGGTTGCTGACAAAAGTTCGCTTTGGTTAAAGATAACTGCCGAAGGTGGAGGATTTGGTCACGGGGCAATTCCAACTGATTTATACGCTAATAAACGTTTAATTAAAGGTTTAATACGTTTGTTGGATGAGAAAAAAAGCGTTACTTTTAATCCCTTGGTGATGGAAATGTTCCGTGATTTAGGTAACTTGGAAAAAGGAATGCGGAAATTTATCCTGAAACGCATCAATTGGCGCATATTTTGGCCCTTGGTAAAAAGTAATTTCGCAGAAGATCAACCTTTTAGTGTTTTGTTAGACAATACTTTTTCAATTACAAGCATTCAAAGCTCAGCGACCGTTGCCAACGAAATGTCTCAAAAAGCTTCAGCGGTGTTGGATTGTCGCATGTTGCCAGGAACAGACGTAGAGAAGTTCATGAAAGACATGAAAAGAACCTTGGGGAATAAGATTTCTATCAAAATTTTAAACGAAGGAGTGAGTGCGCCTCCAAGTCCGACCAATCAGTTTTTTCAGTTAATGGCTGAATCTATTCGCGCCGTACATCCCGAGGCACATACGATTCCGATTTTATTTCCTGCGTCAACAGATAATAATTATTTTAGAAGAAAAGGAATTCCCGTTTACGGAATCATTCCAAGTGTTTTAGATACCGAGCTTTTTGAAACGGTTCACAGTTCAAACGAACGAATTGGTGTCGATAATTTACACAAAGGAATTGAGGTGTATTACGAATTCTTGAAACGGTGTTTAAAGGTAACTTTCTCCATGAAATCGAATAAATATTAGCTTTCATAATTATTTACAACTTCCGTTCAAAACGCCCTTAGAATTTTTTAGTTTTGCATTCAAATATATTTCATGACGGTTCATCATTTTGTACAAAGTAATTCTGGAATTTCAGATAAATCGGTAACAAATACCTTGCAATTGCTTTCTGAAGGAGCAACGATTCCTTTTATTTCGCGCTATCGAAAAGACCAAACAGGTGGTTTGGATGAAGTTCAGGTAAGTGTGATTCGTGATTTGTCAAACAAGTACCAAGAATTGATCGATCGCCAACAAACAATTTTAAAAGCAATTGAAAGTCAGGATAAGCTGACGGGTGAATTGAAGTCTAAAATTGAAGCCTGTTTTGATTCCAATGTTTTGGAAGATTTATACCTTCCTTTCAAGCAAAAACGGTTAACGCGGGGTGAAAAAGCGAAAAAGCTAGGATTGGAACCATTGGCAAAGATGATTATGACGCAACGTGGAGGCGATCCAATACAGATGGCGCAACGTTTTGTTAAAGGAGAAGTAGAAGATGAAAACGCAGCAATTGAAGGTGCAAAAGACATCATGGCGGAATACATGAATGAAAATGCCAATTTCCGAGCGCGCATGCGAACATTATTTCAACGGAAAGCGATTTTGGTTTCTAAAATCATGAAAGGAAAAAAGGAATTGGCAGAAAAATACCAAGATTATTTTGATTTTAGCGAACCACTTTATAAAATTCCATCTCATCGTTTTTTGGCTTTGTATCGAGGAGAACGAGAGAAGTTACTAAGTATCAAGGCGCTTCCAGAAAAGGAAGATGCCTTGGATTTGATGGAACGTTATTTTGTAAAAAGCGAAGATGCGTGTGGTGATTTAGTTAAAGAAACTTGCAGTGACGCCTATTCGAGGTTAATTGCCCCATCTTTGGAAAACGAAGTCATTCAAGAAGCAAAAGAAAAAGCAGATTTGGCCGCAATTCAAATATTTTCTACCAACTTAAAACAATTGCTTTTGGCGCCACCTTTGGGTTCCAAGCGAATTTTAGCCATCGACCCAGGATTTAAATCGGGCTGTAAAGTGGTTTGTTTGGACGAATCTGGAAATTTACTGATCAACTTAAATATTTACCCGCATCCGCCGCAATCCGAAACGAGCAAGGCTTCCGCAAAATTGTTTGAATTGGTTCAAGCTTATAAAATTGATGCCATTGCAATCGGAGATGGAACTGCCGGAAGAGAAACCGAAAATTTGGTAAAACACATTCGTTTTGACCGAGATTTGGAAGTTTTCTCCGTTCGAGAAGATGGAGCGTCGATTTATTCTGCCAGTTCAATCGCTAGAAAAGAATTTCCAGATTACGATGTCACCGTTCGAGGCGCAGTTTCCATCGGAAGACGTTTGATGGATCCACTTTCTGAATTGGTGAAAATCGACCCAAAATCGGTTGGCGTGGGACAATATCAACACGAAGTAAATCAGACCAACTTAAAAAACGCGTTGGATGACGTGGTTGTTTCTGCGGTAAACTCGGTAGGAGTGGACTTGAACACTGCTTCGCCGTATTTGTTGAGTTACGTTTCTGGTTTGGGCTTGAGCTTGGCTGAAAACATTGTTGATTATCGCCAAGAAAATGGCGCTTTTACCTCGCGAACGGAATTGAAAAAGGTAAAACGTTTGGGTGAGAAAGCATTTGAGCAAAGTGCAGGTTTCTTGCGAATCAGAAATGCGAAAAACGTGTTAGATAATTCGGCAGTTCACCCAGAATCATACAAAACCGTGGAGGCTTTTGCGAAAAAACTAAAGGTTTCAATTGCAGAGTTAGTAGAAAGACCAGAACTGCTTCAAGATTTAAAAGGGTCGGATTTCCCGAATGTTAGCAGCTATACTTTCCAAGATTTAATTTCTGAATTGAAAAAACCGGGTCGAGATCCGCGAAAAAAGATGAAAGTATTGGAATTCAACAACTCCATTCGTACCATTGCTGATTTAATCGTCGGAATGAAACTGCCCGGAATCGTTACCAACGTTACGGCTTTCGGTGCTTTTGTAAACATTGGACTCAAAGAAAACGGTTTGATCCATAAATCCAACCTGGCGGACGTTTACGTCGAAGATCCAGCACAATTCATACAATTACACGAACACGTGGAAGTGGAAGTAATGGAAGTGGATGCAGTTAGAAAAAGAATTGGTTTGAAGAGAGTGATTGGGTAATCGGTGGTCTGGGGGGCGTCGGTGATGGACGATGATTGGGGCGTCGGGATAACGCCGACTACACATTCCCGTTCACCGACTACAAAAAAAAGGACGTTTTTTTTTTGAAAAACCGTCCCTTTTTTAGTGCCCACGACTGGATTCGAACCAGCACGCACATAGTGCACAACCCCCTCAAGATTGCATGTCTACCAATTTCACCACGTGGGCATTTTGAGTTTGCAAAGATAAGATTTTAACTTTCTAAATCGACTTTTCTGAATAAAATTTCATAGTGAGCCACCATTTTATTTCATCCACAATTACGTTTCTCCCTTCAGAAAAAGAATAAGAATCAGAATTTCGTAACTCTTAATAACAGTCATCACATTATTTCCGCAACAATTAAGTTTCTCCCTTTGGAGGGAGATTAAGAGGGAGGACAGTGTAAATCGCTTTAAATAAGCAATATCTACCCCGCAACAAACAAATCACTTTGTAAATTCCACAATTGTTTTCTCGATAATCGCCACGCATTCCATCAATTGCTCTTCCGTCATCACCAAAGGTGGTGCGAAACGAATGATGTTTCCATGCGTTGGTTTTGCCAACAAACCGTTATGCATTAAATTCATGCAGATATTCCAAGCCGTTTCACTTTCAGGTGTATCGTTGACGATAATCGCATTCAACAATCCTTTTCCACGAACACTGACAATCAAATCATTGGCATCAATGATGCGTTGCATTTCTTTTCTGAAAAGAATTCCCAAACGCATCGCGTTTTCTGCTAATTTCTCGTCTTTCACCACTTCCAAAGAAGCAATCGCAACCTTGGCAGCAATTGGATTTCCACCAAAAGTAGATCCGTGCTGACCTGGTTGAATGACCATCATGATATCGTCGTCCGCCAAAACAGCAGAAACAGGATAATTTCCGCCTGAAAGTGCTTTTCCTAGAATTAAAATATCTGCTTTCACGTCTTCGTGATCAACTGCTAATAATTTCCCTGTACGAGCGATTCCAGTTTGAACTTCGTCGGCAATGAATAAAGTATTTTTGGCTTCGCACAAAGCTTTCGCTTCTTTCAAATATCCAGCATCTGGAACAAAAACACCCGCTTCACCTTGAATTGGTTCGACCAAGAAACCGACAATGTTTTCACCTTCCAACGCATTTTTCAACGCTTCTAAATCGTTGTATGGAATGTTGATGAATCCGGGAGTAAACGGACCGTAATTTTTACGCGCATCCGGATCGTTTGAAAAAGATACAATCGTTGTTGTTCTTCCGTGGAAATTCCCGTCACACACAATGATTTGCGCTTGGTTTTCAGCAATCCCACGTTTTTCGTAACCCCATTTTCGACACAATTTAATCGCCGTTTCAACCGCTTCAGCGCCCGTATTCATCGGTAACACTTTGTCGTATCCGAAGTAAGAAGTAACATATTTTTCATACACGCCCAACACATCGTTGTAAAAAGCACGAGAAGTCAAAGACAAAGTCTGCGCTTGTTCAATCATCGCACCGATAATTTTCGGGTGACAATGACCTTGATTTACAGCAGAATAAGCAGAAAGAAAGTCGTAATACTTTTTACCTTCCACGTCCCATAAATAAACACCTTCTCCTTTGTTGAGCACAACCGGTAAAGGATGATAATTGTGAGCACCGTGTTGGTTTTCTAATTCAATAAGTTCTGCTGAAGTGTACGTTCCAATTGTTGCATGCATGTGATTCAAATTTAAAATAAAAAAAGTACTCGTTGTGGAGAGTATCGTACCTTTCCTCTTTTTATCGTGGGAGAGAAATCATCCCAAAAGTGACGCAAAGATAAAACCTTTTTGATGGATTACAAAATTGTGAGTGGGATTTGTGGGAGCAATCGGTTATGTAGGGAAAATCGCGCTATGCGATACCCGGTAAATCCTCTCTCTACTTGTAAGATGATGAAACTGGGTTTTTGTTTTACCAAAATTTGATTTACGAAAAAACGCATCTGTCCCTGCATTTTAAATATGTGAGTAGGGGACTTTATGCTCTAAAGTGAATGAAAAGCAAAATAAAATACAGAAAAGAGAGCAAAAAAGTCGGTCGATATAGAAAATCGGAAGTATATCAGGATGAAAACCTGCTAATCCATCAAAATACATCAAGCGACAACTCCATAAGCTCGGTGACAAATCGGTTCCGTTCAACAGCGTTTTCATATCTAGCCCTTCGGGCAATGCGAACCGATTTTACGCGCTCAGCGTAGCTAAAACTTACTTATTGTACGCAGTATTTCTTTTTATCCAAATAACTCTTTCAGCGTTTTAGTCGCGATAATCATTTTTCCGCTATCAGGAAGTTTGATGAAATCATATTTATCGTAAAACATCTCTGCTTCTTTGTCAATCGGGTCCACTACTACAGCAAATGAACCAATCTCTTGTGATATTTCATAACTTCTTTTCAGAGCGTCAATGAGTAGTATTTTTCCAATTCCTTTACCTTGTTGTGTTTTGTCAATTGCAAGTCTCCCAAGTAAAGTCGTTGGAATTGAAAGATATGATTTGGGCAATTTCTTTTGAATATTCTCTGGAAAATGACTTAAAGGAATACTACTGTTTGAAAGCGTATAGTAACCTTGAACACTATTTGTTTCGAGTTCGGATAAAACAAAGCAAACAGCTAATTTGCGTTTTTGGTCTTGTCCAGCTTGGTTTTTCAAATAATTATTCAAAAGCTCTTTTCCGCAATCAAAATCAGCTTGATTGTGCTTTTTGTCCAACAGGACAATCATTATTCTATTTTGATTTTGAGACAAAAGCGTTATAATCTTTTAAGGCGTTTTTAAGCGTTTTTGAAGGTTTTTGGGAATTTGTAATTGCATTAAAAAATATCTCGCTATCTCTTTCAGAGGCAATTATTAGCTCTTTTTCTTTGATTATTTCTCTCGCTTTTTCTTGGACTGTCAGAATAACGAAGTCTGTCAAGTTTCTATAACCTCCTAAATATGCAGCTTTCTCAAAAAATTGCTTTTGCTCTTTAGGAAGTCTTGCGTCAAATCTTGAATTTTCTTTAACTATTGTACTCATAAATTGAAATGTTTCTACAAATGTACGTATATTTTCTGTACAATACAAAGTTGTACGTTAAATTTCTGTACAAAAGTTCTGCGCCAATATTGCGTGCAATTTGCTTTACCCAATTAGCTAACGCTACTACTCTTCGCGGTGCATCTATATCCGCTATATCTATTTTAGTTAATCTTCTGTAAACACATAAAATCCAACCACATATCCAATAAAACTTTACCGCGAAAATGCCCGCATTACGACCAGCGCACCATAAATGTTGCAAAACAGGAACGCTCATTACAATAGAGATTTTCAGTAAAAGAGGCCCGCCAAAATTTGATTTACGGGAAAACAAATCTGTCCCTGTATTCTAAAGATGTGGGTAGGGGATTTTATGCCCAAAAGTGAAGGGAAATTCAGTAAAATACAGAAAAGAGTGCGATAAACTAGCTGATTTTAGCAAAAATCGTAAAAAGCAGGGTAAAAACCTGCTGATAAACCAAAACACATAAAACGACAATTCCATAGGCTCGGTAACAAATCGGTTCCGTTCAACAGCGTTTTCATCTCTAGCCCTTCGGGCAATACGAAAACTTAGTTATTATGGCTCGTTTTTTTATCGTTCTATTCAAGTCCAAGTTTTTTATAGCCAAGAAATATCTTGCTCGTTTCAAAATAGTATGTCTTTTTCTTGCCGTCCACTTTGACTTCCATTTTATCACAAATACGACCGTTATTGTCTATGCTTTGCTTTTGAAGTTCAGCGTCTAACATTTCAAGTATAAAATATTCTTCTGATAGTTGTATGACTGGCCAAGCTGTCTCACAAGTTTGTCCGTCTCCTTTTTTAACAATTGAATTTAATAGTCCAAATTGAATAGTCTTGTATTTTATTGAATTTGTTGTGTCGCCAATAATGTTGTAAGTCTGTCGTAAAATTTTGTGAGCCAACATACTTGTATAGTCAATACTCAGCATTTGCTTTGTTATTTCGACTATTTCAGAATAGCTTTTTGTCTTCATTTTAGCATACATTTCTCTTTTTAAGCTGTCAAGTTTTGTAGAGTTCTTGTTTGCAATAATAAATTGTTCACTTTCTATGAAACTGAACCGAAAGTCTTGGTAGTCAATGTCTATTTCTCCTGCTTCCAATTGTCTCACATAGTCAGAATACTTGTCCTTAAAATCTGGAACAATAATTTTGGTTTCTGTCTGCCCGAAAGTTGAAACACTTATTAAAAGTGTCACTAAAAATGTCGTTAATTTCTTATTCATAATATTTGCTGTGTCGTTTTTTAAAATGAGCCATAACGAACGTAGTTTACGACTGTTTTTAAATCTCTGATTTTAAAATGTCGAAAACGAAGTGTTATGCGGATTTTTCTCATTTTTAAATGTAAAGAAAAATTTTAAGTTTCAAGTGTATAAACAGTTAGATTTCTTTTATTTTTTAATTTTTTCAAAACTGCGTGTTGACGAAGTTAATAAAATAAGAGCTAAAAGCTCAGACTAATTTCCAGTCAACTTTTAAAAAGGTGTTCGGATTTTTTGATTTTAACACAAAATTGAGATTAGCAATAACGATACACCAATAACATCCAACTGAAATTTATCTTCAGATGAGATGAATTTTAATTTTTTAACATTATGAATCACTTATGATGTCTGATTTGTGCGTTCGTGTTCAGACCTTCAAAAATTATTTTTTAAAAACACTTGCAGATAAATAGAAAATTGTTAATATTGCAGTGTCGATACAAATCTGTACGAAATTATCAAAATACATATTACATACCATTTTTAATCAAACAATACTTCAAAAAGTATTTACTAATTCATTTATATGAATATACAGGATTTAGAGAGTAAGAAACTCCCTGATTTGCGTGAAATTGCCAAAGCAGTAGGAATCAAAAAAGTAGAATCATTCAAAAAAGCGGAATTGATTCAAGCAATCGCAGGACAAGACAACGCTCCCCAAGAAAGTGCTCCCAGCGTGGAAACAAAAGTTGAAAAACCAGCAAAAAATCTCAAAGCAAGCAAAGAAGAAACGGTGAACGAAATTACACCATCTGAACCAGTAGAATCAACAGAAGTTCCCATTAAAAAAAGGAAAAGAATTGGGGTGGAGAAAGTAATTGTGGGGGTGAAGCCAGACCCAACTTCCGAAAAAGTATCGACCGACCATCAAGTAGTAAAACAAGATTTATTTTCTGATACGAACGTGGTTTCCACCAAAGAATCAGGCGGTTTGGAAAGTGATGGCGAAAACGACAACAAGCCCAAAGGCAGAGATATCCGACAAGGAATACCAGCAAGAAATCCAAATCAACAACGCGGGGAAGGAGCTGAGAAAAAAATATTTCAGAAGAAAAACACAGATCGAACTCCCGTTGCGGAACAAAATGCGCAACCTGAAAGAAGGAATCCGAATCAAAACCCGAACCAGAATCCGAATCAACGGAATCAGAACTCAAATCAGAATCCCAATCAACGGAACCCGAACCAAAATCCAAATCAAAACCCAAATCAGAAAAAACAAAATCCGAATCAGCAAAAATCTGAACAAGAAATTGCAGAAGAATTGTACGATTTATCAGGAATTGTAAGTGCTGAGGGTGTTTTGGAAGTGATTCAAGAAGGATTTGGTTTTTTACGATCATCCGATTACAACTATTTGGCTTCGCCAGATGATATTTATGTTTCCCAAAGTCAAATTAAATTATTTGGATTGAAAACGGGAGACACCGTAAAAGGAACCATTCGTCCGCCGCGCGAAGGTGAGAAGTTTTTCCCGTTGGTTCGTGTAGATTCAATCAACGGAAGACACCCTTCTTACATCCGAGATCGTGTTCCTTTCCAATATTTAACACCTTTATTCCCGAATGAAAAATTCAATTTGACGGGGCACAAAGACGAAACCATGTCCACCCGAATCATGGACATGTTTGCACCCATCGGTAAAGGACAACGTGGAATGATCGTTGCACAACCAAAAACGGGTAAAACCATGTTATTGAAAGATGTTGCAAATGCAATTGCCGCCAATCATCCAGAAGTTTATTTGATTGTGCTATTGATTGATGAGCGACCTGAAGAGGTTACTGACATGGCTCGAAGTGTTCGCGCAGAAGTTGTTGCGTCAACTTTTGATGAGCCTGCAGAAAGACACGTAAAAGTGGCGAACATTGTTTTGGAAAAAGCGAAAAGAATGGTAGAGTGTGGTCATGATGTGTGTATCTTATTAGATTCTATCACACGTTTGGCTCGTGCTTACAACACGGTTTCTCCAGCTTCTGGAAAAGTGCTTTCGGGTGGTGTGGATGCCAATGCATTGCACAAACCAAAACGTTTTTTCGGTGCAGCAAGAAAAATCGAAAATGGAGGCTCACTTTCGATCTTGGCAACTGCCTTGGTTGATACTGGTTCTAAAATGGACGAAGTTATTTTCGAAGAATTTAAAGGTACAGGAAATATGGAACTGCAATTGGATCGAAAAATTGCAAACCGCCGTATCTTCCCAGCAATTGATATTCAGGCTTCTGGTACACGTCGCGATGACTTGTTGATAAACAAAGACATGTTGCAGCGAATCTACGTTTTACGCCGTCATATTGCTGACATGAATCCAGTGGAAGCCATGGAGTTTTTGAAAAATCAAATGTCCAATACGCTCTCCAATGAAGAGTTTTTGGTCTCTATGAATCGATAATAAATGATGCAGGTTGTTTTTCAACCTGCTTTTTTCTTTTAAACGGATGAAAATGAAAATTACAATGAAAGCCGGAATTCTTGGCGCGATGATTTTTGTAGTTATTAAATTGATTTTTAACATCGCAGGTTGGTCTCATGGCGACATTGTTCCAACCGTTATGATCAACATGTTTTTGTTGTTATCTAGCATTTCCGTTGGTTTATATCTTCATAAAAAACAAGAAGGATTTTCAATTGGGAATGCAATGAATGACATCAAAGCAGGTGTAACCACGGGTGTTTCTTATGGCATTGTGGTGGTTTCTTTTATTTATCTTTTTTACGCATACATCAGTCCAGATTTCATTGAAAGCATGGTTCAGGAAAAGCTGGTGGAATATAAAGCTGGATTGGCTGACCCAGAGATGCTAAAACAAGTAAAAGCAAGTAATGAAGCGTTTGAGATTTTAGATGCTGAACAGATTTATCAAGAAATGGAAAACAGCACGCGGGCAACAATTTCCGCTTTCTCCATTACCACCATTTCTATGCTGGGCATGGTTTTATTAGCTGTTTTTTACAGTATTTTGGTGACCATCATTTTTAGAAAAGTTTTGCTCAAGGACATCATTGCTGCGCATCGAAATCAAAGAAATCAGTAACCTGAGTTCGAACCATTTTATGTTTTCGAATCAAAAAATACTCATTCTGGGATTTGTTTTTCCAGAGCCGAAATCTTCTGCGGCTGGCACAAGAATGATTCAATTGATTCAGCATTTCCAATCCCTCAATCTGGAGATTGTTTTCGCATCTGCCGCAGTAAAAAGTGAGTTTTCATTCCCCTTGGAATCTCTCAATGTGCGCACGGAATCGATTCACCTCAACTCGGATTCTTTTGATGTTTTACTCAAAGAAATTCAACCTCAATACGTTTTGTTTGATCGTTTCATGACGGAAGAAATGTACGGCTGGCGCGTTGCAGATATTTGTCCAGAAGCGATTCGAATTTTAGACACAGAAGATTTACATTGTTTGCGCCAAGCGCGACAAACTGCCTGGAGAGAAAAGCGTGTTTTTAAGCAGGCCGATTTGTATTCCGAGGTTGCCAAAAGAGAAATTGCCAGTATTTTGCGCTGTGATCTCTCCTTGATAATTTCAGCTTTTGAAATGGAATTGTTGGAAAATGTTTTTCAAATTTCAAGTAAAATGTTGTTGCATCTCCCCATTTGGATGAATCCAAAATCCAAAGAAGAACAAGTCCAATTGAAAACTTTTGAAGAACGAAAAGATTTTGTTTTTATCGGTAATTTCTTGCACGAACCCAATTGGAATGCCGTTCAGTATTTGAAAACAGAAATTTGGCCGCTGATTCGCGCAGAATTACCCAATGCTCAATTAAAGATTTACGGAGCATACAGTTCACAAAAAGTGTTGAATTTACATCAACCAAAAACAGGTTTTTTAATCGAAGGAAGGGCTGACTCAGCAAGTGAAGTTTTGGAAAATGCCCGAGTTTGTTTAGCTCCTTTGCGGTTTGGTGCTGGAATTAAAGGAAAGTTGCTCGAAGCGATGTATGCTGGAACACCAAGTGTGACCACTTCCATTGGTTCTGAATCGATGCACGGAGCGTTGGGTTGGAATGGTTTTATTGCGGATGATCCGCAGGAATTTGCTCAAAAAGCGATCACAATTTATAGCAAACAAGTGCTTTGGAAATCGTTTCAACAAGCTGGGTTCACGATTTTAGAAAAGTTGTTTTCAAAAGAGAAAATAACGGATGATTTCACCAAAAAGTTAACGGAACTTTCAAAAAACATCCAAATTCACCGACAAGAAAATTTCATCGGCGCCATTTTACAACACCACACAATGAAAAGCACGATGTATATGTCACGTTGGATTGAGGAGAAGAACAAGAAAAAGTAATAATTGAGCTGCTAAAACATTTATACAAGGAAACTGATTTTCCAAAACCATTATGCAAGAAAACTGAGCGGAGCTGAAGTTTCGCGCAAAGGTTTTAAATACATGCGAATCAATTTCCATTCGTTTGGAAACAAAGGCATTATTTTCTCAATTTTTGATCGATTTTTCTTCAATGCATCGGTAATTGCGGGCGGAGAAATTTCTGGCGACATGAATCGTGCAACGTTTTTCCCATTGACTACAAATCCCGATTTCTGAGCCATAAATGCAGCTTCTTCGTAGCGATTCAACAAATCAATGATTTTCTGATCTTTGTTCTGCGCATCAGGTAATGGATTCGAAACATCCAAAACACTTTCAAAATGCAATGTTTCCAACTGATGCCGATTCGAAGTGGGGTGAATCATCATCGATAATTCCATGGCTTTGGAAATCGCTTGATGAAGATCATTTTCCGACTGACTGTGTTGTGCTAAAAATAAATACGCTTCTTCGTCCAGTTCGAGGTAAACTTGATTTTCATTTTCCAGCTGTTGAATCACACGCTTACACGTGGCGTGAAAATAATGTTCGTAATAATCGGTAGTTTGTAAAACGGTTTGTTGCGTTTTCTTTTCTTGGAAACGTTGTAAAAGTTGTAAGTTTTCAGTCTCTTTTATGGTTTGATAATATTCTGAACTCAACAATTGATGCAACATTTCGCCCACAATCATTTTCTCATCAGTCGTGAAATTTTGCAGTTCTTTTTGCAGACCAAAAAACTTGGTGTTTTGTGGAAAACAAATCGCAATTAAATCTTTCATTTGATCATTCGGCGAAATAAAATAGAGGAGAAGCATCCGATTTCGATTCTCGTCGGTTAATTCCAATTGCTTGTTGGATTGAGCCTGAACTTCTGTCCACGGAAAATCTTCAGGACACATCCACGAATAGGTGCCAGGACGATTTCGCCATTTTTGAACCAACATGGAATCCGTTTCTTTTAACGGAAGTAATGTTTTGTCAATGGAAACGCTTAATTTCTGATCTGTTTTTGAGATAGCAATCACCGATTCCAAGTTGGGAAACAATACATTGAGCTTGTTTTCAATGTATTCAAGTGGATGGTATGTCGCTCTAAAACGCATAAACAAATATACGTAATAATTAAGTAGTTCCAATTAAATGCTTAATTATTATTTAGCAATTTGCTTAATTTGTGATTTAATTAAGTTTTTTAGCTTAATTGTTTTCCGGCTTAATTGATTTATCACTTGCTTTGTAGTACACATAACGCCAAGCCCATGAACGTATTTATCGATTACATCAAGCAAACAATTCAACAACCGTCATTTAGTTTCCAACCTTGCTTAGTCGCTTTATCTACGGATGGTAAAGATTCTCTCGAACCTAATTCAAGCCAAAGTTTCTTTGTAGCAAAAGAGTTCTCCAAACAAGCGAGCTATTTTTTCAGAGTAGAATCAAGTCCGGAATATGTAACTGAAGTTGAAGTCAAAAGAAAAGAAAAAAAAGGAAGTTCAACGATCGCTTTAAATTATTCTGTCGGCTTAAAACGAATAGCCAAAATAGTGGTTTTCCCTATTGTATTTAGTTGGTTTGTTGTGGAAACACTTTTTGAATTTATTGTCGATTCAGATCAAGAAGAAATTCAAGGTACGACCGAAAAAGTAATTCTCGCGTCCAAGGAAAACTCTTACCAGCCGTTAAAGTAAATCTTGCGATTCAGTTTTGATCCTTTCAAAATCATTTTCCATTGGAAATTCATTTGATTCTTGAATATCTTCTTCAATTTCTGTTTCATCGTCGTCCACATATAAAAACAATACCAAATCATAGGCAAAATGCGCTGCGATGCAAAACCAAATTCCAAGTGGTTCTAGTGCATATCCTAAAGAAAGTATGAATGGAATTAACAATAAACCATACAACGATAATCGAGGTTTTTTAGGATTGAGATACCCGTGAATTGCGATGAAAAAGATGGAAGTAATCCAAATTCCACCCCAAGTTTGAATGCCCGAACGGAAGAGTATTTCTTCACCAAAACCCGCACAAATTGATAAAAACACTTTATCAAAAACATTGAGATTTAGATTGGAAATGAGTTCTGTTTGCTTTTGCAGTTCTTGATCAAACCATTTGTTGTGTAAGAATTTCATGCTGGTAAACGCAAATAAAACTCCCCAAGCCAAGCCTGCCAACGTAGGCCATTTGAAGAATGAGTCAAAAGCAAGTACCTCCCAAGGAGAAAGATCTTTGAAAAACCACAAAGCCCACAAAGCGGGTAAGGGAAATACAACGAGTGTGATGATTCCAAGTGTGTAGATGCGTTTTTTTGTCATTTATTTTTTTGTCAAACAATTGCTAAAGGTAACTAAAAGCTTCTTTAAACGAATGTAAAATCAACATTAAGCTAGAATAGAGGTAGTTATCTGTAAGCGTATGGTTGTTAAGACGGGAATTTTCCGATAATGTTCATAATATAAAAACCTCTTTTATCGACCATCCTTAAAAAATAATGTATATTTGCCACAGATTTATGGTACCAACTTTTGGATTAAAAGGGAATCTCGTTCAAGTCGAGAACTGTATCTGCAGCTGTAAGCTCTGTTAAATCGATTTTATAAAGTCACTGTCCTGCGGCCGCGGATGGGAAGGCAAAATCGAGTTGGAGCAAGTCAGAATATCTGCCATCAATCTTTATTAATGAGGACTTCAGCATAAAGTCTGATTTATTTGATGGCGTTCCAAACGTTCATTATTTAAAGCATGTTCATGCGCTGATATCTTCAAGTTTATTAATTTATTTAAATTCTAAAACATGAAGAATTTTACATTTACCGCAATTTTTGCATCTTTTTTTATGGCTGCTTCAGCCCAACAAACACTTGTTGATTTTGAATCTTTACCACTTACAAGTGCTGAAACATTTTACAACGGTTCGGACGAAGCTGGATTTTTTGAGACGCAAGGCGTACGATTTGAAAATAATTTTTCAACTCAATACAACAGTTGGAACGGTTTTGCTTATTCCAACACAACGGATATAACGACTGCAGGATTTGGTAATCAATACAGTTCTTTTGCTGGTTCAGGAGCAAATTCAAGTTCAATTTATGCTGTTTTCAATCCAGGTGGACACATTTCGTTCAATGGGATAAAAGTGTTTGTGGATTCTTTGAAAATTACCAACGCTACGTATGCTGCGCTTTCCATGCGAGATGGTGACATGTTTGCCAAACAATTTGGTTCGGTAAATGGAGCGGATGGCCAACCGGATGGAACGGAAGGAAAAGACTTTTTAAAAGTATGGATTTATGGATTGGATGAAAACAATGTAAAACGAGATTCAATTGATTTCTTTTTGGCTGATTTTACGTCTGTTAGTGCAACCGACCACTACATTTTGAATACTTGGAAAAATGTTGCTTTGGGAAGTTTGGGAGAAGTGTATGGACTTGCTTTCGCCATGGAATCCACTGACAATGGTGCTTGGGGAATGAATACCCCCGCTTATTTTACGTTGGATGATTTGGCATATACCAAAAGTACGGTCGCTGTGAATGAACTTGCAAAAAACGAAATTTCCGTTTATCCAAATCCGTTTACCACCACGTTGAATGTCGTGGGTGGAAGTGGAGAAATTACGGTTGCTGATTTAACTGGAAAGGTGGTATATGCTGCTGATCACATAACAGAATCCAACATCGATTTGAGTTTTCTGAACAAAGGAATGTACGTGGTTTCCATTCACCAAAGTGGTACAATCAGCACAAAAATGATTAACAAGCAATAACCAATTGATTTAATTTCTCACCCCACAAAGAGGGGTGAGAAATTTTTAAAGATGAATCGAATTTTAAACATAGCGTTTTTGTTTGTTTGTTTATTCTGTAATTTTTACGGAATGAGTCAGGGTGGAAATGAATTGTTGGAAGAAGTGGAAGTAACGCATTCTAACTCCATTCCCACATCGACTCAGAAAATGGATAAAACTGAAATTCAACAAATTCAACCTTTGGATGCTGGTGATTTGGTTCAAAAGTTTGCGGGTGTTACCTTGAAAAGTTACGGCGGCTTAGGCGGAATGAAAACCATTTCAGTTCGCGGTATTGGTGGAAGTCACACGGCAATCGTTCAAGATGGATTCTTGATTCAGAATACACAAACAGGTCAAATCGATTTAAGCAACATTCAAACCGAAAGCATGGAGAATATTTCGTTATCAATCGGTGGAATTAATGGAACTTTACTACCTGTATCGACATATTTATCAGGTAATTCATTACAAATACAATCATTCGAGAATCGATTTTCTTCAAAACCATTTCAGATACGGTCTAGTTTAAAAACGGGATCTTTTGGTCAGGTAGATTCATATTTAGCATTAAAATACAACCGCAAAAAGATTTTTTTGAGTGTATTTGGAAAGTATAGGAGAGCAGAAGGCGCTTATTCCTTTGAGCTTCAAAATGGAAATCATACGTATTCGGGAGAGCGATCTAATTCTGATTTACAAGAGGTTTATGGTGGATTAGGATTTGGCTATCGCATGAACTCCAAGAACATTTTAAAAGTCAATTACTTAGTCAATAAAGCTGATAAAGGACTGCCTGGAGCAGTAATCTTGTATAATCCAACGGCGATTCAGCGATTAAAGAATGAAACACATCAGATTAATATCGACCATCGATATTTTGCTTCTAAAATTGGAATCAGAAATTATGCTTCGTTTCGTTACGAAAATTTGAATTATTTAGATCGCGGATATTTGAATGATGCAGGATTCTTAGATCAAGACTTCTTTAATGCATCTCTCCAGCATGGGGTTAGTTTTCAGTCTATTAACTTAATTGATTCAGCTAAAACAAAAAACCTTGATATGCGATTTTTTGGCGGTGTCGAACAAACGTATAGCGAACTTCACAGTTCCATCGCCAATTTTGCTGCTCCAAAACGATACGAATTAAAAGGAGTTTTAGGTTATGATTTAAATTGGAAAAAGGTGCATACTATTTTGCAAGTTGGCGGTCAGTCGATTTTTGATGAAAATAAGTTGGCAAACGCGACTCCAAGTAGATATGTGTTTACACCATATTTCTTACTTGAAGCGAATCGAAATTGGCTGTTTTTAGGAAAACCCAATATATGGGCGAAACGAACTTTTCGAAATCCAACGTTCAATGAATTGTATTACAATGAAATTGGAAACATTCATTTAAAACCCGAAATTGCAAATCAACTCAATGTAGGAACCAAATATGAATTTAGTTACAAACGAAGCGCGTTTCAAGTGGAACTTGCTGTTTATTACAACAGCGTTGAAAATAAAATTGTAGCCATTCCAACGAAAAATCTCTTTGTGTGGTCCATGCAAAACATTAAAAAAGTTCAAATATTAGGTTCTGATATTCAGCTATTTTATCGTCTTAACCTAAACAATTGGAAGATGTCAACTCACGTAAATTATGCGTTTCAAAAAGTGCAAGATTTAACAGATGCAACTTCACCGACCTATGGGCATCAATTACCGTATTTACCAAAACATACGGGAAACATAAGCGCATCCATCCAATACAAAAAAGCAGGAATTTCTTATACAGCAATCATTACATCAGAACGATTTGCATTGAATGAAAACATTGCTTCCAATCAAATTGATGGATTCATGGTTCACGATGCTTCGGTTTTTTACCAATGGACATTGAAAAATCAACAAAAATTACGGCTGACTTTGACCGTTAAAAATCTCAGCAATGAAACCTATGCTTTTGTTCGCTATTATGTTATGCCCGGTACAAATTATTTAATCTCTTTGAATTATGAATTTAATTAAATACTTTTTCATTTCACTGTTTATCTTATTTGCCAGCTCATGCAAAAAAGATCCAAAAATGGAAGATGATTTACCAGCAACTTTGACCAATGGCATGTTGGTTTTAAATGAAGGTTTGTTTCAGTTAAACAACGCCAGTTTATCATGGGTCAATTTCTCAGATGGCACAGTTGACAATGAATTTTTCACTAAAAAAACAGGTCGATTTCTGGGTGATACGGGAAACGATTTAAAGCGCTATGGCGGAAAAATTTACATTGTGGTGAATGTTTCCAGTACAATTGAAATTTTGGATGCAAACACGGGTGAATCCATTAAACAAGTGGTAATGAACAACGGTTCGGTTGGAAAACAACCCAGATCGATCGATTTTCACCAAGGTCGTGCCTACATTTCTTGTTTTGATGGTTTTGTAGATGTTTTAGATACAGCATCCTTGGAAATTACGCAACGGATTCCAGTTGGCTCAAACCCCGACAACTTGACCATTTCAGGAAACCATTTGTTTGTCTCCAACACGGGTGGTTTGAATTCACCTGTCATGGATTCTACCGTTTCGGTAATTGATTTAAACACGCAGGCTGAAATAAAAAAGATCGTTGTTGGAGTAAATCCAGGCTCTATTCAAGCAGCTGAAGGTGGCAATGTATATGTCGTTACCCGTGGAAAATACGGTTCTGTTCCAGCCCGCATGGTGCGCATTTCTTCGACAACACTGACGAGAGATCAAGTGTATGGTTTTGGACCTACACATATTGCTAAATTTGGAAATCAATTGCTTTTAACAACCATGAGTAGTGGTTCAGAAAGTCAGAAAATTGCCTTGTTTGATCCTGCATCCAATGAGGTCGTAAATGCCAATTTCATGGGTGTAAATCAAGTTCATACGTTATACAATGTGCAGTACATTCCAAGTCAAAACAAAATATATGTCATGGATGCAAAAGCTTATACCAATACAGGTTATGTTCATATTTATAGTGCTTCAGGAACTTTATTAACCAGTTATCACGTGGGACTCAATCCCAATTCAATTTTAATACTATGATCAAAAAATTATTATTTTGTTTGATTTTCGGAGCAACAAATGCATTTGCTCAATCATACGCACCGCCAGCAGGTCAAGTTGGTACAACAGCAATTCACAAAGACAGTTCGGTGCTAATTGCCTGGGCAACTGGCGTTGTGGTTGAAAGGGGATTTGTGGATGCTGGAGATACGAATGTGACTTACAATCAGAGCAATCGAGCCACTTTTGGTATTCCTGAATACGCTTTAAATCAAGCGCAAGGGGATTATGGAGATGTAGTAAGTTTGGGGGATGGAGGCAAAGCAACGCTAACGTTTAACCAGCCGATTATCGATGGCCCAGGTTATGATTTTGTTGTTTTTGAAAATGGGGTAACTGATGATTATTTAGAATTGGCATTGGTGGAAGTGAGTTCAAATGGAACTTATTTTGTACGCTTTCCTGCTCATTCTGAAACGCAATACAGTACTCAGATTGGCGGTTTTGGGCAGGTTGACTGCCGTTACATTCACAACCTAGCCGGAAAATACAAGGCAGGCTTCGGAACACCTTTTGATTTGAGTGAATTACCAACAGATCCAAACTTAGACCTTCAAAACATCACGCATGTGCGCATCATCGATGTAGTCGGTTCGATTGATCCCTTGGTTGGAACAACTGACAGTTATGGCAACATGATCAATGAACTTTATCCAACCCCTTTTAATTCAAGTGGTTTTGATTTAGATGCCCTTGGTGTGATTCATCAAAAACCATTGAATGTATTTTCAAATGAATTAACCGCTCGTATTTTTCCAAATCCTACGAAACAATTTTTGAATGTGGAATTGAATGCAGCGAGTCAAATAACCCTTTGTGATTTGACGGGAAAAATCTGGATTCAGCAGGCAGATGTGGTTCAGACCTCGTTGAATTTGTCGTTGTTAAGTAGTGGGATTTATTTACTAAAAATAGAAGGCGAAAATCAAGGGTTGGTTCGGAAGATTTTGGTGGAGAAATAATCAACCCATCCTTGGAGATTGATAAGGCCAGGGCAAACGCATTTAAAATTTTGTAAGTCTAAATTTTAGAAAAGACAATTTTATTAAGCGGTGGATTCATCCACCGCTTGATTGCAAACTGAGATGAGTTGTTTGTGGCATGCGTTTTTGTTTAAAAACCATGACATAAACCAATTTTGAAGTTAAATGCGTTTGCCCTGTTGATAAGGCTCGAATTCATGTGTTATAAATCGATTTTTAGTTCACCCTTCACTCACTGGTAATTCATTAGCTTGGGGGAATTGGTAATCTTTTGAAAGAAGACCAATGGGGGGTGATTTTGCGATAATTTATTCATTTTTCAAACGGTAAGCTTCAATCGCTTTGCGAACGCTTCCTTCTTTTAAAAGCAAGTTTTTTGCCGAATCTAAATCTATATTTATCTGATTTTGAATCATTTTAGCTCCGCGTTCGACAAGTTTATGATTGCTTAATTGCATGTCCACCATTTTATTTCCTTGTACGCGACCCAATTTGATCATCAAGGAAGTGGAAATCATGTTGAGGATTAATTTTTGTGCTGTTCCAGATTTCATTCGGGTACTTCCGGTTACAAATTCAGGGCCTACTTCAGCAACGAGTGAATGTTGGACCAATTCTGACAAAGGACTGTTTGGATTACATGAAATTCCCGCTGTTAAAATGCCTTGTTTATTGGCTTTTTGGATGGCACCAAGTACATAAGGTGTTGTGCCCGAAGCCGCAATACCAATCACTACATCGTTTTTATCGATTTGATATGCACGTAAATCTTTCCAACCTTGTTCTCTGTCATCTTCTGCAAATTCAACCGCTTTCCTGATTGCTTTGTCTCCTCCTGCAATCAATCCAATGACCAAGTCGGGAGATACGCCAAAGGTTGGCGGACATTCACTGGCATCTAAAATACCCAATCTACCACTGGTTCCTGCGCCCATGTAAAAAATACGCCCGCCGTTATTTATGCATTCAAATGCTGCATCTACCAACTTTTCAATGGAAGGAATAATTTTTGAAACCGCTAAAGCTACCGTTTGATCCTCCAGATTGATGTTGGTTAACAATTCCAACGTGGACATTTTTTCCAGATTTTGGTGATTGCTGTTTGATTCTGTGACTTTTTTCATGGTTGATGAATTTGTGAATCAGTATTAAACCAAATAAGCGGTGTAATCTTCTTGGTCAAAATCAATTTCTACACGTTCTTTTAATGTAGTAGAAAGTAAAATCCCAACAAAATCACATTTGATCGGGTAGCGGTGGTGTCTTCTGTCAACCAATGCGAGCGTTTTAATAGCTTTCACAGGTTGTTCAAGTAATTTAATGAGTGCATATTGCATGGTTTTTCCAGAATTTAAGACATCATCAATCAACACAATGAATCCGTTTTTCAATTTGCTGGTATCGAAATCGACGTGGATTTCAGTACTCAATGGATTTTCTTTGTTTAAGGTAATCTCGAATACTTGAATTTCAATGTTGGTGTAATCTGGTAAAATTCGTTCCAGCTCTCGAGCGATTCGGATTCCGTTACCACAAATTCCTGCCAAGTAGATCACTTTTTCTTCGAAGGCATTTTCAAGAATTTGGTGCGCCATGCGCATTATCTTTTGATCTATTTGTGTTTTTGTAAGAACTACTTGCATGCGATTTATTTTAAACAAATATAATTATTTCATTCGGTCATTAGAATTTTTCGAGTCATTGGTCCCAAATTAAAAATGGCATCGAGTAGGGACAAATCTCCTTCAAATTTTTCAATTGGTAAAAATACTTGCTGGTATTGATATTCGACTTTTTCTTTTCGGGTAATAAACTTCATTCTGAAATCAAATTCATTCAGCAAATTCAGGTTGTAGGAATTGGTAATGTCAACGTTAATTGGAAGTTGAAGCCACGACACAATGCGCTGGTGAATTTTCAGGTTGAACTGATACAAATTCGTTTCGGTGCAGTCAATCAATGCTTTCACTTCCGATCCGTAATGCTCAAAATAGGGCGAAGAAGAATAAGCACTTTCTATTGCTTTCCAATGAATTTTCCTCCAATTTTCTTCATTTGAGATTTCAATGTCTTTGGTCAAGGTTTTGTTCCCATTGGGTTTTCGAACGGGAATGCTCAAATTCTGAACTCCAGAAACAGTCAAAATAGAAACCCGGTTTCGCAACGTTTGTTTTGGATAATGTTCAAACAATTCAAGAGAAACAGTCTTTGCCTGAATCATTTTTTGATAATATGAAATCGATCCGAAATAGGCAATCGGAAAAACGGCTGACATTATTTGATAAATTTAAACACCCTTTCCCAACGAACGCCAATGTCTTCAATTCCACTGTTGGAGAACCAAACAATGGATGCTTTTCCAACGATATGATCTTCTGGAACAAATCCCCAAACTCTTGAATCCGCTGAATTGTATCGATTATCTCCCATCATCCAATAATAATTCATGGCAAAAGTGTAACTGGTAGCTTTTTTCCCGTCAATAAAAATATCGTCTCCTTTTTCAAGCAAAGTATGTCCTTCGTAGGCGGTAATAATTCTTCTATACAATGCAATGTTGGATTTATTGAGTTGAACGGTCGCTCCTTTAGCAGGGATGGTTATTTTTTCAAAATTAGTTGGATTATTTCCGTGATAAATGTCTTTTGGAAACGTTTGCAAATTCTGAAACATTTCAGAAGGAGTATAGCCGTATTTGGCGAAAGAGTCTTTTCCAATTTCTTGGTCGTACCTCGGGTTGATTTCTAAAACAAATTTTGCTTTTGGAAAGTCACGGCGCAAGCGAGTTACTTGTTCGGCTGTCAAATTCATTCTAAAATCACCATAACCATAATCCCCGTAATCCCTGTCTTTTTCCAATTGATAGGTTTCATACATTTGATTTTGGAAAGTTTTGTCAGGTAAGTTATTATTTAATCCAACTACGTTTTCTACGATATAACGCAAATTTTGAGTTGGGGAAACGAATGCTTTTTTACCGTTTACATACAAAATAGAATTGACGATTTCAATTTCGTCTCCTGGAATTGCCACGCAACGCTTGATGTAATTCTCTCTCTTGTCAACAGGTCTGTATATTAAACCGTAATGGCGGATCAATTGTCCGTTGTCCATTGCTACTTTTTCAACCGCTAAAGAATAACGTGCCTTGGATTTCCATTTTTCTAAATCGGTGATGAATTCTGCTATTTGCTTGTTGTAAATATCAAATCTTGCTGCGTCGTATTCTTCTTGAGATTTGGAATTTTGTCTTGCCTGAATGTCTTTGCTTTCATACCAAAGACGGAACGCTTCATTGTTCAGAATCCCATAATAATCGTGTCCCATCAAACCAAACGGCATGCGTGGATCGTAAACTGAAGTATCTCCAGAAGGATAATTAAAAACGACTACATCGTTTCTTTCAACTTTAGCTGTTCCAATTAATCGGGTATAATTTAAAGTTTCAATCGTTGAATACGATTTGACGTTGATGTAGGGAATGAAATTGTGAACCAATGGAAAGGAGAGTGGCGTAACCGGTACTTTGGGGCCGTATGCCAATTTATTAACAAACAAAAAATCTCCCACAAGCAAGGTTTTTTCCATCGAACCAGTTGGAATTTTAAAAGGCTCAAAAACGTAGGTTCGGATTATTCCTGCAGCTATTAATGCGAATAGAATTGAATCTCCCCACTCTTTAATTTTGGTTTTCTTGCCTGCTTTATCTGAACTGAAAAAACCGAGAATTGTAGCGATGACGTGACCAACAACTGGAAAACTTAAAAACAATACAATGTGATCGCCAATGGCTCTTTCGTGAACTTCTTTAGGATTTGCCCAATTGGTGAATGGAACAAATTCTTTGTTTTTTAACTTCGCCATCAAAATATATGGGAAGAAAATCCCTTGCAAAGTTTCATGCCAAGAGAACATTCCAAATCTTCGGATGTAACTCAAGTTGACGACAGACCACATGATGATATGAACTCCTGGAAAAATCAAGAGCAAAGACCACCACGGTTTTTTTGTTCCAATTTTAAATGCGACATAATAATTATAACCTGGAATTAATGCTTCCCAAGGTTTACGTCCTGCTTTTTCAAAACTGGTCCACCAAAGCGCAAGGTAAGGATGAACGAGAATAAAAAGATAAAAATACAATGCATTCATAGTTTCTAGTTATTGAGGACATCTTCCATGGTGAAAACGCCTTGTTTGTTTAATATCCATTCAGCTGCAATTACAGCGCCTAATGCAAATCCTTTGCGGTTGTGTGCTTCGTGGGTAATTGAAATGGTGTCAATTTCAGACTCGTATTTTACCGTGTGGGTTCCAGGAACTCCAGGTAATCGAATGGCCGTTACACCTAATTGGTTGTTGTTCACATGCGGTGGAGTACCTTCTCCAGCTACCCATGAAAGATAAGAGTCGTTGTTGTTCAGAATTTCGTTTGCCAAACTGATTGCAGTTCCACTGGGAGCGTCTAGTTTTTGCAAATGATGTATTTCGGTAATGTTTGCTTGATATTCAGGGTGTTCTGAAAGAAGTTTTGCCAATTTTTTGTTGATCTCAAAAAAGATATTGACTCCAATGCTGAAATTACTTGCGTGAATTAAGGAACCTGATTTAGCGGACAGATATGTTTCTACTTCCTTTAGTTCTGAGTTCCACCCAGTGGTCCCTACTACGATTGGGGTATTGGTGTCAGCAGCCAAGTGAATGTGTTTGACTGCTAATTCTGGAATAGAAAATTCAATTGCCACATCAGCAGTAGCAATTATTTCAGCAGAAATGGGAGAGGTAGAGTCAGCCTTAAAAACAATTTGGTGCCCTCGTTCTAAAGCAACTTCTTCAATTGCTTTTCCCATTTTCCCATAACCGATTAAACCTATATTCATAACGTAATTTACCTTGACAAAAATATAAAACTAAGTGGACAATCCTTCAAATCATTTAAAATTAAATGAAAGTCTCAAACCTGCGGTTTGATTGGTGAGCATGGTTGGAGAAATCCGTAAACTCAGATCTTCTGAGATATCAAAACGCACAAAATGTGCTTCAACTGCTGCATCTGCCACCTGTAAAAGATAAACAATACCGAACCCCAGAATAAATAAATCCCTTCGATTCAAATGTTGTTCATATAATTGAACGACTCCTTGTTGATCGTATTGTTCCCATTGGGGATTAAATGTTTGTGTAAAATTGGTACTTTCTCTTTGAAGATACTCTGTTTTAAGTGATTTTTGATTGGCGTTGTTTTGAATCATGAAATATCCTGTAAGTCCCAATCCAGCATAGATGAGTGGAACTTTCCAAAACGCCCTTTTTTTTCCTTTTGGCATAGCCAAATGATTGTAAACTTGTCCAGCACCAGGCACAACAGCAGAAAAAAGCGTTGCCAGTTTAACAGAATGAACCGTATCTAAATTGACCGATTTTGTGGAGTCACTGGGGGATTGAGCGTTGGAAAAGAGGCAAAGCAGTAAAGAGAAAAACAAAGTAATTAACAACTTCATTTATTTAATATTTCAATAATTCGATTTAAATCTACTTCTGAATTAAAGTTGATGATAATTTTTCCATTTCCAGTATTGCTTTTTTTAATTTCTACTTTGGAAGAAATTTTATCTCCGAGATGATACGCAAATGAATTTTGAAGTTCATTGATTTCAGCTGTTTCTTTTGGTGTTTTTTTGATTTTTGAAATATCAGTTCTTAATTCTCCAGAACGAATTAAAGTCTCCAATTCTCTTACGGATAATTGATTTTCTAATATTTCTTGATACAATTGGTTTTGAAAGGTTTCATTGCCTGCAGATACTAGCGCACGTGCATGTCCCATTGAAATGAGGTTATCTCGAACGCCTAACTGAATCTCAGCTGGAAGTTTCAACAACCTTAAGTGATTGGTGATGCTCGACCTACTTTTTGAAATCTTTTGACTCATTTGTTCTTGCGTCAAGCTACACTCGTCAATTAAAAGTTGGTAAGACAAGGCTACTTCAATGGCATTTAAATCTTCTCTTTGAATGTTTTCCACCAAAGCCATTTCCAACATGGATTGGTCGTTTGCAACCCGTACGTAAGCTGGAACTTCAGTTAAACCAGCCAATTGGGAAGCGCGAAATCTACGTTCTCCAGAAATCAACTGAAATTTATCACGTCCTAATTTTCGAACTGTTAAAGGTTGAATAATCCCGTGCGTTGCAATGGATTCACTCAATTCTTTCAAAGCTTCCTCTTCAAAATGAGTTCGAGGATTGAACGGATTTGCCTCAATCTGATCGATGGAAATCATTGAAATACTTCCAACTAAAATGCCATCAGAAGATTTGGATGTAATATCAGTTGCGGCATTTTCCAAAAGTGCACTCAGGCCTTTCCCAAGCGCTCCGCGTTTTTTTGCATTAGAGCTCATCTAATTTTATTTTTTTATCGTCGTTAGCAATTTTAGTCAAGTTGTTCTTCTGAAGAATTTCCCGTGCAAAATTTAAATAATTGATTGAACCTTTGCTCGCCGCATCGTGCATAACGATGGTTTCACCGAAACTTGGAGCTTCACCCAATTTGGTGTTTCGATGTATTACGGTGTCAAAAACCAATTCTTGAAAATGCGTTTTCACTTCATCCACTACCTGATTAGCAAGTCTAAGTCGCGTATCATACATGGTTAAGACAATTCCTTCAATTTCCAAATTCGTGTTTAGCCTACCTTGAATAATTTTGATGGTGTTTAATAATTTACCCAACCCTTCCAAGGCAAAATACTCACATTGAACGGGGATCAAAACTGAATCAGCTGCTGTTAATGAGTTGACAGTAATTAATCCTAAAGAGGGAGAACAATCGATGATGATAAAATCGTATTGATCTTTGATTTTATCCAATGCTTGTTTTAACCTGAACTCTCGATTTTCCATGTTGATCATTTCCAACTCAGCACCAACTAAATCGATGTGAGAAGGCAATATGTCCAAATTAGGATTAGAAGTTTGAATAATAAGTTCTGAGGGATGAACATCATTCACCAAGCAATCATAGATGTTGTTTGAGCTTTTGGGATCTAAACCAACCCCAGAAGTTGCATTTGCTTGAGGATCTGCATCAACAATTAACGTCTTGTATTCAAGCACTCCAAAGCATCCACTTAAATTGATAGCTGTAGTAGTTTTGCCAACTCCACCTTTTTGATTTGCTATGGCGATTATTTTACCCATTCTTCATTTTTTAGATCATAAAGATACATTATCTAATTGGCATCTGTAAGTTCCTTGAGACATATTTATTAACAGTTTTCTCAAATATTTTCAAAAAAATAAAATAAGAAGATGTTAGTTCTATTGTAATGATTGGTTTACCAAAAAAAAGAAAATCATTCACGCACAAAAAAATCATTTTCTTTTCGTTGGCACACTTCCAATGCCAGAAACCTGTTTTTTCTTTTTCTTTGCTTGCGGAAAATCGTCTCTATCCTTTTCTCTGTGTTTCTTTTGTTTTTGCTTTTTCCCTACAACTACGTCGTCAGGAAGGGCAGGAGTGTGGACATTTTGACCGCCAGGCGCTTTGGTGTTTGTAGGATCAATCCACTTGCTTTTCTTTTGTGTCTCAACCATGTTTCCCTCTTTATCCAGATCGTAAACAGTCACTGTTTTGGTATCGTTCGACTTTTTATTAAGTGCAACAATGTCTTCTTCAAGTACCCAACGATTGCCTTCCATTCTGAAAGCGTCATAAGACATGTCTGGAACGTAAAACTCTCTAAATCCTTCCATCGTTGGAGATTCAGGTGATAGATGATCAAAGATAATTCTTTCTCTTTCTTCGTTGTAGTTCAAAGACATAACTGTTTTTTTTGAATGTTCAAAAAACAGGCGTTTGTAGGTTTTGTCTTTGTATCTGAAAATAGGGCTTCCCAAACGAACATGAGAAGTAGTAAATGAAATAACATCGATGAGTTTTTTATGACTCATGGAGTTGTGAGCATCGTATCCAAGAAGCGTATAAATGGTTTTTCCCGATCTTTTAGTAGGGATTATTTTATAGTAAAGCGCTCCATACCAATTGTTCTCATCGAGGTAGTCATCTGGCTCTGGAGGTAACATCAGTGAGTTATCAATTAGTTCAATGACCGTGTTTATCTTTTTCTTTTCGTCGTATCGAAGAATAAAGCAATAATACTTTTGTGTCAAATCTTCTTGTTCAACATTCCAATTAAAAAAGCGAAAATAATTATCCGGACTTTTAACTGTTCCAATTGATTTTAGTTGGGAGAAGGGATACTCCATTGCACCAGGAAGCTGAATCACTTGATGCAAGCTGTTTTTAAACAAAGCATTTGCTTCTTGTTTTTCGCTGTCTGTTTTTGCATTTCTTACAGCTTCTAATAAATTAAGAAGTTGATTTTCATGACTTGATAAGTCTTGTGAAAAGAGAAAAGAAGTGCGTAAAAACAAGAATAAAAAGAATGAGTTCCATTTCATAATCTAAGAACGCTTAAATGGCTGAATTGTTACTTCTTTTGAAACTATTTTGGTAAGTCAGCTCGAATTTATTGGTTGTGCATAAAATCCTTCTTCGCCAATAATTCGTCTTCTGTTTCGCGATGATTTTCATCGTCTACACAGCAATCTACTGGACAAACAGCAGCGCATTGAGGTTCATCATGAAAACCAACACATTCTGTACATTTATCAGGAACGATGTAATAGACATCCATGTCAACGGGTTCAAATGCATCTTGCGCATCCAATTCTTCTCCATTTAAGGTTGTAATCATTCCTGTTAAGGATGTTCCATCTGAGTAATGCCACTCGGCACCACCTTCATAAATTGCGTTGTTCGGACATTCAGGTTCACATGCACCACAATTGATGCACTCGTCGGTTATTATGATTGCCATGCTCTCTTTGCTTTGTGTTTTTTTTGCAAATATACAATATATGACTGATATGAGAGCAATCTTAATGAGACTTTCATGTCCTAATTGAGAGAATGACTTCCCGTGTGAAAATAAAAAAGGATGAAACGTGAATTTCATCCTTTAGTTTAAAGTTTTTTGGTAAATTTTATGTTTTAGTAATAAATTGCTCTTCTTACTTTAGAAACATGTTTTGCCAAACGAATTACTTGTTTTGTGTATCCGAATTCATTGTCATACCAAACATACAAAATGATGTTTTCTCCATCTTTGGAAACAATTGTGGCGTGTGAATCATACACGGAACAGCATGTATTTCCAATGATATCGCTCGATACTAATTCAGGGTCAAAAGAATAGAAAATTTGATTAACTAAATCTCCATTCAAAGCTGCGCCCTTGATGGCTGCATTGACCGCTGCAACGTCAGTTCCTTTATGGGTATTCAAACTTAAAATGGCAAGTGAGCCATTTGGAGTAGGAACACGAACTGCATTGGCAGTCAATTTATCTTTAAGCTCAGGAATAACTTTGGTTACGGCACTTCCTGCACCTGTAGAAGTAATTACCATGTTGATTGCTGCAGAGCGACCTCTCCTTGGTTTGTTGTGCATGTTGTCCAATAAGTTTTGATCATTGGTATATGCGTGAACCGTTTCAATGTGACCTTTTACAATTCCAAACTGGTCGTTGATTACTTTTAAAATGGGTGAGATTGCATTGGTCGTACAAGAAGCAGCCGAAAAGATATTTTCTTGGTCTAGGTCCAATTCACCTTGGTTAATTCCGTAAACGATGTTTGGAATTTCTTTTCCTGGTGCAGTTAAGATTACTTTGGAGGCACCTTTGGATTTCAAATGTCTGCTTAATGCCTCACGATCCGTATAAACACCTGTGTTATCAATAATTAATGCGTTGTTGATTCCATAAGCTGTATAGTCAATGTCTTCTGGATTAGAAGCGCTAATCATTTGCACGATTTGTCCGTTGATGCTGATTGTCTTGTTTTCCAAATCTTCTTGAACCGATCCTTTGAAAGCACCGTGAACAGAATCATTTCTTAATAAAGAAGCTCTTTTGATGATGTCGTTGTCGGAAGCACCACGAGTTACGATGGCACGCAAGCGCAATTGTTGACCTTTACCAGCTTGTTTGATTAATTCTCTAGCTGCTAAACGTCCAATTCTACCAAAACCATATAGAACCACATCTCGAGGTTCAATAGATCCGTTAGAAGAAGATGTAAACCCTTTTAACTTATCGGTAAGAAACGCTGCTTTTGAGTCATATTTGGTTTGCTCTGAAATCCATTCACTGGCTAGTTTACCAATGTCAATCTTAGCAGGAGCTAATTCCATTTTGTAAATTTCTTCAGCCAATTCAGAAGTGGTGAAAACATCAACTGGTCTGTTAACAACTTTACGAGCGTATTCATGAAAGTTTAAAATTTCAGAACTTGTTACATCCAACAAGTGGTTTCTGAACAATACCAATTCAATTCCTTTGTCGTAAAGTAATTCACCAGTTTTACTTGCTAACAATACCGCTGCACGTTCTCTTTTTACGTGTGCATTTAGCTCTTTTTCATAACCTGCAATAGATTCCATTCTTTGTGTGATTTGAGATGTGTTAAATAAAAAATATAATAAGCCAAAACGGCTGCCCACATGATGTGAACAGCCGTTTTTAAATTATCCTAAATAAGATTTTAAGAGTTTGTTTCTCGAAGTGTGTCGCAATCGGCGAATGGCTTTCTCCTTAATTTGTCTTACCCGTTCCCGAGTAAGGTTGAATTTGGATCCGATTTCTTCCAAAGTCAATCCATGATTCATGCCGATTCCAAAGAATAAACGAATGATTTCTCTTTCTTTATCTGTCAATGTGCTCAAGGAGCGCTCGATTTCTTTTTGAAGTGATTCCGCCATTAAAGCGTGATCTGCTTTGGGAGAATCAGAGTTTGCCATCACGTCCATCAAAGTTCCGCCATCTTCTGAAGAAGATAGGGGAGCGTCCATTGATACGTGGCGACCTGAAACGTTTAAACTTTCTTTAATTTTATCTTCAGGCACTTCCAAGGCTTCTGCTAATTCTTCTGCTGAAGGCGGTCTTTCGTATTCTTGCTCTAATTTAGAGAATGCTTTGTTGATTTTATTTAAAGAACCAACTTGGTTTAATGGTAAACGAACAATGCGAGCTTGTTCTGCCAAAGCTTGCAGAATGGATTGGCGAATCCACCAAACAGCATAAGAAATGAATTTAAATCCTCGGGTTTCATCAAATTTCTGAGCAGCCTTTATTAACCCCAAATTTCCTTCATTGATTAAGTCTGGAAGTGTAAGTCCTTGATTTTGGTATTGTTTTGCTACAGACACGACGAAACGAAGGTTGGCACGAGTCAATTTTTCCAAAGCTCGTTGATCGCCTTGTTTAATTTTACGTGCTAAATCTACTTCTTCTTCAGCAGTGATTAATTCTTCTTTTCCAATGTCTTGCAAATACTTGTCAAGGGACTGGGATTCTCGATTGGTAATCGATTTTGTAATCTTAAGTTGTCTCATTTTAACTAACTCTTCTTTTAGATTATAACCTGAAATTGACTGCGAAGATACAACCCTTTTAACAGACTTTCAAATTTATTTTTCTTTATTTTTGGAAACCAACATCTTACAAAAATTGTGCCCAAAAGATGTTAAATTTCTTTTGGGCACAATTGTTTATTTTTAAGGTGTTGTTTGTCTTTTTGTTATCAGATCGTTACAATCCGAAACCGATATAATCTTTTTTACCAGACTTGGACATAATCTCCAATAAAACACCTTTGCCTCCTTTGTTTAATTCCGTCGTTAATTGTTCTACGGAGGTTATTGGTTGATGATTTAATTTGGTAATGATCATTCCTTCCTCTAGGCCAAGAGACTTTAGTTTACCTGGGTTGATGTTTTTAATTTTCACACCACTGGAAGTATTCAGGTCTTTTTTCTCTTTGCTTGTTAGTTCTTCGAAAGTAGCTCCTAATGCGGTGTTTTTGGAAATAACTGCCTTGTCAATCAAACTGGTTTTTCCTTCGCTGTTTCGCAAAACAATTTCACGAACCACCTCGGTTCCTTTGGTGGTAATTACTGTTACAGGGACTTTATCACCGGGTCTTCTTTTTCCAATTTCTTCTTGAAGGGATGCAACAGAAGAAACTTCTTTGGCTCCAACTTTCAAGATGATATCTCCTTCTTTCATTCCTGCTTTTTCTGCAGCGCCGTCATCCATGACTTTGGCTACGTAAACACCTTTGAAAGATTTTAAGTTTTTATCTTCTTTTAGTTCTTGCGTGATATCTGCAATCTGAACTCCTAAGTAACCTCTTTGAACTAAACCAAAATCGATGAGATCGAGCATGACTTTTTGAACTAAATTCACAGGGATCGCAAATGAATAACCAGTGTAACTTCCTGTTTGAGATGCAATTGCCGTGTTAATCCCAACCAATTCGCCCTTGGTGTTCACTAAAGCGCCGCCACTGTTACCGGGATTCACTGCAGCATCTGTTTGAATAAAAGATTCAATGGGAACATTGTTTTGAGCGTTCCTGTTATTCAAAATATTGATGTTTCGAGCTTTAGCACTTACAATCCCAGCAGTTACTGTTGAAGTTAAATTGAATGGATTTCCAACAGCAAGCACCCATTCACCAATGCGAAGATCGTCGCTATTTCCTAAAGCAATAGGAACGAGTCCTTTTGCATCAATTTTCAATACCGCTAAATCTGTAGATGGATCAGCACCAATTACTTTTGCTGAATACTTGGAATTATTATTTAAAATAATTTCAATTTCACTTGCGCCATCAATTACGTGATTGTTGGTAACGATGTAGCCTTCGGATGAAATAATTACACCCGAACCCGAACCTGAACCGTATTGTTTAAATTCTTTATTCCCAGTTCCTGGGCCATAGAAGAACTCATAAAATGGATCTCTTTGAATGGTTGTTCTAACGACTTTAGTTGTTACGTGTACAACGGAGTTTATGGTGTTTTCTGATGCGCTAACGAAATCGGGTAATGATTCATTTGTATTTAAACTGACTGCTCTTGTGTGTTGAATTCTTGCACCGTCAAAAATATCCTTTGAACTAGTTTGTACATTTGAAGGGTTCATCACCATGGCTAATCCAAGTGGAAGCATTCCACCGAGTAATCCTAAACCTATTATTTTTAAATTCCTATTCATTATAATCTGTTTTAAAATTGGTTTTACAAAGCTAACGCAGATTGATTTTTACTGTTTGATTCGAAATGTTAACAAATGTTAAAATTACGTGTTAGATATTTGTTAATCTATTTATATCACTCAGTTTTGAAAAAAAATGTAAAATAGAAGGAAGCTAAAAAGAGTAGAAAAATTTACGCAATTTGGCTTCCTTCTTATCTTAATGTGAGGTCTCCAATTGATACACTTGATCCAAGCTATTATTGTTTTTCAAGCTGCATTTTTGATCTCGAATAATTCCATCGTGAATGGAGTAAACCCATCCGTGCAAATGAACTTCTTGATCGTTTTCCCATGCCTTTTGTATAATAGAGGTTTTGGCTAAGTCGTGAACTTGTTCTTGAACATTTAATTCTACAAAACGATCAAATCTAGTATCTTCATTTTGAATTTCATCTAATTCTTCTTTGTGAAACCGATACGTATCTTTGATGTGTCGAATCCAATTATCAATTAAGCCAACTGGTTTATTGTTCATTGCTGCTTTAACTCCACCACATCCATAATGGCCGCAAACAATGACATGTTT
The DNA here is from genome assembly GCA_964488745.1 of uncultured Chryseobacterium sp. Classification (GTDB taxonomy): domain Bacteria; phylum Bacteroidota; class Bacteroidia; order Flavobacteriales_D; family Crocinitomicaceae; genus JAQVCM01. Next base: position 2,392 of record CAZAVP010000005.1, on the reverse strand, counting down.
TACCTTCAAAATATTTACAGCATAATCGAGAACACTTAACATGCTCATATCTGTATGAATCACCATGTTAGCAATGTTTCGATGAACAAATACTTCGCCAGATCTCGCACCTATGATTTCATTTGCAGGTACTCGCGAATCTGCACAACCAATCCATAAAACGGGTGGTTTTTGACTGTGAGATAACTTGTTGAAAAAATCTGGGTCTATTTCTAATTGTGTCTTTGCCCAGTTGATGTTATTGCGTAATAATTGATTATAAAAGATGTCCATGATATTTAATTTTAATTAGTTGATTCATTGTAATTAATGCCCCATAAGGGTCACCTTTGGAATTCTAAAAGTGGTGATTTTAATGTTTCGCTCAATGGCTGTAAAGGATCGAAATTCTTGAATTACTTCGAGCACATCATAGTCAATTGACCTACTGTTTGAGCCGTCGATAATGAGGTGCGTGTTTTTCGGAACATTATACAAAGATTCCAGAATACTTCCTTTGTTAAGAAAAGTCACTTCCTCTGACAATTTAATGGTCACCAGTGGGTTGCCATTTTCTTTTGTTTCTTCAATTCGGTAATTATTGCGGTAGTTTTTGCGAAGAATAAAGAAAATTGCAAACACCAAACCGATACCGATTCCTTTTAGGAGATCAGTGAGTAAAACACCTACAATTGTTGCGATGAAAGGGAGGAATTGATCCCATCCTAAATCATACATTTTTTTGTAGAGTGAAGCGCTTGAAAGTTTGTACCCTACCATCATCAAGATGGCTGCTAAGGATGCATACGGAATCATGTTGAGCAAGGTTGGTAACAAAAGAACACTTAAGAAAAGTAAAAAGCCATGTAAAATAGTGGATAATTTACTTTTACCACCTGCATTAATGTTGGCAGAACTTCTTACGATTACTTGGGTGATTGGTAATCCTCCTAATAAACCAGAAATCACATTGCCTATTCCCTGTGCTTTCAGTTCTTGATTGGTGGGTGTTGCTTGTTTTGCAGGGTCTAATTTATCGGTAGCTTCAACACTTAACAAAGACTCTAAACTTGCAACAAGTGCAATTGTAAATGCGACGGCATATACATTGGGATTTGTTAATGCGGAAAAATCCGGAAATACAAAAAGAGATTTAAAGTCGTCGAAAGAGGTTGTAACGGGTAAATTAACCAAATGTTCACCGCCCAAGTTGAGTTGAGGAAGAAATTTATGGAACACTAGGTTGAGTAGAGTACCCAAAATAACGACAAATAAGGCTCCTGGGATGAATTTAAAAAGGGCAATTTTTTTCATAAAAGGCCGATCAAAAAGAATCAAAATAACCAAAGAGATTATCGATATGATAATTGCCCCCCCATGTGTCGCTCCAAATATGGCAACGGTTTCATTTATGAAATTTTGATTTAAATTGAAGCTCTCATTCCCCATGAAATCTTTATCATAACCTACTAAATGGGGGATTTCCTTTAAGATCAAGGTAATTCCAATGGCCGCTAACATTCCTTTGATGACTGATGAAGGGAAGTAATTTCCGATTACCCCAGCTCCTAAAAAACCAGCAATTATTTGCAGAATACCAGCTAAAATCACCGCTACTAAAAAAGCTTCAAAACTGCCTAGGGTAATTAAAGCGCCTAAAACAATGGTTATTAATCCGGCAGCAGGACCAGAAACCCCTAAGCGCGAGCCGCTAAATGAACCCACGACAATTCCACCGATAACGCCAGCAATAATTCCAGAAAATAAAATAGGGCTTTCACCTGTTGATGCGAGGGCGATACCGAGACAGAGCGGTAAAGCCACTAAAAAAACAACCAAACTGGCAGGAGCATCACTCCTCCAATTTGAAAATAAATTTTTCATTTGAAAATAAATATGTGTTAAATAATCAAGTTGTTTTTGTCCTACATGACAAGAACTTCAATTAACACATAAAGTCGGGAGGCGTTTCAATAGAGGCGAGGTAAACATCCTCGTAATACTTAATTCTTGAAAAATAACAAGAAGCAGATTTTTCTTCATGAGAAGATAAAAAAGTAAAGGTATGAGATTCCTTATTTAAGTAGTGTTTAACTTCTAGAACGCTTACTTGAGTTTCTTCTTCTTCAACAAGTGATAAAGATATTTGCGTTCCAACTTTATACATACCGTAGATTACCCCCACATTACAGGCTATAAAAAGGAAAAGTAAAAAGGGCGCAATTAATTTATTCATTGGGAGCAAATATAATTATTTTGATTTTTCATTTCATTAATTTTAAGTTAAAAATAAACTTCTCCACATAAAAAATGGCTGACCAATTGCTTGTAGTCAACCATTTTAGTCAGGGCAAACGTATTTAAAATTTGGTAAGTCTAAATTTTAGAAAAGACAATTTTATTAAGCGGTGGA